>NZ_JBXAIK010000001.1:496422-1091978 GCF_058796175.1 Brucella sp. GW823-FHT04E01 | reverse complement strand
AATCCTGCCCCCGCAACCAAATTCCCACAAAAATACACGAAATCTCTCAAGCATAACCGATGTTCGTATCTTTGCGAGCTGGCTCCGGCTTCTCGCAGAAGATCGTTCGACCTAATATCGATGCACGGAAGCGAGTTCTATACGCACGCACCGCAGCGCGCTCATAACCCCAAGGGTGGGCAGCAAAAAGAAACGATCCAGCGTAACAATCCCCCGACAAACGCAACCAGGCACCAGCCCAAAACCAAATCAAAACCCGCCACAACGCGGGCTTTTTTTTGACCAAAGCAGCCGGGGCAGCTGCAAAACTTCCCCGTCCCGATCATAACGACAAACTGACCCGTTTAAGCTATCAAACAGCCTCGTTATCAAAGGAAGACAATCGTGAACCTCGATCGCTCCGCGCTGGCTGATCTCAACATATTCGTGACAATCGTACGCCGCAAAAGCATGAAACTGGCCGCAATCGAGCTCGGCGTAACAACCTCCGCTGTCAGTCATCGTATGAAAAAACTGGAGGCGGATTTGGGTGTGCGATTGCTCAACCGTACCAGCCGCTCCCTCACGCCGACCGAAGCCGGTGCGGCACTCGCGACACAACTTGAAAACGGACTGCGGACGATAGGGGAAGCCTTGGAAGCTCTGACCAGTCAGCGCGACTTTCCATCGGGGCGCATAAGGCTCAACGCGCTGCGTGATGCCGCACGACTGATCATCGCGCCCATCTTACCGCGCTATACGCAAACCTATCCCGACATGCATCTCGACATCACTATAGATGACCAGATGGTTGATATCGTCGCTGAGGGTTTCGATGCGGGGATCCGTTATGGCGACCGGGTGCCGCAGGACATGATCGGCGTTGCGCTAACCGGGCCTTTGCAATGGATTGTGGTTGGTTCTCCGGTTTTGATATCGAGGGCAGGGTGCCCCGAAACGCCGGACGATCTGCTCCGCTTGCCGTGTATAGAGACGAGGCTCGGAGACAATTCCCGATATGCATGGGAATTGGGGAACGGTGCTTCCTTGCGCCGAGTCGATGTGAAAGGACCGATTTGCGCCAATGAAACCGAACAGGCTGTGGAAGCCGCTTTGGGCGGGATCGGCTTTGCCTATTGTCTGGAGCCATTGGTCAAGAACTATCTGGACGCAGGTACACTTGAAGCCGTGCTACCGGACTGGGCTTCCGAAGGTCCGCCCCTGACCATGTATTATCCAAGCAGACGACAGGTTCCATCTGGTTTGCGGCGGCTGATTGATCTCATCCGCGAAGACCAGGGCCTCGCGAAATTGGTGGTCGCTGAGGAAGTCGGATCACGTTAAGAGCCGTTGTTGATTATTCGTCATTCTTTCGTTGAGTAACATTCAGCAGATTAGCATTGCCTCGACTCCCCTTCGGGATCAAATATGCGTCACACCTGTTATGCATGGGATCGGCGCTGTCTTCCATGCGTGGTCAAACCATTTCACTCATGGAGATGCGTTATGCATTATTCTGCAGCGGCTGATCGCTATCAGTCAGATATGCTCTATCGCCGCACCGGTCGGAGCGGCATCGACCTGCCAGCGATATCGCTTGGCCTCTGGCACAATTTCGGTGGCCGGGATGTCTACGAAAACGGTCGCGCGATTCTCCGTCGCGCCTTCGATCTGGGCGTGACCCATTTCGATCTAGCGAACAATTATGGCCCGCCTCCCGGATCTGCCGAAGAAAACTTCGGTCGCATCATGGCCAGCGATTTCCGGCCTTATCGCGATGAGATGATTATCTCATCGAAAGCCGGTTGGGACATGTGGCCGGGGCCTTATGGTGGCATTGGCGGCAGCCGCAAATATCTGATTGCCAGTCTCGACCAGTCGCTGCAGCGGATGGGACTCGATTATGTCGACATCTTCTATTCGCACCGTGTCGATGCCACGACGCCTCTGGAAGAGACGATGGGAGCGCTCGCGCATCTGCATCGCCAGGGCAAGGCGCTCTATGTCGGTATTTCGAGCTATTCGCCGGAACTGACGCTGAAGGCGGCGGCGATCCTGAAGGAAGAGCGCGTGCCGCTTTTCATTCACCAGCCGAATTATAACATGTTCAACCGCTGGATCGAGAATGGGCTTCTCGATACGCTGGATGAGCTGGGCGCCGGTTGCATCGTGTTTTCGCCGCTGGCTCAGGGTTTGCTGACATCGCGCTATCTGAACGGCATTCCGGAAGGTGCGCGGGCGAATCAGGGCGGCTCCCTGAAAGCCAGCGCAGAGAACGAAGAACTGCTGGGGCGCATCCGGGCATTGAACGTCATTGCGGAGCGTCGTGGACAGACTTTGGCCCAGATGGCAATTGCGTGGACGCTTCGCGATCCGCGCGTGACCTCTTCGCTCATCGGGGCAAGCTCGGTCGCGCAGCTTGAAAACTCTTTGGGTGCTCTGAAGGGACTGGAATTCAGTGCCGAGGAACTGGCTGAAATTGACCAGTATGCGCATGATGGCGGAACCGACTGGTGGAAGAGCTCGACTTCGCTTTGAGCGTCAAGTTTAACGAACAAAATGATAAAAGGCCGTACGCTTTGCGTGCGGCCTTTTTGCTGGAGCGCATCCCGAAAAGTGTGAAACGGTTTTCGGGATGCGCTCCAAAACAAATATTGAGAGCGCCGATCTGATTCAATCAGATCGAAATGCGCTCTAGGATTAAGATGCGGCGAAAGCAATTCACGTGGCGAGATGAAATTGCTATAGGCGAGAGGGGTTCACGGCTGGCGCACGATCCCGCGCCAAGTCTGGCCTTCGGGGGAAGTATATTCGAGAAGATGTCGCTGCGGTCTATTAAGGGCAGTTTGAAATATCCGCTGATCCGTGCGGGGCTGGAGGCTATTGCCTTTTCCGGTGCGTCGGCGCTTTTCCCTTCTGCCGGTGGGCGCGGTGTCGTCTTCACGATGCATCACGTCAAACCGGAAGGTGCGACAGATCGGTCAGACCCCAACGCCATTCTTTCGATTACGCCGCAAACGCTTGAAATGGCGATAGAAGCGGCATTGGAAGCGGGCCTTGTGCCGGTGCATTTGCATGACTTGCCGAGGCTGCTTTCCGAACAAGGCAGCACCCGGAAATATGTCGCCTTCACGCTGGACGATGGTTATCGGAACAATGCAGACTTCGCGGCCCCTGTGTTTGCCAGATACAGCATTCCCTACACGATTTTCATCACGACGGGTTTCGTGGAACGCAAGCGATCCATGTGGTGGCGGACCATTGCGGCTCTGGTGACGGAGGCCGACAGTTTCCAGTTCGACTTTGGCGGCGGTGTTCTCGATGTGCGCGCAGCAACTCCGGCCCAGAAATCAGCGGCCTTTGCCCAGCTTGTGCAGTTCATGCAGTGTTTCGATGAAGACGAGGCAGTAGCCCGCATAGACGCAGCTGCACAAACGGTCGGGATCGACGCAATTTCGCTTGTCGATGAATCGGTGATGAACCCATCGGAATTGCGCGCTCTTGCGCTCGATCCGCTTGTGCATCTTGGCGCGCACACTGTCACTCATGTCAATTTACGTCGTGTCGACGACGAAAGACTGGCCAAGGAAATCGCTGACTCGACCGAATCAGTAGAACGCTATGCTGGTTACAGGCCGCGATCCTTTGCCTATCCATATGGATGGAAGGCGGCCGTTGGCGAACGCGAGATCAGGGCGGTTTCAGAAGGCGGGTTCGATGTGGGCGTGACCACCCAGCCTGGTGTGCTGCAGCAAACAGGTGTGATGCCAGCTGCAGCGATTCCGCGTATTTCACTCAACGGCTATTTTCAGAAGAAACGCTATATAAAGGTGCTTGTTTCAGGCCTGCCATTCAAGCTGCTCTAGCAATGGTACACTTCCAGAAACATTGCCCTGAAACACGAAAGGCCGCCTGTCGGCAGCCTTCGTAAAACCTGATCTGAAGAAAAACTGGAGCGGGCGAAGGGATTCGAACCCTCGACCCCAACCTTGGCAAGGTTGTGCTCTACCCCTGAGCTACACCCGCTCGCGCCAGTCATTCCGGAAACCGTTCGTTTCCGTCAGGCAGGCGCTATATGGACCAACGCTCCGGAGATTGCAACAGGGAAATTTGCTTCTTTGTGCAAGATATTTTCCGGTTCCCTCCAAAGCTGTGGATGAAGTCAACGCCCGAGGCGTGTGACGCTGATCAGCGAGGCAAACAGTGCGAAGCCGGATGCGAAGAAGAGAATATAGGGTGTTCCTTCCACTCCCCATTGCGACAGCAGAAAGGCGACGAAAGCCGCCCCCAGCGATTGGCCGAGAAGGCGCGCCGTGCCCAGCATGCCGCTTGCGGCACCGCTGCGTGAGCGCGGCGTCGAGGTAATCATCATGCGATTGTTCGGTGCCTGAAAGAGGCCGAAACCAATTCCGCAAATTGCCATGCGCCAGCATATATCCGGGATCGATGGATGTTCCGGCAACATGCCCACCAGAGCAAGGCCGATGGCGAATATGATGAGCCCAAGCAGGCCCAGAATCGCCGGTGAGTGTTTGTCGGACAGTTTGCCCGAAAGCGGCGCGACGATGGCAAGCGCAATGGGCCAGGGCATCATCAGGAAACCAACCTCGATCGGCCTGAAGCCAAAGACGACCTGAAAGAGGAACGGCAGCGAGATGAACGCCATCATCTGCGCCAGAAACGACATGATCGAAGTGCAGATGGAAAGCGTAAAGACGGGAATGCGCAAGAGGTCGAGCGGCAGCAGCGGATCGGCCATGCGCAGCGACCGCCGTGTGAGGAGAACAGCCGCGGTTACGCAGCCCACCGCCTGCAACAGCACGACGAAGGACCCGATTTCGTTGCCTGCACTGTCGATGGTTGTGACCAGAAGGCCGAAGGTGAGCGCTGACAGGATGGCGCTGACCACGTCGAATTTGCGTGCGGAGTGCTCATTCTCGGGCAGGCTTTTGAGGCCCATCACGACGGCAGCAATGCCGAGTGGAATATTGATGACGAAAAGCCACGGCCAGCTCAGGGACGATAGCATGACACCGGCAAGCGTCGGCCCGATGGTCGACGAAACGGCGACGAAGAGTGCATTGAGGCCGATGGCTGTACCGAATTTCGCCTGCGGCACCGTATAGCGCAAAAGGGCGGTGTTGACGCTCATCAGGCCTGCTGCACCCAGTCCCTGTATGATGCGGGCGAAAGTGAGTGCTTCCAGTGAGCGTGAGAAAACGCAGGCGACGGAAGCGACGGTAAACAATGCCACGCCGCCAAGATAGACACGCCTGTAGCCATAGATTTCACCAAGTGCTGCCAACGGAAGCAGGGTGACCACAATTGCAAGCTGATAGCCGTTGACGATCCAGATCGAGGCAGCAGGACCAGCCGAAAAATCGGCGGCAATCGTCGGGAGGGCGACATTTGCGATAGTGCCATCGATGACGGCAAGCGTCAGACCCACCATCAGGGTTGCCCATGCCCAATAGATTCTCGGCTTAGGCAAACCGTCCGGAGCGACGGACGTGCCTTGATGGATCGCGGTTTCGTGCTTCATATTATGACCAGTATTCGGATTAATATGGCTGGCGCTTCCATGTTCGCCGGAACCGCTTCAAATGCCAAAAATAAAAACAGGTTTCCTGTAACCTTAACCCTATTGGGAAGGTCGGCAAGTTATCTAGCCGAAAATTGCCGGACGAAAACTGTTTTCGGGCCATAAACTGGCCGAGTAACGCTATTGTGTGCCACTTTCCGCCTGAACCGGCAGTTTCATGACATGCGCATACTTGTGCGGATTGAAGCTCAGATAGAGCGGGCAGATGCTCGCGACCAGAACGAGGTGCATGATCCAGCCGGAAGCAAACGAACCGGTCAGGCCATGCAGGAAAGCGGTCGCGACGGGACCGAGAGCCGCGATCAGAAAGCCACCGCCCTGCATCATGGCAGCCAGTGCGCCTGCTTCTTCCGGTTTGGGCAGGTGATCGAGTGATGTAATCATGGCGAGTGCGAAGCTGCCGCCGAGACCTGCGCCGCAGATCGCAGACCAGAAGAAAGGCGAAAGCTGGGGTGCCAAGGCAAGGCCTGCGAAGCCAATTGCCTGCATAGCCAATGTCAACAGCAGCCACGGGCGGCGGTCGGTACTGTGGCGCGCGACGAGCGGCAGTCCGAAAGCCGCTAGCGCCTGTGCAACAGCCATCACCGCGACGAGATTGCCGGTGGTGGAGGCAGCAAGCCCTAGCGATTGATAATAGGGCGCGAGCCAGGCGACCATGGACGAGTAGCCCGCATTGACGAGACCGAAAGCAGCCATCAGCACCCAGGTGCGAGGGCGCCGCAGCAGGTGCCCGGTTATTCCGGATTTTTTGCCCGGCGATGACGTTTCGCGGAGAATGGGCAGTGCCGTCAGCAAAGCCAGGAAGGCGGGGATTGCAAGGACGGCAAGGGCGAAGCGCCAGTTATGCTGGCTGCCCGCAAGCCATGGCGTCAGCCGCGCGCCGAGAGCGCCGCCGCCCATTATCATGGCAGAATAGAGCCCGGTTACGGTGGCGATGCTTGACGGGAAATTGGCTTTGATGAGGCCGGGCATCAAAGCTTGAATCATTGCAACGCCAGCACCGCACAGTACGGCGGTCAACACCAGCGAAACCCCATTCGGTACAAAGCCGCGCAGGAGGGAGCCTGCCGCAAGAATGGCAAGTGCTGCGAACATGCTGCGCCGGGTGCCGAACAGCGACTGGATACGCGGAGCCGCAAAAGCGCCAAGCCCCATCAGCATCATTGGCAGGAAGGTGAGCAGGGATAACCCACCGAAACCCATACCGGTATCGGCTGCGATATTCGAAAGTACCGGCCCCGGTGCGGTCAGGAATGGACGCAGGTTGAGGCCGATCAGGACGACGAGCGTGATGAGGGCGAGACTTGCTGTGTTCTTGCTGCCGGTCGCCGGATGGATGGTAGTCTGCATGTTTCAGGCGCCAGTCTTCTTCTTGCTTTCCCATACTTGATAGAGTTCAGGATCGTTTTCCGGCGGGGAATGTTCGAAACTGATGCCTGTCTGTGCGCTGAGAGGCTTGGCGAGTTCAACGGCGATTTTCGCGGTCGAAAGGCCGAAGGGTTCGGCCTGCTCATTGGAATAGGCGAAGCGGATTTTTTTGACACCGGCCATGCGCATCGCGGCAAAGCACATGGGGCAGGGCTGGCCGCTGGCATAGACTTCACAGCCGTCGAGCCGTGGCGATTGCAACGTCTTGCCCGCCGCGCGCAGTGCCAGCAATTCGGCATGGGCGGTCGGATCGCAATCGGCCTGCATGCGATTGACGCCTGTGGCGATGACCTTGCCGCCCTTGACGACCACGGCTCCGAACGGACGTCCGCCTTGTTCGACATTGTCGAAGGCGAGCTTTATGGCCTGATCGAGATATGTGCTGTCGCTGCTCATTTCGCGCCAGCCTTCTCCAGCAGGGCCACCATCGGCGCATAGCCGCGGCTGCGGGCATGCTGAAGCGGCGTGACGCCGTCATTATCTGCCAGATTGACGTCGGCCCCGGCATCTATGAGGAGCTTCACAATATCGATATGACGCTGGCCGCCGTCGCCGAGCATGATGGCTTCGAGGAGTGCCGTCCAGCCAAGATTGTTGACGTGATCGACCTTGACGCCAGCCTCGATCAGCGTGCGTACCGTTTCGACATGTCCGCGTTCGGAGGCGGGAATGAGTGCGGTTCCGCCATAGCGATTGGTGCTCTTCAGGTCAGCACCGTGCGCAAGCGTCATCTTGAGAATTTCGAGGTGTCCGCGTGCGCCCGCATAAAGATAGGGGCTGTCCTTGATGGCATCCTTGGCATTGACGTCGGCGCCAGCATCAATGAGCGCACGGGCGACATCGACGTGATTGGCATGGGTTGCCGCCAGAAGTGCCGTCTCGCCATTCTTGCCCCGCGCTTCGAGGTCTGTTCCGGCCTTGATGGCTGCATTGACCGCCGCCAGATCGCCAGCCGCTGCGGCCTGAAGAAGAGACGTTTCGGCTTGGGCTTGGGCTGCGGCGTGGTGGCCCGGCAATGTCGGTTCGGTCATAACTATCGTCCCTGCAATCAATGCCAAGGCACTCAAGCTGAATATTGTTTGACGCATCGGCTGGTTCTCCTGCTTGTTGCGTTCATACAAGCAGGGTGTCATATTTGGAAATTAAATGTTGAACTGATATCCAGTGGGCTTATGAATACTTCTTTCAATCTCGATCTTTTGCGGGCCTTTGTGGCCGTTGTCGACAGCCGTAGTTTTACGGCTGCGGCCTTGCAGCTGCACTCGACCCAATCGACCATAAGCCAGAAGATCATACGGCTGGAGGAAGCTGTTGGACAGGCGCTTCTGGAACGTGCCCGGCATGATGTGCGCCCGACGGATGCAGGCGAAAAGCTGCTGGGCTATGCGCGCCGTATCCTGCACTTGCATGACGAGGCGGCAGCCGCGATGACCGGCACAGCACTTGCTGCCGTGTTCCGCCTCGGCCTGCCGGAAGATTTCGCCTCACGGCTGGTTACGCCTGCGCTGGCGCGTTTCATGCGCGCACATCCGAACACGAAACTTGAGGTGACGAGCGGGCTCAGCCGTGACTTGCAGAAAGGTTTCGAGACCGGTGAGTTTGACCTTGTCATGGTGAAACAAAAACGTGGCGAAACGGTTGGGACCATGCACTGGTCGGAGCCGCTGTCCTGGCTCGATAGTGCCGATTTTCCCGTTTCCCATGTTGATCCGCTGCCGCTCGTAGTGTTCCCGCCGAACGGGCTTTATCGCAGCGACATGATGGAGGCTCTCGATCGGGTGGGCAGGCGCTGGCATGTGGTTTTCACCAGCTCCAGTCTGGCGAGTATTCAAAGTGCGGTCGCCGAGGGGCTGGGTGTCAGCCTGCTGCCGACGCGTGTTGCGCTTCCCGGTCATCAGGTGGTGCCTGCCGCAGCAGGATTGCCGTCCGTCGAGCCGATGGAAATCGTCATCCGGCACATGGACAACGGCCCCGACCAGATCCGTCAGCTTGCAGAAATGCTGGCGGAGATTGTCGGAGACTGAGAAGGTCTCAGACAGGCCGCCGACCCGTGCTCTCCCTCGACAATTGCTTGCTCTGATTGATTGTATCGTTTCGAGTGTATTTCACGAAATTTCCGGTCTTTCATTCTCTGTTTAATTTCTGAAAAGCACATCCGTTTTCAGATTGACTGATTTTGTATCCAGGATATTGTGTCCAGAAAAGTTGGGAGGCTTTTCTATTGGCGGCTTTTGAATGGCGCAGTCAGACCCGTTTGCTGGACGAAGTGGCAGAGGCACTTCGTGAGCGAATCTATGCTGGTGACTATGCGCCGGGCGCGATACTCAGGCAGGAACATATAGCGGCTGAGTTCGGCATCAGCCGGACGCCCTTGCGTGAAGCCTTGCGCGTTCTGGAGCGTGATGGGCTCGTCATTCACCTGCCAGGTCGGGGGGTGCGTGTCGCTTCCGCCGATCTCACCCGTCTGATCGATGCTTATGCCGTGCGCGAAGTGCTGGACGGTGTGGCTGCGCGCTTTGCCGCCGAACGGGCGAGCGATGCGGATATTGCAAAACTGCGTGCGCATGTTGCTGGACAGGGCACGGTCGTCGATCCGTGGGACCCGAAAGCCTATACCCAGTCAAATGTCGATTTTCATATGGCGGTGATGAACACGGCGGGCAACGCTTCGCTGATCGCCTTCGTGCCGCTTCTGCGGATGACATCGCAGGTTTTTGCGCCTTCGTTCTCGTTGTCCGTTGACAGGGCGCGCGATGCGATCCGCGAACATGGAGCCATTGTCGAAGCCATCGCTTCGCGCGATGGGGAGGAAGCCGAGCGGCTGGCGCGGGCGCATATTCGCGCCACAACCGCGAGACTGGAGGCGGAAATGCCTCTTCGGGAGAATGAAAATGAAACATGAGAACAAGACGGGAGGAGCCGGCTTGCTCCGTTATGGCAATTTCATCGCAGGCGAATGGCAGGATGCCGTTGGCGGCGAGCATATCACGCTCCGAAATCCTTCCGACGGCAGCGATCTTGCGCTGATTGCGCGGGGCACCAAGGCCGATATCGATCAGGCCGTGGCGGTAGCTCGCAAGGCGCTTTCCGGCGACTGGGGCAAGCTGACCGCGACCGAGCGTGGCCGTGTGCTGCACCACATTTCGGATGAAGTGCTAAAGAATATCGATCTTCTGACTGATCTGGAATCGAAAGATGTCGGCAAGCCGGTCACTCAGGCTCGCGCCGATGTGGTTGCACTGGCGCGTTATCTCGAGTTTTATGGCGCTTCCGCTGACAAAGTGCATGGCGACACGCTGCCTTATCAGAACGGTTTTACGGTTCTGTCGATCTATGAGCCGCACGGCGTTACGGGCCACATCATTCCGTGGAACTATCCGATGCAGATTCTGGGCCGCAGCCTCGGCGCAGCGCTGGCCATGGGCAATGCAGCCGTGGTCAAACCTGCTGAAGAAGCCTGCCTGACCATCTTGGAATTTGCAAAAATTGCCGAAAAGGCCGGTCTGCCGAAGGGCGCGCTCAATGTGGTGACTGGACTTGGTGCGGAAGCGGGTGCGGCGCTCTCCGAACATCCAGACGTCAATCACATCTCGTTTACGGGGTCGGTGCGCACGGGTGAAGCGGTGCAGGCTGCGGCTGCGAAGAACACCGTGCCGGTGACGCTGGAACTCGGCGGAAAATCGCCGCAGATCGTTTTCGCTGATGCCGATCTCGACCGCGCTTTGCCGTTTTTGGTCAATGCGGGAATTCAGAATGCCGGTCAGACCTGCTCGGCGTCGTCCCGCATTCTGGTTGAGCGTAGCATTTATGAGGAAGTCGTCGCCCGCATGAGCGAGCGTTATCGCACATTGAAGGTTGGCCCGGCCAGTGCCGATCTGTCTGTTGGCCCAGTGGTGTCGCAGCGCCAGAAGGCGATTGTTGACGGCTATCTGGATCTTGCGAAAGAGAGCGGTCTGGCGATTGCTGCGCAAGGCGTTTTGGCAGAAGACGCGCCGGAAGGCGGGGCCTATGTGTTGCCGACGCTGATCCGCGACGTGCCTGCCGATCATCGTCTGGCGCAGGAAGAAATCTTTGGTCCGGTGCAGGTCATTCTGCCTTTCGACACTGAAGAAGAAGCCATCGCGATTGCCAATGGCACGTCCTATGGCCTCGTCTGCGGCATCTGGACCAATGATGGCGGGCGTCAGTTCCGCCTGGCGCGGGCCATCCATTCCGGGCAGGTCTTCATCAATAATTATGGTGCTGGCGGCGGTATCGAACTGCCGTTCGGCGGCGTGAAGAAATCCGGTCATGGCCGCGAAAAGGGTTTTGAGGCGCTTTATGGATTTGCCTCGCTGAAGACCATCTCGGTCTGGCACGGCTGAAATAGCATTTTCAGGGAAAGTGGGAACCGGTTTCCCGTCTGAAAATGCGATGAAAATAGCATTCGGGAGAAACATAGTGTCGCTTGAAGGTAAGGTCGCGCTCATCACGGGAGCAGGTTCGGGGTTTGGCGAAGGCATGGCAAAGCGCTTCGCTGATGGCGGCGCGAAGGTCGTCATCGTCGACCGCGACAAGGCAGGCGCTGAGCGCGTCGCAGGCGAAATCGGTGACGCGGCACTCGCCGTTGCTGCCGATATTTCCAGGGAAGCCGATGTCGATGCCGCAGTGGAAGCCGCTCTGTCGAAATTCGGCAAGGTGGATATTCTGATTAACAATGCCGGTATCGGCCATAAACCGCAAAATGCCGAACTGGTTGAGCCGGAAGAATTCGACCGCATTCTCGGCGTCAATGTGCGCGGTGTCTATCTGATGACGCGCAAGCTCATCCCGCATTTCAAGGGCAATGGAGAGGGCGTTATCTTGAACGTCGCTTCGACCGGTGCGGGACGTCCGCGTCCCAATCTCGCCTGGTACAATGCCACCAAGGGCTGGGTCGTTTCCGTGACCAAGGCGCTGGCTATCGAGCTTGCTCCAGCGAAGATTCGCGTGGTTGCACTGAACCCTGTTGCCGGTGAAACGCCGCTTCTCACCACATTCATGGGCGAGGACACCGAGGAAATCCGCAAGAAGTTCCGCGATTCCATCCCGATGGGCCGCCTGTTGAAACCCGACGATCTGGCTGAAGCAGCGGCTTTCCTTTGCTCGCCTGCTGCCTCTATGATTACCGGGGTTGCGCTCGACGTGGATGGCGGGCGTTCGATTTAAAAGTTGGAGGGATAGGGGAACCCATGGGTAATTTACTGAAAGCCGGTCTTATAACGGCTACAATGCTGGCATCGATCAACGGTGCCTTCGCGAAGGATACGCTGGTGGTCGGCGAAGTGCTGGAGCCGCCGGGTCTGGACCCGACCGCCAATGCCGCTGCTGGTATCCGGCAGGTTACCTATGCCAACCTCTATGAAGGTCTTGTGCGCATTGTCGAGGATGGCACGGTGAAGCCGCTTCTGGCTGAAAGCTGGACCGTCTCCGACGACAAGAAAACCTATACATTCAAGCTGCATCAGGGCGTGAAGTTTCATGACGGCACGCCGTTTGACTGCTCGGTGGTGAAGTTCTCCTATGAACGCGCAGTGGCTCCGGATTCGACCAATGCGCAAAAGGGTCTTTTTGAGCCAATTGCGAGCACGGAATGTCCTGATCCCGCGACCGCCGTTGTGACGCTGAAGCGCCCGACCTCAAACTTCCTGTTCAATATGGGCTGGGGTGATGCGGTCATGGTCGCGCCGAATTCGGCTGGCGACAACAAGACCAAGCCTGTGGGCACGGGTCCGTTCAAGTTCAAGCGCTGGGTGCAGGGCGACCGGGTCGAGCTGGAGCGCAACCCGGATTATTGGGGGGAGCCTGCAAAGCTTTCCGCCGTCACGTTCCGCTTCGTCAGCGATCCGTCGGCTGCTGCTGCTGCTATCCTTGCCGGTGACATCGACGTGTTCCCGATGTTTCAGGCACCGGAGCTGATCAGCCGCTTCAAGAGCGACGACAAGCTGCAGGTCGAAGTGGGCGATACGGCAGGCAAGGTTCTGCTGTCGCTCAACAATGCCAAGGCGCCTTTCGATAATCTGAAGGTGCGTCAGGCACTGGCCCATGCCATCGATAGCAAGGCGCTGATCGAAGGTGTTTATTCGGGTTTCGGTACGCCCATCGGCTCGCATTATGCGCCGGTCGATCCGGGCTATATCGATCTGTCGGAAACCTATCCGTATGATCCGGCCAAGGCGAAGCAATTGCTGGAAGAAGCTGGCGTTCCGGCTGGCACCTCGATCACCATCACGCTTCCGCCTCCGGCCTATGCGCGCCGCGGCGGCGAGATCATTGCAGCGATGCTGGCGGAAGTCGGCATTCAGGCCAATCTCGTACCGATCGAGTTTGCCCAATGGCTGGATCAGGTGTTCAAGCGCTCGGATTTCGACGCGACGATCATCGCGCACACCGAAGCGCGTGATCTCGATATCTATGCCCGCGACAAATACTACTTCAACTATAACAACCCGGAATATAAGGCGCTCTACAAGGCCTATGCCGAGGCTGGAAGCGATGAAGAGCAGCTCGAACTCGTGAAGAAGCTGCAGGAAAAACTTGCTGCCGACGAGCCGAACATCTTCCTCTATGCGCTGCCGAAAATCGGTGTGTGGAACAAGAATGTGAAGGGTCTGTGGAAGAACATGCCAATCCCGGCTGACGACCTGACACAAGCCTATTGGGCTGAATAACTAGCTTGCCCCGTCGTATGTCCGGCGGGGCGGTTTTACGCGAATGGCCGCGCACCCCATAAAGATAAGGGGAGGGCGTGCGGCGAGTTGGAATGTGGAAAGCGGATATCCGTCTTTTCAAGGAGGTCGCTTTGCTGGCTTATATATCCGGGCGATTGGTTTCGCTTCTGCTTACGACGCTTGCGGCTTCCGTCATCGTCTTTCTGCTGATGCAGGTGCTACCGGGGGATCCGGCGGCGGTTATCCTCGGCATCAATGCGCAGCCTGAAACGCTGGCAGCACTTCACAAGCAGCTCGGCCTCGATCAGCCGCTGTGGTGGCGCTATCTTTCGTGGATTGGCGGTTTTCTGAAAGGTGATTTCGGCACGAGCTACACCTATTCTGTGCCGATCAGCGAATTGCTCGGACCGCGCATCATGGTCACGCTGCCGCTGGCGCTTTTGTCGATGGTTCTGTCGGTCGCGGTCGCCATTCCGGTCGGCGTCTATGCTGCTTCCAAGCGCGGCAGGACCGGCGATGTGCTCTCCATGGGCGTGGCGCAGGTTGGTGTCGCAATCCCGAATTTTTGGCTCGGTCTGCTTTTGATCCTGCTCTTCGCCTTGCAGCTCGGCTGGTTTCCTGCATCTGGCTTTGCGGGTTGGGAAGGCGGCTTCTGGAATGGCATCCGTTCGCTGTTCCTGCCGGCGCTGGCGCTGGCGCTGCCGCTTGCCGCCATTCTGGCCCGCGTCACCCGCTCCGCCGTCATCGAAACTCTGGGTGAGGATTTCGTGCGGACTGCGCGTGCCAAGGGCCTGACACGCAACGCCGCACTCTGGCGTCATGCGGTGCCCAATGCGCTGATCCCGGTTGTCACCATCATCGGCCTGCAATTCTCCTTTCTGCTGGCGGGAACCATCATCATCGAAAACGTCTTCAATCTGCCCGGTCTTGGTCGGCTGGTGTTTCAAGCCATCGCGCAGCGCGATCTCGTCACCGTGCAGTCACTGGTGACGCTGCTTGCCGCTTCCGTGATCGCGGTCAATTTCATTGTCGATCTTGTCTATGGCTTCATCGATCCGCGCCTTTCGACAGGAGGCAGCCGATGAGTGAAGCGCAAGCTCTTCCGAAACCGGGTGTGTTCAAAACAGTGCTGCTGAGCCGCAGCCTGGCTGTCGGTACACTGATCACGGTCATCCTCGTCGCGATGGCCGTTATCTCCTATGTCTGGACGCCCTATTCGCCGACCGCCATGAACTTCCGTGACAAGTTGCAAGGTCCGAGTTTCAGCCATCTGTTCGGCACGGATAATTTCGGGCGCGACGTGTTTTCCATGATTATGGTCGGCGCGCGCAACTCCATCGCCGTTTCCATCATTGCCGTGCTCGTTGGTGCCGGTATCGGGATCCCGCTTGGTGCCTTCGCGGCTGCACGCGGCGGCATGGTGGACGGCTTTGTCATGCGCATGACCGATCTGGCCTTTGCATTTCCGGCACTTCTTACCGCCGTCATCATCACCGCAATTTTCGGGCCCGGTGCCGTCAATGCCATGATCGCCATCGGCATTTTCAATATCCCGGTGTTTGCGCGTGTCACGCGTGGCGCATCACTGGGCCTGTGGAAGCGCGAATATGTGCAGGCTGCGCGTTGCGCCGGGCGTGGCGATGTCTCGATCACGCTTTTGCATGTGCTGCCCAATATCAACCATGTGCTGATCGTGCAGGCGACGATCCAGTTCGCACTCGCCATCGTTGCCGAGGCGGGCCTTTCCTATGTCGGGCTTGGCACCCAGCCGCCGATGCCAAGCTGGGGCAAGATGCTCAACGATGCACAGACCTTTATCTACGACGCGCCATGGCTCGCCATTTTCCCCGGCCTTGCCATCACGCTCGCCGTGCTCGGTCTCAACATGCTGGGCGATGGATTGCGCGATGTGCTTGATCCGCGCGTCAGGAGGCAGAGATGACAACACCTTTGCTTGAAATGGACAATATGTCCGTTGAATTGCCTATTGGCCTCAAGGTCGCGGATATCGTGTCCGATATCACGTTGACGCTCAATCGCGGTGAACGCCTTGGCGTGGTGGGTGAGTCCGGCAGCGGCAAGTCGATCACTGCCCTTGCCGCCATGGGCCTGCTGCCGGACCGTATGCGCGTGCGCGGCACGTTGCGTTTTGACGGTGAGGATCTGGCAAACAAGCCGGAGGCGGAACTGTGCAGGATGCGCGGGCGGCGCATGGCGATGATCTTTCAGGAACCGATGACGGCGCTCAATCCGGTCAAGACCATAGGCGCACAGATTGCCGAAGGTCGCCGTCTGCATTTGGGCGAAAGCCGGGCCGATGCGGAGCGCAAGGCGCGCGAGTTGCTTGATCGCGTGGGGCTGCCTGCGCCGCGCTTCAATCTCGATCTTTACCCGCACCAGCTTTCCGGCGGGCAACGCCAGCGCGTGATGATTGCCATGGCTATCGCTTGTGAGCCTGATTTGCTGATCGCCGATGAGCCGACCACCGCGCTCGATGTGACTGTGCAGGCGCAAATTCTCGATCTCATGGATGAGCTGATCGACGAAACCGGCACGGCCCTGATGCTGATCACCCATGATCTTGGCGTGGTGTCAGAAATGACCGACCGTATTGCAGTCATGTATGCGGGCCGCATCGTCGAGACCGGGCGCACGGAAGCGGTGTTCCATCGCATGGCGCATCCTTATGCAAGGGGGCTGTTTCAGGCTTCTCCACATGGGGCGGCACTTGTACGCAGTCACGGCACGGGACGCCAGCGCCTTGCTGCCATTCCCGGCGTTGTGCCGGACCCGCTGGCGCGTCCGCCCTATTGCACCTTTGCCGACCGCTGCGCCTTCGTGCAGGACGATTGCCGAAGGGCGATACCGGGGCTGGATTTCATCGCCGAGAATGACGGCATCGCGCATCGCGCCGCCTGTATTCACCCGCGAGACGGCGAGGTGGTGTTATGAGCAACATGATTTTGCAGGTGCGCGATGTGGTGCGCGAATATCAATTGCCGCGGGCATCCTTCTTTTCACGAACGAGCGCGTTGCGCGTGCTGCATGGTGTGAATGTGGAGATCGAGGCCGGCCAAAGCCTTGGCATTGTCGGTGAAAGTGGTTCCGGAAAATCCACGCTGGCTCGCGCCGTGATGGGGTTGGAACGCCCGCAATCGGGACAGATTCTTATCAACGGGCAGGATATCTACGCGCTGGATCGCTCGGGCCTGCGTGAAGCGCGCAAAGGCTTTCAGGCGATTTTTCAGGACCCTTACGGCTCGCTTGATCCGCGTCATACGGTGAAGCGGATTATTTCCGAGCCGATTGTGTCGCTGGAAAGCGGCACCAGTTCCAAGGACCGCGACGACCGCGTGGCTGAAGTGCTGGAAGCCGTGGGCCTCCCAAAAGCATCGGCGGAAAAATATCCGCATGAGTTTTCCGGTGGGCAGCGCCAGCGTATTGCCATTGCGCGCGCCCTGATCACCAAACCGGCGCTGATCGTCGCGGACGAGCCGGTTTCGGCGCTCGACGTTTCCATTCAGGCGCAGGTGTTGAACCTGATGATGGACCTGCAGGAGAAGTTCGGCCTCTCCTATCTCTTTATCAGCCATGATCTTGGTGTCGTGCGCGCCATCACCGACCGTGTTGCCGTGATCTATCGCGGCAATATTGTCGAGCAGGGGCCAACGAATGAGGTCTTCGACAATCCGCGGCATGATTATACGCGTGCGCTGGTTGATGCCGTGCCAAAACCGTTTTCGGGGCGCCGCAAGCGCGTGCGACGCCCAAGCTCCATACTGAAATTGCCTGAGTGATTTGAGGAAATATCCAATGTCGAATCTAGCCGATTTGTCAGCCGTTGAACTCGTGTCCGCCTATAAGGCGAAGTCGCTTTCGCCGGTCGAGGTCACGGAAGCCGTGATCACGCGCATCGAAGCCTATGAGCCGAAGCTCAATGCACTCTGGGCTTACGATCCGGATGCGGCGCGGGTTTCGGCAAAGGCTTCCGAAGCACGCTGGGGGAAGGGTGAACCTGCCGGTCCCATCGATGGTGTGCCGCTGACGATCAAGGAAAATATCGCGACGGAAGGGACCGCCGTTCCGCTTGGCTGCGCGGCACTGCCGCTGAAGCCTGCCGTCGCCGATGCCCCGCCTGCTGCGCGCACCCGCGAGGCTGGCGGCGTGCTGCTCGCCAAGACGACCATGCCCGATCTCGGCATGTTGTCTTCAGGCCTGTCGAGCTTCCACAAGCTCGCGCGCAATCCGTGGGATTTGAACACCAATCCGGGTGGATCGAGTGCTGGTGCGGGCAGCGCCGGTGCCGCCGGTTACGGCCCCTTGCATATCGGCACCGACATTGGCGGCTCCATTCGCCTGCCTGCCGGCTGGTGCGGTCTCGTCGGTCTGAAGCCGTCCTTCGGGCGTATCCCGATCGATCCGGCATTTCTGGGGCGTGTCGCAGGCCCGATGACGCGCACGGTCGCCGACAGCGCGCTCTATATGTCGGTTCTGTCGAGACCGGATCGCCGCGACGGCATGAGCCTGCCCCAGCAGGATATCGACTGGATGAACCTCGGTATCGACGTCAAGGGCTTGAAGATCGGCCTTTGGCTGGATGCCGGTTTTGGCGAAGAAGTTGGCGAAGAAACGAAAGCTGCCGTGGAAGCTGCGGCAAAGCTTTTCGCTGATGCAGGCGCGATCATCGAACCGGTTGCGCCATTCCTGAACCGCACCATGATCGATGGTCTGGATCGTTTCTGGCGCGCACGTTCCTGGTCGGACATCAAAAAGATGACGCCGGAAAACCGTGCGAAAATACTGCCTTATATCTATCAGTGGACCGAGAGGGCGGAAGGGCTTTCCGGCGAGGAAGTCTATCTCGGCTTTGCGCAGATGGACGCCATGCGCAATGCGGCGCTTGCCGCTTCCAAGGGGTTCGATTTCATCATTTCGCCGACTGCTCCAATGCCGACCTATCCGGCGGAATGGGCCTCTCCGGTCAATGATCCGCAACGTCCGTTCGAGCACATCGCCTTCACCGTTGCGATGAACATGTCGGAACAACCCGCGATCTCGATCAATTGCGGTTACACGTCGACAGGACTACCCATCGGCCTGCAGATTTTCGGCCAGCGCTTCGACGATCTCGGCGTGCTGCGGTTGGCAAAGGCTTATGAAGAGATGCGGCCCGTGCAGAAGCCATGGCCAGTCCTCTAGATTCCGCCTCTGGCTACCTGCAAATGGTGTCGCTCTACGCTTCCGGTGCTCATGTACGTTAAGTACACTCCGCTCCGGTTCTCGAGTGCCACCATTTTCGGCTACCCATAGACGGAATCAGTCGCGCCGTAACAAAAAGGCCGTATCTGCGGCCTTTTTATTTCTTCGGGCGAAGCGGAGCACGTTCCTTGTAACGGTCCACGGCGGTCAGCTTCTGGATCAGCGGTTCGGCATCGCGCCAGTTGTAAATCTCGGTGCGCAGATATTCGAGCTCGGCTCCGAGTTCCTCTTCTCCGATTTCCGTCCACCATGATTTCGGACGTCCATCCGTGCCATCCGACCAGCGATAGCCGCGCGCCTTCAGGTGGTCTTTCATTTCGAACGGGCTGTTTTCTGCATAGATGCGCATCCGCGCGCGCTGGCTTGCTTTCAGCAATTCGGCAAAGGGCGTGGTGTCGCCAGACTGTTCTTTCAGTACCGCGAGCAGGGCCTGACAGTCATCTTCGGCTCGGTGTCCGTTGTGGAAATAGCCGCTCTGGCCGATCAGGTAGCCAAGCTTGGTGCCTTCAAAACCGCGTGCGGTCCAGTCGATCTCCTTGACCGAGCAGGCCCAAGGCTTGTTGGCGAAAGCGATTGAGAAACGCTCGAGAAACGGACGGTCAAAACCGGCATTATGCGCGATGATGATATCGGCTTCGGCGATGAGCGCATCCAGCTTCTCACGCGGGATCGTCTGGCCTTTCACCATATCGTCGGTAATGCCGGTGATACGGGTAATGTCAGCGGGTATTGGCTTGGATGGCTGCTGCAGCGCGCCGAACGTGACGCAGACATCACCAATGGAGCCGTCATCCGCATAGCGGAAAGCAACTGCACCGATCTCGATGATTTCTTCCTGCGCGGGATTGAGGCCGGTCGTTTCCGTGTCGACAACGACGCCCAGTCGCGGAAAGGCGATCCGGTCGGCATCCGGTACCGTCGGTGGCGGATCAAGCCGCTGCAGGATGCGGTAACGCCCGCTGTCTTTCAGGCGCTGCACCATTTCCGCTTCATCGATGCCGGTCGTCTTGCCGGGCTTGGCGCGGGCAGGGCGCAGTTCTGCCCGTTCCTCTCCTTCCGCTGGGGAAAGAGCAAAAAGGTCGAACTGATGGCGCATGGAACTTCTCCGCATGGGGGAACGGGTTTGGCAAAGAATGCCATTTTGCGGTGCTGCAACCAAGGCCGCAATCGTATAAGTAACAGGTAATCATCCTGTCGAGCGGTAGCAAGGCAGGGCGCTTGCGCCGGGAAAGGGTATGAGGAGGGGACTTCGTGGCAGATTATGATTATTGCGTTATCGGCGGCGGCATTGTCGGGCTTGCGACAGCAAAAGCCATGCAGGAAGCGGAGCCGGGCGCAAGGATCATCCTGCTGGAGAAGGAAAGCGATTTCGCGCGCCACCAGACAGGACACAATAGTGGCGTCATCCATGCCGGTATCTATTACCAGCCAGGTTCGTTGAAGGCGCAATTGTGCCGGGCGGGTGCGGAAGCCACGAAAGCCTTTTGCAGGCAATATTCCATTCCTTTTGAAACATGCGGCAAGCTTCTGGTCGCAACCTCTTCGCAAGAAGTCGAACGCATGGAGTCGCTCGCCAAGCGCGCGGTCCAGAACGACATCACCTTCCAGCATGTGGACCAGCAGGCTCTGCGCAAGGTCGAGCCTGCGGTTGCAGGCCTCGGGGCACTGCTCGTTCCGGCGACGGGCATTGTTGATTATGCGAAAATATCGCGGGCGATGGCTGCGGAAATCATTGAGCGCGGCGGTATCGTGCGGCTCAAGGCGCCGGTTACGGCAATCCGGGAGGATGGCAAAGGCGTTGCGGTAACGGCAAATGGCGAGACCTTGCGTGCTTCCAAGCTGGTCGCTTGCGCCGGGTTGCAGTCAGACCGCATTGCGCGGCTTGCCGGATTGGATATCAGCCATCGCATCGTGCCGTTTCGCGGTGAATACTACACCTTGCCGAAATCGAAGGCGAATATCGTCAAGCATTTGATCTATCCGATCCCTGATCCCGACCTGCCATTTCTCGGCATTCACCTGACGCGTACGATTGACGGCGGTGTCACGGTCGGCCCGAACGCAGTTCTGGGTTTTTCGCGAGAAGGCTACGACAAAGGCAGTTTCCGTGCAGGTGATGTCGCAGATATGTCGACGTTTCCCGGCTTCTGGAAGATGGCGATGAAGAACTGGCGCTCGGCTTTAGCCGAGTTCAGCAATTCCGCGTCTCGCACACGCTATCTGAAAGAGTGCCGCAAATATTGCCCGACGCTGGAGCTTGCCGATCTTGGCGCGCCGGGCGCCGGAATACGGGCGCAAGCCGTTCTTGATGACGGCACGCTGGTGCATGATTTTCTCTTCAAGGAAACGGAGAGAATGCTGCATGTGTGTAATGCGCCGTCACCGGCCGCGACGTCTTCCATACCCATCGGCCGCATGATCGCCGAAAAGCTTCTGGGGATAAATCTGAAGGTAAAAACTGCGTGAAAAGAGTTTTTCGCTGAATGATGTTGTTTTCAATTTATTTTTAGCAATCGCTTATTCTCAGTGTTGCTCTTTTAGGTTTTAGTGTTCATCAATATTGCAAGCTTACAACTTGACTTTGATGCTGGTTTGTAATTGCACATTGGGTTCAATTTGAAATAGCGTTTTAGCATTCTCATTTTCAACCGATTTAGGGCCTGTTCGTGAAGTTTGTGCCGCCGCTGGTAGTATTGCTGTTTGCTGCGACGATGTTAGGCATTTGGATGCTCGACACGAAGCGCAGGCATCTTTTGCTTTTCGGCCTGAGCTTCGCCAGTTTTGCTTTCGGGCTTCTGGTTCCTATCTCGCTGATCTCGAACAACTTGACCCTGACCTCGCCGGTTGCCACGACTTTCCATTTTCTGGGCGGTTGGCTGCTTTGCGAGGGTGTCATGATACGCATGGGCGGACGTTATTCCCGCCTTGCATCGGGACTGATCGGGCTCGGTCTTCTTGGAGCCATGGCCTATTTCATTGCGAATGATACGAGCTATTCGCGAATTGCGCCTACTGTCCAACTGACTCTGGGCAGTCTGGTGGCCGTGCTTTGCATTCAGGCGCGCAATCTTGCACGCCGAAGCTGGATTGAGCGCGTGCTGTTTGGTGCATTGCTGTTGTTGATGGTGCATTTCTTTGTACAGGCTGGAATGGCGCTTGGGCTCCCCGCCGACATCACGCGGCCGTCGGAACTCATTCATTCGCGCTATTGGCAGGGCATCATGATATTCGGTGCCTTTGCGGGTGTCTTTGCCGGTCTGGTTCTTCTGGTGGTGACAACTTCGGATGTGGTCAAGGAATTGCAGGCAGAGCGTGACTCCGATCCGCTGACCGGTGTTCTCAATCGTCGCGGCCTTGAGCGTCATGCGACTATGCGTTTGGCCGAGGCCCAGCGTGGTGATCATGGGGTCATTATCGCGGATATAGATCACTTCAAGTCGATCAATGACGAGCTGGGTCATGCAACCGGCGATCAGGTGCTGGTTGAGTTTGCCTGCATTCTGCAAACAGTGGCAGCAAATACAACGATTGTCGGTCGCGTCGGTGGCGAAGAATTTGTTCTTCTGGTCCGGGGGGATGCCGAAACATGTGAGCGACTGGGCGATAGGCTTTGCGGGCGCGTGGCCCGACACAGTTTTCCCATGTTGCCTGCAGACCGCCGCATGACATGCAGTTTCGGCATCGCCATGGTGCGCGGCGCTGAAACATTATGGGAAACGGCCGCACGTGCCGATCTTGCCCTGATGCGGGTAAAGCACCGTGGACGCAATCGCGTTGCGGTGGAGGGGCTGGAATTCCCGAGCGCCAAACAGGGCGCCTATCTGCTGACCGCTTGAGTTGGTTTCCGAAGCCAGCTGAACCGGATTTTTTCATTCCGTAAAGGATTTGGTTACCATAATTGACGATGCTGGAGATGACCTTCCAGTCACCGCTTTGCCATGTCTTGTTCGTCTTTTTGCCGAACTGACATGCAAAGCGGTGCCGCGAAAGTTGATTTCCATTCGGATTTTGTATCATGGCGTGTGTAACAGAAGTGTATGGCTACGCAGCTCCGCGCAGCAACGGCATCAGACTTCCGCTCGGTTTCAAAGGTTTTACGCGCGTTGCGATTTTCGCCGCGACGGGACTTGTGGCCGGAAGCTGGATGATGACTGCGCTCGGCACGCTGGAAACGGTCGTGCCGGCCTTTGCGCCTGTTGCCCCGATCATGCGCCGTGTTTCCCTGACCGCGCCGCAGGCACTTGCCGTCGTTGATCACAAGATCGCGCCATCGCGGCGGATCAGGCAGAGCTTCATCAATGCCTACACTGCTGATGCGGCCTATTCCAACCTCGACTGGCACCGGGCCAAAAACGTAAACGATCAGCCGATCATTGCTGATATCGGTCCCGATTCCGTGATCGAGGACAAGCCAGTCGATACGGCATCCCTCATCGAATTGCGCGCTGATCGCGTCAGGCGCGACGAGCCTGTTGTGGCGAGTGTCGAGCAAAAGCAACCTGCCGCGACGGCTGGCGTGACTGTGGCTGCCTATGCGCCAGTGCCGACCGCACCGAACGCAGCGGCGGCCTTCAACAAGATTGATCCGCTTTCGCAAGCTGAAGAAATGGACGCCGTTGAAAGGCGGGCACATCTTCCTACCGGCAATGCCGTTCCTGTTCCGCAGCTTGCTCCGGATCAGAAAACCGACATGGCCGCAGAGGATGAAGCCAGCCGGGATGCATTCCTGCCCGATGATGTGCCGCTGCCGGGCGCCAAGCCTTCGCTGCGCCGCTCCCGCATGCATGAGAAGACCGAGCTCGCTTATGCGCCGGAAAGCGGTGCAACCGAAGAACCGCGTCCCGGCCTGTTCAGCCCGCTTCTCAATCAGGCTGCACGCAGCAAGGTTGCCATCTACGATATTTCTGCAGCCACTGTTTACCTGCCGAGCGGTGAGCGCCTTGAAGCCCATTCCGGCCTCGGTCCGATGCGCGACAATCCGCGTTATGTGAACCAGAAAAACCGCGGGCCAACGCCGCCACATACCTATGATCTGCGCATGCGCGAGGCCTTGTTCCATGGCGTCGAGGCGATCCGCCTCACGCCTGTCGACGGCAACAACCGCTATAATCGCGATGGCCTTCTGGCGCATACTTTCATGCTGGGGCGCCGTGGCGATTCCAATGGTTGTGTCGTGTTCAAGGACTATCCGCGCTTCCTGCGCGCCTTCAAGCGCGGCGAGTTCAACAAGATGGTTGTGGTGACACGAATGCAGTCTTCGAAGCCTGCGCGGATCGCATCGCTTTTCTGATAAATTGCTCGTCAAAACAAACCGCTAGAGCGCCGATCTGATTCAGTCTGATCGAAAAACGCTCCAATGCAATTACACAAGGAATTGTGATCCCCAATTCCTTGCGGGGCGCACCAGAATTGATAGAGGTCTTTCATCGAAACTGATGGGAGATTTTTATGAAGCTTTACTACAAGGTCGGCGCTTGTTCGCTCGCACCCCACATCATTCTGAGCGAGGCGGGCCTGCCTTATGAGCTGGAGGCCGTGGATCTCAAGGCCAAGAAGACAGCGGACGGTGGCGATTATTTCGCAGTCAATCCGCGCGGTGCGGTCCCGGCGCTGGAAGTGAAGCCCGGCACTGTCATCACGCAGAATGCGGCAATTCTCCAATATATCGGTGATCATTCCGATGTTGCAGCATTCAAGCCCGCCTATGGTTCAATCGAACGCGCACGCCTGCAGGAAGCGTTGGGCTTCTGTTCGGATTTGCATGCGGCCTTTAGCGGCCTGTTCGCGCCCAACCTGAGCGAGGAAGCGAGGGCTGGCGTCATCGCCAACATCAATCGTCGTCTGGGTCAGCTCGAAGCCATGCTGTCGGACAAGAACGCCTACTGGCTTGGCGATGACTTCACTCAACCAGATGCCTATGCGTCGGTGATCATCGGTTGGGGCGTTGGTCAAAAGCTCGATTTGAGCGCCTATCCCAAGGCGCTGAAACTGCGCGAACGTGTGCTGGCCCGCCCGAACGTGCAGAAGGCATTCAAGGAAGAAGGCCTGAACTAAAAATCACAGCCGGAGGTCCAAACCTCCGGCTGTTTTATTGCCTGAGTTGCGGATGCCGTAACCGGTTTACCGTCTTGAAAGAGGTAACTCGCGTCTGTTGTGGGGAAAATAAAATGGCGGAGAGAGAGGGATTCGAACCCTCGATACGGTTTCCCGTATACACGCGTTCCAGGCGTGCGCCTTCAACCACTCGGCCACCTCTCCGTCTGCCTTGCTGTCGGGAAACCGTGTCTCACGGTGAAAACTGACTGCAAACGTGACACCGCTTTTCGAAACAGGCGCTGGTTAATCGCCAACTAGCGGGTGCGGCGCGAATATAGCCAGAAAATGCATATGTTCAACAGCTATTTGCAAGTTTTTGCGTCTAAATCGCAGAGCCTGTGTAAAGAGTGATATCAACGATATAACTGTCTGAAATTATTATATTTTATTTTAATCGTGCAATAGTGTTCCAGCTTGGCTTTGAGCCTGACGGGTTCTGTGTGCTATGCTTTAGCAACATCAAAAAGACAAATCTTCGGGAGACCGGTCAGAAAACCGGCGTCGAAATCAAGGTAGGAAATCCGGGGCAGAGAATCGTGATCCGATTTGTATTGCGTAGTTTTGCGGTTGTTTTTCTGGCTTTGGCGGTGATTTTCGCGGTCCTTGACGGCGCGCGTTCCGTCGGCGCGTCGCAGTTCATAGCGAAGCCGCTTTTTTCCATGTGGTCGCGCAACGCACCCGAGACATTGGCCGATGTAGAAACGTTCGTGACACACTATATAGGGGCAGGAGCTTGGAATGCCGTCTGCATCCCTTTGCTTGAGCGACCGGGTTGGCTTCTTTTCGGCATTCTCGCCCTTTTATTCTATGCAATCGGTCATCGTCGGGAGCGCCCTCTGGGACGCTTCACCGCTCGATAATCAGGAGGTGGATACCATGAGTTTCTTGGACAGCTATCGCAAGAAGACGCTGATGCCTTCGACGGATGAAGCTTTGCCGGGACGCGCGCAACCGATCCCGACATCTGCGACCCACTTCGTCAATAGTCGCCCGCTGAAAGAACCATGGCCGGAAGGCTATAAGCAGGTTCTGTTCGGAATGGGCTGCTTCTGGGGTGCCGAGCGCCTGTTCTGGCAGGTGCCAGGCGTATATGTAACGGCTGTCGGTTATGCGGGCGGGGTCACGCCCAACCCCACCTATGAGGAAACCTGCACGGGGCTGACCGGCCATGCGGAAGTTGTGCTGGTTGTCTACGATCCGAAGGTCGTGAGCCTCGATGAGCTGCTGACCCTTTTCTGGGAGGAGCATGATCCGACGCAGGGCATGCGGCAGGGCAACGATATCGGTACGACCTATCGTTCAGTCATCTATACTTTCGACAAGGCAGATCGTGATGTGGCGGAAAAGAGCCGGGAAGCCTATTCGCAGGCGCTTGCCGGTCGTGGTCTCGGTCCGATCACCACGGAAATCGAGGATGCGCCGGAGCTCTATTATGCCGAGGACTATCACCAGCAATATCTGGCGAAGAACCCGAATGGTTATTGCGGATTGCGCGGCACTGGCGTGAGCTGCCCGATCCCGCTGGCACAATAAGCGGGCTGTAATCAACAGATCGCGCGGTCCTTACCGCGCGATTTTCTTTTTCATGATCAGCATCCCGGCATAGTCGCCTTCCAGATGCTCGAAATCGCTCCAGCCGATCTGGCGGTAAAGGTCGGGCTTGTCTGTGTAAAGATAAGCTTCCGCATAGCCGAGTTCCCGCGCGGCATCCTCGATGGCGCCAACCAAACCTTTGGCAATGCCTTTACTGCGATAGTCAGGCGCGACGAACACACTTGCCACCCATGGCTTCAGATGTGGATGTGTTTCCAGATCGTTGTGGATCAGAAGGGCAAGACCGGCGGGTTGTTCGTTCCAGAGGGCAACTCGCGCTATCTGCCCATCGTCTTCGCGGGAGATGTCGTTAAAAGCCTTGACGGTCTGTTCGAGGGTGGAGCCGCTAAATTCGCCCCATTCCGCATGGTTCCACGCGGCACAAATGGGCACGAGATCGGGGCGGTCGGCGAGGGAGGCAATCTGAAGCATGGTGTTACCAGTGCGGTGGTTTGGTGACCGGTACGTCCGGAGCAGTCTGTTCTTCCAGTTCCAGAAAGCGGTCGGTCAAGGCGCCGAGCTTCTTGGAAAGCCGGTCTATGGTTTTCCATTGTTCGGCCAGAACGGATGACAACTCGTCGATTGTCTTTTCCTGTTCGGCTACGCGAATTTCGAGCTCGGTCAGGCGCTGGTCCGGTGTCATGGCTGGCTTCCATTGGTATTTGGGCGTCGGTGGTCAGTGGGGTTTAGCCACTTTCGATCCATATCGGAAGTACGGTATCACATCATTGCGTCAGCACGAGTACGCCGTTTGAAACTTCATAGTGACGCAGACGTTTCAGAAAGCTCATGCCGAGAAGTGTGTCGGACAAGGCATCGTCACGCAGAACCATGGCCTCCACATCCTCTACTCGAATGCGTCCGATTTCGATGCTGGGCAGGATGGCGGATGCAGCAAGGGTTTCGCCATTGGCGGTCGAGACGCGATATTTGAAATCATCGGGTTTGAGCGACAGGCCGATGCGTCGTGCAGCGTTTGCGTTGATCGCAACCACGCTCGCCCCCGTGTCCACCATTGCACGAAGGGATTGCCCGGCAATTTTTATGTCCGTGATGAAATGGCCACGACTGTCCGGTGTGATCTGCGTGCGGCGTCCGCTATAGGCGGCGGGGTTTTGCGAAGGAGCAGTCGAAGCTGTCGCGGATGTGTTTGAACCGGCTTTAGGCTGTTGCCCGAATTTTTCAAACAGAAGCGGGAAGGCAATTGCCAGTCCCGCAAATACCAGAAGGATCGTAAAAACCCGCGCCATGCTGCCCCCGTTTCCAGGCACATTAGCAGGTGCGGGTTAATGCTTACTTCGTACCGTACATACGGTCGCCGGCATCGCCGAGACCGGGAACGATATAGCCCTTTTCATCGAGACGTTCGTCGATGGAGGCCGTGAACACGTCGACATCCGGGTGGGCTTCGGTAAAGCGCTTGATGCCTTCCGGTGCCGCCAGCAGACAGAGGAAGCGGATATTGGTCGCGCCGCGTTCCTTCAGCTTATCGATGGCTGCGATTGCCGAGTGCCCGGTGGCCAGCATCGGGTCGACCACGATGATGAGGCGGTTGACGATGTCTTCCGGCGCCTTGAAGTAATATTCGACCGGCTGCAGCGTATCGTGATCACGATAAAGGCCGATATGGGCGACGCGCGCGGCGGGTACCAGATCGAGCATGCCTTCGAGAAGGCCATTGCCTGCGCGCAGGATCGAGGCGAAGACAAGCTTCTTGCCTTCAAGGACCGGCGCGTCCATTGGCATCAACGGGGTTTCGATCGGCATGGTGGTCAGTTCGAGATCGCGTGTCACTTCATAGCAGAGCAACAGCGATATTTCCTTCAGCAGCCGCCGAAAGCTGGCTGTGGACGTTTCCTTCTTGCGCATGATGGTGAGCTTGTGCTGGACAAGCGGATGGCTGACGACTGTAACGCCCATGATCTTTCCACTTTTCTTGTTATCTTTTTGACTTTAGCGGCAGTTTGCGCCGGAGAAAACGCCGGGCCAAGCGCGCACACACAGTTTTATGTCTCTTTGGCCATTTTTAAACGCTAACGCAAGACAGTTCACAAGTGCCGGATCACAAAAGGGGTAGTGGAGGACGGTCTCTGCTTGTATCGTCTGGCACAAGCTTTATATGCATTACGGAAATCGTTTTCGTCTTAATATTCAAAAGCAGGATGAGCTATGAGCCAGCAGAACGGCAATGCGGACCGCGTGGGCGCACAAGGTGGCATGGAGCATTCATTCGGCTTCAAGGCGGTCGACGAAAGCGAAAAGCAGGGTCTGGTCAACGACGTTTTCCATAAGGTCGCCAGCAAGTACGACGTGATGAACGATCTCATGTCGGCGGGTATGCACCGCGTCTGGAAAGATGCGATGATCGCATGGCTGGCACCATCGAAGCGCCCCGGCTGGACCTCGCTCGACGTTGCAGGCGGCACCGGCGATATTGCTTTCCGCATTGTGGAGGCTTCCGGTCGTCAGGCCCATGTCACCATTCTTGATATCAATGGCTCGATGCTCGGCGTCGGTCGTGAACGGGCGATCAAGAAGGGCCTTGCCGACAATCTCGAATTTGTTGAAGCCAGTGCCGAAGAGCTGCCATTTGAAGATGCGAGCTTCGATGCTTACACGATTTCGTTCGGCATTCGCAATGTTCCACATATCGACAAGGCGCTGTCCGAAGCTTATCGCGTGTTGAAGCCGGGCGGTCGTTTCCTTTGCCTCGAATTCTCCGAGGTTGAACTGCCGGTTCTCGACAAGGTTTACGACCAGTGGTCGTTCCACGCCATTCCGCGTATCGGCAAGATGATTACCGGCGATGCCGATTCCTACAGCTATCTGGTCGAATCGATCCGCAAATTCCCCAAGCAGCAGGATTTTGCCGCGATGATCGAGAAGGCTGGTTTCGAGCGCGTGAGCTATCGCAATTTCACTGGCGGCATTGCCGCGCTGCATTCCGGCTGGAAGCTTTGATTGTGCCTGTGATGAGTTGGGGTCAGGAACGGGGCATCGGGGCATGAGTAATCTATCCGCCGCTTTCCGGCTGATGCGGGCCGGATGGGTTTTGACACGTGAAGGCGTTATCAGCGCCTTGCCGGTGGAAGGGCTCTCTGGCCTTCCGGCATTCGGGCACAAGATTGCCGGTCTTCTGGCGCGTCCGCGCGCACGTCACATGCAGCGTTCCGAACGTATGTCGCGGGCCATGAACAAGCTTGGTCCGTCCTATGTGAAGCTCGGCCAGTTTCTGGCAACACGGCCCGATATTGTCGGGCGCGATGTCGCTGCCGATCTCGAACTTTTGCAGGACAGGCTCGACTTCTTCCCGCAGGTCGACGCGGTTGCTGCTATCGAAGGTTCGCTTGGCCGCAAGATCGATGATCTTTACCTGCATTTCGATGCGCCGATAGCAGCGGCGTCGATGGCGCAGGTTCACCCAGCTGAAATCATGAAAGACGGAACGCGCCAGAAGGTTGCGGTCAAGGTCATTCGTCCGGGCGTGCGCCAGCGTTTCGTCCGCGACCTTGAAGGTTTCTACATGGTCGCGCGCATGCAGGAGCGTCATGTTCCGTTTACGCGCCGCCTGCGCCCGGTTCAGGTTGTCGAGACGCTGCAACAGACAACCCGCATCGAGATGGATCTGCGTCTTGAAGCGGCAGCGCTGTCCGAGATCGCCGAGAATATCAAGGGCGATGCGGGGTTCCGCGTTCCACAGGTGGACTGGGAGCGCACCGGTCGCGATGTGCTGACGCTCGAATGGATCGACGGCACCAAGATGTCGGATATTTCGGCGCTGGCCGCTGCCGGTTTTGATCTCAAGAAACTGGCCGAAACGCTGATCCAGTCTTTCCTGCGCCATACGCTGCGCGATGGCTTTTTCCATGCCGACATGCATCCGGGCAATCTGTTCGTTGATCCGCAAGGCATTATCGTTGCGGTCGATTTTGGCATCACCGGGCGGCTCAACAAGCAGCAGCGGCGTTTCCTTGCCGAAATTCTCTATGGCTTCATCACGCGTGATTATATGCGCGTGGCGGAAGTGCATTTCGAAGCAGGCTACGTGCCGCATACGCATGATGTGGCGAGCTTTGCGCAGGCTATCCGCGCCATTGGCGAGCCGATCCACGGTCAGCCGGCGGAAACCATTTCCATGGCCAAGCTGCTCACGCTGCTGTTCGAAGTAACCGAGCTTTTCGACATGGAGACCCGACCGGAACTCCTGATGCTTCAGAAAACCATGGTTGTGGTCGAAGGTGTGTCGCGCACGCTCGATCCGCATTTCAACATGTGGAAGGCTGCGGAACCGGTGGTGGGCGACTGGATCGCCAGGAATCTCGGACCGCAAGGTATGCTTGCCGATGCGAAGGACAGCGCTTATTCGCTGCTGCATTTCACGCGTAAGACACCGGAACTTGTTGCGCGTGTGGAACGTGTTTCCGTTGCTCTGGACGATATGGCTGCGAACGGATTGCGCTTTGACGAAGCGACGGCAGAAGCTATCGGCCGGGCTGAAGCGCGCCACTCACGTTGGGGTCGCATCGCGCAGGTGGTGATTGCGGTCTCACTCGCAGCGATAGCGATTAAGCTTTATATTTGGCTGTAGGATCACTTTTAAGGTGACATCTACCTTCTAAAGTGATTTCAATGATTGCACTTGTAACAAGCGGGTGCAATCAAATGGCCAGCATTACCATCCGTAATCTCGATGATGACGCCAAGGAACGGCTGCGTATCAGGGCAGCGCAGAACGGGCGCTCCATGGAAGAGGAAGCACGCATTCTGCTGGCCGGGCAGGATATAGCTCCACAGGCTGTTGCAGTGTCTCCCGGCGCGGGTGCGTCGCTGGCCGGGAAGCGCATTCTTCTCATTATCGGTGGTGGCATTGCCGCCTATAAGACGCCGGACCTCATCCGCCGTCTGCGCGAACGTGGCGCGCATGTGCGCCCGTTGATGACGGCTGCAGCGCAGCAATTCGTGACACCGCTGACCATTGGCGCAGTTTCTGCCGATCATGTCTTCACCGATCTGTTCTCGCGTGAGGACGAGCAGGATGTCGGGCATATCCGGCTTGCCCGCGATGCGGACCTGATCGTCGTCGCGCCTGCGACTGCGGACCTGATGGCGAAGATGGCGAACGGGCTTGCCGATGATCTGGCCAGTGCGGTGCTGCTTGCTCGCAAAGTTCCAGTGCTTGTTGCGCCTGCCATGAACCCGGCCATGTGGGAGAATCCCGCGACCAGACGCAACCGCCTGACGCTTGAAAAAGACGGCGTTCGCTTCATCGGCCCGGAGAGAGGGGAGATGGCGGAAAGCGGTGAAGCCGGAACCGGACGTATGAGCGAGCCGTTGGCGATTGTCGCGGCGATCGAGAACCTGCTTGCTCCGCAGGCAAAGCCGCTTGCAGGCAAAACCATTGTCATGACGTCCGGCCCGACGCACGAGCCAATTGATCCGGTGCGCTACATTGCCAACCGTTCGTCGGGCAAGCAGGGCCACGCTATTGCGGCGGCGCTGGCGCGGCTCGGCGCGACGGTGCATCTGGTGTCCGGCCCGGTCACCATTCCTGACCCCGAAGGCGTCGATGTCATTCATGTCGAGACGGCGCGTGAAATGAAGGCTGCTGTGGAGCGGCATCTTCCTGCCGATGCGGCAATTATGGTTGCAGCGGTTGCCGACTGGCGCACGGCCAATGAAGCCGGACAGAAGATCAAGAAGAAACCCGGTGAAAGCGCGCCGACGCTTGCCATGGTCGAAAACCCTGACATTCTGGCCGGCGTCGGTCATAGCGACAAGCGCCCCGGTCTTGTGGTGGGCTTTGCGGCTGAAACGCAGGACGTGGCCGGAAACGCGAGAGCCAAGCTTGAGAAGAAAGGCGCGGACTGGATCGTCGCCAACGATGTTTCGCATGCGCCGGATGGCAGCAGCGTCATGGGTGGCGACCGCAATCATGTCCGCATTCTAAGCCGTTCCGGCATCGAGGAATGGCCGGAAATGAGCAAGGAACAAGTGGCTGAAAAACTGGCGGAGAAGATTGCTGAGCGGCTTTTGGAAACGAAAGGCTAAGCGTTCTTGAGCGATGCCGGTTTAGAAAAACTCGTCCAGCAAACGGTAATAGGCAATTTTCGTTTCGTCGATTGCCGGGCCGCCATAAATGTCGAGAAAAGGCTGTACCCATTCGTCGCCCAGATTGTAGCGAATGCTCCAGCAGGCTAGTGCAAGATCCTGATAGCGGTCTGCACGGCCGAGCCTGCCGCAGTCGATAAAGCCTGTGAATGCACATTCGCTGGCCATGAAATTTGGCAAGCAAGCATCGCCGTGAGTCACGACCACATCTTCCTGTGACGGTTTCAGGCGGCAAAGTTCGGTGAACAGGTCTTTGGCGCTGCGGCCTTCGCGCTCGTCATCGAAATCATCTTCATCGACGGCACCGGCTTCGACCCGCTTGCGCGCGTCTTCAATGCGACGGTCCAGCCGGTGGTCGAAGGGACAAGCGGCGGGATCGACGCTGTGCAGCGCCTTCAAGGCTTTCGCGAGAATGGAGACGATGCGGTCCGCCGGGAGAGTGCCGACAGATGAGGCGAGGTCCGATCCGGCAAGGCGCGTCATCAAAAGAAAGTGGCGGTCGGCCTGCGTCTCGTACGTAACGACCTTGGGGCAAGGCAATCCCTGCGTTGCGAGCCATTCGAGCCGGGCGCCTTCACCGGCAAGTTCGCTGACGGTACTTGCCGGTTCGATTTTCAGAACGAGCGGTTCATGTTCGTCATGATCGAGAAGCAGGACATTGGCGGTCGAGCGGCCAAGCTCATCCTGCTGGCTGCTATAACCGGTAAGCCGATGCAGCAGTGCATCGGGCAAATCGAGAGCAGCCAGAACAGGATCGGTCATATCACCTTACCGTATCAGGCCTTGTCGCGGACCTGATAGTCCTTGACGGTGGCAAAGCGAATATCCTTCCAGCGTTCGGCTTCGTAATTGAGAGAGAAGCCGTTCTGGGCAAGGAAGACCGGATCGTGATCGAGGTCGTGGGCGATATCGGCACGATGCGAGGCGATGAAACGGTCGAGTTCGGCCGGATCATCTGCCGTAATCCACCGGCAGACCGAGAAGCGCGACATTTCAAAGCCGACCGGCAGCGAATATTCCACTTTCAGGCGTTCGGTCAGAACGTCGATCTGAAGAGCGCCGACGACGCCGACAATGGCTGGAGAACCGTCATCAGGCACGAAGAGCTGTACGACGCCTTCTTCGGCCATCTGCTGCAGCGCTTCACGCAGCTTCTTGGCTTTCATGGCGTCGTCCAGACGCACGCGGCGCAGGATTTCCGGCGCGAAGTTCGGCACGCCACGGAACAGGATATCTTCACCCTCGGTCAGCGTGTCGCCGATGCGCAGCGTGCCGTGGTTCGGAATGCCGACCACGTCGCCCGCAAAGGCTTCGTCGGCAATCTGGCGCGAACGTGCGAAGAAGAATTGCGGCGCAGACAGGCTCATTGGCTTGCCGGTGCGCACCAGCTTTGCCTTCATGCCGCGCGACAGCTTGCCCGAGCAGACGCGCAGGAATGCGATGCGGTCGCGGTGGTTCGGGTCCATATTGGCCTGAATCTTGAACACGAAACCGGTCATCTTGTCTTCGGTGGAGCCAACCATGCGCGTGTCGGCCTGCTGGTCGCGGGGTGAGGGGCCGAAATCGCAGAAAGCTTCGATGAGGTCGCGCACGCCGTAATTCTTCAGCGCCGAACCGAAATAAACCGGCGTCATATGACCTTCGCGGAAGGAGGCGAGGTCGAACGGACGGCAGACGCCGCGTGCCAGTTCCACGCCTTCGAGCCATGCCTCGCGTTCGTTTTCAGGCAGCAGTGCGGCGGCTTCTTCCGGGCCGCTGACCTTGGTTGGCTGCTCTTCATTGTCCTGACGACGCATCGTGTCGTTATGCAGGTCGAAGGTGCCTGCAAAGCTCTTGCCTGAGCCGATAGGCCAGGTGATCGGGGCCGTGTCGAGTGCCAGCTTTTCTTCGATCTCATCGAGGATTTCGAGCGGGTCGCGCGCTTCGCGGTCCATCTTGTTGACGAAAGTGACGATGGGAATGTCGCGCATACGACAGACTTCGAACAGCTTCAGCGTGCGCGGCTCAATACCCTTGGCGGCGTCAATGACCATGACGGCGGAATCCACAGCAGTCAGCGTGCGGTAGGTGTCGTCTGCGAAGTCTTCGTGGCCCGGTGTATCGAGCAGGTTGAAGATGCAATCCTTGTATTCGAAGGTCATCACCGAGGTGACGACCGAGATGCCGCGGTCGCGTTCGATGTTCATCCAGTCCGACCGGGTCTGGATGCGGTCCTTCTTGGCCTTCACCTCACCGGCGAGCTGGATGGCGCCGCCGAACAGCAGCAGCTTTTCGGTCAGCGTGGTCTTACCGGCGTCCGGGTGCGCGATGATCGCGAATGTGCGGCGCTTGGAAACGGGATGGTCAGCGGGCATGAAGAAACTCGTGATGGCGAAACGTTGGGCTGCGCGTGAAAGCGCGCCGCGAAGATGTTGGGGAGCATCTAGCAGGACTTGGCCGAAAGGTCGAGTTCAAATGAAAAAGCGGCGCAGTGCGCGCCGCTTTGCCAGTGATCTGTGATGTTTATCGGCTCTTGATGCCAAGGCCGAAGGCAATAAAGGACCAGCCCTGGAAGATCAGGTCTATCGCCAGGAAAAGACCAAGAATGAACAGGCTGTTGACCGGCCATTGCATGGCGATGATGAGACCGAGCAGCATGGTGATGACACCGGCTGCGACGATCCAGCCCCAACCGGCGGACGGTTTCGATTTGAAGCCGAGCCAGATGCGGAAAGCGCCGGAGCCGAGAAGAGCTGCCGCCAGAAGGAAGGTCATCACGCCAGCCGCCAGCACCGGATTGATGAAGGCGACGATACCGGCTGCCGTGTAGAGCAGGCCGCTCAGGAGCCAGAAGAAGAAGCTGCCCCATGTTTTGACGCCGAAGGCGTGAATGATCTCGATGACGCCGCCAATCAGCATCATCAGGCCGACATAGTAGACCGAGACTACGGTGGCCAGAACGAGATTACCGAAGGCGATGCCTCCGAGGATCAGCAGTGCGACCCCAAGGGCGACGAACCACCCCCATTTGCTGGAAAGTTCCTTTGGAAAGGTCGGGCGGTCGAAATCATTATGAGCTGTTGCCATGAGACGTCCCTCAAATTGTCATGCCTCGGGAACAATATAAGGCATGTCCGGGATTTGACCAGCTTTTGTGCGAGGCGGGTGGGATCATCGTTGTCTACTCTGTTCGTTCGCTCGACCGCGCATTATATCTCTTTGCTATTGCAGTCGTTTTCCGCTTAAAGTTCATGTGATGTTCGATCTCGTTTCCCACTACTGGCCGCATATCCTGTTCGTTCTGTCGGGCGTTCTGGGCGCGATTGCCGCCATTCACGCGACGATGACGAAGGACGAGGTACGCACGGCCATCGGCTGGGTAGGCGTGATCGTGCTGTCGCCCATCGTCGGGGCGGTGGTCTATGCCATTGCGGGCGTGAACCGTATCCGGCGGTCGACGCTCACCCACCAGCGCGCCAATATGGGCAAGATCGCGCTCTATCACCTGTCGCATTTCGATACGACGAACGACCTCGTGCGCGCCGCCTTCGGACGCCAGTTCGGGGCGATGAAGATATTGGGCGATGCCGTCAGCCTCTATGATTTCACCAGCGGCAACAGCATCGAGATGCTGGAAACGGGGGACGAAGCCTACGCCGCTATGCTCGACGCGATAAGCAGAGCCGAGCGCAGCATCATGCTGGAAACCTATATTTTCGACCGGGACGCCATTGGCGAAAAATTTGCCGATGCTCTGGGTGATGCGGTCAAGCGCGGTGTGGAAGTGCGGGTGCTGGTCGACGCTGTCGGCGCGCGCTATTCCTTTCCGAGCATCGTGAAGCTTTTGAAGGACAAGGGTGTTGCCGTCGATGTGTTCAACGGCAACATCATCATCGGGTTGCGCCTGCCTTATGCGAACCTGCGCACCCACCGCAAAATTCTCATTGTTGACGGCAAGATCGCCTTTACCGGCGGCATGAATATCAGAGCGGGTTTCGTGCGTGCGATCGCGGGCAAAGCGGTTGCCTTCGATACGCATTTCAAGCTTGAAGGCCCGGCGATTGCCGATCTCTTCCATATTGCATCCGAAGACTGGCGCTTTGCGACCGGCGAACTTCTGACCGGCGAGGCATGGAAGATAGCGCCGCCGGAAAACCCGCCGGGAACGGGAACGCTGGTGCGTGTCGTCGGGTCAGGCCCCGACAAGAATGTGGAAACCAACCAGCGCATGATGATGGGCGCTTTCTCGATTGCCGAGCAGCATATTCTCATCATGACGCCTTATCTTCTGCCGGACCGTGAACTGATCAGCGCGCTGGTGACGGCGGCGCGGCGCGGCGTGTCAGTCGATATCGTCGTGCCGGGCGTCAACAATCTGAAGCTGGTGGATCGCGCCATGCGCGCGCAGTTCGACCAGCTGTTGAAGGATGGTTGCCGCATCTGGCGGGCAGGCGGCGCTTTCAATCATTCGAAACTGATGACCATCGACGGTGCTTGGTCTTATGTCGGATCGTCCAATATTGATCCGCGCTCGCTGCGACTGAATTTCGAGGTCGATCTTGAAATTCTCGACCGCGACGTGGCGCGTCAGGTGGAAGAACGCATCGGCAAGGTGATCGAGGGTAGCCGCGAGGTCAATCTTGCGCGTCTCAAGAACAGGCCATTTCTGGAGCGTCTGCTGGACCGGATTATATGGCTGGGTTCGCCGTATCTCTGAGAATTATCCCGTCCTGCTCGTGAATATTTCCGGGCTGAATTCTTCCAGCAGGTTCGTTGCCGATTTGAGGTCAAGATGCGCCTTGATGGGCAGGTGATCGGATGCCAGGCGCGCCAGTGGCGTGTTGTGCACTTCAACCGATGTGACGAGATTGTGCGGTGCTCCGAGCACGCGATCCAGCGCAAAAACCGGGAACCGCGACGGGAAACTCGGGACTGCTGTGGCGACATGGTTGAATGTCGGCATGAGGGCAGCGAGCGACGAGCGCTTGCCGATGCGCCATTCGTTGAGGTCGCCGATGAGCAGGGTCGGCACCGTATCGGCCTCCTGCAAGGCAGTAAGAATACTTTCGGCCTGCTGCTCACGGGAGCGTTTCAGAAGACCAAGATGCGCGGCGATCACGCGCAGGGGGCCTGCCGGAAACTGTAGGTCCGCAACCAGAGCGCCGCGCGGTTCAACACCGGGAAGCTTGAGCTGCTGCACATTGCGCACCACGCCTTCACGAAACAGAAGCACATTGCCGTGCCAGCCGTGGCCCTTGGGCATTGTCGCGGTAATGGGGACCGGGACGAGCCCATGGCGGCGCTCAAGCAGGCCGAGATCAAGCAGGCCGGAACGCTCGCCGAAACGCCTGTCGGCTTCCTGCAGGGCAATCACATCCGCGTCGATTTCACTGATGACTTCAGCCGTTCGCTGCGGGTTGAACTGTTTGTCGATACCGATGCATTTGTGGACATTGTAGGATGCAATGACGATATCACCGCCGGTAATATTGGCGTTGAGCGGCCTGAAACCCGGCCTGTTCCGGATAGCAGTCAGGATGGACTTCGATATCCGGTTTGGTTCTTTCTTTTTCAGCACCCGTTTTTCACCTGTCAGGTATTCTGTTCTGAAAGACTATGACTATGCCGGAGAAATGAACCGGCGATCAGTCTTTATATAGTCAGATTGTATCTCTGTTTGAATAGCAATTCCCTACACAATCAGGCGATCTCAATATCCGAACGCGGAGGATGTTGGCATAGTTCCCAACCTCATCTTGCAATGAAACGGATCAGCCTGTCAGTGAGGCCGGTATAGGGCGGCTTGATGAGGTCGCTCGGAGCCGGGGCATATTTGGTCAGGACGGGCATTGCCTTGGAAAAGGTCAAAAAACCGTCATGGCCATGATACTGGCCCATACCGCTTGCACCCACCCCGCCGAATGGCAGGCTGCTGCAGGCGAAATGGTAGAGCGTGTCGTTGACGCAGACGCCGCCCGCAACGATACGGCTGAGCATCATTTCAATTTCTGCAGTGTTATCGCTGAAGCAGTAAAGCGCCAGCGGGCGGTCAAGCTTGAGAACAAAGCCGATTGCATCGTCGAGCAGGCGATAGCTGACGATTGGCAGAAGCGGGCCGAAAATCTCCTCTCGCATGATCGTGCTGTCGGCGTCAGGTTCCAGCACGAGCGCAGGCGCCGTTGATCGCGGCTGTTCGGAGCCTGCCGGAAGCTCAATGACGACCTCGCTCCTGTTTGCGGCATCGGCCAGGAGTTCCGACAGTCGCGCTTCCTGAGCATCGTTGATGATCGTCGTGCGGTCTTTTTCCGCTGATGCGCTGCCGTAACGTGCCTGCATTTCGGCACGCAGAAGGTTCACGAATTCGTCGCGCTTGCTGTGATGGATCAGAACATAGTCAGGTGCGATGCAGGTCTGCCCCGCGTTGAAGAATTTTCCTGTCGCGATCGCTCGGGCGGCGCGTTTTAGATTGGCGTTTTCGCTGACGATGGCAGGTGACTTGCCGCCAAGCTCAAGCGTCACCGGGGTCAGGTTTGGTGCCGCCGCCGCCATGATCTTGCGCCCGACAGCAGTGGAGCCGGTGAAAAAGAGATGGTCGAATGGCAGTGATGCAAATTGCGCTGACAGGGAAGCATCGCCAAGCGCCACGGTAACACGATCCTCCGGGAACACATCGGCAAGCATGCTTTGCAGGAATTCGGCTGTGCGCGGTGTGTGTTCGGACGGTTTCAGGAAAACGTGGTTTCCAGCTGCTATCGCCGCGACAAGCGGCGCCAAGGCCAGATTGACCGGATAATTCCACGGCGCGATGATCCCCACCACACCGAGCGGAACATAACGGATTTCGGCCTTGGCTGGCCACATTTTCCAGCCTGCCTTACGGCGTTTCGGTTTCATCCAGCGCTTGAGATTGTGCAGGGCATCATCGATTTCGGCAAAGACGACACTGGCTTCACCGAGCAGGGTTTCGTGCAGCGAGCGATTACCAAAATCCGCGCTGATGGCCTTCGCCATTTCATCCAGTCTTGCTTCGAGCCGCTCGCGCAGGCGCTTCAGGTCGTCCAGACGCTGCTCATAGGCCGGGCGGTCTTCAAGCCATGCGTGACGCAGGCGCTCGAATGAGAGCTGCAATGCCTGTTCTTCAGTCGCCATAGGCAAAATCCTCGGTCGAGCGGGCAAAGAGGAATTGCGCAGCATAATAGGTTGCAAGCACCCATAGACCGTTCAGCGGAATGTCGAGGCTGAAGCGTCCATAGGCAAGCAGCGTGTCGCTTGCCATGAAGAAGAGGCCGCCTGCTGCCGCGAGCCATGCGGCATAGCGCTGTGGCGTTTCCGGCTCGGTGCCGAGCGCGCGGCTCATCGCCTGCGCCGCCATGATGCCGAGCGCTGCGGCATAGATGACGACCGGGATTTTCATCGACGTCGGCAGCGACGACCAAAGGCCTGCTATGATGGCCAAGGCTGCGATGGCAAAAAGGACGAAAACGCCTTTATGCGCGGCAAAGCGCGTATGGCGGCAAAGCGCATAGATATAGGCGCAATGGGTGACGAGAAAGCAGATCAGGCCCGCCATGAAATAATCGCCGGGCAACATCAGGAAAAAGTCCCCGAGTGCTGCAAAAGCCAGGCCAAAGGCGACGGCAAAGCCATAGGATTTCGATTTGGGGCGTTCGGCGCAAAGGACGGCGGCGAGCAGCAGCAGGGTTGCGGTTGGCTTGGTCAGATAGTGCAGCCAGCGCCAGGCGGAATCCTCGCCACTATAGCTCATGAGACTGCCCGCAATGGCGCAGATCGCGCAGAACAGAAACAGGCCGTAAAGCGTTCTGTTTCTCCCGAATTCCAGCAAGCCTTTACGGCGCATATTCGCTCCCCGTTATTATATTTGTAAGCAAATGAATTAGAGCAAAGGACGTCGGATTGTGCCGCCAATTACGAGATCAGCGCAATAGGCACAATTCATAGGGCTGTTGACAAAGCCTTGCCGAAGGGGCGGGTTCTCTACTCCAATGGTTCGGGAAGCCCGGCTGGAATCAGGAAAGGTTCTTACGTCGCTCGATTTCTTCTTCCGATGGGTGGTCCATCGCAAAAGATCCGGTCTTGAGTTCGCCTGAACGCTGATAATTGGCAATGATGACGCCGCTGGGCGATGTGGTGGAGCTGACCAGCTTGAAGGCTGATGGCACGGATTGCCCGTCGAAGAGACGCTTACCTTTGCCAAGGACGACCGGATAGATCAACAGCCGCAACTCATCGACCAGATCGCTGGCAAGTAACTGATGGACCAGTTCGCTGCTGCCCGAGACTGACAGGTCAGGGCCTTCCGTGGCCTTGATAGCTCTCAATGAGGCGATGATATCGTCGCCCAGCAGTTCACTGTTCTGCCAGTTCAGGCTTTCCGGCCTGTGCGTCGCGACATATTTCGTTACATCATTGAACATTCTGGCGATCTCGCCTTCGCCGGATACGAAGCCGGGGTCGTTGGGGTCTGTTACCTGATGCGGCCAGTGGGCAGCAAAAATATCGTAGGTGCGTCTGCCCAAAAGCAGGTCGAACGGCTTGGAAAAGCTTTCACCCATGGCTCCGGCAACCACATCGTCCCAATAGGGCACTGTCCAGCCGCCATATTCGAATTGGCCGGTACGATCCTCCTCCGGCCCACCCGGCGCCTGCATCACGCCGTCGAGGCTCAGGAACGTTCCAACAATGATCCGTCGCATGATTTTCCTCCCAGAAAGCCCGCCACGCGGGGCCTACCTTACAAGGTAGGGGCGGATCAGGATAGATGCGGACTGTCAGGAGGTATTTCTGCCGCCTTGCGTCTCTTGCGCTCTAGGAACGATGCCAGATCGTCGCTTTGTTTTTCTGCCAGCCGTTTCGGTGCAGCAGGGGTGAGTCGTCATCAGCCAGCGGCCAGCCGATGCACAGATAGAGGCTGAAGCGCCAGCTGGGCGGAGTCTTGAAAAGCGTTTCCATTGCATGTGGATCGAGAATGGAAACCATACCGACGCCAAGCCCGAGCGATCTTGCCGCCAGATTGAGATTCTGGACCGCCATCGCCGTGCTGTGCTCCAGCGTAATGGCCATGGATTGTCTGCCGAGGCCTTGCCCTTCGACGGGCGCAGTCTCGGTAAAAATGGCAAGCTGCACTGGAGCAACGCGGATGCCTTCCAGTTTCAAATCGCGGTAATGCTCCGCGCGCGAGCCTTCATAGATTTGTGCGGCCGACCGGTTGGCTTCCAGAAAGTTGTCGTGCACCGCTGCACGTATTGCAGCAGTTTCAACTGAAATCACGCGCCAGGGGCGGGCATTGCCGACGGAGGGAGCATAATCCATCGCTTCGTGCAAAGCATCGATGATTCCGCCGTCTATGGCTCTATCGCTGAAGTGACGGACATCGCGCCGCCATTTCAGCAATTCGAAGAAAGCGTCGCGTTCTGAGGGAGAAAACTGCATCGACTGCCAAATCTGTTGGTCGGATTAACCGGCTTGAAGCTTGATCCTGTCGGGACGACAATCCAGAAACAAAAAAGCCCGCTTGCGCGGGCTTTTTGGGGTGCTTCTGGACCTTGGTAGTGGTCTGAAGACTTGGAAATGGTGCCCAGAAGAGGACTCGAACCTCCACGCCCTTGCGAGCGCCAGCACCTGAAGCTGGTGCGTCTACCAATTCCGCCATCTGGGCGACGAGGACCCATCTAAGGGGTCGACCTGTCTCTGTCAATCGCGTTTTCGACATTCAGCCAGCTTTTTTTCAGCCAATGCTTTTTTCGCGTTGAAATGAGGGACGGGCGCGCTGACGCGCCCGACGAATTCACAGCCAAACAGCTATCAGGCTTCGAGAATTTCCTTCGAAGCGACAGTCGAATCGGCATTGAGCCGATAAACGACCGGAACACCGGTGTTGAGTTCCTGCTTGAGAATCTGTTCCGGTGTCAGACCATCGAGCGCCATGATCAGTGCGCGGAGCGAATTGCCGTGGGCTGCAACCAGAACGGTTTCGCCGCGCAGCACGTGTGGCTGCACCGTGTGCAGATAGTACGGCCAAACGCGCGCGCCGGTATCCTTCAGGCTTTCGCCGCCCGGAGGCGGGACGTCGTAGGAACGGCGCCAGATATGGACCTGTTCCTCGCCCCACTTGGCGCGGGCATCATCCTTGTTGAGGCCGGACAGATCGCCATAGTCGCGCTCGTTCAGGGCCTGATCGCGGATCGTCTTGAGATCAGACTGACCGAGCTGGTCCAGAATGTGCTGGCAGGTCACCTGCGCACGCGACAGCGCAGACGTATAGGCGATGTCGAACTTCAGACCGGCAGCTTTCAGGCGCTGGCCTGCGGCCTTCGCCTCGGCATGGCCCTGTTCGGTCAGGCCCGGATCGCGCCATCCGGTGAAGAGGTTCTTGAGGTTCCACTCGCTTTGACCGTGGCGGACCAGGACGAGAGTACGAGACATATGCGACGCTCCGTTAGAGAGCGCATCCCGAAAAGTGTGAAGCGGTTTTCGGATAAGATGCGCGATAAGACAAAACTCTGGAGAGCTGATCTGAACAGGTCGGATCGGCGCTCCGGTGGAAACGATCAGTCGTTCAGCCCGAGAACATCGAGCATCGAATAGAGACCGGGCTTTTTGCCATGGGCCCAGAGTGCGGCCTTGATGGCACCGCGTGCGAACACCGACCGGTCTTCGGCATGATGGGAAAGAACGACGCGTTCACCGGGACCAGCCAGAATCACCGAATGATCGCCGATAACCGAACCGCCGCGCAATGTTGCAAAGCCGATGGAGCCGGTTTCGCGCGGGCCGGTATAACCGTCACGCACGCGCACGCTGTTTTCCGCCAATGCAATGTCGCGCCCCTTCGCTGCCGCTTCGCCGAGAAGCAGCGCGGTGCCGGACGGTGCATCGACCTTGTGCTTGTGGTGCATCTCGAGAATTTCGATGTCGAAATCCGCAGGATCGAGCGCTTGCGCTGCTTTCTGCACCAGAACGGACAGAAGATTGACGCCGAGGCTCATATTGCCGGATTTGACGATGGTTGCATGGCGGGCGGCGGCGCGGATTTTCTCGTCGTCTTCAGCCGAGCAGCCCGTCGTGCCGATGACGTGCACGATGCGCGCTTGCGCAGCAAGCCCTGCAAATTCCACGCTTGCCGCAGGGCTTGTGAAGTCGAGGACGCCGTGCGCCTTGGCAAAGACCGGTAACGGATCGTCGGTGATTGTCACGCCGAGCGGGCCAATGCCGGTGACTTCGCCCGCATCCCTGCCGAGAAGTGGAGAGCTGGAGCGTTCGATGGCACCGACCAGTTTCGCGCCTTCGATGGTCTGGATGGTCCGGATCAATGTCTGGCCCATGCGTCCGCCAGCGCCGACGACGACGAGGCCCACTTCGCTGTTCTGCGTTTCTCCGCTCATCGGGGTTCTCCTGTCCGCAATTCTTCTGCCGTTTTTTCGGTGATGATATCGCCGTTGCCGCTCTGCAATTGATAAAAGCGGGCATAAACGCCGTTCTGGATGCCGATCAGATCGTCGTGACGCCCTTCTTCCACCACACGACCAGCTTCCATCACCACGATGCGATTTGCATTGACCACCGTGGAAAGCCGATGGGCAATCACGATTGTGGTGCGGTTCTGCATGATGCCTTCCAGCGCTTGCTGGACCCGCTTCTCCGATTCGTTGTCGAGGGCGGAAGTCGCTTCGTCGAGCAGGAGAACCGGCGCATTGCGCACGATGGCGCGAGCGATCGAGACGCGCTGGCGCTGGCCGCCAGAAAGCGTCACGCCGTTTTCGCCGACCGGCGTGTCGTAGCCCTGCGGCTGTTGCAGGATGAATTCATGCGCATGGGCAAGTTTCGCCGCCTCGATGATTTCCTCATCCGCCGCGTCCGGGCGGCCATAGCGGATATTGTCGGCAATGGTGCCTTCAAACAGATAGGGCTGCTGCGAGACATAGGCGATGGCATGGCGCAGCGACCGTTTCTTGACCTGTGCGATATCCTGTCCGTCGAACAGGATCTTGCCGCTGTCGAGATCGTAGAAGCGCTGGACAAGATTGATGAGCGTCGATTTGCCCGCGCCCGAAGCGCCCACCACGGCAGTGGTTTCTCCCGCCTTGGCGACGAAGCTGACGCCGTGAAGCACCGGGGCGGTCTCGTTATAGGAGAAATAGATATCCTCGAAGCGGATTTCGCCAGGACCGGCTTTCAGTTCCACAGCGTTTGGAAGATCGCGCTGGCGCGGCTCTATATCCAGCACTTCATAGATCATGCGCGCATTGACGAGCGCCTTTTCCAGCCCGACCTGAAGGCGGGCGAGGCGGCGAGCCGGGTCATAGGCAAGCAGCATTGCGGTGATGAAGGCAAAGGTTGCGCCGGGCGGTTGTTGTTCGAGAATGGCGCGGTAGCCGCTATAGGCCAGCACGCCGGAGACGGCAAAACCTGCCAGCATTTCGGAAATGGGCGTCGTGCGCTCGGAGACCTTGGCGATCTTGTTGCTACGGCCTTCGGACTGGTCGATGAGCTTGCCGATCTTGGCGCGCAACTGGTCTTCCATCGTAAAGGCCTTGACGATGGCAATGCCCTGAATCGATTCCTGCATCGCGCCCAGCAGATGGGAATTGAGATGCACGAGATCACGGGTGACAGAGCGAATGCGGCGCGAAATATAGGCAACGGCGAGAATAAGCGGCGGTCCGATCAGGAAAATCGCAACGGACAGAACCGGATCCATGTAGAACATCATGCCGACGAGACCGACGAGCGAGATGAAATCGCGCGCGATCGACGAAATCGTCATGTTGAGCAGATCGCGAATGCCGGAAACGTTCTGATTGATCTGCGCTGCCAGATGACCGGAACGGGTGTCGTTATAGAAATCGAGACCGAGCTTCATCAGATGGTCGAAAATGCGCTTTTGGTAGCGCGCGACCAGATTGTTGCCGATCTTGGCCAGTTCCACAGCCTGTATATAGCCGGAAATGCCACGCAATACGAAGATGGCCAGCAATGTGCCACAAATGACCCAGACCAGAGCGAGATTTTGCTCATAGAAGATCTTGTCGATCATCGGCTTCATCATATAGGCCAGTGCGCCATTCGATCCGCCGACGATGAGCGATGCCAGAATGGCGATAATGTAGTTCTTTTTATATTCGCGGATGTTTTCCGACATCATGCGCCGGATTACGCGGGTGGCTTCGCCCGTATCGATCTTCTTGTTTTTCTTCTTAAATAGACTCACGTGCAAAAGCGCTTTTTGTCTCTTAGCCCTCCGGCAGGTCCGGCGGCTATCGTTGAAAAATACGACTTCCCATACGGAAACGCTGCACTGAAAAAGCCATCGGCAATTTCAGTGCAGCGTTTCTATAACGTTATCCGTGCGGCTTGACCATCCTCAAGCTTTGCCGGTCAGAGCGGGATGTTTTTAAGCTGAACCATCATCCCGCTCTAAGTTTTTGTTTGAGCATGATTTTACCCGAAGACCGGTTCCCACTTTTCGGAATCATGCTCTAATGCGCCAGCGGCGTCCTTCGGTCGAAACTTCGAAACGGGCGGGGGCCTGCGCAAAGGCGGAAAGCCCTGTGAGGGCTGCAAGCTGGTGCGTGATCACGCGGACAGGAATGTCGCGCATGATGGCCTTGTGCGGGGCTTTGTCTTCGAATGCTTCGCGAAAAGCGCCGGACTTGAGCGCAGAAAGGATGCGCTGCGGAATGCCGCCGGAAAGATAGACACCGCCATGCGCCATGAAGATCAGCGCCAGATCGCCTGCAACGCGTCCGAGATAGGTGACGAACAGATGCAGGGTTTCTTCCGCCTGCGCATTGCTGCCATCGAGCCCTGTTGAAGTGATGTCGGCAGGTGTTTCCAGCGTTGGCGTCACCTTGTCGGCGGCGCATATGGCAAGATAGAGATTGCGCAGGCCGCGGCCGCACAGGATCTGTTCGCCAGCGACGCGGCCGTCGATGCGCTCGATATGCGGGAAGACCTGATAATCGCGTTCAGTGCGTGGGCCGATATCGATATGGCCGCCTTCGCCAGGCACCGGCACCCATGCATGGCGTGTGCGGACAAGACCGGCAACGCCAAGCCCCGTGCCCGGTCCGAGTACGACGCGGGTGGCAATCACTTCTTCCGGCTTGCCGCCAATCTGTTCCAGATGATCGCTGCCGAGAGACACGACGGCAAGCGCCTGCGCCTCGAAATCGTTCAGCACGGTCACGTCCTCGAAACCGAGATCGGCGATCATCTTCTTCGGACGCACGACCCAGTCGCAATTGGTGAGGTCGATTTCGTCACCGTCGACGGGGCCGGCCACGGCGAGAATTGCGGAGCGTGGCCGGATCGAAGTGTGATCAAGAATGGCGCTCTGTATCGCCTCATCGATGGTTGCATAATCCGCTGTCTGGAGAACGGGAAATTCCTTCGGCTCTGCATTGGAATCCACCAAGATAGCAAAGCGGGCATTGGTGCCGCCGATATCGCCGACGAGTACTGGAAACCGGAACCCCTGTTCGACCAGCTCTATCTCTTTGTTTTCATGCATGTTTTTGTCCCAAAGCCGGTTCCCACTTTTGGGAGACATGCTGTACTTCGCCAGCATGCCCTCTCCCTGGTCATGTCTCCCGCCCGCGGTGGTCTTCCGCGGGCGAGCCTGTCTTGTGCAGGATTAGAGCGCGTTTCGATCTGATTGGATCAGATCGCGCTCTAATCATTTGTTTTTACGCGCATCTTTTCCGAAAACCGTTTCACACTTTTCGGGATGCGCTTTAATCAAGCGCTTTGATCAGTTTTTCCGCTGTCGCGCGATTGAGCGCCATTGGAATATCGTAGACGCTGCCAAGGCGTGTCAGCGCCTTCACATCGACATCGTGCGGAAGCGGGGACAGCGGATCGATGAAGAAGATGAGCACTTCCACCGTGCCTTCCGCAATCATCGCGCCGATCTGCTGGTCTCCGCCGAGCGGCCCACTTTTCACACGCTGAATGCTGAGTGAAGGGCAGGCATCCAGAATGAGGCTGCCGGTCGTCCCCGTCGCCACGATGTCAAAGCGGGCCAAAGCCTGCTCATGCGCTTTGGCGAAGGCGACCATGTCATCCTTCTTCTGGTCGTGGGCGATCAATGCGATGCGCAGGCGTTCCGTCATGAATGAGCAACCTTACGAGTTGATAACCTTGTCATTAGCATTCTAAATCGTTTTAAATCTATAGCGAAGTGCCAAAGACCTGAAAAGCGCTAAAAGCCTTTACTGCACGCCGTAGGTGACATCCGCAACCGAATTCGGCGCAGGGCCGTTGAGGACGGCGGCACAGGCCTTCGGCAGATCGGAAACCATCACCGGACGCGGCTTTTTTGGCGGTTCCTTCGACGGCTTTGCGGGCTTCCATGGCTCGTCGGTGAACCACCAGGCGAGCGACTTGTCACAACCGTCGCCAGCAGCCACTTTCGGCTGTCCCTTGCATTGAGGCGAACCGGGCTGGCAGGTCAGGCGCACGTGGAAATGGTAGAAGTGCCCCCAATAGGGGCGAACCTTGCCGAGCCAGCTTCGGTCGCCCGTCACTGTGTCGCAAAGCTGCTTCTTGATGCCCGGATGCACGAAGATGCGCTCGACTTCCGGATAGCTTGCGGCATGCTTGATGAGGGCCGTGCGGGCGGGGGTCCATTTTTTCGGGTCCACATAAAGCGAATCCGGTTTCAGCATCGAAACGGCGGAAACGCTTTCGCGTTCGGCATCGGAAAACCGCTTTTTCGGCATCGGTGTCAGCCAGATATCGGCATCGAGGCCGACCTGATGCGAGGCATGACCGGTGAGCATCGGGCCGCCGCGCGGCTGTGAGATGTCACCGACGAGCAGGCCGGGCCAGCCGTCCTGTGCTGCATCGCGGGACAGTTTCTCCAGAAGACCGATCATGCGCGGATGACCCCAGCGGCGGTTGCGCGAAAGGCGCATGACCTGCCAGTTCGGTCCGTCCGTCGGCAATGCCACCGCCCCGGCAAGGCATCCTTTGGCATAAAAGCCGATGGATTGTGGCTGCTGCGTCAGCACAGGAAGCCTTTCACCGCCGAAAGCCTGTTTGGCCGGCATGTCTTCCGCCATGGCCATTGGCGCGAAGTCGGGCGCGATCATTGCGGCCAGCGAGGCTGCGAGAATGATCTTCTTCAATCTGTTTGCGATCATGGGGCAGTTCCATGTTTTGCCTACAGCATCGGCCCGAAAATCGATTACGATTTTCGGAAAGTACGATGCGTAGATTCGATCGGTTAGAGCATCCTTTGTGCGTCCATATGGACGCACGGCGCTCTAGGGGCTGCGGCTGCGAATCAAGACAACCGGATTGCGGGCATTATGCGGTGTCCACGGCAGGGCTTCAATGGCGGTCGACAGTTTGTGCTGCCGACCGCCATTTCCCTCAGCTCTTTCGTAGCCTTGCAAGCATGGCCAGAACCAGCAACGGCATGAAGGTGCAGAAGGTGATCAATGGCCAGGCAGTATCGCCAGGCAGGAAAATGACCAGTGCGGTTCCTGCGAGACTGACGATCAGGCTCTGAACACAGAAATAGACTGCGACCGCCATGCCCGCATTGTCGTCAAAAGCTGCAAGCGCACCATTCGCCGTCATCGATGCGGTGAGAACGATCCCGACAGCGGCAAGCCACATCGGGACGATGAGGCTTGTGAATGATGGTTGCAGCAGTGTCTCGCCCGCCAGAAGCAGGAGTGCGCTGGCAAGGAGCACGACCATGCCAAGGGCCACGCTTGTACGGGCACCCCATTTCTGCGTCTGGCGCGGCAGGATGCGCGTGGCGGCGATCATGACGCCGGCAACGCTTGCGAAAGCAAGGCTGAATCCTGTTTCGCCGAAGCCGCTGCGTTCGATCAGAATGCGCGGTGCGGTAGAAAAGAATACGAAGAACGTGCCCATCGCCGTGGCAAAGCCGAGCGTGTAGGTCCAGAAGCGGAAATCCTTTATGATCCGCCCCAGACTGCCGGCGTTTGGCGCATCGCCGGTCGGTCGTGTCTCGTGCCAGTGGCGCAAGGCGCGCCATGTTGCGATGAGACCGAACAGGCCCAGCAATGCGAAGATTGTCCGCCATCCGAAACCCTTTGCAATCAGTGCACCGGCAATCGGGCCAAGCGCAGGAACGAAGGAAAGCATGGCGCTGAAAAGGCCGTAGATCGTCGCGCCTTCGGGACGTGTCGCATAGACGTCGCGCACCGTTGCGAAAGTGGCGACAAGTGCCGCCGAGGCGCCCGTTGCCTGTACGAAGCGAAGCGCCACGAATAGCGCGGCATTGTCGGTAATCGCCAGCGCGAAGGACGAAAGGGCGAAAACCAATCCGCCACCAAGCAAGATGGGCCTGCGTCCGAAGCGGTCCGACAACGGGCCGAACAGCAGTTGCCCGACACCCAGCATCACCATGTAGAGGCTGAGCGTCAGCTGCACCATGGCGGGTGTCGTTTGCAGGATGGCGGGCATGGACGGCACGACCGGCAGGTAGATGTCCATGGCCAGCGAGGCGAGAATGTCGAAAGGGGCCATCAGCGCGAGCGCAAATGGCAGGGAGTAACTCCAGCGTGGAGTTTGTTTGTTATCAAAAGGCATGACGAAGCATCCGCTCGAGAAAGAATTCGGGCGGCGATCTGCCTGCTTTACAACGCGTGTCTTATCCGAAAATCGTTACACACTTTTCGGGATGCGCTTTAAGGGAAATTGGTCCGGGGCAGATGCCGCAACAGGTCGGAAAGGCTGTTGCGGCTTATCTGGTTGCGAGTTCGGTGCTGCTCATTCTGTTTTGTCCCGGTTCGATTACGGATGCATTTTTAACAGCCGCATCTGAACAATGCAAATCAGTGCCAGCTATCGTCGCGCCACATGGCCGAAAAGGCGGTCTCGTAGTCGGGATAGGCAAATTCATAGCCGAGATCCCTGATGCGCTGGTTGGAGACACGCTTGTTCTCGCCATAGAAGGAGCGCGCCATCGGCGTCATGTCGGCTTCCGCGAAGGGGACTTCCGGCGGCGGCGTCACGCCCATCAGTTCGGCTGCATAGGTGACGACATCCTGTGGTGGGCTTGGTTCATTGTCGGTGATATTGAAGATGCCGCCCGTGTTGGTTCCTGCCAGAAAACGCAGGCTACCGGCGATGTCATCGACGTGGATGCGGTTGAAGACCTGATTGTCTTTGATGATGCGCCGTGCAGTACCGCGTTCCAGATTAATGAAGGCGTTGCGGCCCGGCCCGTAAATGCCGGAAAGACGCAAGATTGCGAGCGGCGTTCCGTGCCGTTCGCTCAATTGTCCCCATGCTTCTTCGGCTTCCACCCGCTCCAGACTGCGGCGGGACGCAGGCTTGCAGGGAGCAGTCTCGTCCACCCATTGGCCCTGATGGTCGCCATAGACGCCGACCGTCGACAGATAGCCGATCCAGCGAATGGTGTTGTCGGGGCGACGAAGCGCTTCTTCTACAACGGCGACCGCCGGGTCGCCGCTTTCGCCGGGCGAAATCGAAACGACAACATGGGTCGATTGGGCAAGCCGGTCCAGAAGGTCGGGCGAAGGTGTTTCACCGTCAAAGAGCATCGGCTTTATGCCCGCCTTTTCAAGGAGCGGGAATTTCTGCTCGTGCCGCGTTGTCCCGTCGATGCGTTCCGCCTCACCTGTCATCCTTTGAGCAAAGGCTTGGGCAGAATAACCGGCTCCGAACAGAAAAACGCGCATCAAACTTCCTCCATAGAGCGCCGTGCGCCCGTTGGGACGCACATAGGACACTCTAATCCATTGAATCTACGCATCGTGTTTTCCGAAAATCGCTTCCGATTTTCGGGTCGATGCGGTGGTCCACTCTGCTTGCACCGTAGCATCCTCTTCCGATGAGGCCAGACGTTTCTGCATTTCAGCCACACGGTCGGGATTGGCCAATTGCTTCAAGGCCCATATAGCTGCCCCGCGCACGACAGGCGCTTCGTCTTCCAGCAGTCGTTCGACATCTGGCAGAAGCGTTTTATCACCGGAATTACCGGTGGCGATCAGCACATTGCGGAGGAAGCGGTCGCGCCCGATCCGTTTCACCGGGGAACCCGAAAACAAAGTGCGGAACGCGGGATCATCCAGCGTCAACAGGTCGGCCAGACGCAGCGCTTTCAGATCGTCGCGGGCTTTCAGCTTCATTTCGCTGGTTGCCTGCGCAAACTTGTTCCAAGGGCAGACGGAAAGGCAGTCATCGCAGCCATAGATGCGGTTGCCCATCGCCTTGCGGAATTCGTGCGGGATCGGCCCCTTGTTCTCGATGGTGAGATAGGAAATGCAGCGCCTTGCGTCGATGCGATAGGGCGAGGGGAAGGCCTTGGTCGGACAAGCGTCGAGGCAGGCGCGGCAGGAGCCGCAATGGTCGCGGTCAGGCTTGTCGGGCGGAATTTCCGCCGTTGTGAAGATGGAGCCGAGGAACAGCCATGATCCAAGCTCACGGCTTACCAGATTGGTGTGCTTGCCCTGCCAGCCGAGCCCCGCGGCCTCAGCCAGCGGCTTTTCCATGACGGGCGCGGTGTCGACGAAGACTTTGACATCCTGTCCGGCGCGCGCGGCAAAACGGCTCGCCACATGCTTGAGCTTGCCCTTGATGATGTCATGATAGTCGCGGTTTTGCGCGTAGACCGATATGGCCGCGCGATCCTGTTGCTCCAGAATGGCGAGCGGGTTGGCATCCGGCCCGTAATTCATCGCCAGCATCATGATGGAACGGACTTCCGGCCACAGCACGCTTGGATCGCTGCGGCGCGCCTCGGTTTCCTCCATCCATTCCATGTCGGCGTGGTGGCCATCGGCAATATATTGGCGCAGCCGTTCGGGCGCTTGCGGAATTGCATCCGGCGTGGTGAAGGCGACGGCATCGAAACCAACCGCCTTCGCCTCTTCGATCAGGAAGCGCTTCAGCTTTTCGGTTTTCGAACTAGAAGTCGAGGTCGCCATAATGGGCCACCGGGGCAAGCCCGCGCACGCGGTCAGAAAGTAATGGGCGGAAGGCCGGGCGCGATTTCATGCGTGCATACCAGTCACGCGCTGCTTTGGTTTCGCCCCACTCGATTTCGCCGAGATAGTCTAGCACGGAAATGCATGCTGCCGCAGCCATGTCGGCATAGCTTGGATGCGCGCCACCCAGCCAGTCGCGGGTCGCGGCCAGCCAGTCGATATATTTCATGTGCTGGCGGATATTGGTGCGGGCGGCGCGGATAGCGGTCGAATCCGGCGCGCTACCGCCCATTTCGGCTGCCATCTGCAGCTTGAACACACGTTCGCGCGCGATGTGGCGTGTGACTTCATTTTCGAATTTCAGCAGAAACCAGTCAACGAGGCGGCGCACTTCGGCGCGCTCCATCGGGCTTTCCGGCAGAAGGCGGCGGCTGCGTTTCAAGGCGCCACGGGTTTCGTCCAGATATTCGGCAATCACCGTCGCGCCGACGACCGGAAGGTCATTTTCAGCCAGAAGAACGGGCAGGGTGCCCGCCGGGTTCAGCGCCAGAAATTCTTTGCGACGTGACCACGGTCGTTCCTCGATCAACTCCGCTTCAACGCCATACTCGCCGAGGATGAGCCGCACATAGCGCGAACCCGAAGACATGGGATGATGAAAAAGCGTAAGCATGATCGACGCGATACTCTCGACTGAAGCTTGAATTGAACGTCCGGAGATAGCACGGCGGCTGGCGTTTGCGCATGCAGCAGGCTATTCCTGCTACCGAGCGATTCGACGCCGCCTCAACGGAATATAAAGTCTATAAGGGCTATGTCTGCGTGAGACAAGCAATCGCTGGAAGTGCTCGTTTTTGCCTCGGCAACCGCAATCGCGGCCCGGTCTTGCTGCCATCATGGTGCCCAATATTCTAAGGTGCTGACTTCATGGATGTTTTTAATCTGCTGGAAGCCGCGTTTCTCGGTCTTATCGAAGGCTTGACCGAATTTATCCCGGTTTCCTCCACCGGGCATTTGCTGCTGATCGGCCATTTTCTTGGTTTTGAATCCACAGGAAAAACCTTCGAGGTTCTGATCCAGCTTGGTGCCATTCTGGCCATCTTGACTGTCTATTCGGCAAAACTTCTGAAAATCCTGACCGATTTTCCCCGCGATGCCCGCACGCGGCGCTTCGTCTTCGGCATTCTGGTTGCCTTCCTGCCCGCTGCTGTCATCGGCGCGCTGGCGCACGGCTTCATCAAAAGCGTGCTGTTTGAAACGCCGATGCTTGTCTGCATCATGCTCATCATCGGCGGTTTCATCCTGCTCTGGGTGGACCAGCTCAATCTGCGTCCGCGCTATCATGATGTGATGGATTATCCGCTGCCCATGTGCCTCGCCATCGGCTTCATCCAGTGCCTGGCCATGATACCAGGCGTGTCGCGCTCCGGCTCCACCATTGTCGGCTCGCTTCTGCTGGGGGCCGACAAGCGCTCGGCGGCGGAGTTTTCGTTCTTCCTCGCTATGCCGACCATGGCAGGCGCTTTTGCCTATGACCTCTACAAGAGCCGCAATATCCTGTCGCTCAACGACGGTGCGCTGATCGGGGTCGGCTTCGTAATGGCTTTCATCTCGGGCGTTTTCGTCGTGCGCTATCTGCTTGACTATGTGTCCCGCCACGGCTTCAAGCTGTTCGGCTGGTGGCGCCTGATCGTCGGATCGGTGGGGTTGGCTGCGCTTCTCGTCTGGGGATGAACGTCGTCAAATTCAGACAAAGCTCGGCGTATAAAAAATCGGGCAAAAGAAAAGGGGCCTTTCGGCCCCTTGTTCATTTTCCGATGAGCGGAATGTCTCACGCAAAACCGGTTTTGGTGTACTGGCCGGCAACGCGGTAGCGCCACAGATAGGATGGCAGTACGGCGTCAACGCCTTCCGGCGTGATGCCCATGCCTTCCAGCGTGCGGCCTTCCTTGATCGCCTTTTCGGAAACGACATTGTCGAATTTCAACAGCGTCACCTGATCGTTGGTGAGCATCGGGTTCGGCAGCAGGCCGAGGATCGATGCCTGCAAACGGGCAACCCACCAAGGCATGGAAATGATGAGGCGCTTGCGGGCGATAACGCCGAGCATGTCCTTCATCCAGTTCTTGAACGGCTGCACATCCGGGCCGCCGAGTTCATAGACGCCACCCGGCATCAGCTTGCCATCGACGGCGCGGGCGACGGCTTCCGCAACATCACCGACATAGACCGGCTGGAGCTTCGTTTCGCCGCCGCCGATAGCTGGCAGGAACGGCGAGAAGCGCGCCATGTTGGCGAAGCGGTTGAAGAAGCGGTCTTCAGGGCCGAAAATGATCGAGGGGCGCAGGATGACGCTTTCCGGCAGAACGGAAAGAACGGCGTTTTCGCCTTCGCCCTTGGTGCGTGCGTAATCCGATGGCGAATTGACGTCGGCTGCGAGCGAGGACAGATGCGTCATGCGAATGCCTGCGGCCTTGGCGGCTTCGGCGATGTTCTTCGCGCCCAGCACCTGAACGGTGTTGAAACGCTGGCGACCGCTTTCAGCAAGGATGCCGACGAGGTTCACGACATGGTCGGAACCCTTGACGACATGTTCGACCGAAGCGCGGTTGCGGACATTGGCCTGCACCATCTGAATCTGGCCGACATTGCCGAGCGGAGCCATGTAATAGGCAACTTCCGGCTTGCGCACGGCAACGCGCACGCGATAGCCGCGCTTGGTGAGACTTGCGACGACCGCGCGCCCGACAAAGCCGGAGCCGCCGAAAACGGTGACCAGTTTCGGCCTGTTGTGGACTTCGTTCGGTTCGGTCTTCATCCTAAACTCCTGCATGAAAGCCAGCTGCGCCGCTTGCAATGAGCGGCGACAATGCGTCTATATTGCCGGTGATTTATCGCCTTTTGGCCACAAGGCAAAGGGGACTTGTTGTCACGATCATGATAGCAGGACTTTTTCCCATGTTCGTTTTTTTGTTTCAACGTGAACTTATCCGAAAACCGCTTTGAGATTCCGCTTCTTGCTGTTAAATCGCGCGCATGAGCACACCACTTGACCATATTCGCAATTTTTCGATCGTCGCCCATATCGACCACGGCAAATCGACGCTGGCCGACCGCCTCATTCAGTTGACCGGCGGGCTGGACACGCGCGAGATGAAGGATCAGGTTCTCGACTCGATGGATATCGAGCGCGAGCGCGGCATCACCATCAAGGCGCAGACCGTCCGTCTCAGCTACAAGGCGAAGAACGGCGAAGATTATGTGCTGAACCTGATCGACACGCCCGGACACGTCGACTTCGCCTATGAAGTCTCGCGCTCGCTGGCCGCGTGCGAAGGTTCGCTTCTGGTGGTGGACGCCTCTCAGGGCGTGGAAGCGCAGACGCTGGCCAATGTCTATCAGGCCATCGACAACAATCATGAAATCGTGGTCGTGCTGAACAAGATCGACCTGCCCGCTGCCGAGCCTGAGCGCGTCAAGCAGCAGATCGAGGAAGTGATTGGCATCGATGCCGCGCAGGCCGTGCATATTTCGGCCAAGACCGGCATCGGCATCGAGGATGTGCTGGAAGCCATCGTCACCCAGTTGCCCGCGCCGAAGGAAGGCGACCGCAATGCGCCGCTCAAGGCCATGCTGGTCGATAGCTGGTATGACAGCTATCTCGGCGTTATCGTTCTGGTGCGCATCATTGATGGCGTTCTGAAAAAGGGCCAGACCATCCGCATGATGGGCACGGGCGCGAAATATCCGGTGGAACGCACCGGCGTGTTCACGCCGAAGATGGTTCAGGTGGACGAACTCGGTCCCGGCGAGCTTGGCTTCATCACCGCTTCGATCAAGGAAGTGGCCGACACCCGCGTCGGCGATACGATCACCGAAGATCGCCGCCCGACGAACAAGATGCTGTCTGGCTTCAAGCCCGCGCAGCCGGTCGTGTTCTGCGGCCTGTTCCCGGTCGATGCGGCGGATTTCGAGGACCTGCGCGCTGCCATGGGCAAGCTGCGCCTCAACGATGCGTCGTTCTCGTTCGAAATGGAAACCTCCGCTGCGCTCGGCTTCGGCTTCCGCTGTGGTTTCCTTGGTCTTCTGCATCTGGAAATCATTCAGGAACGTCTTGAGCGCGAGTTCAATCTCGACCTCATCACGACCGCGCCTTCGGTTGTCTATCGCCTGAACATGCAGGACGGTTCGCAGAAAGAGCTGCACAACCCGGCCGATATGCCGGATGTGGTGAAGATCAATGCGATTGAAGAACCTTGGATTCGTGCGACTATCATGACGCCGGATGATTATCTCGGCGCGATCATGAAGCTCTGCCAGGAGCGCCGTGGTCTGCAGATTGATCTGACCTATGTTGGTCCCCGCGCCATGATCACCTATGATCTGCCGCTCAACGAGGTGGTGTTCGATTTCTACGATCGCCTGAAGTCGATCTCGAAGGGCTATGCTTCGTTCGACTACAATCTTTCGGATTACCGTGAGGGCGATCTGGTCAAGATGTCGATCCTTGTGAACGAGGAGCCGGTCGACGCGCTTTCGATGCTGGTTCACCGCTCGGCGGCGGAAAAGCGTGGCCGCGCGCTGTGCGAAAAGCTGAAGGAGCTGATCCCGCAGCACATGTTCAAGATTCCGATCCAGGCAGCGATTGGCGGTCGTATCGTAGCACGCGAGACCATCTCGGCGCTGCGCAAGGACGTGACGGCCAAGTGCTATGGTGGTGACGTGACGCGTAAGCGCAAACTTCTGGAAAAGCAGAAGGAAGGCAAGAAGCGCATGCGCCAGTTCGGCAAGGTCGAAATCCCGCAGGAGGCCTTCATTCAGGCGCTCAAGATGGGCGATGATTGATCATTTGGTGATCTGTTGAATACTGTCTTGGATTGGGCGCTTCGGCGCCCCTTCTTTTTGAACTTTGACGATGCCAATTTCGTCCTCATCCTGAGGAGCCTCCTGAGCTTGCGAAGGAGGCGTCTCGAAGGACGAGGGCGACAGCGCTCCCCTCAGCCCTTCGAGACGGCTCCCATGAGCTACGCTCAGAGTGCCTCCTCAGGATGAGGGGGAAGGCGGGACGAGGTAGACGTCCCGATCTCATCCCCGCTTCGACAATACAGGCAGGCCCTCATAATTTAGCGCAATCAACGCTTCTTTCTTTGCACGTGACCATCCTTTGATCTGCCGTTCGCGCGCGATGGCATCGATAATCCGATCATATGTTTCTGTGAAAACAAGTTCGATCGGTCGACGCTTCTTCGTATAGCTATCGTAAATACCTTCATTGTGTTCCCACAATCGGGCTTCGATGCTCTGCTTGGTGAGACCGGTGTAATATGAACATTCTGCGCAACGCAGAATGTAGACTGTTACTTCCATGACTTGCCCCCGCGCGTCTTTGGAAGCTAGATGTTGATGCAAGTTTGCCTGTCTAACAAGCCGGCAATAGACTTTAAGATTGCCCTAGTTCCGAAGGTTGAAATCAATGTCCGAACATCCCCGTATCTCCATCACCTACTGCACCCAATGCAACTGGCTGCTGCGTGCTGCGTGGATGGCGCAGGAACTGTTACAGACTTTCGGGCAGGATTTAGGCGAAGTGGCGTTGCGTCCGGGGACTGGTGGAGTGTTTGAAATCCGTGTTTATATGCCGGATGGAAGCGAAGAACTCATCTGGGAACGCAAGCGTGACGGCGGATTTCCGGAAGCCAAGGTGTTAAAGCAGCGCGTGCGCGATCTGGTCTGGCCGGAACGCGATCTCGGTCATTCCGACCGGCCAGCTAATATTTGACGAGCCGTTGTGCTGCCCGCCCTTTCGACAGGCTGAGAATGAGGGTCGAGTTGTGCGTTTCCCTCGTCCTTCGAGACGGCGCTTCGCGCCTTCTCAGGATGAGGGAAATAGCAGAGTCGCTATTCTGAGCCGAAGAAATTAATCCTCATCCACCACGCGCAGGCGCATTTGAGTGGGAGTGTTTTCCGCCTGTCTCGTTTGCGGGCGGGATGCTTCCTCTGCGGGTGCAGGGCCAAATTCCAGCGCTTCGATCTTCGCGCCGCGCCGGGTGACCTTGTTGGAAGATACAAGAATATCGTCAATATCCTTGTTGGCCTGCACGAAATGGGTCTGCAGCTTGCGCACGCGCTCGTCGAGGCGGCCCACATCTTCCATCAAGCGGATCACTTCGCCCTGAATCACATGCGCCTGCTCACGCATGCGGGCATCCTTCAGGATTGCCTGAATGACCTGAATCGACAGCATCAGCAGCGACGGCGAGACAATGACGACTCGCGCCCGATGCGCACGCTGGATCAGGGCCTCGAAGTGCTCGTGAATATCGGCGAAGATGGACTCCGACGGCACGAACAGAAAAGCCGTATCCTGTGTTTCGCCGGGGATCAGATATTTGTCCGAGACATCCTTGATATGCACTTCCATGTCGCGGCGGAACTGGGCGACTGCTGCCTTGCGCGCCTCCGGCTGTTCCGTTTCGCGCATCGAATTCCAGGCTTCGAGCGGGAATTTTGCGTCGATCACGAGCGAGGGTGCATTGTTCGGCATCCGTACAAGGCAGTCGGGACGGGTGCTGTTGGAAAGCGTTGCCTGAAACTCGTAGGCCCCCTGCGGCAGGCCGTCGGCGATGATCGCTTCCATGCGCGACTGGCCGAAAGCGCCGCGCGTCTGCTTGTTGGCGAGGATCGCCTGCAATTGCACCACCTGTCCGGCGAGCGACTGGATATTGTTCTGCGCCGTGTCGATGACGGCAAGACGTTCCTGCAATTTGGCGAGATTTTCATGCGTCGAGCGGGTCTGTTCGGTCATGGTCTGGCCGATGCGATGCGTCATGCCGTCGAGCCGTTCGCGGATCGACTGGTTGAGTTCCGCCTGCCGTGAGCCGAATACCTCGGCCATGGTCTGCATCCGGCCCTGCATCTCGGCCTGTGCCTTCAGGATTTCCGCCATGCGATATTCTGCATCCCGGGCACGGTCCTCGGCCTGTGCTTCCGCAACCGCGCGAAGTCGGGCAGAGCGCGTCGCCGCGATCAGAAAAATCGCAAGACACAGCACCAGCACGACGATACCCGCCAGCAGGATATTCCCCAGCGTGAAGGATGTGGCACCGAGCTGCAGAATCGGCTCATTCAGGAGATTCTGATTTTCCATGAAGAGAGCTTAGCTGATTCGTATCGTCTTGATGAGATCAAAACGAGAACATTTTGCAAAGTGTAATTGACGATTCTCGCGTGAGCCATTACGTGAAAGCCCATGTCTGTAAAACCGCTTGTCATCCTTCCCGATCCCGTCCTGCGCCAGGTTTCCAAGCCTGTGGAGCGCTTTGACGACCAGCTGCGCAAATTTGCCGGCGACATGTTCGACACCATGTATGATGCGCCGGGCATTGGCCTCGCCGCCATTCAGGTAGGCGAACCGATCCGCATGCTCGTCATCGACCTTGCCAAGGAAGATGAACCGAAAGCGCCGCATGTCTTCATCAATCCCGAGATTGTCGGCGTGACGGATGAAGTCAGCACCTATGAGGAAGGCTGCCTTTCGATACCGGATTATTATGCCGAAGTGGAACGGCCAGCCGCCATCAAGGTCAATTACTTCGATGCAGATGGCAAACAGCATTTGATCGAAGCCGACGGGCTGATGGCTACCTGCCTGCAGCATGAGATCGATCATCTGAACGGCGTGCTCTTCATCGATCATATTTCCAAGCTGAAGCGCGATATGGTCATCAAGAAGTTCAAGAAGCTCGCCAGCCAGCGCGCGCCCGGGAAAGTGCTTTAATGCGTGTCGTTTTCATGGGGACACCGGAATTTTCCGTGCCGATCCTCACCGCCATCATCGGTCACGGTTATGAGGTTGTTGCGGCCTATACGCAGCCGCCGCGTCCGGCTGGCCGTCGCGGGCTGGAGCTGACCAAGTCACCGGTGCATGAAAAGGCCGAACAGTTCGGTATTCCGGTGTTCACGCCGAAGAGCCTCAAGGGCGTGGAAGAGCAGGACGTTTTCGCAAGCCTCGAAGCCGATGTCGCGATTGTCGTGGCCTATGGTCTGCTGCTGCCGCAAGCCATTCTGGATGCACCGCGCCTCGGTTGCTATAACGGCCATGCCTCGCTGCTGCCGCGCTGGCGCGGGGCTGCTCCGATCCAGCGTGCCATCATGGCAGGCGATAGCGAAACCGGCATGATGATCATGAAGATGGATGCCGGGCTCGATACCGGTCCCGTTGCCATGGCCGAAAAGGTTGCGATCACGCCGGACATGACGGCAGGCGAACTGCATGACCGTCTGAGCATGATCGGCGCCGACCTGATGATCCGTGCGCTGGGCGCGCTTGAGCGTGAAAGCCTTGCCTTGCAGCCGCAGGCGGAAGAAGGCGTCACCTATGCCGCCAAGATCGACAAGGCCGAGGCGCGCATCGACTGGTCGAAGCCGGCACAGGACGTGCACAATACCATTCGCGGTCTGTCGCCCTTTCCGGGTGCATGGTGCGAGATGGAAATCAATGGCGCTGTCGAACGTGTGAAGCTTCAGCGCTCGGCGCTGGGTGAGGGGTCCGGGGAACCGGGCACGGTGCTGGACGATCGCCTGACGGTTGCCTGCGGGGAAAGGGCCGTGCGGCTCGTTACGCTGCAGCGTTCCGGCGGCAAGCCATTGCCCGCGCAAGAATTTCTGCGTGGCGCACAGGTTTCGAAGGTTCTGTAAGCGGTGCCGCGCTACAAGCTCACTGTCGAATATGACGGCACGCCCTATGTTGGCTGGCAGCGGCAGGAAAACGGCCATGCGGTGCAGAATGCCATCGAACTGGCATTCAAGAAGTTCTGCGGGGAAGATTTGACGCTGAGTGCGGCTGGCCGCACCGATGCAGGCGTGCATGCAACCGCACAGGTCGTGCATGTCGATCTCACCAAGGATTGGGGTGCAGGCAAGGTGCGCGATGCGGTCAATGCGCACCTCGTCATGGCGGATGAGCGCGTCAGCATCTTGAATGTCGAGAAGACGACGGACACATTCGATGCGCGTTTTTCAGCGCGTGCCCGGCATTATCTCTATCGTATCCATAATCGCCGTGCGCCTCTGGCGATTGATTATCAGCGCGCATGGTGGGTGCAGAAGCGACTTGATGCTGAAGCGATGCACGAAGCAGCAAAGCGGCTCCTGGGCGAGCACGACTTCACGACGTTTCGCGCCACGCAATGCCAGGCCAAGAGCCCGGTCAAGACGCTCGACCGGCTCGATGTCATCCGCAACGGCGATTACGTGGAAATGCGCGTTTCGGCGCGGTCTTTCCTGCACAATCAGGTCAGGTCCTTCGCAGGCAGCCTGATGGAAGTGGGTGTTGGCCGCTGGACGGCGGATGATCTGCAAGCGGCTTTGGAAGTCAAAGATCGCAAGGCCTGCGGGCAGGTTGCCCCGCCCTATGGGCTTTATCTGATTGGTGTGGACTACGCCTTTCCGTACTGAGACCCGAAGCGCGCTCTAGGGAATCAAGAGTAAACTTCCGGATGATTTTCCCGTCTCCAGCGCACGATGGGCCTGTTCTGCCTCGCTCAGCGGATAGGTTGCCCCAATCGTTCCAGTCAGTCCCTTTTCCATGATGTCGAAAAGCTTGGAAGCGGAGTTTCGGTAGTTATCCAGATCGTTGATGTAAGCGATCACGCTTGGCCGGACGAAAGAAAGATCTGCTTGATTGCCGAGTGCATCAATGACGGTCTGGGAGATTTTTCCACCGGCCTGACCGATGCTCGCCAGAGTTCCAAACGGGCGCACGCATTGTGCCGTTTTGGCCAGAGTTTCACCGCCGATCCCGTCATAGGCGACGTGAACGCCCTGTCCATCCGTGAGGCGCCGGGTGGCTGTCACGAAATCGCAATCGCGTCCGACGAGCACATGATCGGCACCGTTTTTGCGCGCCATTTCGGCTTTGTCTTCCGAGCTGACCGTTCCGATCACAGTTGCTCCAAGAGCCTTGCCCCAGCGGGTCAGCAAAGTGCCCAGTCCGCCTGCGGCTGCATGCACCAGCATGATTGTATCCGGGCCAACGGGAAATGTATTGGTGAGGAGCATGTGGGTGGTAAGACCGCGCAGCATGGTCGCTGCCGCCGACTGCGAGGAAATTGTGCTGGGCAGTAGCAGCGCCCTTTGGGCCGGTAGAAGCCGGGTTGAAGCATATGCCCCCACTGGCAGGCCCGCATAAGCAACCCTGTCGCCTGGCTTGAGGTCGGTTACATCCGATCCGACAGCTTCCACCACGCCTGCACCTTCGACGCCGAGCACTGCCGGAAAGGACGGCAGCGGATAGAGGCCGGTCCGATGGTATATGTCGACAAAGTTCACGCCGATTGCCTCGTGGCGAAGACGTATCTCGCCCGCACCGGGGCTTCGGGGTGTCTGCGGGTCTGTCTGAAGCAGCCCTGCTTCACCTGTTTCGTTCAGAATGATCTCGTAGTCCATCAGTCAGCCTCCGTTGCAATCCGTGGCAGTATCGCGGATAGAGAAACGGGAAAAAATTGCCGATTTGATCGCAGCGTATGGGAAAAATTTCACAATGGTGAATTGGGAAAGCGTGCGTTACTTTGTGGCTTTGGCCGATACGGGGACTCTGTCCGGTGCCGCGCGATTGCTCAATGTAGAACATGCGACGATTGCGCGACGTGTGGCAGCTCTGGAATCCGAAACCGGTTTGAAACTGGTTGATCGTCGGGGGCGACGTTTTCTGCTGACGGAAGACGGCGAGCGGATTGCGGCGATTGCCCGCAAGATGCAGGACGAGGCACAAGCCATCAGCCGTTTCGGCGCAGTTCGGGATACGGGCATAAGCGCGACCATCACGCTCACCGCGCCGCCGTCCTATGCGGTTGCAAGACTGGCGAAGCCGCTCGCTGCCGTGTCAGAACAATATCCGGGTATCCATATGCGTGTGATGGGAGAAGCACGCTTCAGTTCACTGAACCGTCGGGAGGCGGATATAGCTATTCGCCTGACGCGCCCGACAACCGGCGATCTCACCATTCGCAGGCTGGGCGAGGAAGCTTTCCGCCCTTATGCGAGCCGGGATTATCTGGCGCGAACTCCTCCTGAAGAATGGCAGTTCATCGCTTATGATGAAAGTCTGGAAGACGCTCCGCAGCAGGCCCATTTGCTTGCTTTGGCTGGTGCCCGGCCAATCGCCCTGCGCGCCAATACGCTGGAGATGCAGCTCGCTCTTGTAAGAGAGAACGCAGGCATAGCCATGTTGCCTGATTTCATGGCTGAGACGCAGGAGCAGCTGGTGCCAGCGCTGCCGGATCATGCCCCGCTCATACGCGAGGTGTGGATGGTCGTTCATTCCGATATGAAGACGGTTCCGGCTCTCCGTGCCGTCATGGCCGAGATCGCCAGCGCCCTCAATCATCCCATGCCGATATAATGGCTTTCGCTTTAATAGGCGTGCGGATCAAAGCCGATCCCGAGCAGTTGCTGCAGCAGGACGGTCAGGAACAGTGAGCCAAAGACGATGCAGGCGAAGAATGGTGCCGCATAGGCATGTGGGCGCTGCAACGCGACAAAAGTCAGCCGGTAGCTCAGCACAATGGATGCGCCGAACATGATGAAGGCAAACAGTGTCGCGATGTCGAACCGTCCGGGAAAGAAGAGCTGTAGCAGTGTAATGGGTGCGAAGACCCACGAAAGCAGTGCGCTGCCCCAGTTGGTGGCAATCACGAAAGCCGCATAACGCTTGGCAATGCCGATCCGCTTGGCGATAAGGCCGATGATGACGAGCGGAATAATCCAGGCCGCTATGTCCACGAAGGCTGCGCGCGTGACGATGGCAAAGCGCAAGCCTGCCTCCTCGCGACCTGCCGTCAGATCCGCGGCATAAGCGACCCAGCTTGCGAAGAGCGGCGGCAGTGCAATCGCTATCGCAAAGAAGGACGACCAGAAGCCCTCGGCGGAAATGTCGAGATAGCCCAGTCCTTCCTTGCGCCCGAGCATCATTTTCCAGACGCCCCAGAAATATCTGAAAATATCGTCCAGGCTTGGCATGAGATTCCCAATTTTTCGCGTAATCCCGGCGGAACAGTCATGCGACTTTCCGGGGCTATGCGTTACCCAAAGAAATCGGCGATGAAGCGTTCATAAATCTGTGTCAGGCCTTCGAGGTCGGCAAGGGCCACGCGCTCGTCAACCATATGCATGGTCTGTCCGACAAGGCCGAACTCGACCACCGGACAGTAATCCTTGATGAAACGGGCATCGGACGTGCCGCCCGATGTCGACAGTTCCGGGCGTTTGCCCGTTACGGCCTCGACGGAATCCGTCAACGTGCCGATCAGCTTTTCGTCACGGGTCAGGAACACATGGCTCGGATGCTCGCGCCAGGCGAGTTCGTATTTGATCGGTGTTTCGCGACCTGGTCGCAGGCGATTGTCGCTGGCGGCTTTTTCGAGGCGCGCGATGATTTCGGCCTGCAAGGTCTCTGCCGTCCAGGTGTCGTTGAAGCGGATGTTGAACGAGGCCGTTGCCTTGTTCGCAATGACATTGGTGGCCTTGTTGCCGACGTCGATGCTCGTCACTTCCAGATTGCTGGCCTGGAAATTGGCCGTCCCTTGGTCGAAAGCCGGATAAAGCAGGCTGTCGACCAGCGTGGTAATGCCGCGTACCGGGTTTTCGGCCAGATGCGGATAGGCGGCATGGCCCTGCACGCCATGGACGGTGATCGTGCCGGACAGCGAGCCGCGCCGTCCGATCTTGATCGCATCGCCGAGTGCATTCGGGTTGCTCGGCTCTCCGACGATGGATGCATCCCAGCTTTCGCCGCGCTGCTTCGCCCAGTCGAGAAGCTTGACCGTGCCATTGATGGCCGGGCCTTCCTCGTCGCCGGTGATGAGGAACGAAACGCTGCCCTTGATGCTGCCGTGCTTTTCGATGTGACGGGCAACTGCGGCCACGAAACAGGCGACACCGCCCTTCATGTCAACCGCACCGCGACCGTACATCACGCCGTCTTCAATAGCGGCAGAAAAGGGCGGGTGTTTCCAGTCGCCCTCATTGCCGGGAGGCACGACATCGGTATGTCCCGCAAACATCAGATGCGGGCCATTGCCCGATTTGCGTGCATAAAGGTTTTCGATGTCGGGCGTGTCTTCATCGTGGAAGACAGGTCGTTCCACCGAAAACCCCATCGGCTTCAACATTGCTTCCAGCGCCGTCAGCGCACCGCCCTCGGCAGGCGTTACGGATGCACAACGGATGAGGGCGGCAAGGTTATCGGCGGGATTGACGGCTAAGCTCATGAGATCGGGACTTTTTTGAAAAGGGAATCGTCTGACGGCGAGATTATCGCGCATCCCGAAAAGTGCGAAGCGGTTTTCGGAATAAGATGCGCGTTGAAACAAACTGCATCCCGAAAAGTGCGAAGCGGTTTTCGGAACAGGATGCGCGTTGAAAAAACAGGCCGGAAGCCGGCGGATGAAACAGCAATCCGATGGTTGCGCGCAGGCGGCATCGTTTCGCCTTTCACTTGTTTTTCTCAACCGGTTTCAATTTGGGAACGAAATTTCCTTGACCGGAGGGGGCCTGTCATCGTTAGTTAAAAATAAGTTGATAACGAGACCCGCAAAGGGCCGCTCAACGGGGACTCTTTTTAAATGGGAAACTGCGCATGCGTTTTGTCACTTCTGCGATAGCAGGCATGATGGTGCTCTTCGGGGCGACGACAATACCGGCCAAGGCCGCGCAATGGAGTGAAGCAGGCGGGCTTACAAGCATTCCTTACGGACACAAGGAGTACTGCGATCGTAACAAGCGCGATTGCGGTGCGCATCGCGTATTGCCGCCGATGAAGATGACCCCGCAGCGCGCGAAGCTGCTGCAATCGGTCAGCAGCTCCGTCAATCGCCGCATCAAACCGGTCTCCGATCAGGATAATTATGGCAAGCGCGATTACTGGACCATTCCGGTCAACGGCAAGGGCGATTGCGAAGACTATGTCCTGATGAAGCGGGCCCAGCTGATGGCGCGGGGTATCAGCCCGTCACAGCTTCTCATTACTATGGTACAGGGCAGCGAGCCGCATGTCGTCCTGACCGCCCGCACAGATCATGGCGACTATATCCTCGACAATCTGCGCGACGAGGTGTTGCCGGTCGAGAAAACTTCGTACCGCTATATCAAGATGCAGTCGCCTGCCAATTCCGGTCAGTGGGTTTCCATTGCCGGGCGTTCGGTCGCTGTTGCAAACAACTGATCGGGGTTACAGCGTTCAATCAAGAGCTGGTCCAATTGAATGTCATCAAGCCGCATTTCGATGCGGCTTTTCTTTTGAGTATGGGCTGATTTGACTGGCTGAACGATGCCAGCCGCAAATCAGGGTGTCATTTCGACGAAGCTTGCGTCGTTTGCAAAGGACCGATTTCGCGAAAAATCGCATCATTGTTCACTCTCATTGGACAATATATTGGGACAGACTGTTCGCTCTTTTTGAACAAAAGACACTTTGTAACAGTCGTGTGATTGCTGGTATATCAATTAAGTATTTGATTTTGTTATTATTTTATAATTTCAATTATCGTCCTCCAAGAAAATGGCCGCACAAATGTGTGATAAAGAAAACATTTTCGTGACTGGAACTTTTGCCCACTGTCACCCATTTCAGCTGCATCGGAACGACGAACAAACGCCGCTCCACTTTCCAAGGAGATAGGAAAATGAAGAAGATTGTTCTTGCTGCCGCTGCTCTTGCTCTTACCGCTGGTGCCGCTTTTGCAGAAAACCCACATGTCGGCGAACCTGCCGATCTTTATGCAAATGACCGTACGCCGGTTGCAACGCAGAGCCAGAAGCTCGATTACACGGCTCCTGCCTCGATCAACAAGGCAACGGTTTATCAGGATGGTTCGGCTCACCGCTTCGGTGACGCATCGCCTTCCTCTTACCAGAACTAAAAGTCCGCTCGGACTTTTGGCCTCTCCGGTCCAGACGGACCGGGCATGAATGAAATACCCACATTGCATGTATTCCCGAAGGTGTCGGGGCATTTCCTCCCAGATGTGCCTGACACCGTAGGGCGGGCCACGAAGGCCCAGCTAACCAAAGGTCCCCTCTATGCCTGAGATGCAGTCTCAAGGTTCAGCCGGTTAAGCACCGATGCCGGGGACGCCATGGAGAAAAGGAATAAAGAAATGAAGAAGTTTGCTCTCGCCGCTCTTGCTGTCGCTCTTAGCGCCGGTGCTGCCTATGCCGAAAACCCGTTCGTTGGCCAGCCGCCTGCAATGGCTGCTCAGGACAAGGCTTTCGTTCTTCCTGGCGAAACGCCGGTCGCTTCGACCCGCAGCAACATCGACTATACGGCTCCGGCTGCCATTCGTCAGTCTGCGCCAGTTAATCAGGACGGCTCGGCTCATCGCTTCGGCGACGCTTCCCCGTCCAGCTACCAGAACTAATTTGTTCTGACGGCTGAGCCTGTCGGTCGCCCTGCATCGTCCGTTGCGTTCCTCCCCCTCACGCATGTGACACGCGGGGCAGCCGAAGGGCTGCCAAGAAATCTCCCCGGAGGATGGCGTCAGTGTCTCCCCGGACTGCCCGGATCAGAGGCATTGCGCCATCCGAAGGGGCGACCATTAAATGCAAAAAGGCGACGCCAGCAGCGTCGCCTTTTGTTTTTAAGCACGCTCTCAGTCATTGTCGAAACGCGCTATCCATTTGTTTTAAGAATGTCTTTATCCCGAAACCGGTTCCCACTTTCGGGAGACATGCTCTAGTCACGCAGCAATTCGTTGATCGAGGTCTTGGAGCGGGTCTTTTCATCGACGCGCTTGACGATCACGGCGCAATAGAGGCTCGGACCCCAGTTTTCGCCGGGAACGTTCTTGCCCGGCATGGTGCCTGCAACGACGACCGAATAGGGCGGCACTTCGCCATAGAAGACTTCGCCGGTTGCGCGATCCACGATCTTGGTCGATTTGCCGATGAAGACGCCCATGCCGAGGACCGAACCTTCACGCACGATGCAGCCTTCAACGACTTCCGAGCGGGCACCGATGAAACAATTGTCTTCGATGATGGTTGGACCGGCCTGCATCGGTTCCAGAACGCCGCCGATGCCGACGCCGCCGGAAAGGTGAACGTTCTTGCCGATCTGTGCACAGGAGCCGACGGTGGCCCAGGTGTCGACCATGGTGCCCTCATCGACATAAGCGCCGAGATTGACGAAGGATGGCATCAGGATCGCGTTTGGCGCGATATAGGCCGAGTGGCGCACGATGCAGTTCGGTACGGCGCGGAAGCCTGCCTTTTCGAATTCATTGGCTGTCCAGCCGTCGAACTTCGATGGCACCTTGTCCCACCAGGAGGACTGGCCGGGGCCGCCCTTGATGACTTCCATCGGGTTGAGACGGAAGGAGAGCAGAACTGCTTTCTTCAGCCATTGGTTGACTTGCCAGTTGCCGTCCGCCTGTTTTTCTGCGACACGGGCTTCACCGCGGTCGAGCAGAACGAGCGATTGTTCGACGGCTTCGCGCACTTCGCCGCGCGTTGCCGTGTTGATACCGTCGCGCTCGTCAAAAGCCTTGTCGATTGTCTTCTCAAGGGAGGCGAGGTCTGGCTTGGTCATAGGGTGCGATCTCCATGAAGGGGCGGCGGAAGGCAGGCGTGGACAAGTCCGGCCTGTTTGCTGGGAAATTGATTAAGCGAAGGCGCCATGAGGGTCAATGTCGTTCGTGATCTGATTGCAGTGCCACGTTTGAGACAGATTAAGCATTTAGCGCCAGAATGGATGCTGTTATACCAAAACCCGATGAGCTTGACTCATCGAGTTTTGGTTAAGCCCGTGCGGCAATTGAGCATTTTCAGGGCTTGGATAGCGTCAGCATCTCAGCGCCCTGGTATTACGCGTTGAATGGCGATAATGAAGGAGCAGGTGAGAGCATGAACCCGATGGAGAAGTCTGGCTGGACGCCATTCCCGAATTCTGAGGAAGCGGTCAAGCAGGCGCGCACCGTACCGCAGACGCCACAGACCGAAGCCCCTGCCTATCGCCTTGCTTTCACGGACGATGATTTCCTGACGCGGCGCGAACTGCGGCCGATCCGGCTGCAGCTTGAGCTTCTGAAACCTGAAATGATTCTGGCCGACCGGGGTATCAAGTCCACTGTCGTCATGTTTGGCGGTGCGCGCATTCCGGAGCCCGGCGGCGAGGCATGGGCAGCCAAGAACGAGGTTCAGAAGAAGAACCTTGAAGCCAATGCGCATTATTACGAGGAAGCGCGCAAATTCGCGCGGCTTTGCTCCGAATATTCCGCGACGACCTATTATCGCGAATTCATCGTGGTGACGGGCGGCGGTCCCGGCGTCATGGAAGCGGGCAATCGCGGAGCCGCCGATGTCGGTGCGCCGACGATCGGTCTCAACATTGTGCTGCCGCACGAACAGGCTCCCAACGCCTATGTTACGCCTGACCTTTGCTTCAACTTCCATTATTTTGCGATCCGCAAGATGCACTTCCTGATGCGCGCCAAGGCGATCTGCGTGTTCCCCGGCGGCTTTGGAACGATGGACGAGCTTTTCGAGGCGATGACGCTGATCCAGACCAACCGTATGGAGCGCGTGCCGCTGATACTGTTCGGTAAGGAGTTCTGGACCAAGGCGATCAATATCGAGTTTCTGGCTGAGCAGGGTACGATTTCGCCTGCCGATATCGAACTGCTCAACTTTGTCGAAACCGCCGACGAAGCCTGGGAACAGATCAAGGATTTTTACAAGCTCTGATCACCCCGGATTTTCTGTTCGATGCGCCCGGCCAAATGGTCGGGCGTTTTCTTTTGCGGCTCTTCTTCTGCTCGATAGGGACGAGGGCGGTGAACGAGTGTCACCAGCACGACCGAGATAATCATCAGGAGATACCACGAGCCGAGCTTGCTCATTGAAACGAGTTCCCAGCCATTGCGCTGGTTCGGATAAAGCCAGGCCTTCGACCATGTGCCGATGTTCTCGGCAATCCAGATGAAGAGCGAGGTCAGCAGAAAGGCGACCAGCAACGGCATTTTGTGCCGGAAGCGGAAGACGCGGTAATGCATCGTCGTGCGCCAGAAAAGGACGAAGGTCGCAGCAAACAGCAGCCAGCGCATATCCCAGATGAAGTGGTGCGCGAAGAAATTGATATAGATCGCGGCGGCCAGAACAACGGTCATCCAGAGTGGTGGATAGTGGTTCAGCCTTATATCGAAGATGCGATTGATGCGCGCCATATAGGAGCCGACAGCTGCATACATGAAGCCGGAAAACAGAGGAACGCCGCCAATGCGGAAGAAGTTTTCCTCCGGATAGACCCATGAACCGGCATGGGTCTTGAACACTTCCATCGCTGTGCCGACCACATGGAAGATGAGGATGACCTTGGCTTCCTCCCACGCCTCCAGCTTGAAGACCAGCATGGCAAGCTGGATAGCAAGGGCGGACAGGAACAGGAAATCGTAGCGCGTGATAAACCCCGCGCCGCCATCCGGCCAGAACCAGCGGGTGAGGATGATGAGCGCCAGCATGGCGCCACCGAAAAGGCAGGCCCATGCCTGTTTCAGCCCGAAGACCAGAAACTCGATCAGCGCATCGCTGATCCGGTGACGCGGCAGATTGTCGAGAAGGCGGTGGGCGGCCTTGTCGATGCGTCTTTCAAGGCCGGTGAATTGCCTATCGGTCTGCAATTATGGTTTCCAGAAACTGGGTCAGATTATCGGTCACATAGTCCACCTGATCGGTGAACTCGGGATCGCTTTCCCATATCTCGGAAAATGTAGGCTCAAAATTGTTCGGCACGACCAGCACCGTTTTCATGCCGAGGGCTTTGGGAACGACCAGATTGCGCGCCAGATCCTCGAACATCACGGCCTTGCCCGCATCGATGCCGAAGGCGCCGAGGAAGCGGTCATAGGTGACCCGTTCAGGCTTCGGTGTCAGGCCAGCTGCGACGATGTCGAAAATATCGTCGAAATCATCGAGAATTCCGAGCTGGCTGGCAGCGCGTTCGGCATGACCGCGATCACCATTGGTAAAGATGAAGCGACGGCCCGGCAGTGCCTTGATCGCCCGTCCCAACGCCGGATCGGGCGTCAGCCAGGAATAGTCGATGTCATGGACTTGTCTCAGAAAATCGTCCGGGTCAATCTGATGGCACTCCATCAGGCCTTTCAGCGTGGTGCCATATTCCAGATAGAACTGCTTCTGAATCTTGCGCGCTTCGTCACGTGGCAGTTTCAGCAAAGTCTCGACATAGCTCGTCATCTTCACGTCGATCTGCGAGAACAGATTGGCGGCGTGCGGGTAGAGCGTGTTGTCGAGGTCGAACACCCAGTCAGTGACATGGGCGAAGGCAGCTCTGTCCGGAATATCGGTCATGGTCGATCCTTAAGGCACGATCAAGGTGCCGGCACCATGTTCGGTGAAAAGCTCCAGCAGCACGGAATGCGGGGTCTTGCCATTCAGAATGACAACGCCTTCGACGCCCCGGCGGATTGCTTCGATGCAGGTTTCCACCTTGGGGATCATGCCGCCGGAAATGGTGCCGTCCTTGATGAGCGCCTGCGCATCGGCAACGGACAGTTCCTTGATGAGGTTCTTGTCCTTGTCCAGCACGCCCGGAACATCGGTCAGGAACAGGAGGCGCGTTGCGGCGAGCGCCCCGGCAATCGCGCCTGCAAACGTGTCGGCGTTGATATTGTAGGTATGGCCGTCGCGACCCGGTGCGACCGGCGCAATGACCGGTATCATTTCGGAGCGCGCCAGAAGATCGAGCAGGGTGCGATCCACTTCCGCCGGTTCACCGACAAAGCCGAGGTCCAGCACCTTCTCGATATTGGAATCCGGGTCGATGACGGTCTTGTGCGCTTTCTGCGCAAAGACCATGTTGCCGTCCTTGCCGCAAAGACCGATCGCCCATTCGCCTTCGGCATTGATGAGGGCGACGATTTCCTTGTTGATGGAACCGGCCAGAACCATTTCCACCACTTCGACGGTCTTTTCGTCGGTGACGCGCAAGCCGCCTTCAAAGCGGGATTCGATACCGAGCTTGGTCAGCATGGCCTGGATCTGCGGGCCGCCGCCATGCACGACAATCGGATTGATGCCCGATTGCTTCAGAAGCGCGATATCGCGCGCGAAGGCCTTGCCCAGTTCCGGATTGCCCATGGCGTGGCCGCCATATTTCACAACGACATGCTTGTTCTCGTAGCGCTGCATATAGGGCAGGGCCGCGGACAGGAGTTGCGCTTGCATTTCGGGATTTTCAAGTGTCGTCATCGCGGGCTCCATGGCAGGCGACAGGGCAAAAAGAGGCAGGCTTTTCTAGACCGGATTCATCGTAATTGGAATCCGCAGTTGCTTATTTTTCGCTTTCCCGGTCGCGATTATTTGAATTTGCGGCCCGAAACGTGCCCAACAAAAAGCCGGTCTGCGCTCTATGCAGGTTTTTACCCGGAATGATTTTCAGAGACCGCATCATGCGCAAAATATTCCTCACTGTTCTTGCCTGCCTGCTTGGCACATCTGCATCCTGTGCTGCGCCTGCAGCAACGACTGAAACGATCATCCTCATCCGGCATGGAGAAAAGCCCAAAGGTGGCATGGGACAGCTCAGCTGTCGTGGGCTCAATCGTTCCTTGAAACTGCCTGCCGTCATTGCAAAAGATTTCGGCAAGCCCGATGCCATTTTCGCGCCCGATCCTGCCAAGGAAAAGAAGGATAGCGGTATTTCCTATGCCTATAACCGACCGCTGGCGACGGTGGAGCCGACCGCCATCCGTTTTCAGATGCCGGTCGATACGCGCTTCGGCTATGATGAGATCGGCAAATTGCAGGCGGTACTTGGGCAGCCGCAATACAGCAATGCGACGATACTGGTCGGCTGGGAACACAAGCAGCTCTACAAGCTGGCCAGAAATCTGCTCAAGGACAATGGCGGAGATAAAGCTGCGGTGCCGAAATGGCGCGGCAATGATTTCGACAGCATCTATGTGCTGCGTATCAAGCGCGGCGAGGGGCATGTAAGCGCTCGTTTCGAGCGCCTCAATCAAGGGCTGGACGGGCAGCCGGAAAGCTGCCCGAGCTAGAGCATGTCCCCAAAAGTGGGAACCGGTTTTGGGATTAGGACATGCGTCAGAATAGATAGTATCAGGCTTCCTTGATAAGCAATGCGATTGCTGCACGCAGCTCGTCGAGGCCTTCGCCTTTTTCCGACGAGGTCGCGATGATGCCCGGAAAGCAGGCGGCACGCTTGTAGGTAAGCTTGTGCGTTTCTTCCAGAAGGCGCGGTACGCCCGCGGGCTTGATCTTGTCGATCTTGGTGAGCACGATCTGGTAGGAGACGGCCGCCTTATCAAGAAGATCGAGCACTTCCGCGTCGTTCTTCTTGATGCCATGGCGGGCATCGATCAGCACATAGACACGTTTCAGTGTGGTGCGTCCGCGCAGATAATCAAACACAAGGCGCGTCCAGGCATCGACCTGTGCTTTCGGTGCTTCGGCGAAACCGTAGCCCGGCATGTCGACCAGTGCGAGCGGTGGCAGATCGCCGTTTTCGCCGGAATAGCCGTCCGGCACGAAATAGTTCAGTTCCTGCGTGCGGCCCGGCGTATTGGATGTACGCGCAAGGCCCTTCTTGTTGACGAGCGCGTTGATCAGTGACGACTTGCCGACATTGGAGCGGCCTGCGAAAGCGATTTCGACCGGACCTTCCGGCGGCAAGAATTTCATCGATGGCACGCCACGGATGAAGATCCACGATTTCTTGAAAAGCAGGCGTCCTTCCTCGACGAGTGCCGCCTGGACTTCCCGGACCGCATCCGCCGCTGCCTGAGCGGCCCTGATCGCCGCCTGCTTCTTATCCTGCTGGTTCAATGGTTCTGTCCCGGTCGGTATGTTCTCTTGTGTACACGCATCAATGTTATGAGCCGTATTGTCAACATGAAGGCACAAAAAACCCCGCCGAAGCGGGGTTCTTTCAAGTCTATTTCTTCGCCTCTTTCGGCTTTCGCTTGAAGAGGCCCTTGAGATTGTCGAAGAGCTCGATCTTCACGCCCTGGCGCTTCATGATGATGCCCTGCTGGGTAATGGAGAGCAGGTTGTTCCATGCCCAGTAGATCACGAGACCAGCCGGGAACGAAGCCAGCATGAAGGTGAAGATCACCGGCATCCAGGTGAAGATGGCGGCCTGCGTTGGATCCGGAGGCGTCGGGTTCATGCGCATCTGCAGGAACATGGTGATGCCCATCAGGAGCGGCCAGACGCCGATCATCAGGAAGTGCGGCACGCCGAAAGGCAGGAGGCCGAACAGGTTGAAGAGCGAGGTCGGATCGGGCGCTGCAAGATCCTGAATCCAGCCGAAGAACGGCGCATGGCGCATTTCGATGGTGACATAGAGCACCTTGTAGAGTGCGAAGAACACCGGAATCTGCACCAGCACTGGCCAGCAGCCTGCGAGCGGATTGATCTTCTCTTCCTTGTAGAGCCGCATCATTTCCTGCTGCTGCTTCATCTTGTCATCCGCATATTTCTCGCGGATTTCAGTCAGCTTCGGCTGCACCAGCTTCATGCGTGCCATCGACTTGTACGACTTGTTGGCAAGCGGGAAGAACAGGCCCTTGAGGAGAACGGTGACGACCAGAATGGCGACGCCGAAATTGCCCGAGAACTTGTAGATCCAGTCGATGAGGTAGAACATCGGCTTGGTGATGAAGTAGAACCAGCCCCAGTCGATCAGCAGTTCGAACTGCTTGATACCGAGCTTTTCTTCATAGGCCTTGATGTTGGAAACGACTTTCGCACCGGCGAAGACGTGGTTCTTCAGCGTCTGTGCCTGGCCGGGTGCAATGGTCATCGGCGCGCCGAGGAAGTCGGTCTGGTAGCGCGGGCGATCATTGGTGAAGTGCGAGAAGCGACCGGTGAACTTTTCGTCCTGCGGCGGAACGAGCGTTGCCGCCCAGTACTTGTCGGTGATGCCGAGCCAGCCACCGCTCACGTCCTTGAACGAAATGTCCTTGTCGTCCTCGACCTTGGAATACTTGATTTCCTGCAGGCCGTCCTGACCCATGACGCCGATCAGGCCTTCATGAAGCACATAGGTGGCGCTGGCATGTTCCGGCTGGTTGAAGCGGGTCACGCGGCCATAGGAGGCCAGCGAGATCGGCGCGCCGGTATTGTTGGTGATCGTGTCTTCAACGGCGAACATATAGGCGTCGTCGACCGAAATGACGCGCTTGAAGGTGATGTTCTTCTCGTTGGTATAGGTCAGCGTGACCGGCGTGGATGGCGTCAGCTTGTTGTTGCCTTCCACGGTCCAGACCGTGTTCGGACCCGGAACCGGGCCGGTCGTGTCGTTGCCGGTGAAGCCGAGTTCGACGAAATAGCCCTGCTTCAGCGCCGAGGGCGCGAGCAGTTCGATCTGAGGCGAATTATCATCGACGGTCTCGTGATATCTCTTCAGGAAGAGATCATCGAGGCGCGCGCCGGTCAGGTTGATCGAACCGCGCAGCGAAGGCGTATCGATTTCGACGCGCTGCGTCTGGGCAACGGCTGCCTCGCGGGTCAGCGTGCCGCCAGCGGCTGCAACATCGCTATGGCCGGGAATATTTCCGGACGTGGCGGGCATCTGCGGCGTGTCGCCACTTTGCGCCTGTTGTTGCGTTGCCTGTTGTTTCTGCTGCTGCTGCTCCTCAATGCGTGCCTGCTCCCGCTGGGCTTCCGTTTTCGGACCCAGATAAAACACTTGCCACAGCGTTAGCACGAGGATGGACAGGGCAATGGTGATGAAGAAATTACGATTATTTTCCATTGACGGGTCCTGATTCCGGTCTTTCCGTTCGGCGTTTCCCATCGCCCCGCCGTTCACCCTTCGCCTTGATGCGGCGGGAGAGTTCTTCGGTCAGTCGCGAAAAGGGCGCAGTGAGGGCTTGCTCGCGCGCTACGATCACATAGTCGGTCGAAGGCGCCATGTCACGCCCTGCGTGACAACGAACCGCTTCTCTCAGCCTGCGGCGGATGCGGTTTCGTATCACGGCGTTGCCGTTTTTCTTCGTTACGGTGAAACCTGCACGGGGTTTTTCGCCGATTTTGGCGGTTTGCGATTCTTCTTCGGTCCGCTCGCGGACTTCGAGAAGAAACAGTGGACCACGTCGCTTTTCACCATTCCTCAAAGCCAAAAACTCCGCTCTCTTGCGAAGGCGGAGTATTTGTTTCGGCTTGTTCATTTCTTTATTCACCGCGCTGCAGCGCGGGAAAAGATTAAGCGGAAAGCCGCTTACGGCCGCGCGAACGGCGAGCGGTGAGAACCTTGCGGCCGCCGGTGGTTGCCATGCGTGCACGGAAACCGTGACGACGCTTGCGGACGATCTTGGATGGCTGGTAAGTGCGCTTCATTTATTTAATACCGCGGTGTGCGGCCCTTCTTGATTCTGTTTTTCCGTTGAACACGATCTTGTCCGAAAACTGTTTTCCACTTTTCGGGATCACGCTCTATTGAACAGGAGCTGGTTCTTGTCCCTTGCGACGGACAGCACAAAACCATCCGTAAAACCGCACGGGCGAACGTGACGCGGCTTATAGGGGGAGGGGGGCAAAGAGTCAATGGTGACGGGCGCTAAAGCTTGTCTTCCAAAAGTGGGAACCGCCTTCACGGGGAAATCAGTCCACTGGACTGATTTCTGATCCCGCTATGATGGGAAAAAGACATGCTTGATATGATCACAGCTGTGCTTCAATCGCAGCCTTATCGATGACTGACCAGACTTTCCTTATGAGCGTATTCTCGAACTCATAGAAAACATTCTCTGCGAACCGGACCCGTTTGCCGTTGACCGGGAGGCCGAACAGTAGCCCTTTCGGCGTACAGTCGAACTGAAGCCGGCTGGCAATATAGGGCGGCTCGCTGACAAGCAATTCTATGTTGAAGCGCAGGTCGGGAATCGCCTCGAAATCCTGTTCCAGCATCGTGCGATAGCTGCCAAGCCCCAAAGGTCTGCCATTGTGAATGGCCTCCTCGTGCACATAAAGTCCGAGGTCGTCCCAGTCCTGCCGGTTCAGGCATGCAATATAGTCGCGATAAATCTCGGCGAGTGGTTCCGACATGGCTGTCCTCCTCTTCGGAGCGGTTCCAGTTGGAGCGGTGTCGCTGGAACTGCTCCAAGTATTTGTTTCGTAGCATTATCCTCACGCAAAACCGCTTCGCACTTTTGCTGGAAATGTTCTTTTTACTGAAATTGCATCATTCGGACCGGCATTGGCATTGCCAAAGCAGACTAGGGCTTTAATAAGGATGCGCAACATTTTCACATGCGGGACTGGTCCCGCAGAAGAGCATTATTGAGAGGAGTTCACCATGAGCATCCGTCGCATTGGAGTCGGCCCGCGCATGAGCCAGGCCGTCATTCACGGCAACACTGTTTATCTCGCCGGTCAGGTGGGAAATCCGGGCGCCAGCGTTACCGAACAGACCAAGGCCGTTCTGGTCGAGGTGGACCGCCTTCTCAAGGAAGCGGGCTCCGACAAGACCAAGATCCTTCAGGCCATCATCTGGCTCGCCGACATGAAGGATTTTGGCGAAATGAACGCTGTCTGGGATGCATGGGTCGATCCGGCTCACACGCCTGCCCGCGCCACCGGCGAAGCAGCGCTGGCAACGCCAGACTACAAGGTTGAAGTCATCATCACCGCTGCGGTGTAATTTCTTCATATCGATGCGAACCCCGTCGAAGCTTCGGTTTCGGCGGGTTTTTTTATTCGCGGATACGTTGCGAAAAGCCGTCCCGTCCACCCGCGAGCGCTCTTGCGTCGATTGACGCGCGTTTGCGTGCTTCCTCCAGCGTGCCGCCATTCTCGATCCAGCCGTGATCGTACAGATAACCGGGCAGGTAGCCTGACAGGAGGATGCGGTAGTCGAACGGGAAGGTCGGATCCAGCACCCGCGCCATGTGGAAGATGATCGTGGTGCAGTTTGCGGTCAGCGTATTATAGAATTTCGGCTGCTCTGCCAGCTCATTGCCAAGCTCGACATAGGACAGGAAAAGTTCGCGCGCGCCCACCGGCGGCAGCTTCACGCGGTAGCGATAGACGTTTTCCTTGCGGACATTGGTGCGCAGATAAATGATGTCCTGCTCTTCGGCGGCAATCATCGCCAGCTCATATTTGCGGAAGAAACCGGCGATGGGCGAATAGACTTCATGGTGTTCGCGGCGGATTTCGCCGGAAAAGACCACATGACGGCCATCCTCGAAGCCGAATGACAGAAGCGTATGGGCGATTGCCGGGCCCGACCAATAGGACAGATAAACGTCCACCGTCGCAATCTTGCTGAGGTCGTAGGTTTCCTCTTTCCAGTTGGGCGTAAAATCTTCTGTCGTTCGCCAGGTGAAATCGCGGACATTGGAAAGGGTGACGATGTCGCCATTGATCTTTCCCGTCACCGTGCGGGCGACGTCGGGCGCCCAGATGCGGTTGAGGGAGGGGCGGACTGTGGACCATGCCCCGAGCATCACCAGCGCCAGAAGGCAGAAGACCAGTCGCCTGCGCCAGCAGCTGTAATGTCTTTCGCCTGCAATCACGCCCAGAGCGATCAGAAGCCAGACGGCGATGATCGATCCGCGCATGGCATCGCCGAAGGGCAACTGGAACCACATGGCAAAGCTGGCCCATATCGCAAAGATAAGGACGAATAAAATGAAGACGAACTTGCCTGCGATGCGGACGGGAGCCGATTTCAGGAGAGATGACATATGCATTCCGTATTCGTCGGTTGCCGCTGCCAGGAATTATTCTGTGTGCGGAAATCGGCGGGATACTGACATGATTTGCATCCCTATGTCATGGGGTAACGGTTAGAATAGTAAATTTAAGTTTCTACATTAGAAACCGTAGAAAGTTATTGGTGTGTCAGGGCTTATTTCTTTACTGCCATTGCTTCGCCGCGCGGGCGGGAAACAGGCTTGCGGTTGCGGGCGTGCGGACGCACCAGACGCCATAGAAGCAGTGCGCTGACGATCCCGGCATAGATGACCGGTTCGGCGGGCCAGCTTTTCACCGACATGATGAAATGGATCGCGCCGCCAGCGATTGCGACATAGACCAGCTTGTGCAGGCTGTTCCAGCGGCGGCCGAGCTTGCGGATCGACCAGTTGTTGGAGGTCAGCGCCAGCGGCACCAGCAGGACCAGACTGATCATGCCGATGGTGATGAAAGGCCGCCGCACGATATCGGTGACAATGGCGGAAATGTTCAGGCCCTGATCCAGCACCATATAGGTGGCGAAGTGCATCAGCGCATAATAGAAGGCGAGCAGGCCGAGCGCCCGGCGATAGCGCAGAAAAGCCATGCCGGTCAGGTCGCGGATCGGCGTTACCATGAGGGTCAGAATGAGAAAGCGCAGAGCCCACAGGCCAAGCGTGTGTTCGAAAGTCTTGACCGGATCGGCACCAAGGTTGCCGCTTGCGCCCAGATAGAACGTCCAGACTGCCGGAACGAAACCGACCGCATAAAGCAGCCAGATCTTCCATTCACCGGGACGAACTGTCTTCTTTTTGCCTGTCTGGGCCGCTGCTGCCATGTCAGTAATTCACCTTCAGGTCCATGCCCGCATAAAGTGAGGCGACTTCCTCGCCATAACCGTTGAACGGCAAGGTGGGGCGGCGGCCCGAACCCAAAAAGCCGCCTTCGCCGATACGCCGTTCGGTCGCCTGGCTCCAGCGCGGATGATCGACCTCCGGATTCACATTGGCATAGAAGCCATATTCGTTAGCGGCCTGCTGCTGCCATGAGGTTGGCGGCTGCTTTTCGACAAAGCTGATCTTCGTGATCGCCTTGATCCCCTTGAAACCGTATTTCCAGGGCGCCACGAGCCGGATCGGCGCGCCGTTCGCATTGGGCAATGTCTCGCCGTAAAGGCCGACCGAAAGGATCGTCAGCGGATGATTGGCTTCATCGAGACGCAGACCCTCGATATAGGGCCAGTCGAGAACCTGAAAGAGGCCGGTCTGGCCCGGCATTTCTTCCGGTCGCACCACGCCGGTAAAGGCGATGTATTTGGCGGAACCAAGCGGCTCCACCTGCGACAGAAGGCTTGCGAGCGGAAACCCGATCCACGGAATGACCATCGACCATGCCTCGACGCAGCGCATCCGATAGATGCGTTCTTCAAGCGGCATCCTGGCAATCAGTTCCTGAATGTCGAATTCCTTCGGCTGTTTCACGAGGCCATCGACGGTGAGCTTCCAGGGCAGCGGCTTGTAGCTGCCGGAATTGGCGGAAGGATCGCTCTTGTCCGTGCCGAACTCATAGAAGTTATTGTAGGTCGTGACAGCGTCCTGCGGCGTCAGCTTTTCATCCACCTGATAGGCGGAGGCCTTTGCCTTGAGCGGTTCGGCAAAGGCGGTTGATGCAACACCAGCCGCGGCCAGTGCACCCGCGCCGACCATGAAGTTGCGACGGTTCAGATAGAGGCTCTTGGGCGTCACCGCATCATAAGTGAGACGGGCGGATGAAAAACGCCCGGGTTTGAAGCTGCTCATGGTCTCTCCCACTTCCAAAACGATTAGCCTGCTCTTGCAGATACGATCCCACGTAAAGGCGTCAAAAGCATGGATAATTTGCGAACACGATGTTGTTCACGCATTGTTGAGATCGCGTGAAGGCGTAACAGAATTGTAACACAATGTAACTTTTCGTGCATTCTGCCATATTCTCGCTAAAACTCTGCTGTTAACGGCATTACATTAGCGCATCCCGAAAGCGCTTCCTGCAAAAGCATGGGCGATTTCGGAGAGATGTGTCGGGTCATGTGATTATCGCCGGCAGGGGTGGGGACGCACCCGGGAAGAGCTGCCTTCAAACCTTCGTTAACGTCTCATTGGCTATATTGAGATCATGGTAAAGAAGATGTTTATTGCCGCTTTGGCGGCAGCTGCATTCACGGTGGCGGCCGGCTCGGCTCTGGCCGAAGGACAGCCCGTTTCGACGAACGGTCAGGGCAAGGTTCTGAGCGCTATTGCTGCATCGATGAAAGAAGAGCAGGGCGCTCCCAAGCTGGGTGAAGGCGTGACAATGCGCGAGAAGAAAATGGATACGGAAACGACCCCGGAACAGAATTTTTCGCGCAGCAAGCAGTTCATTCATCGCTTCTACAAGCCGGAAAATGCTTCGAATGAACTGGTTATTCTGCTGCACGGTTCGGGTGGCAATGAAACCAGCCTTGTGCCGCTGGCTTCCAAGATCTGGCCGCGCGCCACACTGCTCGGCATTCGCGGTCGCGTGATGCAAGATGGCGGTACACGCTGGTACAAGCGCATCTCGCCGGTCAAGTTCGACCAGAAGGACGTGAAGCTCGAAGCCAATGCGTTCGTGACCTTTTTGACGCGTCTGGCCGATGACAAGGACCTCGACCTCACCCACGCAACTTTCGTGGGCTATTCGAACGGCGCCAATCTTCTGGCTGCAACCATGATGCTGCACCCCGATCTGGTGAAGCGCGCCATTCTGATGCGCTCGATGCCGGTTCTGGATAACGCCCCTGTCGCCAATCTGAGCAAGGCGCGCGTTCTGACCATCACAGGCGAAGAGGACAAGCTCTATTCACCGTTTGCGCCAGCGCTTTCCGCACTTCTGCGCTCAGGTGGTGCCCGCGTCGATGCCCGCACCATCGATGCGGATCATATGCTGGGTGAAAAGGATATCGCCGCCATCACTCAATGGGTGGCATCGCTCGGACCAGATGGTGCGCCTGCGGTTGCAAGACGCGGACAATAATATCGACTTGATTGAAGCCCGGTCAGTTTCCCTGATCGGGCTTCGCGATCATGCATCTGCGCGGTAGCGAAAGTGACCGGTAATGGGAAACTCAAACAGCCGGTCTTCAATCCGGGTTCCCGCACCAATATTGTGAACAACCAACAGACGTGTGCCCTCGGCATTATAGCGCTGTGTAACGATGGCTATATGCGGCAGGTTTCCCGGAAGCATCTGCGCGACGAGATCGCCGGGACGATAATCCTCAGCAACTTTTGTAACCGGTAAGGCCGCTTTGCTCCTGTTGAAAAATACGGCAAGGTTCGGCACGCGACGGTGGTCGATATTCGGGTCGGGGCGCTTCAGGCCCCAGTTTCTCGGATATTGCCTGAAAGCTTTCCGCATATCGTTGTGGACCAAGGCCTGCAGGTCCGCATTCAACCCCTGCCGATAGGCGCGGATGATGACATCGGTGCAGACGCCTCGATCGAGAGGAACGTCCCCGCCGGGATATTTCAGCTGCGTATAGGCGGGGTCATAGTGAACCGTCGTTCCCACCTGGCTTTCCGCTGCCGCAATCAGCTTTTGTGCCCACGGCTCAGCCTCCACCGAAGGGAGCGCCGCAGAAGTCTTTTCAACGAACAGATTTGTCGAAAAGACTGCCGATACTCCGCCGAGGACAATAGAACGACGTGAAAGCATACTGAAATTCTCTTCCTCCTGTATGAACAGGATAAAACCGCTGAAGATCGATTACGATTGTTGGTCCGGTGTTGGTATGGTCTATTAGCAACTCTAGATTTAAATAAGGAAATCGTATGATTCTAAGAAGTGCTAAAGGTTCTTCTGTCCTGATGGCCGTAATTGGTGCGGCTCTTGTGGCAGGCGGGTTTTATTACCAAGCCAGTGGTTCGTCTGTTTCCAGCGCGGATCAACAGCGCTGCGAACAAATCATCCAGAATATTTATGGTGATAATGCCGATGCCAAATCGTCGTTGCTGCCGAAATGCAACGAGCCCGGCATGGTCGCGATGATGGATGCCAGGGCTGGTGGCTCTGGCGCGTCGGAAGCTGCCGCAGCCATTGCCTCTGCCAATCAGACCGACATAACGTCGAATGCATTGGGTTATGGGGTGATGGGCGTCGGTGTTGCGCTGGTGATTTCGGGTCTTTTCGGTATGGCTCGTGCCAAACGAAACGGTCAGGTCTGAGGATCTGCAAGCAGTCTGCTTGTGTAGATGAAACGGGGAATCAGTCCATTGGACTGTTTCCCCCCGCGACCTGCGGCTTCTGTTCAGGAATTAGAGTGCGTTTCGATCTGATTGAATCAGATCGGCGCTCTAATCATTTGTTTTTACGCGCATCTTTTCCGAAAACCGTTTCACACTTTTCGGGATGCGCTCTAATCCGCTATCGAAACCACACCGCAATCCCCGGCCTCGGAGCCGAAGACGAGGCGTTGGCCCTGTTCATCCCAGCCCATGCTGGTGATTGCGCCCTTGCCGGGGCGGCGCAGCAGAACTTCCTTGCTGTCGGCGAAACGAGCAACCAGGATCATGCCGTCATTATAGCCGATGGCTGCAATGTCCTCGACCGGATGGCAGGCAACGGATGTCACCATGCTATCGCCACGAAGACCGAGTTCCAGAGGAGCCTTGCCCATCGGGCCGTCCTTGCCCGCAAAAGGCCAGACGATTGCTGCCGGGGCGCCGGAGGTGGCCAGCCACTTGGCCTTGGCGCTCCACGACCAGTCTTTCACCTTGGCCGGATAGCCGGTCATGCGCATGTGCTTTGTATCTTCGAGACGCCAGCCATGCAGGGCATTTTCCTGCATCGAGGTGATGAGGAAGCGACCATCGGGTGAAAAGATTGCGCCGATATGTGCGCCTTTCCATTCCAGTTCGACAGGCTTCGCCGCCGTTCCGGTCCAGATCAGGGTTGCACCATTATAGCGGGCAATCGCCAGCCGCTGGCCCTTTGGCGCAAAGGCAATGCCTTCGACGCTGCGTTCCTGCGCAAATTCCTGCACCTTGCCGTCAGACGTGCGCACCCAGGCGGTGCGACCCGATGCAAAACCGACAGTTCCGCCGGGGCCTGCTGCCACGGCGGTCATCCATTTGCGCGGGATCTTCGCAAGTTCAGTTACCGTCCCATCGGCGTCGGTACGGCACACGCGACCGTCTTCGCCGCCAGTGATGAGCGACTTTCCGTCAACGGAAACGGTCGCGCTCAACAGTCCGTCATGGGCTGCCGATGTCTTGCTGCCGTTGTTGAGCTGATGGATCGAGCCATCGGCCATTGCGAAGAAGGGAATGCCGCCGACAAAGCGCGCATAAAGACAATGACCTTCAAGGTCGAGCGGAGCTACTGTAGGCATCGGCTTCCGGTATTGTTCTAGAGCGTGTTTCGATCTGATTGAATCAGATCGGCGCTCTAACTGTTTGTTTTAACGCGCATCATATCCGAAAACCGTTTCACACTTTTCGGGATGCGCTCTATTGATAAAAGCATTTCCAGCAAATGCTTGGCGCAGTTCTACTGGAAATGCATAAAAATGGACAGATAGAGCATTTCCCGGTTCGAACAGAACCGGAAGCGCTTTATCGGGCCTGACTGTTTTCGAAGCCGGCCTTCAGGGCGGCGGGGTCGAGTTCACGTCCGATGAAGACGAGGCGGCTTTCACGCTTTTCGTCTTCCTTCCAGGCACGCTGGTGGTCACCTTCGATGATCATGTGCACGCCCTGCACCACATAGCGGTCCGGATCGTCCTTGAAAGCGATGATGCCCTTGAGGCGCAGAATGTTCGGTCCTTGCGTCTGGGTGATGTTCTGAATCCACGGGAAGAATTTCGCCGGGTCGATTTCACCAGCCCTGAGCGACACCGACTTCACCGTCACATCATGGATCGGTGAGGCGTGATCGTGGTGATGGTCATGATCGCAGTCGGGACCGCACACATGGTCATGGTCGTGATGGTGGTCATGATGATCGTGATCATGCGCATGATGATGATGTCCATGGTCGTGACCATGATGGTCATGATCATGGTCGCAATCCGGTCCGCATACGTGATCGGGATGATCATGGTCGAGAAAGTGCGGATCGTTGTCCAGAACGCGCTTCAGGTCGAAGGCGCCGCGATCCAGCACGCGGTCGAGCGGAATGGAGGCGCGCTCGGTGCGGTGGATGATGGCATGCGGATTGATGGCGCGAACGGTCGCCTCGATGGCCGCCAGCTCCTGCGGCGTCACGAGATCGGTCTTGTTGATGAGCACCACATCGGCAAAGGCGATCTGGTCTTCCGCCTCGCGGCTGTCCTTCAGGCGCAGCGGCAGATGCTTGGCATCGACAAGGGCGACAACGGCGTCGAGACCGGTCTTGGCGCGCACGTCATCATCCATGAAGAAGGTCTGCGCAACCGGAACCGGATCGGCAAGGCCGGTCGTTTCCACAACGATGGCGTCGAAACGACCCGGACGGCGCATCAGGCCTTCCACCACGCGGATCAGGTCGCCACGCACGGTGCAACAGATGCAGCCATTGTTCATTTCATAGATTTCTTCGTCCGACTCGACGATCAGGTCGTTGTCGATGCCGATCTCGCCGAATTCATTGACGATCACGGCGTAACGCTTGCCGTGATTTTCGGTCAGGATACGGTTGAGAAGAGTGGTCTTTCCCGAACCCAGATAACCGGTCAGAACGGTCACGGGAATGCGGCCAGCTTCAGTGGTCGTCTTGGTTTCAGACGGAGCTTCGGTTTGGGCTTCAGCCTGGCTCATGGTTATGCCTCTTGAAGTTGTGGCCTTTTGAAATCGTGGTCCGGGATGGCCAGTGCGCGGCCAGCGCGAGCGGCACAGCACCGAAACCTCGGATAGGACAATTCATATAAGGGAAGGGCAGCGTGAATGCCATATGCAATGCTATAATATTACATTCGCCTAATCACATTCACGCCAGTTGGAACACGGGCCTTGCAGTGTCTAACCTGCCTGATTGGCGAGACGTTGCAATTCGAACCGGGCGAGATCGAACCTGTCGACATCGCGCAGCAGTTCGATAAAGCCCGTCACCGCGTTGGTGATCAGCTTTTCCCCGGCTTCTGCCGTTGCGGCAGCAGCGTTGCCAGCAACCCCTTCCGGGTTGAGATCGTGCATCTTCCAGCCGAAGGCATGAGGGCCATAGGCGCGCAGGAACTTGAATTCCTCGGCGTAACGTGACTGGGCGTTGGAGAAATTGCGTGCCTTCGACATGTCCACCAGATCGGGGCGCAGCGCCAGCATCACCGATGTCTCGATGAAACCGCCATGAATATCGAGCGCTTTTTCCTCCGGCGTAATCAGGCCCTCCGGCAGGCCGAAGCGGGTCCAGCTTGTGGCGACCGCCAGCATGTCGAGCCGCGTGCGCAGTTCGGTTGCGACAATTGTCATCAATGGCGAATTTCCGCCATGCGCGTTCAGCATGACCAGTTTGCGAATGCCGCCAGCGTGAAGGTTTTCACCAATGCCGATCCACTGGTTCACGGCCTCGGCGAAGGCGAGGCTCTGGGTCCCTTCCGTATCCATGTGTTCGATGGAATAGCCGACCGGCTGTGCAGGCAGGAAATTGACGTTCAACTCGGCAGGCAGCGCATCGCTGACACGCGCGACAATGCCTTCGGCGATGATCGTATCCGTTTCAAACGGCAAATGAGGCCCATGCTGTTCGTGAGCGCCAAGGGGCAGAACGACAATCATGTCGCTGTTTTGATCGCGCAGATCGGTCATGTTTTCCTCGCTTTTTTCATTTCATGGAGCCCCAGAGCGTAACGTCCGTTAGCCATGACAGCAACCGGGCCTTGTTGTTTCATAAGTCGGACAATATTTTACGATATATGAATGGATGGGACTATCGATCAGGCGACAGCAACTGGTTTATTTTGAACAGCGTATCTTGTCCGAAAACCATTGGATGCTTTTCGGGATGCGCATCAAAGTGCCAACAAGGGCGAGGTGGCGATGAGCAAGGACAATAAGGCGGTTGTACTTTACCGGCTGCAATCCGTGGCAAGACTGTCGCGGACGGTGCTGGCCACGCGGCTTCTGGAACAGGGGCTCTATGCAGGGCAGGATGCAGTCATGCTGCAGCTGGCTGCGGAAGACGGACTGACGCCGGGCGTGCTTGCACAGCGGCTGGGTGTGCGTCCGCCGACCATCACCAAAACCATTGCGCGTCTGCAGGGGCAGGGGTTTGTGGCAAAGCGCGCCTCGGAGACCGATCAGCGCCAGTCGCATGTCTATCTGACGCAGACCGGTCTCGAGACTATCAAGGCGATCGAGAAATCCATTCGCAAGACTGAAAAGGACATGCTGAAGGGGCTCGACAAGAAAGATCGCAAGACCTTCCTCAAGATGCTGAGCCGGATGGAGAGCAATCTTGCGCTTCGCGGCGTCACGCGCATTCCCGATGAGCCTGAAACGGAAGTGCTTGAAGAGGACGACGTGGAATAGGCCTGTCGCTTATCAAGCTCTAACTATTTGTTTTGACGCGTATCTTGGCGGGAAACCGTGAAACACTTTTCAAGATGCGTGCTATCGAAAATGCTTCCAATTCAAGGTTTGCAATGGCATAACCGTTCGCAAGACGAACGGTCGCGTCTCACCTTGTCAGGTTGCGGCCGCGTCTCCGACTGCGGCACGGACCATTTTGGGGAGGCGACTTGGCCCAGAAAATAAAGCTATCGACCATCGCGGATGCGCTTGGTGTTTCGACAGCCACAGTTTCGCTCGCTTTGCGCGACAGTCCCCTCGTTGCCGACCAGACCCGCGAGAAGATCAAGGAACATGCCCGCGCCATCGGTTATATCTATAACCGTCGCGCTGCGAGCCTGCGCACCTCACGCTCCGGCATTGTCGGCGTCGTGGTGCATGACATCATGAATCCGTTCTTCGCGGAAATTCTCAAATCCATCGAAACGGAACTGGACCGGTCGCGGCAGACCTTCATCCTGTCCAACCATTACGATCAGCTCGAAAAACAGCGCACCTTCATGGATACGCTTTTGCAGCTCGGCGCGGATGGGGTCATTATGTCGCCCGCTATCGGCACGCCGCCGGAAGACATCCAGCTTGCGGAAGATAACGGCCTGCCGGTCGTGCTGATCGCGCGTAGCGTCGAGGGTGTTCATGCGCCGGTTTTCCGGGGTGACGATGCCTATGGTATCGGCCTTGCCACCAATCACCTTATTTCGCTCGGTCATACGCGCATCGCGATGATCGGCGGTACGGACCAGACCTCGACGGGCCGTGACCGTTATCGCGGCTATGTGCAGGCCATGGAAAAGGCCGGGCTCGAGGTTCGCCCCGACTGGCGCATTGCCGGGCCGCGCACGAAGCAGGGCGGCTTTGAAGTCGCGCCGCAATTTCTGGCGCTGAAAGACAAGCCGACGGCTGCGGTCTGCTGGAACGATCTGACCGCCATCGGCCTGATGAACGGCATTGCTCGCGCCGGGCTGGTGCCGGGCGAGGACATTTCCGTGACCGGCTATGACGATCTCGAGGAAGCGGCGATCGCAACGCCAGCGCTGACGACCGTCTGGAACGGACAGCGTGAAGTGGGACGCCGTGCCGCTCGCGCACTGCTGGACCAGCTCAACGGCGTCGAGGTTTCTTCGATGCAGGAACTTATCAAACCGGAACTGCATATCCGGCAATCGACATCCAAGCCGAAACACGGCTGATTTCCCCCGCTCCGGCTCCGGTTGCAGCCTTTGGGTTGACCGGTCGCCGGTCCCTCACGAACTGCGACATGCTGTCCAGAGGAATCCAGAGGAATATTGTCATGACCAAGCGCGACGCAACCGTTCTGGTGCTCGGAAACTTCAACGATTATGCCGTCGAGCGTCTGTCCGGTGAGTTTTCGGTGCGCCGCATACCACGCGGTGACGCGGCGCTGGTCGATGCCGACTGGGCAGGCGACATATATGGTATTGCCAGCATGTCCACCGTCGATGCGGCGCTGATCGATGCATTGCCCAATCTGAAAATAATCGGCAATTTTGGCGTCGGTTATGATGCGGTCGATGCAAAACATGCCGGTACGAAAAATGTCATGGTCACCAATACGCCTGACGTCCTGACCGATGAAGTAGCCGATACGGCGCTTGGCCTTCTGATTGATACGGTGCGGGAATTGTCGAAGTCGCAGGAATTCCTGCGTGCAGGCAATTGGGTGAAGGAAGGCCGCTATCCGCTGTCGAAGCTGTCCTTGCGTGGGCGCAAGGTCGGCATTTTCGGCCTTGGCCGCATCGGCAAGGCGGTCGCCCATCGTGTCGAAGCTTTCGGACTGCCGGTTTCCTATCACAATCGTCGCAAGGCTGAAGGCGTCGCCTACGATTATTATCCGACCCTGCTCGAGCTGGCCAAGGCGGTGGACACACTTATTCTGGTCGCACCGGGCGGCGCGGAAACCGCGAAGGCAGTCAATGCCGAAGTGCTGAAGGCGCTCGGTCCGGACGGTGTGCTGATCAATGTCGGGCGCGGTTCGCTGGTTGATGAAGATGCGCTGGCCGCAGCGCTGAACGATGGCACAATCGCTGCTGCAGGTCTGGATGTTTTCGCGAACGAACCGTCAGTGCCACAAGGCCTGCTTGATGCGCCCAACACGGTTTTGCTGCCGCATATCGCATCCGCATCGCAAAAGACCCGTCAGGCCATGGCGGATCTGGTGATTGATAATCTCATTGCATGGTTCGACACCGGCAAGGCGATCACGCCGGTGCCGGAAACGGTGCATGTGCAAGGCTGAAGCAGTCTGTCAGGCGAGTAGGGGAATATGTTTTGATTGCGGACGACCGCAACGAACTTTTACCCTTACTGTCCTACTGCCCGATGTTGACGCACAGCCTCTCCGAACGCCTCGAATATCTTGCGCGACGGAGCATCGGAATGCGCCCAATATTCCGGGTGCCACTGCACGCCGACGACAAATCCCTTCGCATTCCTCACGGAGACGGCTTCAACCGTACCGTCTTCGGCCACCGCCTCGACTTCAAGCTGCGGTGCAAGCTTGTCGATGGCCTGACGGTGAACGGAGTTCACGCGCACGCTTTCTTCTTTGAGGATTTCCGCAAGGCATGAGTTCGGGTTGAGCTTGATCGGGTGCTGGATGGCGAAGCGCTCGGCCTGGCTTTCGGATTCCGGGGCGCGGTGGTCCATCCGGCCTTCCATTTCCTGAATTTCGGTGGCGAGCGTGCCGCCCAGTGCGACGTTCAGCTCCTGTATGCCGCGGCAGATGGCCAGCACCGGAACACCTTTTTCGATGGCTGCGCGGATGAGTGGCAGCGATGTCGCATCGCGGGCATTGTCATAGGGCTCGAACGCGGCGCTCGGTTCGACGCCATAAAGCGCCGGATTGACGTTGGATTTGGAGCCTGTGACGAGAACGCCGTCCACCGCATCCAGAATGGCATCGAGATCCATCTTGTCGCCAAAACTTGGCACCAGAAGCGGCGTTACACCTGCGACGTCGATGGCGGCTGCCAGATATTGCTGGGGTGCTGCGTGCCAGGTGTAGTTTTCAAATGGCTTTACATCGGTCGGCACGGCAACGAGAGGGCGAGAAGTCTTGGGCATAATGTTCGTATCCACCAGTCGGATTATGCTCTTATCTGCTCTGTTCCTTACTTCTCCGCAATGGGTCGCGCAATCACGAACAGGTGTCGTCTTTCGGCTGCGCCATAGGTCTTTCGTCGTGCCTTCTGTGTATTGTGTTGATTTGAACCGATTTTTACGGTCGAAGATGGTTCAAATGCTGATCTCTATATTCTAGGAAGGTATAAAGAGGGATTGGCAGTTGAGGGGATGAATGACTGACGATCAGCTTTTCTCCGTCAGGGGCAAGGTTATTGCCGTGACGGGAGGGTCTTCGGGGTTGGGCCTGCGCATGGTTCATGTGCTGGCGGGGCACGGTGCACGCGTGATTTCGATCTCGCGCACCCATGCAGGCGAAAGCATTTGCCCATCGGGCGGCGAAGTGCTCGAAATCATGGCGGATGTAACCCATCCGGATGAAATCGTGCGTGCTTTTGATGAAGCGGAAGAACGCTTCGGACCGATAACGACGCTCTTCAACAATGCCGGTGTCGCGCATATGGCACGCGCGCTCGACACGACGCGCGATATGCTGGAGCATATATTCGAGGTCAATGTCGCAGGCGCCTTTTTCGTGGCGCAGGAAGCAGCGCGCCGCATGATCGAGCGCGGCGAGGGCGGCTCCATCGTCAATACGACCAGCATTCTGGGCGAGCGTCCGCAGAAGGGTGCCGCCGCCTATTCCATGTCCAAGGCCTGCGTGACGCAGATGACGCGGGCGCTGGCGCTGGAATGGGCCACGCACGATATTCGCGTCAACGCGATTTCCCCCGGATGGTTTCCAACGCGAATCAATGAAGACCAGCTGCAAGGTCCTGCCGGGGGCTACTTCAAAGGGCGGAACCCAATGCGGCGCCTCGGCGAGCCTGAGGATCTGGACGGGGTTGTGCTGATGCTGGCTTCCGATGCCAGTCGCTATATGACGGGTTCCGTCATTACCGTGGATGGCGGTCATCAGCTCTGACAAGGTTGGAAGTTTCTTTAGCGGTTATTTCCCGCGTCGTGACTTGTATGGCAGGTTTTTTCTCTAACGGACGGGGGTCTGGCGGTAGAATATCCACATCGACTAATCTGGATTAATTCTCGGGAATGCGGAAACTAACCTGTCCCTGTTCTCCCATTTTAGCCATTTCAGTAATATTAGGACGACTAAAACATGTATGCCGATGGTTGTGATTGCCCGTTGAGGGTTGTGCGTCTGTGGTTTTCCTTAAAAAATATCTGAATACATCTTATGGTGGTTGTCGTGACAGCTTGTGGTTTAATATCCCGAAAGATATTTTTAAGTCATTAGTGCGATATTGCCTCCCCGTATAAGGGATAAATGCATCGATATGTGGCAAAGCCGTAAACCTGAGATACCTGCAGATGTGCGGCTATCTTTTCTCAGAGCGCTGTATGGTAATCGTACCACGCTCTGGTTTGGCTTGCTCGCGCACGTTGTAGCCTGTGTCGTCATCTATGTGAAAACCGATGACTGGCGCTATCTGGTTTTTGGCGGTGTGTTCGCCATCATTGCCGTTGGTCGCATCTTCGACATGCACAAGTTCGACCAGGCAAAACAGCAGTCGCTGTCCCATGCCGATCTCGACCGCTGGGAAACACGCTATCTGATCGGTGCGTCCGCCGTCTGCCTGACGCTCGGCATGTTGTGTTTCTTCTCAAGCTATGTGCTCAGGGATTCCTTTGCCGAACTTGCCAGCCTGACTGTGCTGCTTGCTTCGGTCGTTTCCATTGTGGGCCGCAATTATGCATCGGCGAAAGCCGTTGTCCTGATGTCGGCCTGCACGCTGATTCCGGTTCTGGCCGGGCTTATTCTGGCGGGAACGCCGTTTCACGTCATCATTGGCCTGCTGCTGATCCCGTATTTCCTGTCCAACATCCAGATGGCAAACGGTCTGCGCGAGTTTCTCTTCGCTGCAGTCATGGGCAAACGTCGCCTGTCCATTGTGGCCGGGCGTTTCGATGCGGCGCTCAACAACATGCCGCAGGGCTTGCTGATGTTCGACAGCCAGCAGCGCATTGCGGTCATCAACAATAAGGCCAAGGCGATGTTGCAGATCGCCGAACACACCAAGCTGCATGGCCGCAAGCTCGATGTCCTGCTGCGCTATTGCGCGAAGAAGGGACTGTTTCCGCAAAACGACCTGAAAAGCGTGCATGTGCGCATGCAGGATCTTCTGCTGGGCAAGCGCACGCGCGATATTTTCCAGCTTTCGAACCAGCGTTATATCGAATGTATCGGCAATCAGACCCTCAATGAGGGGGCCGTCCTGATGTTCGAGGATGTGACGCAGCGCGTGGAAGCGGAAGCGCGCATTCAGCATATGGCGCGTTATGACGGCCTGACAGGCCTGCCGAACCGCAATTATTTCGAAACCCTGGTGCGATCCATGCGTTCCCACCAGCAAGCAGGCACGCAGGCTGCGCTCATCGTCATCGACATCAATCATTTCAAGCATGTCAACGATACGTTGGGGCATCATACCGGTGACGTATTGCTGCGCCTGTTTGCAGAGCGGCTGAACTCGCTCGATCCGCAGCGTTTCGTCGCGTCACGCTTCGGCGGCGACGAATTCGTGGTGTTCGTCTTCAATCTGCGCAGCGAGGCCGACGTTGCAGGCGTGATGGATCATATCATGACCGTCGTGACCGGCGTCTACGATCTCGACGGCGATCAGGTGCATATCGATATCAGCGCGGGCATCGCGATCGAGGATATCGGAAGATGCGATGTCGGCAGCATGCATATCAGCGCCGATCTGGCACTCTACGAAGCCAAAAGCATGGAAGACAAGCCCTGGTCCATCTTCATCGATGCGATGGACACCAAATATCGCGGGCGCCAGAAACTCAAAGCCGATTTGCGGCTTGCCATCGAGCATGGCGAGATCAAGGTCGTCTATCAGCCCATCGTCAGCGCGCAGTCCCTGCGCGTTGTTGCGTGTGAAGCGCTGGCGCGCTGGGAGCATCCGCAGCTTGGCTTTGTGCCGCCTGCGGAATTCATTCCGCTTGCGGAAGAAATGGGCATCATCACCGACATTACCCGCTTCATGCTGGCGCAGGCCTGTGCCGACTGTCTGTCATGGGGCGACCGCATCGGCGTTTCGGTCAATCTTTCGGCCATCGATCTGAAAAGCAATGACATCGCCCGCGACATCGCCAATGCCTTGCAGAAATCAGGCCTTCCGGCTCACCGCCTTGAGGTGGAAGTGACGGAAAGCGCCATCATCTCGGACCGCAACAAGACTTCGATGGTGTTGCAGCGGCTCAAGAATGCCGGGATCAATATCGCGCTGGATGATTTCGGCACCGGCTATTCCAGTCTCAGCTATCTCAACACCTTGCCATTGACCAAGGTGAAGGTCGACCGTTCCTTCGTGCGCGACATCACCACCGACCGGCGCTCGCTCATGCTGCTTCGCGGCGTTACCCAGCTTTCGCACGAGCTTGGGCTGGGCGTGACAGTCGAAGGTGTCGAAACAGAGGAACAGCTTGCGCTGATCCGTGTGGCGGCGGGTGCCGATCTCGTACAGGGCTATCTTCTCGGTATGCCTGTGCCTGTGGAAGCGATCAGCGCTATGACCACGAAAGCCGCAGCGCGCCGCGACGGCGGGCGAACCGTCGCCTGATTATTTCAGATTTAACTGTTTGTGTTGGACGAGCTTCTCGCGGTTTTTCAAAGTACTGCGAAGTGTTTGGCATATCTCATCTACGACGCTCAATGTCGTTGCCACTTCTCGTGTAAATCACAGGAATTTGAATATAAATATAATAATTGGGATTTTTTGAGATGCACGTATCATGCTCTTAATGTCTTAGGAGGATGTATATAAGTATTTCGTTATTTGCTTATAAAATGTCTATCAAATTCAATTTTAATATTTAAAGGGGAGGCGATGAAACGATTTTTTCGCTATGCTTTATATGGACTGATCGGGCTTGTTGTTCTTGCCGGTGTTGGTACTGCGGTCTTCTGGACGAAAATCCACGAAAGCTGGGCGGTCTATCAATATGCCCAGATGTTCAAGGGGCCGGAAATTTTTGAAAACTTCCGCAATGTTTACAGGCGCTATCCATCGGTGCGCATCCCGCATGAGGGCGAAGTCAGCCAGTTGGCGAAAGAAGAGCGGCCCTTGCCGGAGACTTTTGTCTACAAGGGTGAGACCCGCAAGATTTCCGACTGGCTGAAGCGCGGCGGCACGACCGGTTTCATTGTTCTGAAAGACGGCGTGATCGTCCACGAGGAATATGATCACGGCAATACCGAGGCCACCCAGAGCATCGCATTCTCCATGTCGAAATCTGTCGTTTCCTTCCTTGTCGGCAATGCCGTTCGGGACGGTCTGATCGATATCAACCAGCCGGTCGACCGCTATGCACCGGTGCTGGCCGAGGGCGGATACAAGGGCGTGACGGTCAAGAACGTGCTGCAGATGGCGTCTGGCATCGGATTTAACGAGAACTATGGTGATCTCAATTCCGATATCGTTCGGTATGCTGTCGAGCTTCTGACTGGCTCGATCACAAATTTCACCGCGCATCTGAAAAATGAACGCCCCCAGGGAACGCTCAGCCACTATGTGTCGGCGGATACGCAAGTGCTCGGGCTGGTTCTGGAAGGCGCGACTGGTGTTCGTTTTCAGGATTATTTGAAAGACAAACTCTGGTCAAAGCTTGGCGCGGAAGCCGATGTCTACTGGGCGGTGGATCCCACCGGTGAAGCTGCTGCCGGGGCCGGTATGAACGCCGTTCTTCGCGATTATGCACGTTTCGGCCTGCTCTATCTCAATGAGGGTCGCAACTTCAAGGGCGAGCAGCTTGTGCCGGCGCAATGGGTGCACGATTCGGTAACGCCGGATGCGCCTTATCTGATGCCCGGTCGCAAGGATGCACTGGGCAAGATTCCGTTCGGTTATGGCTATCAGTGGTGGACGCCGGTTGACTGGCAAGGCGACTATAGTGCCGTTGGCATCTATGGGCAGTTCATCTATGTCAATCCTGCCAAAGGTGTCGTCATTGCCAAGACCTCGGCATATTCCAATTACAATGTCGACGGGCAGGATATGAAGGACGAAACGATGTATGCGTTTCAGGCTATCGCCAACGCGCTTTGAAGGCCCGTTTTCAAATCAAGGCAAATTCGTGAAATGGCCCCTGATGGGGCCATTTTGCATTTTTATCGCGTTCGTCACGTGTAAAAGCACAATCCAATTGTGGCGAAGGAGTGTTTTTTGTGGGGCAATAAAAAGGCAGTGCAAAAAGTTATATCTTTACACGCTGATAAAGGCGCATATTCTGCGCACTGATTTGTGGGGTGCGGAAAATCGATTGCATGACGAATACAGCTGTTACAGGCGATAAACCGCCATTGTCCAATTTCGCGCGACAGCTGTTGCAGTTTCTCGACCGGGTGGAATATCGCCGCATCGTCCATGCGGAGGACCTCGAGGAAATCGGCCGTCTGCGTTACCGTTCCTACCGGACGCGCAATGTCATGCATGAGGCGGAAGTGCCGTCTATCGTTGATGATATCGACCGCGATAGCCATGCCTTCGTCTATGGCGTGTATGTGGACGGGCAATTGGTCAGCACGCTGCGCATCCATCACATTACGCCCGATCATCGTCGCGGCACGAGCTATGCACTGTTCCCGGATATTCTTGATCCGCTGCTCAATAGCGGTATGCATTTTGTTGATCCGACCCGTTTTGCCGCCGATCCCGAGCTATTGAGCGAATACCCGGCCATTCCCTATATCACGCTGCGCATTGCGGCGATGGCATCCGAATTTTTCGCGGCAGATCAATGTCTTGCCTCGGTGAAACCGGAACATATGGCGTTCTATAAGCGCATATTCGGCACCTCTGTCATGGCCGATGCGCGCGAACATGAAGGCTATGGAATCAGGGTCGGGCTTGGTTCCGCACCTATCCGCAATATTCGCGATGCGGTGGCGGTGCGCTTTCCGTTTTTCAAGTCGCAGCCGCATGAACGCCATGCGATGTTTGGTGACATGCGCAGCAGTTCCGTGCCGCTGACGATTTTGCCGACGGCGAAATATACTGGCCTCGGCGTATAAGAATCTAAAAACATCGCCGGATATTAAACAATTAAATGTAGCCAGAGGGGTGGTTTCGCTTTACGAAGATTGCGGAACCGCTTCTGCGGAGAGAGGGTAGTGCGACGAAAAGCCTTGCTGTCAAAGCATCGGTTTGTTCGGTCGCGCATTGAAGATTGCAGTTATTTTCGCTTAACATGACGGTGTACGGGCGGAAATTCTGAATGGGTGGAACTAAAATGGCAGAACATCATACGACGGCTCCGGCTGAACTTGGCGCACCGATGGATTATTCCGAGCATGAGAAAACTTATGCCGGTTTCACGGGCCTGGTTAAATGGGGCACGGTGGCGCTCGTCGCCCTTATGATTGCCATGGCGTTCGGCTTTTTTGCTGGTGGTTTCTTCTCCGCGACCGTTCTTTTCATTCTAGTTTGTGTCGCTGCCTGGTTCATCCTCTAGCGCATCCTTTCGCTGCCGGATGGAGACCAACCGGTGGCGCACGATGCAGCTTTGGTGCTGAACCGGGATTAACCCGCACGATTTGATCGAATGCCTTGGCATGGGGTACCGTGCCGAGGGTTTATGCATGTCTGTAGTTCATTTTTAGAGCGCATCCCGAAAAGTGTGAAACGGTTTTCGGACCAGATGCGCGTTACAAAACAATAGTTAGAGCGCGTGTCGATCTGATTCAATCAGTTCGAAACGCGCTCTAAAAGGGCTTCTTCCCGGAAGCCCGTAATGCCGCCTGACCGGGGGAACCCCGGAAGAACGCCACGAAAGGGAAACCAGCTTGGCCCAGACGTTATTTATCCCGAAAGAGAGTGACCCCAGCGAGACCCGCGTTGCTGCGTCGGCGGAGACGGTGAAGAAGTTCATCGCGCTCGGTTTCGACGTTGTGGTGGAAAAAGGCGCTGGCGAGAAATCGCGCATTCCCGATGCCGAGTTTACGGCAGCCGGTGCCCGCATCGGCACAGTGGCGGATGCCAAAACGGCGGATGTGGTGCTCAAGGTGCGGCGTCCGACGGACGCGGAACTCAAAGGGTATAAATCGGGCGCAGCGCTCTTCGCCATGCTTGATCCCTACGGCCATGAAGACGCCGTGGCGGCACTCGCCAAGGCCGGAATTTCGGCTTTCACGATGGAGTTCATGCCGCGCATCACCCGTGCGCAGGTGATGGACGTCTTGTCGTCGCAGGCCAATCTCGCCGGTTATCAGGCGGTGATCGATGCGGCGGAAGTCTATGACCGCGCCATGCCGATGATGATGACGGCAGCGGGCACCGTGCCTGCCGCCAAGGTGTTCGTTATGGGGGCAGGCGTTGCCGGTCTTCAGGCCATTGCAACGGCGCGCCGTCTCGGTGCTGTCGTGACGGCAACCGACGTTCGCCCCGCCGCCAAGGAGCAGGTCGCTTCGCTCGGCGCGAAGTTCATCGCCGTTGAGGACGAAGAGTTCAAGGCTGCGGAAACCTCCGGCGGCTACGCCAAGGAAATGTCGAAGGAATATCAGGCGAAGCAGGCCGCACTTGTTGCCGACCATATCGCCAAGCAGGATATCGTCATCACAACGGCGCTCATTCCGGGGCGTCCGGCGCCGCGTCTGGTTTCCAAGGAAATGGTTGCTTCCATGCGTCCGGGTTCCGTGCTGGTTGATCTCGCGGTCGAGCGCGGCGGCAATGTCGAAGGCGCAGTTGCGGGTCAGATCACTGACGTGAACGGTGTCAGGATCGTCGGTCACCTCAATGTGTCGGGCCGCATCGCCGCGAGCGCATCGCAGCTTTATGCACGCAACCTGATCGCCTTCGTCGAAACGCTGGTCGACAAGGAAGCCAAGGTCCTGAAAATCGACCCGGAAGAAGAGCTGGTCAAGGCTACGCTTCTGACCCATCAGGGCAAGATCTTGCATCCGGCGTTCGCCAAGGCTGAGACAGCACCGGCTCCGGCTGTTGTTGAAAAGGCTGCCAAGCCAAAAGCCGCGCCGAAACCGAAAGCGGAAAAACCGGCAGCAAAGGCAGCGGTGCCGAAGGCGGCTGCCAAGCCTGCGAAAAACGCACCTGCAAAGGCGCCGAAGACGACGTCTTCCCCCAAGTCTCCAGTTGATGGAGGAGAGGCATAATGGCCGATACAAATCTCGACAAAGCCCTTGAGGGCCTTAATCAGGCTGTGGACGCCGTGCGTCAGGCCGCGGAAAACGCCGGTGGTCTGGGCGATGCTGCGACGGCTGCCGCGCATGCCGCATCGGGCGGCGCAATCGATCCGTTCGTGTTCCGCTTTGCGATTTTCATCCTGTCGATTTTCGTCGGCTATTACGTGGTGTGGTCGGTCACGCCTGCGCTGCACACCCCGCTGATGGCCGTTACCAACGCCATTTCATCGGTGATCGTGGTGGGCGCACTTCTGGCCGTCGGTCTTTCGCTTTCGGGCTGGGCAACCGGCTTCGGTTTCATTGCGCTCATTCTGGCGAGCGTCAACATTTTTGGCGGCTTCCTGGTCACCCAGCGCATGCTCGCCATGTACAAGAAAAAAGAAAAGTGAGGCTGAACCATTATGAGCGTTAATCTCGCAGCCTTCCTTTATCTCGTTTCCGGCGTGCTGTTCATTCTGGCACTGCGCGGCCTGTCGCATCCGACAACCAGCCGTCAGGGCAATATGTACGGCATGATCGGTATGGCGATCTCCATCGTCACCACGCTTCTGCTGGCGCGTCCAAGCTTCGGCGGTCTGGTCCTGATCGTCATCGGTATTGCCATCGGTGGCGGTATCGGTGCCGTTATTGCCCGCCGCATCGCCATGACGGCCATGCCGCAGCTTGTTGCCGCGTTCCACTCGTTGATCGGCCTTGCCGCCGTTCTGGTGGCCGCGGCCGCAATTTACTCGCCGCATTCCTTCGGTATCGGCGAAGTGGGCCAGATCCACGGTCAGGCGCTGATCGAAATGTCGCTGGGCGTGGCCATCGGCGCAATCACCTTCACAGGCTCGATCATCGCCTTCCTCAAGCTTGACGGTCGCATGTCGGGCAAGCCGATCATGCTGCCGGGACGTCATGTCATCAACGCCGCTCTGGCCGCAGCCATCGTGTTGCTGGTTGTTGTGCTGGTGAACACCGAAAGCCATTTCGTGTTCTGGCTGATCGTGCTTCTGTCGCTGGTGTTCGGCGTGCTGATCATCGTGCCAATCGGCGGCGCAGACATGCCGGTCGTGGTCTCCATGCTCAATTCCTATTCGGGCTGGGCAGCGGCAGGCATCGGCTTCACGCTCGGCAATCTGGCGCTGATCATCACCGGCGCGCTGGTCGGCTCTTCGGGCGCGATCCTGTCCTACATCATGTGTAAGGGCATGAACCGTTCGTTCATCTCGGTCATTCTCGGCGGCTTTGGCGGCGATACGTCCGGCGGTCCGGCTGGCGAGGTCGAACAGCGCCCGGTCAAGCAGGGTTCTGCCGACGATGCGGCCTTCATCATGAAGAACGCTTCCAAGGTCATCATCGTGCCGGGCTATGGCATGGCTGTGGCGCAGGCGCAGCACGCGCTGCGCGAAATGGCTGACAAGCTGAAGGCCGAAGGCGTGGAAGTCAAATATGCCATCCATCCGGTGGCCGGTCGTATGCCGGGCCATATGAACGTGCTTCTGGCCGAGGCCAACGTGCCTTACGATGAAGTGTTCGAGCTGGAAGACATCAATTCGGAATTCGCGCAGGCCGATGTGGCTTTCGTGATCGGCGCGAACGACGTCACCAATCCGGCTGCGAAGACCGATCCGAAGTCACCGATCTTCGGCATGCCGATCCTCGATGTCGACAAGGCTGGCACGGTTCTGTTCATCAAGCGCGGCATGGGCTCTGGCTATGCGGGCGTGGAAAACGAACTGTTCTTCCGCGACAACACCATGATGCTCTTCGCCGATGCGAAGAAGATGGTGGAGAGTATTGTGAAGGCCCTCGATCACTAGGCCTTCGATATTCGGGTTCTGGCGGCCTGCAAATGGCGCGGTTCTGCGCTTCCGGTGCTCATGTACGTTAAGTACCCTCCGCTCCGGTTCTCGAACCTCACCATTTTCGGCACGCCATTTCCCCGAATCTCATAAGGCCGGGGTGCCCGGTTGGAAAACAAAAAGGCGGCTTCGAGCCGCCTTTTTGTTTGAGTTTTCGATCGGGCTTCAGCCGTAGATCATCTTGTCCTGCAACGCGCGCAGTTCGGCGATCTTGGAGCCCGGCTGCGGTGCCGCATTGGCATAGGTGATGAGTTCGCCCTTCCTGATCGGGGCGATGACCGTGCCGTTCTGGAGCAGGCCGCAGGGGATGGCCTTAGCCGCACGCGCTTCAGGCGTCGTCATGATCCACGAGCGGTAGCAATATTGCCCGATGGCATCCAGATGATCGCCCGGACGCAAATCCTTCTTGGCGACGGCGCAGACTTCCGCCACAGGCTTTGGCAGCGGCACCATATCGGTCTTGCCGTGCAGCACGACGCGCGCCACGGTGAGCGGTACTTCCAGCGAGGTGAGGTGGAAAGGCCGATGGAAGGTGAAGTAGGGGCCTTTGCCCATCTTCAGGTCTTCCAGGCGCTCGACCAGGCGGGGATGCTCCATCTTGGCAATCACGAAAACGCCCGGCGATACGCCGCGCCCGATGGAATAATCGACCACGCCCGATTTGTTGAGCACGCCGCCGTCTTCCTTCGGAATCAAAGTGCGGTTCAGCTCGTCAATGGCTGCCTTGGGGCCATGCATGCCCGCAATGTCGGGCACAAGCCCGGTGGCGTTGGCGATGGCCGCCATTTCAACCATCGTTTTGGAACCATCGACGAATTCCACCAGCAGGCGGACATTCATATTCCGGCGGTCGGCTTCTTCCTGATAATCGTCTGGGATCGCGTCGAAATTGAGCGGATTGTTCTTGCCCTTGCCAGCGGCCACGACCTTGTGCCCCATGGCGGAAACGAACTCGATCAGTTCCATGCAGGATGACGGCTCGTCGCCCGCGCCAAGGGAATAGATCACGCCCTGCCTGTCGGCCTCGGCCTTGAGGTAGGGCCCGATTGTGACATCCGCCTCGACGTTCATCATGACGAGATGCTTGCCATTCTGGATGGCCTTGATGCCGGTCTCGGCACCCACTTCCGGAATGCCGGTCGCATCGATGATGACATCGAGCAGCGGATTGGAAAGGATCAGGTCATTGTCATCGGTGACGGCGATCTTGCCGTTTTCGATGGCGCTGGTCATTGCGGATTCTGTGCGGGCTTCTCGCGCGTTTTCCTCGTCGCCATAGGCGGTGCGGACAGCTTTGAAAGTGTTGGGCAGTCTGCGGGCAGAAAGAGCGCCGACTTCGATGCCCTGCATCCGCGCCACCTGCGTGACGATGTCGGTGCCCATTTCGCCAGCGCCAATCAGACCGATGCGGATCGGCTTGCCGGTTTCCGCTCGCGCTGCGAGATCGCGCGCCAGTCCTACCAGTGCCACATTTGTCGTCATGAAACTCTCCGCAAAACTTCAAGGCCGCTTCTTCGCGGTAATTTTGTCACGCTTATGTTGTTATAGATGCGTATTGGATGAACAGTCTCTATATCAACACTGACAGACGCGCATCCCCAAACTGCGCGACAAAATATGCATCCCTTTAGTGGGCCACTGGAGCCAAAATGAGCAGCGTATCCCCTTTCGATCTCGTGATCTTCGACTGTGACGGCGTTCTTGTCGATAGCGAGCCGCTTTCCTGTCTGGCTTTCGAGCAGGTCTATGCCAATCACGGCATGAAGCTGCCGGAAGGAACGGTCGCCAAGGGCATCGGCATGAAGCAGGCCGATATCATGAAGATGATCGAGGACATGACCGGGCACCGTCTGCCGGAGGAGGCCACGAGCCAATTCTGGCCCGAGACGAAAATCCTGTTCGCGGAGGCTCTGCAGCCAACCATCGGCATTGCCAATTTCCTGCGCGATCTGCCGCAAAAGCGTTGCGTGGCATCGTCGTCGCAGCCGGAGCGTATCGCATTCAGCCTGGAAAAGACCGGCATCAGCCATTATTTCGGCGATGCCGTTTACTCGTCCAGCATGGTCAAGCGCGGCAAGCCGGCGCCAGACCTGTTCCTGTTTGCAGCCGACAAGATGGGCATCGATCCGGCGCGTTGCGTGGTGATCGAGGATTCTCCCTTCGGTGTCGAAGGCGCTATCGCGGCAGGCATGACGGCATTCGGCTATACGGGCGGCGGACATACTTATACCGGACACGCCGAAAAATTGACAGGCAGGGGCGCGCATCGGGTTTTCTCGCACTGGGATGATATAGCACGGGAAATTCTGGTTGCCGCCTGAGTTTTATGGGTTAAACACAAGGCAAATCACATCAGCAGGAATAGCCAGCGAATGAAAGACGCAATCACGCTCGACCAGTTGCGCGAGGCAATCGGCACGGAAGTCGGATGTTCCGAGTGGCGCGAAGTCACGCAGGAAATGATCAACCAGTTCGCAGATGCGACCGACGATCATCAGTTCATCCATGTCGACCCGGAACGCGCCGCCAAGGAAACGCCGTTTGGCGGCACCATCGCGCATGGCTTCCTGACGCTGTCGCTACTCTCTACGCTGGCTTACGAAGCGCTTCCGATGCTGGAAGGTGCTACGATGGGCATCAATTACGGCTTCGACAAGCTGCGCTTCATGTCGCCAGTCAAGACCGGCGCCCGCGTGCGCGCCCGCTTCAAGCTGGCGGATGCGGATATCCGCCCGTCAGGTCGCGTGGTCAATCATTATGATGTGACGCTGGAAATCGAAAACTCGCTGAAGCCTGCGCTGACGGCCACCTGGCTGACGATTGCCGTCGTGGAGCCGCCGGAGGCTTAAGCAGTTCAAGCCGCTTCGCTATGCCGAACTGGAAGCCGTCCTTCTTCATCGAGAGGGGCGGCTTTTCCTTTGTGTTCGGTCATCAGATCGCGGAAGAAGAACGGGCCGTGCAGGAACATGCCGAAATCGTAGAAGTTCTTCTTCTCCGCCCCGCGCATGTAAAGCAGATGCATCAGGAAGAAATTGCCCTTCGACCGCTTGTAGCGGTTTTCGCTGTGCACGTTCTTGAAGCGGATGCGGTTGATAAGCGGCGGGTTGGTGGTCTCTAGCTTCAGAACCTTGGCCGGGTCCGAGCCGTAGAAGTGGATAATGTCGGTCAGCACCTGGAATTCCGACCACAGGACCGGGCTTTCCTCGATCACTACGCGCACGTCCTCGCGCAATGATTTCGCCTTGGGATGGAGAGCGATCATCATCAGGCATGAGCCGATGGCGAGCAGCGACACGGGCTGTTTTGCCAGAAGATCGGGACGCACACGCTGCAGGTCGGCAAGCGCCTCCACTGCCGGAACCGTGCCAAGACTATGCGCAACGATGATGACCTCATCAGCATTGCTGGCTTCGATCTTCTGCTTCAGGGCTTCCGCAAAAGCCTTGCGCCGCTGGTTGAGCTTCTCGTTGCGCCCGTGGATACGATCATAGGCCGCAGACCAGTCGTCGAGCAGATAGGACATGAAAAACCGGTCGCCGGGTTTGCGCACGAGCAGGGTTGCGAGGACGGCGGCAAGTGGAACCGACCACAGAAGATGCAGCGCGGAAAGGCCTGCTGCCATCGGTGTGAAAGCGAGCAAGGCTGCGATAGCCAGAATCGCCAGCGACAGCAGAAATGGCCACAGGAAAAACAGGACAAAGCGCCAGCTCGTCGTCAGATAGCGCCACAGCGTTCCGGTGAAGAGGATGTTCAGGAATGCGTGAAAGCCGGTCAGCATCCGCTTCGGTGTGGAGCGCGCGGCGTAATCGTCAAAAATATCCGCAGTGCCGAACTGGCAGAATTCGGTTTCCGTCTGCCAGCCATTGCCCACGGTGACGGCAGTGGTCGTGCCGCAATCGTCAGGCTCCTCGGTCATGGGCGGAAGCTTGGTCTTTGCCTTCCACAGGCGGTCGAAATCCTTCAGGGCCTGCGCGTGGCGCACGCGGACGGCTTTCGGGTGCAGACCTTCATAGCCTGTGAACTGGATAACGAGTCGTTTGCGGAGGGGCATCAGGAGAATCGGATAAATTGAGAGGAGGCATTATCGGTTTGCTGGCAAAATGCTATGCATAGCTATTGAGGCCGAATTATGCGGGAAACGCGTGCCGCTTAGCCTATTCGCGCGGTTGCGGCCATAGTAATTCGTGTGCAAGCCGGTATTTCACGCAAGCCGGTGGGCAAAGTTGCATCTTGAGGTGGACAGGCTAGGCTCTTTCTGGTATTAGCCACGACCAATTTGCAGCGTATCCGTTGCGAAGCTTGGGAGCCTTTGGGCGTTGCTCGGCCGGTCAGACCGGCTGAAATCGTTAAAAGACCCCCTAACGGCCTCAGGCTTAACCGAAATTCTAACCGATACGGGAATACACGTGCAGGTACTCGTCCGCGATAATAATGTTGATCAGGCTCTCCGCGCTCTCAAGAAAAAGATGCAGCGCGAAGGTATCTTCCGCGAAATGAAGATGCGCGGCCACTATGAAAAGCCGTCCGAAAAGCGCGCTCGCGAAAAGGCAGAAGCCGTTCGTCGTGCACGCAAGCTGGCCCGTAAGCGCGCTCAGCGTGAAGGCCTCATCGGCGGCCGTCCGGGCGCTCGCTGATCGACCTTGAAAACAGGCGCTGCTGGACAGCGCCTTTTTTGCTTTCCGGTGCTGGCTTCAGCTTGCGCCGGATTTTGCACGTTTTGACTTCAGATATTTGAGGTTGTTTCCCGCGCAGTGTGAAGCGATTTTATGTCGGCTAGTGGATTGAATTTGACGTTTGATACCCGTCCGACATTAATCCCGTTTCAAACGTCGGAATCAGACCACTAGATGTATTTTCATAACTTCGAGCCTCTATTTTTAATGCAGCGTTACGAAAAGTTTCTGGACTTCTTGCACGCCATTATGTGTAAAAACAAATAATTAGGATATTCAACTGTCAGGCGGGTTATCCGAAGGCAAGCCAAGCTTAAGAACATGCCGCCTTTTTGCTGTTTTTATCTGCTGGTTGAGACCAGTATAATACCGTAACAGACAGAATAGCCCGGCATGAATTAGCTCCGGAAACCGGGCTGGCACGGGATGGAAAAGAGGCAGAAGGGCCTTGCGCCCCTATGCGAGCTGAAAGGAATGCAGTCGTTGCCCACGCGCTTGAAGATGATGCAATCGTCTGGAACAGGTCGAAACGGCCTTCTCATTGCCGCCGCACTTCTGGCTTTGACCGTTGCCGGCTGCCAAAGCTCCACAACCACCGCACTCAGCACTGTCGATAAGGCGCAGGGGTCGAGCGAGAACATCAGTTCGCTGACAAGCGTGATCCAGAGCAATCCGCGCGATCCGGAAGGCTACAATGTGCGTGGTTCCGCCTATGGCAAGTCCGGGCGCTACAAGGAAGCGCTGCGCGATTTCGATCAGGCAATAGCGCTCAACCCGAATTTCTATCAGGCCTATGCCAATCGCGCGCTGGTCTATCGCTATATGGGCGACAGCACCAAGGCCGTGCAGGATTACAGCAAGGCCATCCAGCTTAATTCGCAATATGACGCTGCCTATATCGGGCGCGGCAATGTCTATCGTCAGGCTGGTCGTCTTGATCAGGCGCTCAGCGACTTCAATCAGGCTATTGCCCTGCAGACCACCGACGGTCGCGCTTACCATAATCGCGGCCTGATCTATCAGGCCAAGGGCCAGCACAAGCAGGCCATCGAGGATTTCTCCAAGGCAATTTCGCTCAATTCCACGGCACCGGAACCTTATAACGGTCGCGGCATTTCCTATGTGGCGCTCGGCGACTACGACAATGCCTTCGATGATTTCAACACAGCCATTACGCTCGATCAGAATATTGCGGAAAGCTGGGCCAATCAGGCGCTTGTCTACGAGCACAATGGCGACAAGGCCAAGGCTGCGAATTCCTATTCGCGCGCGGTACAGCTTGATCCGAAATACCAGCCTGCAAAAGACGGTCTGGCCCGCACACGCGGATAACCTTCGATATTATCAAGAATTGAAGAGTGATAGCGGCGTTTTCCAAAATCGAAAGCGCCGCTTTTCTTTATAGTTGGCCGCGATATATTGAATCTTATGTCGCTCTTCGATCACATCGGTTTCAAAGCCCGTAACGTCAATCGCAGCCTTTCCTTTTACGAAAGCTGCATGCCTGAACTTGGCCTGGAGGTCATTGCCCGATCAGGCAGCGGTTTCTTCGTCAGCGGGGGAGAGCGGGCGCCGGTTCCGTTTCTGTGGATCCATGGCAGCCACGATGGTGCAGGCGCTGGCGAGGACAAGCCCGGCGACCGCCTGCACCTGATGTTTACAGCCGGAAGCCGCGAGGCGGTGGAGGCGTTTCATGAGGCCGCGCTGAAGGCAGGCGGCAGGGATAGCGGCGGCCCGGGCTATCAGGGACCGGAAGAGATGGGCTATTACGCGGCACTGGTCTTCGATCCCGACGGAAACACGCTGGAAGCGGGTTTCCGCGAGAGGAAAAGATAAACGGACCAGTAAAGGGTCAGGCGCGCAGGTTGCGCTTGTCCAGACGGCTCACCAGCCGGTCGCCGATCCACTGGATGCCGCAAACCATGATGATGAGGATGATCACGACTGCGATCATGATCTGCGTCTCAAAGCGCTGATAGCCATAGCGAATGGCAAGATCGCCGAGACCGCCAGCACCGATGGCGCCCGCCATTGCCGATGCGCCGACCAGAGTGATGATCGTGACCGTGAAGCCCGCGATGATGCCCGGCAGGGCTTCCGGAACCAGCACTTCGCGCACGATGGTCCAGCGGTTTGCACCCATGGAGCGCGCGGCTTCGATGAGGCCGTGGTCCACTTCACGCAACGACACTTCCGCAATACGCGCATAATAGGGAATAGCGGCAATGGAAAGCGGCACGATGGAGGCCCATGTGCCGATGGACGTGCCGACGATGAAGCGCGTGACGGGAATGAGCGCCACCAGCAGAATGATGAACGGAACCGAGCGGAAGCCATTGATGATGGCGCCGAGGATCGTGTTCAGCGTCAGGTTCTGTGCGAGGCCACCCCGTTCAGTCAGGATCATGATGAGGGCAAGCGGCAGACCGACGACGAGCGAGATCAGGCTCGAAAAGCCGGTCATGATGATGGTCTCCCAGAAGGAGCGCCAGAGAAGATCAAGCATCGCCTGAGACATAGCCGAGTACCTCCGTGGCGTCTGCATGGGTGTTGAGATAGGTGATTGCGGCGTCGAGTTTCGCCTTGTCCTCAGCGGGCAGGCCGATGAAGAGCGTGCCGACCGGCTCACCCTGGATCGTATCCATGCTGCCGTGGATCAGCTGCGGTGCCACGCCGGTGGCAGCGGAAACATCGTTGAAGAAAGCGCCTTTTGCGGCTGCGCCTGACAGCTTTACCTTCAGCACGGCGAGGGCGCCGGATTTTTCCAGCTGGTCGCGCCAGACGGCAGGCAGTTCCGGCGTCAGCACCTGCAACATGCTTTGCGTGACGGGCGATTGCGGATTGGCAAAGACTTTCCAGACCGGACCTTCCTCGGCGATAGCGCCGTGGTCGAGCACGATGACGCGGTCGGCAATGCGGCGGATGACTTCCATCTCATGCGTGATGAGCAGGATGGTAAGGCCGAGCTTGGTGTTGATGTCTTTCAGCAGCGCGAGAATGGACTGCGTGGTTTCCGGGTCGAGCGCGGATGTCGCTTCGTCCGAAAGCAGCACAGCCGGTTCGGCAGCAAGGGCGCGGGCAATGCCGACGCGCTGTTTCTGACCACCGGAAAGCTGGGCTGGGTAATGCTTTGCCTTGTCGGAAAGGCCAACCAGTTCCAGAAGTTCCGCAACACGCCTGGCGCGTTCGGCCTTCGGCTTGCCCGCGATCTTCAGCGGCAAAGCGATGTTTTCCGCAACCGTCTTGGCCGAAAGCAGATTGAAATGCTGGAACACCATGCCGATGCGGCGGCGCAAGGGGCGCAGTGCGTCTTCGCCAAGACCAGTGATTTCGCGACCTTCGATCAGGATCGAACCGGCATCCGGCTTTTCAAGGCCGTTGACGCAACGGATCAGCGTGGACTTGCCCGCGCCGCTGCGACCGATGATGCCGAGAATTTCGCCGCGCGCGACGGAAAGCGAAACGCCGTTGATAGCTGCCGTATCGCCGAACATTCGGCGCACGTCTTTCATCTCGACGATGGGCGCTGATGTGGCGGGTGGCTTTTCAATGGTCACGGTCGTTTCTTCTATGTCTGGATAGGCCGCTGCGAACAGCGGCTGTTTTATTAAGGTTCAAGGAAGGATGATGCCTCGCTCAAGCCATCAGCTTTTGCTGTGGCGATGCTTTAGGGCAATTTTTGTCGGTACGTCAATAAAAGCCGCGCCGGAAATGGTTCCGGCGCGGTCTTTCAAGCTTCAAAAGCGATTATTTCCAGGCCGGGATGCCGGTGCCCTTGTAGGCACGGTCGATTTCGGCCTTCACGGCGTCGTTCTGGAACGAAGCCACGAGGTTTTTCACCCATTCGGCGTTTTCATCTTCGGTGCGGACCGCGATGAAGTTGTTGTACGGGTTGTTTTCCTTCGATTCCCAGCCGATTGCCTCTTCCTTCTTGAGGCCTGCCTTTGCTGCCCAATCGTTGTTCACGATGGCTGCATCGAGGTCATCGATGGAACGGCCGACAACACCGGCGTCGAGTTCCTTGATCTCAAGCTTCTTCGGATTTTCGACGATGTCGATCGGCGTGGCCAGAATGCCTGCATCCGGCTTCAGCTTGATGAGGCCTTTTTCTTCGAGAACGCGAAGGGCGCGGCCTTCGTTCGACGGATCGTTCGGCACGCCGACGACCGCGCCTTCCTTCAGCTCGTCAAGGCTCTTGTGCTTGCGCGAATAGATGCCGATCGGCCAGACGGCGGTGTAGCCGGCGACGCTGATCTTGTAGCCGTGCTGCTTGACCTGCTCATCGAGATAAGGCTTGTGCTGGAAGGCGTTGGCGTCGATTTCCTTGCGTTCCAGAGCTTCATTCGGCTGGTTGTAATCGTTGAAGGTCACGCGCTCGATGTTGAGGCCGTGCTTCTTGCCTTCTTCGGCAACGACTTTCCAGACGTCTTCGTCTTCACCGCCCATGATGCCGACCTTGATGGTCTTGTCTTCTGCGTGGCTCGGTGCCGACGCGAAGCCGACAGTCAGTGCGGCTGCGGTGAAGAGAAGGGCTTTCAGACCGGCGCGACGGGTCAGCGTGTAGCGGGAAAGGACTGACGACATTTTGTTTTCCTTGTTTAAAAACTTTGGAGAGCCGGTCCCGGAAAGCGATCTTTTGAGATGATCTTTCTCCCCCTGCCCACCTTGTTGCCGATAATTCCCTTTTGTCAGGCAATAAACAAGGAAAATTATTTCAGAATTTGCCGAAGTCATGATGCCGAAATTGCGTTCACGAGACGGTGAGCGGATTGTCATTTCCGCTGACCGGGCACTCGGAAATCTGGTTCTAGCGGTTATCGGCGATAATCATCTGTGCGGCCTTCTCGGCGATCATGAGAGTCGGCGAGTTGGTGTTGCCGGAAGTGATGGTCGGCATGACCGAGGCGTCGGCAACGCGCAGGCCCGCAATGCCGTTGAAGCGCAGGCGCGGATCGACGATTGCTTCCGCATCCTGCCCCATGCGGCAGGTGCCGACCGGATGGAAAATCGTGGTGCCGATATCGCCCGCCGCCTTTTCCAGCTGCTCCTGCGTTTCGTAAGCAGGGCCGGGCTTGAATTCCTCCGGGCGGAACTTCTGCAATGGAGCCTGTGCCACGATATGGCGCGTGATGCGGATGGCGTCGGCGGCAACGCGGCGGTCGCTTTCGGTGGCGAGATAATTCGGCCTGATCGCCGGTTGTGAACGATGATCCGGTGACTTGATGTGGATCGAGCCGCGGCTATCAGGGCGCAGATTGCACACGCTTGCCGTGAAGGCAGGGAAGGGGTGCACCGCCTCGCCGAATTTTTCCAGACTGAGCGGCTGCACGTGATATTGCAGATTGGCGGTCTCGTAGGACGGGTCGGAGCGGGTGAAGACGCCGAGCTGGCTTGGAGCCATCGACATAGGCCCCGAACGGCGCAGCAGATATTCCAGCCCGATCATTGCCTTGCCGACAAGCTTGCTCGCCTTTTCGTTGAGCGTCGGAATACCGGCGACCTTATATGCGCAGCGCAATTGCAGGTGATCCTGCAGGTTTTCGCCGAGTTGCTTGCGCTCCAGCTTGATCGGGATACCCGCTTGCTGCAGCACGTCGCCGCGCCCGATGCCCGACAATTCGAGAATTTGCGGCGAGCCGACCGCACCGGCAGCAAGAATGACCTCACGCTTTGCCTTCACCGTGCGGGTGGTACCGTTCTGGTCGAAGGTGACGCCGGTGGCACGCAACTCCTCGATCTCGATGCGGCGCACATGCGCGCCGGTTTCGACGGTGAGGTTCTTGCGATCCAATGCCGGGCGCAGAAAGGCCTTGGCCGTGTTCCAGCGAATGCCGCGCTTCTGGTTGACCTTGAAATAGGACACGCCTTCATTGTCGCCGCGATTGAAATCGTCGGTGGCGGGGATGCCCGCCGAGACGGCTGCATCGCGGAAGGCATCCAGAATATCCCAGTGCAGGCGAGCGCTCTCGACGCGCCATTCGCCGCCCGAACCATGCAGATCGCTGGCGCCTGCAAAATAATCTTCTGATTTCTTGAAGAGTGGCAGGATATCGTCCCAGCCCCAGCCTTCGCATCCGGCCTGACGCCACAGATCGTAGTCGCGGGCCTGACCGCGCATATAGATCATGCCGTTGATGGAGGAGCAGCCGCCCAATACCTTGCCGCGCGGATAGCCGAGCGAACGACCGTTCAGCCCCGGTTCGGCCTCCGTGGTAAAGCACCAGTCGGTGCGCGGATTGCCGATGCAATAGAGATAGCCGACCGGGATGTGGATCCAGGCGTAATTGTCCTTTCCGCCTGCCTCCAGCAGCAGCACGGAGCGGTTCTGGTCTGCGGAAAGCCGGTTCGCGAGGGCGCAACCTGCCGTGCCCGCGCCAACCACGATGTAATCGTAGGTGTCGGTCATGATCTCATATCCAGTAAAAGGCGGAGCCGCTATCGAACGAGCGTGCGGCTCCCGAAATGTTGGTTAGCCGAAGAGTTTCTTTCCAATTCGCGATGCATAGAACTCGCCTACGATTCCCTTACGGAAGAGGAGGACGCATGCCATGAAGATGACGCCCGTCACGATCGTTACCGGGAAGTCGGATGTTGCGAGATAGTTCTGCAGCGCAACGACGAAGGCAGCGCCGACGATGGGGCCTATGAGTGTTCCGATACCGCCCAGAAGCGTCATGAGGATCACTTCGCCCGACATCTGCCAGCCGACATCGGTCAGCGTTGCAAACTGGAAGACAAGCGCCTTCAGGCCGCCTGCAAGACCCGCGAGTGCTGCCGACATGACGAAGGCTGCAAGCTTGTAGCGGTTGACGGAATAGCCGAGCGAAACCGCGCGGTTCTCGTTTTCGCGTACCGACTTCAGGATCATGCCGAAGGGCGAATTGATGATGCGCCAGATGACGAAGACGCCAAGAACGAACACGGCCAGCACGAAATAATACATGTTCATCGGCTGGTTGAGGTCGATGATGCCGAAGAGATATCCACGCGGCACACCCTGCAATCCGTCTTCGCCATGGGTGAAGGTGGCTTGCAGGCAGAAGAAGAAGAACATCTGCGCCAATGCCAGCGTAATCATCGTCGAATAGATGCCCTGGCGGCGAATGGCGAGATAACCGATCACGAGGCCAAGGGCGGCTGCGGCGAGAACGCCGAGTACGAGACCGAGTTCCGGCGTAACGCCCCAGACTTTCACCGTATGGGCCGTGATATAGGCCGCGCCGCCGAAGAAGGCTGCATGGCCGAAGGACAGAATGCCGGTATAGCCCAACAGAAGGTTGAAGGCAGAGGCGAACAGCGCAAAGCACAGCATCTTCATCAGGAAGATGGGGTAGACCATGAAGGGCGCTGCCAGTAGTCCCACAAGGGCAATGCCGAGGACGATGACCGAGAGGCTGTTGACGGCAGGCGCCTTGCTTTCGCGCGGGGCTGCGGTGGCCCTGAGAGCGGTCTTGAGAGCAGTATCAGCCATATCAGGCCTCCTTCCCGAACAGTCCGGCGGGTCGAACCAGAAGGACGATAGCCATGATGACGAAGATGACGATGCTGGAAGCCTCGGGGTAGAAGACCTTGGTGAGGCCTTCCGCCAGTCCCAGCACATAACCGGTGATGATGGCGCCAAGGATCGAGCCCATGCCGCCGACGACCACCACGGCAAAGACCACGATGATGATGTTGGACCCCATCAGCGGGCTGACCTGATAGATCGGCGCGGCCATGATGCCCGCAACACCGGCAAGCGCTGCACCCAGCGCATAGGTGAAGGTGAGCAGCAGCGGCACATTGATGCCGAAGGCCTTGACCAAAGTGGGGTTTTCCGTCGCGGCACGCAGATAGGCGCCAAGCTTGGTCTTTTCGATCAGGAGCCAGGTGCCGAGGCAGACGAAAAGCGAGGCGACGACCACCCAGGCGCGATAGTTCGGCAGGAACATGAAGCCGAGATTGTGCCCGCCCGCAAGCGAGGGCGGCACGGCATAGGGCTGACCGGCAGCGCCATAATAATAGCGGAACGTGCCTTCGATCACGAGGGCAAGGCCGAAGGTGAAGAGCAGGCCATAGAGCGGATCGAGATTGTAGAGCCGCGACAGGGCCACGCGCTCGATGATCGCGCCACCGAGGCCGACGATAAGCGGGGCGAGGATCAGCGCTGGCCAGTAGCCGATGCCAAGCCAGCTCAACAGCAGATAGCCGACAAAGGCACCCAGCATATATTGCGCGCCATGGGCGAAATTAATGATGCGCAGAAGCCCGAAGATGATGGCAAGGCCGAGACTTAGCATGGCATAGAAGGAGCCGTTGATGAGGCCGACCAGCAGCTGCCCGAGAAGTGCCTGCAAAGGTATTCCAAAAATCATTGTCATCGTGTCATACCCCCAGCGCTTCGTTGAGCGCCGCCATGCGGGCGGGCAGTTCGGCGGTGGGGAAGTTTTCCGTCACCACGCCATGATCCATGAGATAAAAGCGGTCGGCGACCTTGGCGGCGAAGCGGAAATTCTGCTCGACCAGCAACACCGTCATGCCACGTTTTTTCAACTCCACCAGCACATCGCCGATGCGCTGCACGATAACGGGCGCAAGACCTTCGGTCGGCTCGTCGAGCAGCAGCACCTTGACCCCGGTGCGCAGGATGCGCGCAATTGCCAGCATCTGCTGTTCGCCACCCGAAAGCTTGGTGCCGGGGCTGTTGCGGCGCTCATGCAGATTGGGAAAGAGTTCGTAGATTTCGTCAAGCGACATCGTGCCCTGACTGCCTTTGGCGACGACAGGCGGCAAAAGCAGGTTTTCATGCACGCTCAAGGTGGCAAAGATGCCGCGCTCTTCGGGCACAAAACCGAGACCGGCATGGGCGATGCGATGCAGCGGCACGCGCATGATGTCCTTGCCGTCGAGCGTGATGGTGCCGGTGCGCTTGCGGATGATGCCCATGATGGCACGCAGCGTCGTCGTCTTGCCGACGCCGTTGCGGCCAAGAAGCGTTATGGTTTCGCCGGGCCAGATATCGAGGTCGACGCCGTGCAGGGCATGGCTTTCGCCATACCAGGCATTGAGCCCGCGCACGGATAATAGCGGTTGGCCTCTATTCATGTTCGGTTCCCATATAGGCGGTGCGCACGCGCTCGTCCTTGGAGACGGTGGCATAATCGCCGGAGGCGAGAATTTCGCCGCGCTGCAGCACCGTGACGTGGTGGGCAATGTCGGCCACCACCTTGAGATTGTGTTCGACCATCAAGACCGCGCGATCCTTCGCCACATCGGCAATGAGGGCGGCAATGGTATGGACATCTTCATGGCCCATGCCCGCCATCGGCTCATCGAGCAGCAGAACCTTCGGATCGAGCGCCAGCGTGGTGGCGATTTCGAGCGCGCGCTTGCGGCCATAGGACAGATCGGCGGCCAGCGCATGACGGGCATCGGCAAGGCCGACCCGCTCCAGAAGCTCGATGGCCTGCGCGTCGAGCCGGTCGAGTGCTGACAGCGAGCGCCAGAACTGTGTGGCAAGCCCATTGGGACGCTGCAATGCGACCTTTACATTTTCCAGCACGGTCAGGTGCGGAAAGGTGGCCGAAATCTGGAACGAGCGCACCAAACCCATGCGGGCCACCTTGGCCGGATCGGTCTTGGTGATGGTTTCGCCCAGAAGTGTGATCTCGCCACTCGATGGCTGCAAGAACTTGGTCAGGAGGTTGAAAACAGTGGTCTTGCCTGCACCGTTGGGGCCGATCAACGCGTGAACACGAGCATGTTCCACATCGAGGTCGACATTCTTGACTGCATGAAAGCCGCCAAAAGACTTGCCCAGTCCGCGTGCCGACAGAACGGTCTTGCCGGATGAGCCGCCATCGTTCGGCCCTGCTTCATGCAGGGCCGTCATATTGCCAGTTGCTGCGTTCATTCAACCAGCCTCTTTTTACTGCGTTACCAGCGGGCAGCCGCTTTCTTCCGGCTTCATGTAGGCCTGATCGCCGGGAATGGTTGCAAGAACCTTATAGTAATCCCAAGGCGCCTTGCTTTCATCAGGCTTCTTCACTTCCATCAGATACATGTCGTAGATCATGCGTCCGTTGGCACCGACCTTGCCGTGACGGGCAAAGACGTCCTCGACCGGCATTTCATGAAGCTTCTTGGCAACGGCCTCGGTTTCGTCGGTCCCGGCTTCCTTGATCGCCTTCAGATATTGGGTGACAGCGGAATAGGTGCCTGCCTGAATCATGTTCGGCATACGGCCCGTGCGCTCGAAGAATCGCTTGCCGAATTCGCGCGATTCATCGTCGCGATCCCAGTAGAAACCTTCGGTCAGCGTCAGGCCTTGAGCGGCTTCGAGGCCGAGACCGTGCACTTCCGACAGGGTAAAGAGCAGGGCCGCGAGGCGCTGGCCACCGGCGACGATGCCGAATTCAGCCGCCTGCTTGATGGCGTTGGACGTGTCGAGACCTGCATTGGCAAGGCCGACCACCTTGGCGCCGGAGGCCTGTGCCTGCAGCAGGAAGGAGGAATAATCGGTGGTTGCCAGCGGGTGGCGCACGGAACCCAGAACCTTGCCGCCCTTGGATTCGACGAATTTGCTTGTCTGCTCTTCCAGCGAATAGCCGAAAGCATAGTCGGCAGTGAGGAAGTACCAGGTATCGCCGCCCTGCTGCACAAGCGAGCCGCCGGTGCCGACTGCAAGCGCATGGGTGTCATAGGCCCAATGGAAGCCATAAGGCGTGCACTGCTTGCCGGTCAGTTCCGACGTGGCCGCACCTGTGTTGATGGTGATCTTCTTCTTGTCCTTGGACAGGGCCTGTACGGCGAGGCCGACCGACGAGGTTGTCAGTTCCATGATGGAATCGACCTGCTCGGTGTCGTACCACTGGCGCGCGATGTTCGAGGCGACGTCCGGCTTGTTCTGGTGGTCCGCCGTGATGATCTCAATCGGCGCATCGAGCACTTTGCCCCCGAAATCTTCAGCCGCCATCTTGGCAGCCTCGAACGACCATTTGCCGCCGAAGTCGGCATAAACGCCGGATTGATCGTTCAGAATGCCGATCTTGACCTTGCCGTCGGAAATTTCCGCTGCCGACGAGATAGCCGTGGCGGCGAAAAGCGCTGCCGTTGCAAGTGCGAGACATTTCATGAAGTGCTCCTCCCAATAACACCAAAACCGCCACGGAAAACCCGCACGGCATTCTTCAGAGCGCCATGCATCCTTACGGACGTACAAACGACGCTCTAAACTATTGAATCTACGCATTGTGCTTTCTGAAAATCGATTCCGATTTTCCGGCCAATGCTGTAGTGAAGCAGTCTTTCGAGATCAGGAAACGGCTTTTCCTCTGTGCCGTTAGCCCTCTGCTTCCGCCCGATTTGTTCCTCCGCCCCGGGCGTTTCTTTCTTTGTTGCAGCTCCTGACGCAAACCTGTCTAGCATTTTCGATGGAGCTACTTTTTGAAACGGTAGCATTGACAAATGCGTACACGAACAACAATTTTTGAACACCGTCTGTTCGAAAACGTACAGACAGAGAGGCAGGAGCCACCGCAACTGTTTGGGAGGGGTGCATGCGGCAGTTCACATGGGACGATCTGCAATATTTTCTGGCGGTTGCGCGCACCGGCCAGCTCTCCACGGCGGCGCGGCAATTGCGCACCAGCCATGTCACTGTTCTGCGCCGGATCGACCGGCTGGAACAGGCCCTTGCGACCAAGCTTTTCGAGCGCAATCCGCGCGGTTATCTGCTGACGCCCATCGGTGAACGGCTGGTGAACTCTGCCGAGGTCATGGAGCGCGAGGCGATGAAATTCCAGACCGAGGCTACCGGCAATCTGGCGGCGCTGTCAGGTGTCGTGCGTCTCTCGACGCTGGAAGGTTTCGGCAATTTCTTTCTTGCCGACCGTCTGCCTGTGCTGGCGCAATCCTATCCGAGCCTGTTCGTGGAAGTGGTGACGATCCAGCAGATCATGTCGCTGTCGCGCCGCGAGGCGGAATTGTCGATCACGCTGCATATGCCGCGCACCGGTCCCTATCACAGCGAGAAGCTGACGCCCTATCGGCTCTTCATCTATGGTCATCGCGATTATCTGGAGCGGCATCCGCCGATCAGGACACGCGAGGACATGGCCCGGCATCCGTTCATTGGTTACATCGACGACATGGTGTTCACGCCCGGCCTGGATTACATGCGCGAAATCCTGCCAGGGCAGCGCTGCACCTATCAAAGTTCCAGTATTCATGCGCAACTGATCGCCACGCAGATTGGCTATGGCTTGTGCGTGCTGCCTTATTTCATCGCCAGCCGGCATCAGGAACTGGTTCCGGTTCTGCCGCGCGAGATGCATCTGGTGCGTGAATATTGGATGAGCTGTCACATCGATGTGGTGGCTGCACCGCGAATCCGGGTGCTGAGCGATTTCATGATCCGCGCTGTGCGCGAATCTTCAGCAATCTTCCTCGGGGAACCCCTGCTGAGGGCATGATATTGTCGTTCGTTACTGATCAGATAGTGCCGCCGCCAATGGCGAAAATGCAAGTAATGACGAGTGCGGTAAAGCCGAACCCGATAATGAATAGATTAAGCGTCTTCATGTCCCCTCCTTTTCAACCCGGAGGCGTTATGTTCGACTTATGGTAGAATGTCTACCTTAAATTGTAGTAGTCCAAACTAAAGTTGTATAACTGAATTTCAGACGGTTTCGCGCTCGATATCCCGGCGAAGCACGATTGCGGTAGTGAGATCCTCTACAGTTTCATGAGTGGCGATGAGATCACGCAGGCTGTTGAGGCGGTCTATGGTGGGGACTTCAACCTCGACGATCAAATCGAGCTGGCCACTCACCGACGATACCCGGCGCACCTCGGCGTGGCGCGCCAGCTCATCGAGGAGACCGAGTGCCGGTGTACGCTTGAGGCTGACCAGAATCATGGCGCGGATGACGTTCCTGTCGATCTGGCCGATGTCTGCCCTGTAACCGCGAATGACGCCATTTTTCTCAAGATTGGCGACACGCTCTCCGGTTGCACTGCGCGAAAGACCGATGCGTCCCGCCAGGGTTTTCAGCGGAATGCGCGCTTCCTTGGAGAGAATGGCCAATATCTCGCGATCCTTCGCATCCAGTTCCCGCATGGTCGGTTCTTTCGTACTATCGTAAATGTGCCGGTCCATTCCGGCAAAGTGCCGGTCTGACCGACGCCTTGTCTGATGCCTGAAAATCGCGGACATGCCAAGCTCATCCTGTTACTTCCCATTCATATTCAACCCGTGAAGTGCCTCCCATGACCGATATTTCGTATCCCGCCCCCGATTTTTCTCCGCAAGAGGCTGAAGTGCTGGCCCAGCTTCATTTCGGGGTGACGGCGAGTGCCTCGCCGCTCGACAGCGAGCGTGATCGCAATTTCCGGCTGAAGACGGGCAATGGATCGGGAGACTGGATTCTGAAAGTCGTGAATGCCAGTGAACCGCGCGTTGAAAGCGAATTCCAGACAGCGCTCCTGCAGCATCTGGCCAAGGCTGATCCGGCGCTCGCCGTACCGCGCCTGAAAGCGAGCCTGTCGGGGGAGGTACTGGCCTCTATCGAAAAGGAAAAGGGCAAGCCCCATGCGCTGCGGGTGGCAAGCTGGCTGCCGGGCACGCCGTTGGCCGAGGTCAAGCGCACCAAGGCGCTGATGCACAATCTGGGCGGTGCGCTGGGGCAGCTGGACCGCGCCTTGCAGGGCTTCATCCATCCGGGTGCCTTGCGCGATTTTGACTGGGATGTGCGCCACGCCGGACGGGCGCGTGACCGTCTGCATTTCATCGACAAGCCGGAAGACCGCGCTGTCGTCGAGCGCTTCCTTGTCCGTTTCGAGCGCGATATCGCGCCGAAGCTGCCGCTCCAGCGTGCACAGGTGATCCATAGCGATGCCAATGACTGGAATGTGCTGGTTGATCCGCAGGATAATGAACGTATTGCCGGGCTGATCGATTTTGGCGATGCGGTTCACACTGTTCTGGTTGCCGAAGTGGCGATTGCCGCTGCCTATTCCATTCTGGATATGGACGACCCGATTGGTGCAGCCGCAGCCCTCGCTGCCGGGTTCCATGCGAGATATCCGCTTTTGCCGCAGGAAATCGATCTCATATTCGATCTGATTGCGATGCGTCTCGTCACCAGCGTCACGCTGTCGGCTTCGCGCCGCGAAAAGACCGGTGACAATCCTTATCTTGCGATCAGCGAAGCACCTGCATGGCGGCTTCTGCACAAGCTTGATGCCATGAACCCGCGCTTCGCCACCGCCATCCTGCGCAAGGCATGCGGTTTCGATGCTGTAGACGGTGCTGGTGCGGTGCGTGAATGGATCAATGCCAACCGAAAGAACCTCGCCCCCATCGTTCGCCCGCATCCGGCGACGATGACCAAGGCGCTGGTGCCCTATGGCGACCCGGCTCATGTGATGACGGTCGATTCTGCCGGGCAGCGCCCAAAGGAAGCCACCGCCTGGTGGGATGATTTCTGCGCCCGCAACCATGTGCAGCTCGGCATCGGTCCATGGGGCGAAAAGCGTACTGTCTATACCGATGAGGCGTTTCGTTCACGCTTTGTCGAAGGCGAGCGGCGTGTCCACCATCTGGGCCTTGACCTGTTCATGCCTGCAGGCACGCCCGTCTACACGCCGCTTGCAGCTACTGTGAAAAGCGTCGAGATCGAGACCGCGCCACTTGGCTATGGCGGCCTGATTGCGCTGGAACATCAGCCGGAAGGCTGCCCGCCTTTCATCACGCTGTGGGGCCATATGGCGCATGAGGCTGTGTCCCGCCTGAAGCCGGGGCAGAAACTGGCCGCCGGTGATCTCGTCGGCCAGATGGGCGACATGCACGAGAATGGTGGCTGGACGCCGCATCTCCATTTCCAGATTTCGACGGATACCGGCCTCACGGCAGCGGAAATTCTGGGCGTCGGCGAACATGCCTATCTTGATGTCTGGGCCGATATCTTCCCGGATGCCGCAGTCCTTGCCGATATTCCGGCGGAAGCCTTCCACCAGACCGGTCGCACGCGCACCGAGATCGTCAGCGCCCGCAAGGATATTCTGCTGCCGAACCTCTCCATCTCCTACTCCGAGCCGATCAAGTTCGTGCGCGGTGAAGGCGCATGGCTGATCGATAATCGGGGCCGCGCCTATCTCGATTGCTTCAACAATGTCTGCCATCTCGGCCACGCTCATCCGCAGGTGGTGGAGGCGATTGCCAGACAGGCCGCGATCCTCAACACCAATACGCGCTATCTGCACGACAACATCGTTTCCTATGCGGAGCGCCTGACGGCGACTTTGCCCGAAGGTTTGACGGTGGCCTCGTTTGCCTGCTCGGGCAGTGAGGCGAACAGTCTGGCGCTGCGTATGGCACGTGCGCATTCGGGCCAGCGCGATGCGCTGGTGCTCGACTGGGCCTATCACGGTACAACGCAGGAGCTGATCGATCTCAGTCCCTATAAATACAAGCGCAAGGGCGGCAAAGGACGTCCGGATCACGTGTTTGAGGCCGTCATCCCCGACAGCTACCGCGCGCCGGAAAATTGGCCGCTGGCAGAACATGGCAAGCGCTTTGCTGAAAGTATTGCCGAGCAGATCGAGGCCATCAAAAGCCTTGGACGCGGCCCGGCTTATTTCATTGCCGAGTCGATCCCGAGCGTCGCCGGTCAGGTCTTCCTGCCGGAAGGCTATCTGCAGGAAGTCTACAAGATGGTGCGGGCGGCTGGTGGTGTCTGCATCGCGGATGAGGTGCAGGTTGGCTTCGGCCGTGTCGGCAGCCACTGGTGGGCGTTTGAAATGCAGGATGTGGTGCCGGATATCGTCACCATGGGCAAGCCTATCGGCAACGGCCATCCGATGTCGGCAGTGGTAACGACCCGTGAAATAGCCAGCAGTTTCAACAATGGCATGGAATATTTCAACACGTTTGGCGGCAATCCGGTTTCCTGCGCGGCAGGTCTGGCAGTGCTGGATGTCATTGAGCGCAACGATCTGCGCCGCAACGCGCTTGATATCGGCAACTATCTCATCGACGGGTTCCGCTCGATGCAGAAGCGCTTCGATATCATCGGTGATGTGCGCGGGCAGGGGCTGTTCCTCGGTATCGAACTGGTCACGGATCACAAGACCAAGGAACCGGCAACGGCTCTGGCCAAGAAGATCAATGATGGCGCGCGCGAACGCGGCATTCTGATGGGGACTGAAGGTCCGTTCGACAATGTCCTGAAAATGCGCCCGCCGATGATCTTCACGCGTGCCAATGCCGATCATCTGCTGAGCGTTCTGGAGGACAGCTTCGCGGCTGCACTGAAGTAGTTCGTAGTCGGATAACTGAACAAACAACAAGCCCGGCGGCGTGCTGCCGGGCAATGGATCGGCTTTTTCGAAATTCTGGGCCGAAACTCTGGGAGGAGGAACAATGAAAAAAATAGTTTTGGGTTCGTTGTTGGCGGCGGGCTTTGCCATGTCCGCTCAAACTGGGGCGCAGGCGGATACGCTTTCGACCGTGAAGGAGCGCGGCAAGATCAATTGCGGCGTCAGTCAGGGCGTTGCAGGCTTTTCGTCGCCAGACGATCAGGGCAAATGGACCGGCTTCGATATTGATTTCTGTCGTGCGGTATCGGCGGCAGTCTTTGGCGATCCTGACAAGGTGAGTTTCATTCCGCTTTCGACCAAGGAACGTTTCACGGCGTTGCAATCCGGCACGGTCGACCTGCTTTCGCGCCAGACCACCTGGACGCTTTCGCGTGATGCGGGCATGGGCATCCATTTCGTCGGCACCGCCTATTATGACGGTCAAGGTTTCATGATCCGTAAGGATCTGGGTATCGATAGCGCCTTGAAGCTCGACGGCGCTTCGGTCTGCACCGAGCAGGGCACGACTACCGAACAGAACGCCGCTGATTTTTTCAGCGCCAACAGTATCAAGTATGAACCGGTGGTGATCGATTCTGCCGATGGCATCCTGAAGGCATTTGAAACGGGTCGCTGTGATGTTTACACGACCGACGCGTCCGCACTTTATGCGCAACGTCTGAAGCTTGCCGAACCTGATGCTTTCACCGTTCTGCCGGAAGTGATTTCCAAGGAGCCGCTTGGACCTGCCGTCCGCCAGGGCGACGATAAATGGTTCAACATCGTTCGCTGGACGCTGTTTGCAATGCTTGAGGCCGAGGAACTGGGCATTACGCAAGCCTCAGCTGATGCGGATCTGAACTCCAAGAAGCCGGACGTGCGCCGTTTCCTCGGATCGGAAGGCGATAGCGGCCAACAGCTCGGCCTTGAGCCGAAATGGGCCTATAATGTCGTCTCCAAGATCGGCAATTATGGCGAAATGTTTGAACGCACCATCGGCAAGGGCAGCCTGCTCAAGATCGACCGCGGCATCAATGCGCTGTGGAACAAGGGCGGGCTTATGTATGCGCCGCCTGTAAAATAACCGGTTTACAGCTCTTCGAGCAGGTCGCCGGAGGCTTCGATATCACGCAGGCGCTTTCGTCCGGAAGCGCCTGCTTTTTCAATGGCCCGCGTGGTCAATAAATGGCAGAGCGCCATGACCGCAACGTGATTGAACAACGGGCCGGGCGCCAGTGTCTGGCAATGAAAATGCCATTGCGCGGAAGCCCGGAACGGCGCGCCTTCATCGGTGATGTAGAGAAGTTTCGCACCACGCTTTTCGATGGCGGCAAGGATGTCGTCCATTTTTGCAATACGGCGGCGAAGCGCGAAGACGATGACCATATCGTCGGGGCTGATGCTGGCAATATATTCGCCAAGTGTCTGGCCCGGTCCGGGAACCGCAACGATATTGTCCACCACCTGTATCATCTGCCATTGCAGATAGGCCGCAAAAGGCTGGCTGCTGCGAAAGCCGAATACCCATGTCTTGCGTGCGCCGAGCATTGCTTCCACAACGGCATCGATCTGTGTTTCGCGTATTGAAAGAAAGGTCTTTTCCAGATTGGCGATGCCCTGACCGACATGCGACGACAGGGACTGGCCGCTCTCCGCATCGGTGGCACTCGACAGAAACAGACGCGATCCCGTCTGTTTTTCCTCACGGGCATGGCGTCGGGATTCTTCATAGGTGTCATAACCGAGGCGCTGTACGAAACGCGTCACGGTCGCGTTGGAAACATGGGCGAGAGCTGCCAGTTCCGACGCCGAATAGCTCGCCAGTTCCCCTGGAAAATCACATACGAATTCACCCAGCCTTTTTTCGGCTGGCGGCAGTTCGTCCATCACGTCTCTTACGCGGGTCAGAAAGGACTTTTCGGTGGGTTTCATGTGCCGCCTGATGAAATCATATTTTCAGATTGCCTAACTATTAGCAGCTTTTGACTATTTTTGCATCTTTTTCGCCTAAGCTTTGAGCAGATTATCTATCTGAAAATAAACGATAAAAAATTGCTTGTAAAAATTGATTTTCTGATGTTTGATTATGAAAAAATAATTTCATACGGCTAATATCATGGGAGTTGGACCGTTATGGCAGGGGAACAAATGATACAATCCGGTGCGACGTCACCGGCCATCAAGCAGATGGAAAATGCATTGGGAAATATCGGCGTGACAACTGCGCACAAGCAGATTCTCGCGCTGATCCTGATCGGCTGTCTCTTTGACAGTTTCGAGCAGAACACGATTGGCCTCGTCGGGCCGATCCTTCGCGAACAATGGGGTCTGTCGGGCGCCGATATCGGCTTCCTCAATACCATCACTTTCGCAAGCGCGGCCATTGGCCGTCTCTTGTCCGGCATTCTTGGCGACCGGTACGGCCGCCGTGTCATGCTGACGATCAATCTTCTTCTCTTCACCGTCGGTTCCGCACTTTGTGCGCTCGCACCGAGCTTCGGCTGGCTCTGTCTCGCACGCGCCATTGTCGGCTTTGGTGTCGGCGGCGAAATTTCGACTGCCGTTACGATGCTTGCCGAATTCTGTTCGCCGAAGTTCCGTGGAACTGCAGCCGGTCTCGTCAATGTCGGCGCAGGCGGTTTCGGCAACTTCCTCGCCCCGGCTTTCGGCCTGCTGGTTTTCACGCTCTTTCCGGGCGACGACAACTGGCGCTGGCTCTTCGCCGTTCTGGCGATCCCCGCTTTCCTCGTTGTTTTCTTTCGCCGTTACGTGCCGGAAACACCGCGTTTTCTGGCCTCGCAAGGCAAGATCGACGAAGCAAACAAGGTACTTTCCATTCTGGCGTCCGGATCACTCCGACCCAAGAACCTGAAAGTCACTGAATATCTGTCGAAGTCGGAAGACAGTGACACCAAGCCTGTCAAGGGCAATTGGAGGGAACTGTTCCAGGCGCCTTATCTTGGCCGCACCGTCCCTGTGGCGATCGCGATCCTGATGAGCTACGGCGCACAGCTTTCCGTCCTGACGCTGATGCCAATGATTTTCGTTTCGATGGGCTACACGCTTTCGGGCAGCCTTCTTTACAGCATGATCATCCAGAGCGGCAGCGTGCTCGGTGCCATTGCAGCATCGGCATTCGGCTATTACTTTCCGCGCAAGAAAGTTCTCAGCCTGGGTGCGGTCTGTGCCTGTGCCGCAGCGCTTTCGATCATCTATCTGGGCACGAACATCTATCTGGTGCTGTTCTTCGGAGCGCTGTTCCAGTTCTTCGTCCTGTTGCTCAACACGTCGATCTGGATTTACGCGCCGGAACTCTATCCAACCCGTATCCGCGGCTTCGGTGTGGCACTCATCCTCGCGAGCGGTTCGGCTGCCGGATCCTTCGTACCAACGATTGCGGGTGCCTTGTTCGACACATACGGAATGCTCGGTGTCTTCGGCCTTGCCGCATCGATGTATGCCATCTTCGCATTCTGCATCCAGCTTGGGCCGGAAACCTATGGTCGGTCCATGGAAGACCTGACGCAGCCGGCGGAAGCCGACGAGCCGACGGTCGATTTCACAAAAACTGCTAAAGAACAGGCCTGAACATGACTGCATCATCCCCCTATGTCCTGCTGATCAATCCAAACAGCTCAGAGGCAACGAGCGGGATGATGCTCGATATTGCCAGGCGGAAGGCGAACGGGCGGCTTCGGATCGAAGCCGCCACTGCGACACGCAGCCCTTCGATGATCGTCAATGACGAGCAGTTGCACGCTTCAGCGGCGCAGGTCATAGAAATCGGCAGGGGGCAGAATTCAAACTGCATCGGGGTCATTGTCAGCGCTTATGGCGATCCCGGTGTCGTGCATTTGCAGGAAAGCCTGGCCGTACCGGTTCTCGGCATTTGTGAGGCCTCGATGGTCGAGGCAACACGGAATGGACGACGGTTCGGCATTGCGACGGTAACGCCGGATCTTGCCGATGCAATAGCGGCGCGGGCGGAAAGCCTAGGCCTGTCGCATCTTTATACGGGTATTCGCTGCACGCCCGGAGACCCTGAGAAACTGGCGCGCGATGGCGCGCGTCTGCGTACAGAACTGGAAGCGGCGGTGCGGTTTTGCATCATGGATGGAGCCGAAGCGGTCATCATCGGCGGTGGGCCGCTCGGGGAAGCTGCGGAACAACTGCGTGGCGGCTTCGATATTCCGATTGTCGCGCCGATCTCGTCAGCGGTGGAGCTGATGATCGAGGCGCTCGACAAACAGCAGATCTGTGGAGAAGCGCAGGCCTGATCTTGGGATTGCCGGGACACTCGTTCCGGCGACCGAAAGGCATTTTATCGGTGCGGTACACCCCCTTGCACCGGATCATAGATACGCCGGGGGGCGTTGTGATTGAAAATGTCTTTTTGCACGCTTCCTTCTTGGCCGAGAAGAAAGCGTGCTTTTTTATTGGCGTCCGTCTATCGCTGCTTGGCCAGACCCTGCTCGCGCATCTGACTGAGGCTCATCTTCGGTGAAAGCGCTTCCGGATCGATGCGGATTTCGATGAGGCCCGGCTTGCCGGACTTTTCGCAAGCCTCGAAGGCCGGTGCAAAATCAGCCGTCTTTTCCACCACTTCGCCATGCAGGCCATAGGCGCGGGCAAGCGCTGCGAAGTCAGGATTGGCGAGGCCGGTGCCTGAAACGCGGCCCGGATAGGTGCGCTCCTGATGCATGCGGATGGTGCCGTACATGCCGTTATTGACGACGATGAAGATGGCATTGGCGCCATATTGCGCCGCCGTTGCCAGTTCCTGTCCGTTCATGAGGAAGCAGCCGTCACCTGCAAAGGCAACAACCGTGCGTTCCGGCGCGGTGAGCTTGGCCGCGACCGCAGCCGGTACGCCATAGCCCATCGAGCCGTTGGTGGGAGCCAGCTGGCTGCGATAGGTACGGTACTGGTAGAAGCGATGCGGCCAGGCGGAATAGTTGCCTGCGCCATTGGTGATGATGGCGTCGGCTGGCAGATGCGCGCGCAACCACTCCATCACTTCGCCCATCTGCACATCACCGGGGATGACCGGCGATTTGATGTTGTCGCGGTAATCGGCATTGGCGCTGTCGGTCCATGATTTCCAGCGCGGATCAGCAACCGGCGCAAGCTTTGCTGCTGCCGCACAGAAGGCAGGCATGGAAGCATTGACCGGAACGTCTGCATGATAGACGCGGCCCAGTTCCTCCGCCCCCGGATGGATATGGACGAGCTTCTGTTGTGGCACCGGAATGGAGACGAGTTCGTAGCCCTGTGTCGTCATTTCGCCGAGGCGGGCACCGATTACGATCAGCAGATCGGCATCGCGCACGCGCTGCGCCAGCTTGGGGCTGATCGAGGTTCCCATTTCGCCTGCATAGAGCGGGTGAGTGTTGTCGAACATGTCCTGGCAGCGGAAGGATGCCGCGACGGGCAGGTGCATGTTCTCGGCAAATTTCCGCAGATCGCTGATGGCTCTCGCATTCCAGCCGCCACCGCCGACGATCACCAGAGGCCGTTCGGCCTTTGCAAGAAGCGCTTGCATGTCCTGCAACTGGTCGGCACCTGGATGCATCTGAACCTGTTTAAAGGCTGGTGCGTCGCTGACGGCGGCATAGGATGTCAGCATGTCTTCCGGCAGGGCGATCACGACCGGGCCGGGGCGACCGTTGACGGCGCGGTGGAAGGCTTGGCTGACCAGTTCCGGAATGCGGGCGGCATCGTCGATCTGGACGACCCATTTGGCCATCTGGCCGAACATGCGGCGATAATCGATTTCCTGAAATGCCTCGCGCTCGACCTGATCGCTGGCGACCTGACCGATGAAGAGCAGCATCGGTGTCGAATCCTGAAAAGCTGTATGCACACCGACAGAGGCGTTTGTTGCGCCGGGACCGCGTGTGACGAAGCAGATGCCCGGCTTGCCGGTCAGCTTGCCATAGGCTTCCGCCATATAGGCCGCGCCGCCTTCCTGCCGGCAGACGATCAGGTCAATCGTGTCGCTGGAATCATGAAAGGCGTCAAGCGCGGCGAGATAGCTCTCGCCGGGGACGCAGAAGACCCGGTCGGTGCCGTGGATGCGCAGCGCATCCACCAAAATCTGGCCTCCGGTACGGGCATTGGGTTTGCTCGTCATTGTATGCATTTCCTCAATCTCACCATGTCTCGCTCGCCATTCCGGCGCGCCTTGCAAGGACGGTTTCTCCGCCTCTTTTCAAAAAGATCCTCCCGAAAACCGGGACAATCCATGTGTTGGGGGAACGGGAACTCATGGTCAGACGCACCCAAATGGCCGACAGGTGCATAAACCTCAGTCTCGCGGCAAAGTTTACGTTCAGCCGCCTGCTTCTCCTCCCAGTCAAGCACGCTGATATGAACATAGCCAGCGGTGCGAATACAGATTAAACATCATGACTAAACTGTATGAACTCATGATGCACCGGTATGGAGGAATGGCGATGGCCAGGGAAAACACGGGTAAGATCCGCGTCGGTATTGGCGGATGGGCCTATGAACCGTGGGACAAGAGCTTCTATCCTGAAAAACTGTCGAAGAAGCGCCAGCTTGAATATGCATCGAGCAAGCTCACATCCATCGAGATCAACAGCACTTATTACGGTCCGCAGAAACCCACGACCTTCGCCAAATGGCACGATGAAACGCCGGAAGGCTTTGTGTTTTCGCTGAAGGCACCGCGTTTTTCCACCAATCGCCGTGTCCTGGCGGAGGCGGGTGAGAGCATTGAACGGTTCATGACCGGCGGCATGATGGAACTGAAGGACAAGCTCGGCGTGGTCAACTGGCAATTCATGGGAACGAAGAAGTTCGACCCCGTGGACTTCGAGGCGTTTTTGAAGCTTCTGCCGAAGCGTGTCGACGGGCGCGATGTGCGTCATGCGGTGGAAGTGCGCCACGACAGTTTCAATTCACCGGACTTCATCGCCTTGCTGCGCGAATATGGCGTAGCGGTGGTGATTGCAGGCGACAGCGACTTTCCGCAATTCGCCGATATGACCGCACCTTTCGCCTATCTTCGCATCATGGGAACGAAGGAAAGCGAGCCGCTTGGCTATGGTGAAAGTCATCTCGATCAGTGGGCTGCACGCGCCAAGGCGATAGCAGCGGGAGAACCCGCTGAAGGGTTGAAGACCGTGACGCCGCCTGTTGCGGACCATATCGCCCGCGATGTCTATCTCTATGTGATCAGCGGCTATAAGGCGCATAATCCGCATGCGGCCATGGCCTTGATCGAACGGACAAAATGATGCCTCGTGGCGGCTGTTGATTTTCATCTGAGTCGCCTGAGCATCATGTCAAAATTCGATCTTTCCGCGCTTGAAACCTTCGTTCGCACCATTCCGCAGCACTATAAGGGACCGGGTGGTGCGGTCGCGGTGCTGAAAGATGGCAAGGTCGTGCTGCGCCATGCATGGGGCTTTGCCGATCTTTCCACTCGCAAGGCGATGACGCCCGAAACGCGCATGCCGATCTGTTCGGTCAGCAAGCAGTTCACCTGCGCCGTTCTGCTCGACAGTGTCGGCGAGCCGGAAGTTCTTGATGATGCGCTTGCCGCCTATCTCGACAAGTTTGCTGAAAAGCGTCCCAGCGTGCGCGATCTGTGCAACAACCAGTCGGGCCTGCGCGATTACTGGGCGCTGACGGTTCTGTGCGGGGCCGATCCGGAAGGCGTCTTTCTGCCCGAACAGGCACAAAGCCTGCTGCGCCGCCTGAAGACCACGCATTTTGCACCGGGCACGCATTATTCCTACTGCAACGGCAATTTCCGCATTCTGGCTGATCTGATCGAACAGCATACAGGCCGGAAGCTTATCGAACTTCTGTCGGAACGCATTTTCCAGCCGGCGGGCATGAAGACCGCAGAACTTATTCCCGATACCGCGCTGTTCGATGAATGCATTGGCTATGAGGGCGATACGGTGCGCGGCTTCCTGCCTGCCGTCAATCGCATCCACTGGATGGGCGATGCCGGCATCTGCGCGTCGCTGGACGACATGATTGCCTGGGAGCAGTTCATCGATGCGACCGGCGACGACGAAAGCGGAATCTATCGTCGCCTGAGCGGTCCTCAGACTTTCAGCGACGGTGCTGCTGCTCCCTACGGCCTCGGCCTTAAATTCGAGGAAACAGGCGGCAAGCGACTGACCGGCCATGGCGGGGCTTTGCGCGGCTGGCGCTGCCAGCGCTGGCATTGCGCCGATGAGCGCCTCTCGACAATCGCCATGTTCAATTTTGAAGGCGGAGCTTCCGACGTCGCCTTCAAGCTGATGAATATTGCGCTTGGCGTTCCGACATCGGAACAGGTTCGCGTTGAAGCCGATGCCGCATGGTTCGGCTCATGGCTCGACCATGAAACCGGTCTCGTGCTGAGCCTTGAAGATGCCGGACGCGGACGCATGAAGGCACGTTTCGGCACCGGCCCGGAAATCATGGACGTAATAGGCGAGAACGAGGCGCGTTCCGCGATGACCACGATCCGCCGCGATGGCGACACGATCCATCTGGCGCGCGAGGATGAAAATCTGAGCCTGACAATGCAGCGCCTGAAAGGCGCGGCGAAGCAGGATATTGCTGGACGTTATCGCAGCGACGAACTTGAGGCCGATCTTCTGATCGTCAATGAGGGCGGCGCTTTTTACGGGGCCTTTGAAGGATTTCTCGGCAAGAGCGATATGTATTCGCTCTATGAGGCAGGACCGCATGTCTGGCTGCTGCCGGTGCAGCGCTCGATGGACGCGCCGTCGCCGGGCGAATGGAAACTTGTCTTCCATCGTGACGCCAAAGGCGAGATAACAGGCATGACCGTCGGCTGCTGGCTGGCACGGCATGTGGACTACAGGAGAATTCAGGAATGAGCGAACTGAAAGTCAGAACCCGCGAGACGGGTGCCGTCGCCGAAATGCAGCATGGAAAGCTGCCTGTCATCACCACGCCGACCGGCGGCGTGGTCGAGCTCGTTACGAGTGTCAGTCAAGCGGGCTTCAATCCGCTCGATCTCATCTATTCGTCGGTTGCGGCCTGCATGGCGTTGAGCGCTCGTATCGCCGCAACGAAGCTCGAACTAAGGGAAAAGCTGACCGATGTGCGGGTGGAAGTGAAGGGCGACAAGGCGCATGAAGGACCGTCGCGTATCGAACGGTTCAACATCACCTTCCATTTCGGCGGTGACCTCACCGACGACGAAAAGCATCGTCTCGCCGAAATGGCTGAGGAAATCTGCACGGTCAGTAATACGCTGCGCGGCGAGCCGCAGTTTGATCTGAAGGTATCGTAACCTTCAGAGTGGTTCTTGTATGATAGAACCGTAAGAACCGCTCTGTCTCTTTGTTACCGCATTTCCGAACGCAAAACCGGCTCCCACTTTTGCTGGAAATGCTCAGATCACATCGCGGATACGATCGACGCCGAGCTTGATAACGCTTTCCATGGCCAGACGTGCTTTTTGTGGATCACGCGATGCAATGGCGTGGGCAATGCGCAGGTGATTGGCCGCGCATTCGGCAATGCCTTCTCGCGATGAGGCGGGTGATGAAAGCTGGAACGAGATTGCCAGCGCCGCCTCGATCAATCCGCTGACCGAGCGCATGAACGGATTGCCGGACATGCGCGCAATGGCCAGATGGAATTCCAGATCAACCTTGGCGATGGACTCCGGCGTGTGGTTCGGATCGTCAAACTTGGCGGCGAGCGCGTAAAGCTCGACAATCTCGTCACTGGTGGCGCGTTCAGCCGCGGCCGCTGCGGCTGCCGGTTCCAGTGCCATGCGCATTTCCGCCAGATGGTCCACGAAGACTTCATCGAAGCCTGCCTCGAAGCGCCATGTCAGCACATCGGGATCGAAGAAATTCCAGCTCGCATGGCCCAGAACACGGGTGCCGACCTTGGCCTTGGGTTCGATGAGGCGCTTGGCGGCAAGGGTTTTCATCGCCTCGCGCAGAACGGTGCGGGAAACGCCGAAGCGCAGCGACAATTCATGATCGCCCGGAAGGATGGACCCTGCAGGAATGGTTCCCGCGACGATGCCGCGGCCCAGTTCACCCACCACGACAGCGTGGCTGTTATGGCGCTTGCGTCCGGTTATGGCCGTTTCCAGCAATCCCAATTCAGGCCTCCTTCATTCGTTGCCTGGCTAGCTATTTGTTTCAATGCGCATCTTGCCCGAAAACCGGTTCCCACTTTTCGGGATGCGCCTTAGATCCGAGAACCACGCAAGTCCTCGTTGCAGAGCAATGAACAGGAACAGCAATATACCGATTGCTATTTTCGTCCACCAGGAAGACAGCGTTCCGTCGAAAACAATGTATGTCTGGATCAGCCCCTGTATGAGAATGCCGACGAATGTTCCGGCCACAAGGCCTGCGCCACCTGTCAGCAATGTCCCGCCGATCACCACCGAAGCGATGGCATCCAGTTCTACCCCAACCGTCGCGAGCGAATAGCCGGACGAAGTATAAAGCGTATAGACGATCCCGGCGAGGCCGGAAAGGATACCCGACATCGTATAGATGCCGATTGTCGTGCGGGCAATCGGAACGCCCATCAGCTCCGCCGACTGCTGGTTGCCGCCAAGCGCGTAGATATTGGCGCCGAAGCGCGTGCGATGGGCGATGATGCCGCCAACGATGAAGACCGCGAGCATGAGCATGGCGATGAATGTCAGCCTGCCGCCGCCCGGCAGGCGGAAATAAAGCCCCTGCAATGTATCGAGAAACGGATGCGCGATGGGCACGGATTGCGTCGAGATGAGGAATGCCGCACCGCGAGCCAGAAACATGCCCGCAAGTGTGGCCACGAAAGGCGGGATCCGCAAGAAATGGATCATCATGCCCATCCACGCCCCGAACAATGCAGCGATCACAAGAACGAGGCCGAATGCCACGAGCGGATGCACGCCGAGCTGCCCGACCATCACGGCAACGAAAACGCTGGTGAAGGCGATGACCGAGCCGACCGACAGGTCGATGCCGCCGGAAAGGATCACGAATGTCATGCCGACGGCGGCTATGCCGAGGAAGGCGTTGTCCGTCAGAAGATTGCCGATTACCCGTGTCGACAGCATGTTCGGAAACTGGACGATGCAGATCGCATAGGCGAGCAGGAAGATTGCAACCGTCGTCAGGAAGGGCAGATTGCGCAGTGCTCTCATTGCCGTGCTCCCTGCTGGCTTTGACGGACCGGATTGGCTCCATTGCCCTTGCGTTCCGAGCGCAGGAAGGTAATGAGCTGGACAATGGCCGGCGACTGGAAGGTGAGCACGATCACGATGATGACGGCCTTGATGATGAGGTTGAATTCCGGCGGAAAGCCCGCCATCAGAATGCCTGTGTTGATCGACTGGATGATGAGCGCGCCGAGCAGCGAGGCCATGATCGAGAAACGCCCGCCATTAAGCGAGGTGCCGCCGATGACGACCGCCAGAATCGCGTCGAGTTCAAGCCACAGCCCGGCATTGTTGGCATCTGCGCCGCGAATATCCGCCGCCGCGATAAGCCCTGCAAGGGCAGCGCCGACGCCGGAAACCGCATAGACGCTGAACAGGAGAAAGCGTGCCTTGACCCCTGCCAGCATCGCTGCGCGACGGTTGATGCCGGTCGCCTCGATCAGGAAGCCAAGCGCACTGGTACGCACTGCGAGGCCCACGACCAGACCGGCCAGAATCCATATCAGGACTGGAACAGGCACGCCGAGGAAGGAGCCGGAGCCAAGCGCCGCAAAGGAATCATTGTTGAAGGTCAGGATCGCGCCTTCGGTGATAAGCTGTGCGATGCCGCGACCTGCCACCATAAGGATAAGCGTCGCGATGATCGGCTGGATATCGAAGACCGCAACCAGAAAGCCGTTCCACAAGCCACACAGAAGGCCGACGCCAAGCGCTGCCGGAATGACGATTGCAAGTGGATAGCCCGCGACGATGAGTGAGGCGGCAAAAGCACCGCTGATCGCCATGACGGCACCGACTGACAGATCGATGCCGCGCGTTGCGATCACCAGTGTCATGCCGACAGCCAGAATGGCGACGGGTGCGGCGCGCACCAGAATATCGATCAGGCTTCCATAAAGCCGTCCGTTCTGGAACGAGATGTCGAGAAAGCCAGGCGCGATGACGGTGTTCGCCACCAGAATGAGCACAAGGGCGGCCAGTTGCGGCGCCAGTCTTTTGAGTTTTCTGGTCATGCGGGCAATCATGCTGCAGCTTCCTTTTCGCTTCCGGTCTCAGCGATTGCACGCACGATATTGTCGGCAGTGATTTCCTCGCCCTTCAGTTCCGCCACATGGCGACGGTCGGACAGGACGATGACGCGATTGGCAACGGCGGCAAGCTCCTCGAATTCCGACGAGATGATGACCAGCGACATGCCTTCAGCGCAAAGTTCGCCGATGAGCTTCAGGATTTCAGCATGGGCGCCGATATCGATGCCACGCGTCGGCTCATCGAGGATCAGCAGGCGGGGATCGGTGGCAAGCCAGCGTGCCAGTATGGCTTTCTGCTGGTTGCCGCCGGACAGAAACTTGATCGGCTTGTCAGGATCGGGCGGGCGAATATCGAGCGCCTTGATGTAACGCTGCGCAAGCGCCGTCTTCTCGCGCGATGAAATCGGTCTGGACCAGCCGCGCTTCGCCTGAACCGCCAGCGCGATGTTTTCCGCCATCGAGAAATCGCCAATGATGCCGTCGGTCTTGCGTTCTTCCGGGCAGAAGGCGAAGCGTTCCGCAATGGCCGCAACGGGCGAGGGGAGCCTCGTTTCCTTGCCGTCGACGGTCAAGGTGCCGCTATCGGTCTGATCGACACCGAACATCAACAGCGCGGTTTCGGTGCGGCCGGAACCGAGCAACCCGGCAATGCCAACGGCTTCTCCCGGCTTGATCGAGAGATCGAACGGCGCAACGCTGCCTTGTCTGCCGAAGCCTGCAAAACGGATCGGGGCAATCGTGTCGCGGCTTACTTCCTCGGTCAGCTGGCGGCGCACAGTCTCCTGCAGCTGGTGGCCGAGCATCATGGAAATGAGATCGGTGCGCGGCAGTTCCGACAGGTTGCGGCTGCCGACCAGCCGTCCGTTGCGCAATACGGTGGCGCAATCGGCGATGGCGTAGACCTGATCCAGAAAATGGGTGATGACGATGATGCCGAGGCCTTCTGCCTTCAACTGGCGCAGCACGCCGAACAGCATTTCGACTTCGCGTGCATCGAGACTGGCGGTCGGTTCGTCAAGGACGAGCACCTTGCCCGAGAGATCGACGGCACGTGCAATCGCGATGATCTGGCGGATGGCGACTGAATAGGCGGACAGAGGCACGCCGACATCGATGGTGAGGCCATAGCGGGAAAGAAGGTTCGTCGCATCTTTTTCCATCCGGCCCCGGTCGACCAGTCCGAAACGTTTCGGCTGGCGTCCCAGAAACAGGTTTTCTGCTACCGTCAGATTTTCGAGAAGGTTGACCTCCTGATAGACCGTGCCGATGCCAAATGTCTGCGCCTCTGCCACGGAGGCAGGCGCAATCGGCTGGCCCTCAAGCAGGATCGAACCACCGAAGCCGTGGTAAGCGCCGGTCAATATCTTGATAAGCGTGGATTTACCCGCGCCGTTTTCGCCGAGCAATGCATGGATTTCCCCGCGGTTGAGCGTGAAATCGACATGGTCGAGCGCGGTCACGCCCAGAAAGGATTTGGTGATCGAACGGGCTTCAAGAAGCGGCATAGCGGCCGCCGATGGAGCGTCTTTTGCAGCCATGGCAGTCTTCCATTGCATTTTGCAAAGGTCATTCCGGGCCGCGACAAACGCGGCCCGAGGACGAGAGGATCAGTAACCGAGACCCTTCTTGGCTTCGTAGACGGCCTTCGGATCGTCAGCCTGCGTGTAGAGCTTCGATTCCGTCTGGATCCACTTCGGCGGAACGGTGCCCTTGTCCTTGAAGGCTTCAATCGCGTCGAAGGCCGGGCCTGCCATGTTCGGCGTCAGTTCGACGGTCGCGTTGGCTTCGCCGTTCGCCATGGCCTGGAAGATGTCCGGCACGGAGTCGATCGACACGATCTTGATTTCCGTGCCCGGCTTCAAGCCAGCTTCCTTGATTGCCTGAATGGCGCCGACAGCCATGTCGTCATTATGGGCATAGACGGCGCAGATATTCTTGCCGCCGCCTTCGGCCTTGATGAAGCTTTCCATGACTTCCTTGCCCTTTGTGCGGGTGAAGTCGCCCGTCTGCGAGCGGGAAATCTTGATGTTGTCATGACCTTTGATGGCGTCTTCAAAACCCTTCTTGCGGTTGATGGCGGGCGAGGAACCGGTGGTGCCCTGAAGCTCGACCACATTGCACGGCTTGTCGCCCACATCCTTCACCAGCCAGTCACCGGCCACCTTGCCTTCATGAACCTGATCGGAGGTTACGGCGGTCAGATAAAGGTCTTCCGGAGAATCGATCTGGCGGTCGAGCAGGACGACCGGAATTTCGGCTTCCTTGGCTTCCTTCAGAACGGCGTCCCAACCTGTGGAGACCACCGGTGCGATCAGGATTGCATCAACCCCTTGAGCGATGAAGCCACGAACGGCCTTGATCTGGTTTTCCTGCTTCTGCTGTGCATCGGCGAACTTGAGCGTATAGCCGCGTTTTTCGGCTTCCTGCTTGGTCAGGGCCGTTTCTGCAGCACGCCAGCCCGATTCCGAACCGATCTGCGAAAAGCCAACCGTCAGCGATGCAGCAGATGCGCTCGAAATCAGGGCAAAAGAAAATGCGGCCGTCAGGGCCGTCAATGTGCGTTTCATGATGGTTCCTCCCAATAAGGCCCTCCCGGCCTTCGCATTTATGAAGCATATAATATTACTTTATGGCAAGAGCCTTTCGACGTTTCCCAATAAAATGCCGGTGCGACAAACGCGCAATATTGCTATTTATATATATAAAACAAAGGCTTGTATTCGTGCGGGAGGGGCAGGGCTCGCGAACTGCCCCGGTGGGGGCGTCTGCTTGCTTGACAAAGCGGGTTACGGCAAAATAGTCATATTAATAACACGAGCCGTAAATTGGCGTCTTATGGCGTTTCTCAAGCGGTCGGGGTGAATTCCGCAACGGGTATGCGGAAAATGGGAGGTTTAATGTTGCGTCTGGTCCAGTTCCGCGATGAAAGCGGAGAAATGCGTGTGGCTGCCTGCAGTGAGGAGGGAGCGGCGCATGTCGTCAAGGGCGTAGCAACGACCTATGAGCTAGCCTCGGCAGCCATTGCAGCGGGTATCAGCCTTGAGGAACAAGTCGTACGCAGCGGCAAGGGCGAAGCCGTCGATATAGACGCTGCCCTGGCGGCTGGTCGCGTCGGTCTGCCCATCACCCATGCCGATCCGGCACATCTGATTGTTGCCGGCACGGGCCTCACACATCTTGGCTCCGCCGACGGTCGCGACAAGATGCATAAGGCCGCGCAGTCTGCTGAAAAGCCGACCGACTCCATGCGCATGTTCCTGATGGGTGTCGAAGGCGGCAAACCGAAGCCGGGTGAAACCGGCGTGCAGCCGGAATGGTTCTACAAGGGTGACGGTTCGGCGCTGGTGGCAACCGGCGGCGAACTGGTTTCGCCTTCCTTTGCCGAGGATGGTGGCGAAGAGCCGGAGCTGGCAGGCATCTACCTGATTGGCCTGGATGGTACGCCGTTCCGGCTTGGCTTCTGCCTTGCCAATGAATTTTCCGATCATGTGACCGAGAAGCAGAACTATCTCTGGCTTGCCCATTCCAAGCTGCGTCAGGCCGCGTTGGGGCCGGAGCTATATGTGGGGGCGTTGCCTGACCATGTGGAGGGCGTTTCGCGCATTCGTCGCGGCGATCAGGTGATCTTTGAAAAGCCGTTCCTTTCGGGTGAAGCGAACATGTCACATACGATCGCCAATCTGGAACACCATCATTTCAAATATGAGCTGTTCCGCCGTCCGGGCGACATTCATGTTCATTTCTTTGGCACGGCAACCTTGTCTTTCTCAGAAGGCGTGAAGACGGAAGCTGGCGACCAGTTCGAGATTTCTGCCAAGCCGTTCCGTTATCCGCTGGTCAACAGGCTGGCTCAGGCGGCAGCTAAAAACCTTGTCGTGAAGGCGCTTTGAACATGGCGGCGGAACCGAACATCGCTCTCGCAATCGTCGGTCTGGGCAAGATTGCGCGTGACCAGCATCTGCCATCGATTGAAGCCGTCGATGGCATTGAGCTGAAAGCCATTGCCAGTCGCAATGCCGGGCTGGACGGCCTGCCGTCTTTTCACGACATCGATGAGCTGCTGGGCAGCGACGTTGCCATTGACGCGGTGTCGCTCTGCACACCGCCGCAAGGGCGCTTTAGCCAGGCCTACGCAGCCTTGAAGGCGCGCAAGCATGTGATGCTGGAGAAGCCTCCGGGTGCAACCATTTCGGAAGTGCAGGCGCTGGAGCGTCTTGCGCAAGCGGAAGACGTGACGCTTTACGCCACGTGGCACTCGCGCGAAGCCGCAGCGGTCGAGCCGGCGCGGGAATTCCTGAAAGATGCGGAAATTCGTTCGGTTTCGGTCACGTGGAAGGAAGATGTCCGCCACTGGCATCCCGGCCAGCAATGGATCTGGGAACCGGGCGGCCTTGGCGTGTTCGATCCTGGCATCAATGCGCTTTCCATCGTCACGCATATTTTGCCGGAGCGCTTCTTCCTGACGCAATCCGATCTTTATTTTCCAGAAAACCGTGCGGCGCCCATCGCAGCCAACCTCAAGTTCCAAACGGAAAGCGGCATACCGGTTTCGTTCGAACTGGACTGGCGGCAGACCGGTCCGCAGACCTGGGATATTCGCGTCGAGACCGACAAGGGCACGGTTCTGCTCAGCCATGGCGGCAGCCGCCTCACCATCGCCGGGACCGAGAAAATGGCCGAGCCGGACCGCGAATATCAACGACTTTACAAGCGTTTCGTGCAATTGATCGGCGCGGGGCGTTCGGATGTTGATCTCGCTCCACTGACCCATGTGGCCGATGCGTTTCTGCTCGGAAAGCGGCATGTCGTCGAAGCTTTTGAAGATTAGGAATCGAGGTTGTCGTAACGCGGCCTCTCACCCACGCAGGACAATGAAATGAACAAGCCCGTCTCTCCGAAAACGCCAAAGCTCCGCTCGCGCGCCTGGTTCGACAATCCTGATAATGTCGATATGACGGCGCTCTATCTGGAGCGCTACATGAATTATGGCCTGAGCCAGGAAGAGCTGCAGTCCGGTCGTCCGATCATCGGCATCGCGCAGACGGGCTCCGACCTCTCACCTTGCAACCGTCATCATCTGGAGCTGGCCAAGCGCGTGCGCGAAGGTGTTCGCGAGGCGGGCGGCATTGTCATTGAATTTCCGGTTCATCCAATTCAGGAAACCGGCAAGCGCCCGACCGCTGGTCTGGACCGCAACCTTGCCTATCTCGGCCTCGTGGAAGTGCTTTACGGCTATCCGCTCGATGGCGTCGTGCTGACAATCGGTTGTGACAAGACCACGCCTGCCTGCCTGATGGCAGCTGCAACCGTCAATATTCCGGCGATTGCGCTGTCGGTGGGTCCGATGCTCAATGGCTGGTTCCGTGGCGAACGCACAGGTTCCGGCACCATCGTCTGGAAGGCGCGCGAGCTGCTTGCCAAGGGCGAAATCGACTATCAGGGCTTCGTCAAGCTCGTTGCTTCCTCGGCTCCATCGACGGGCTATTGCAATACGATGGGCACGGCCACGACGATGAATTCGCTCGCCGAAGCGCTCGGCATGCAGCTTCCGGGCTCCGCCGCCATTCCGGCGCCTTATCGCGACCGTCAGGAAGTTTCTTATCTATCGGGACGCCGCATCGTTGAAATGGTGCATGAGGATTTGAAGCCGTCGGACATTCTGACCAAGGATGCCTTCGTCAATGCCATCCGCGTCAATTCCGCTATTGGCGGTTCGACCAATGCGCCGATCCATCTGAACGCTCTGGCCCGTCATGTCGGTGTGGAGCTGACGGTCGATGACTGGCAGAAATATGGCGAGGAAATTCCGCTTCTGGTCAATCTGCAGCCTGCCGGTGAATATCTTGGCGAAGATTACTACCATGCGGGCGGTGTGCCAGCCGTCGTCAATCAGCTGATGGGGCAGGGCCTCATCAATGAAGATGCGCTGACCGTCAATGGCAAGACCATCGGCGAGAATTGCAAGAACGCGACCATCGAAGACGGCAATGTCATCAAGACCTACGATCAGCCGCTGAAGAAGCATGCCGGATTCCGCGTGCTGCGCGGCAATCTGTTTTCGTCGGCGATCATGAAGCTCAGCGTGATTTCGGACGAGTTCCGCAATCGCTACCTGTCCGACGACAAGGACCCGAATGCATTCGAGGGCAAGGCGGTCGTATTCGATGGGCCGGAAGATTATCATCACCGCATCGACGATCCGGCACTGGAAATCGACGAGAATACGGTGCTGTTCATGCGTGGCGCTGGCCCCATCGGTTATCCAGGTGCGGCGGAAGTCGTCAACATGCGCGCGCCGAATTACCTTCTGAAAAAGGGTATCAGCTCACTGCCATGCATCGGCGACGGTCGCCAGTCGGGCACGTCGGGTTCGCCGTCGATCCTCAATGCCTCCCCGGAAGCTGCTGCTGGCGGCGGTCTGGCTATTCTGAGGACCGGTGACCGCGTGCGTATCGATCTTGGTCGCGGCAGCGCTGACATTCTGATCTCTGACGAAGAACTGGCGGAGCGTCGCAAGGCTCTGGAAGCTGCCGGTGGCTACAAATATCCGGAAAGCCAGACACCATGGCAGGAAATCCAGCGCGCCGTTGTCGGCCAGATGGAAACCGGTGCAGTTCTCGAAAACGCGGTCAAGTATCAGGACATCGCGCATACGCGTGGCCTGCCGCGAGATAACCACTAAGGTTCCCCGGATGGCTCTCGATAAAAAGCCATTTGCGGCAGTTGCGGACTGGGGCACCACCCGGTTTCGCCTCTGGACGCTGGATGTCGATGGCAATGTGCTGGGCGAAAGCCGTGGCGATGACGGTCTGCTGCAGGCAAAGGAAGCCGGTTTCGAGCCAACGCTCGAACGGCACCTTGCTTCTGTCGGCGCGCCGGACGATCTGCCGGTGGTGATCTGCGGCATGGCCGGTTCGCGGACCGGCTGGATCGAAGCGCCCTATATGAGCTTGCCCGCCGGGTTGGATGGCATCGTGAAGGCTGCGGTGCGCGTGCCCGCGCGCCGTCACGTCATCATGTTGCCGGGCGTCGCGCGTCGGGACGAAACGGCACCCGATGTTATGCGTGGCGAGGAGACAAAACTGCTCGGTCTTGTGCACGGCGGCACGCATGATGGTGTTGTCGTCATGCCCGGCACCCATGCCAAATGGGTGCGGATTGCCGACGGTGGCCTTGCCGATTACCGAACCTTCATGACCGGTGAAATGTTCGCTCTTTTGAAGGAAAAATCGGTGCTGGCCGGTGCGCTGGAAGGTGCTGCGGCGGTTGATCCGAATGGTGTGGCTTTCGCTGCGGGCGTCAGGGCGTCGCTCGAAAACCCGGCACTGATTTCCAACGCGCTTTTTTCCATTCGCGCAGGCTGGCTCGTCCATGATCGCAAGCCGACCGACCAGCTGGCCCGTTTGTCGGGCTTGTTGATCGGGCTGGAAGTGGCAGGCGGGCGCATGCTTTATGGCAAACCCGAAGAAGTGCTGCTCCTTTCAGACGACACTATGGGCGCGCTCTATGCCAGCGCGCTTGAAATCGCCGGGCTGACAGTCAGGCGCGTTGCAGCCGATGAGCTGGTGCGAGACGGTCTGTTCATGGCTGCAAAACACGCCTTCGAAGGAGCTGCGCAATGAGCGACCGCATCGCATGGCCAAAGCTGCGCTATCCGCTGGTCGCTATCCTGCGCGGCATTCGCCCGGAAGAAACGGAAGCAATCGTCGGAGCGCTGATCGAGACGGGTTTTGAGGCCATCGAAATTCCGCTCAATTCGCCGGAGCCTTTCGTCTCGATTGAGAAGGCGGCGAAGCTTGCGCCTGCGGGCGTGTTGATCGGGGCCGGAACAGTGTTGAGTGTCGCGGATGTGGATCGGCTCAACGATGTCGGCGGCAGACTTCTTGTCAGCCCGAATGTCGAGCCGGATGTCATTCGCCGCGCGGGACAGCACGGCATGGTGACGATGCCCGGCGTTTTCACGCTGACGGAAGCCTTTTCGGCGATCCGTGCAGGCGCATCGGCGCTGAAATTCTTTCCGGCCAGCGTACTCGGCGCGGACGGTATCAAGGCGATATCCGCCGTCTTGCCGAAGGATATTCCGGTCGGCGCCGTGGGCGGTGTTTCCGAGGCTGATTTTGCGACCTATCGGGCAGCGGGAGTGAGCTGCTTCGGACTCGGTTCCAGTCTTTACAAGGCCGGATTGACGGTTGCTGAGGTTCGCGAACGCGCTGAGCGCGCGGTTGCGGCATGGGACAAGATCGCGGGCTGACGGCCCTTTGAGAACTTGTTCCGGAGGAATTCCGCATGGCCGGAAGGCGGGGGCGGAAATTTTGGGAGAACGACAGGCGGAAAAGCCTGTCCCAATTTGGGAGTGAGACAATGGCAGGCATGAAATCTCTAACATTGGCAGTCGCGATGGCCGCGCTTGCCTTTAGCGGTCTGGCGCATGCGGAAGACAAGGGTCTTGTCGCCGTCGCCATGCCCACGAAGTCTTCGGCACGCTGGATTGCCGATGGCGACAACATGGTCAAGGTGCTGAAAGAACGCGGCTACCAGACCGATCTTCAGTATGCTGAAGACGACGTACCTAACCAGCTGGCGCAGATCGAGAACATGGTGACCAAGGGCGCCAAGGTTCTCGTCGTTGCATCCATCGACGGCACGACGCTTTCCGATGTTCTGGCCAAGGCCCACGATGCGGGTATCAAGGTCATCGCCTATGATCGCCTGATCCGCGATACGCCGAATGTCGATTACTATGCGACCTTCGACAATTTCCAGGTCGGCGTGCTGCAGGCCCAGTCCATCGAAACCGCGCTGGACCTCAAGAACAAGCCGGGTCCGTTCAATGTCGAGCTTTTCGGCGGTTCGCCGGACGATAACAACGCCTACTTCTTCTACAACGGCGCGATGTCCGTTCTGCAGCCTTATATCGATAGCGGCAAAGTCGTTATCGGCAGCGGCCAGACCGGCATGGACAAGGTCGCAACGCTGCGCTGGGACGGTGCAACTGCTCAGGCCCGCATGGACTCGATCCTTTCGGCCTATTATTCCGACAAGAAGCTCGATGCAGTCCTGTCGCCTTATGACGGCATCTCCATCGGTATCCTGTCGTCCCTCAAGGGTGTAGGCTATGGCAGTGGCGACATGCCGATGCCGGTCGTTTCCGGTCAGGATGCGGAAGTGCCTTCGGTGAAGTCGATCCTCGCTGGCGAACAGAACTCGACCATCTTCAAGGATACGCGCGAACTCGCCAAGGTCACGGTCGATATGGTCGACGCGCTGATGACCGGCAAGGAGCCGGAAGTCAACGACACCAAGACCTATGACAATGGCGTCAAGGTCGTGCCGTCCTATCTGCTCAAGCCGGTGATCGTCGACAAGTCGAACTGGAAGCAGGTTCTGGTCGATAGCGGTTACTACAAGGAAGACCAGATCCAGTAATGCGGTCTCGGGCGTATCGGAGGATATGCCCGTAACCTTTCTGCATGCCATTGCCCCAAATCCCCAGCCTTTCGGCTGGGGTAGGCTCGGCGATTGACAGCGTTGTCTTTTTGTTGAGGGCAATGGCAAAGCAGATTTGTAATGGGAGCGAGCGATGAATGTAGCCAATCCTGTCCTGCGCGAGCAGTCTGACGGTAAGCCGGAAATCGCCGGCAAGCCGCTTCTGGAAATGCGCGGCATCAGCAAGTCTTTCGGCGTCGTCAAAGCGCTGAGCGATGTCAATTTCTCGGTCATGCCGGGCGAGATTCATGCCTTTGTCGGCGAGAACGGAGCAGGCAAGTCGACCTTGATGAAGGTGCTGTCAGGTGTCTATCCGCATGGCAGCTACGAGGGGTCGATCTTCTTCGACGGAGAAGAGCGACAGTTTCGCGACATCAACGATTCCGAAGCGCTTGGCATTGTCATCATCCATCAGGAGCTGGCGCTCATACCGCTCATGACGATTGCCGAGAACATTTTCCTCGTCAATCCGCCGGCAAGTTACGGGGTCATCGACCGCAGTACGGTGCACAAGCGCACCCGCGAGCTTTTGCAGAAGGTTGGCCTGTCGGAATCGCCCGATACGCTCGTCACCGATATTGGTGTCGGCAAGCAGCAGCTGGTCGAAATTGCCAAGGCATTGTCGAAGCGCGTGCGGCTTCTGATCCTCGACGAACCGACCGCAAGCCTCAACGAGACGGACAGCGCGGCATTGCTGGCGCTTCTGCGCGAGTTTCGTGCTCAAGGCATCACCTCGATCCTCATTTCGCACAAGCTCAATGAAATCCGCGAAGTTGCCGACAAGATCACGGTGCTGCGCGATGGCAAGGCAGTGGCGACACTTGACTGCAATGCGGGCGAGGTCGAGGAAGACGACATCATTCGCAAGATGGTCGACCGCGATCTGGAAAGCCGCTACCCGAAGCGCGATCCGAAGATTGGTGAGGTGATTTTCGAAGTCGACAACTGGTCGGTGCATCACCCGCTGCATCCGGAACGGCACTCGGTCAAGAATGTGTCGTTTAAGGTGAGGGCAGGTGAAATCGTCGGTATTGCCGGATTGATGGGGGCGGGACGCACAGAATTCGCCATGAGCCTGTTCGGGCGTTCATGGGGCACGAATATCAGCGGCGAGGCGCGTATCAACGGCAACAATGCCGATATTTCCACTGTGGCGCGGGCCATCAAGGCGGGGCTTGCCTATGTGACCGAGGATCGCAAGAAGCTCGGCCTGGTCTTAGGCGAAAATATTTCGCGCAACATCTCTCTTGCGCATTTACGCGGCGTCAGCCCGAAAGGCATCATCGACGATATTCGCGAAATGAAGATCGCGAATTCCTATCGCGAACAGATGAGCATTCGCTGTCACAATGTCTATCAGGAGACGGGCACGCTTTCGGGCGGCAACCAGCAGAAGGTGGTGCTATCGAAGTGGCTCTTCACCGGACCCGACGTGCTGATCCTCGATGAACCGACGCGCGGCATCGATGTCGGCGCGAAATATGACATCTACACAATTATCAATTCACTGGCGGATAGCGGCAAGGGCGTGGTCGTCATTTCTTCGGAAATGCCGGAGCTGATCGGCATCTGCGACCGCATCGTCGTCATGCATGAAGGAGCCTTTGTCGGCGAAGTCGCTGGCGAGGAAGCAACGCAGGAAAACATCATGCGCGCCATCATGCAGAACAAGGGAAAACGGCCATGAGCGAGAATATCATCGGAAGCAGTGGATCGAAAGCTCCGGCGAGCAGCGTGGGGCGGTATCTCAAGAACAATCTGCGTGAATCCGGCATGCTGATCTCGCTGGTCGCGATCATGATCTTCTTCCAGATCGTGACTGGCGGCGTGCTGATGAAGCCGCTGAACCTCACCAATCTGGTTCTGCAGAACAGCTATATCGTCATCATGGCGCTTGGTATGCTGCTTATCATCGTCACCGGGCACATCGACCTTTCGGTCGGCTCGGTCTGTGGCTTTATCGGTGCGCTCGCGGCTGTGATGATGGTGAAATGGGGAGTGCCGTTTCCTATCGCCGCCATTCTGTGCCTGCTGGCCGGGGGCATTATCGGCGCAATGCAGGGCTTTTGGGTCGCCTATTTCAATATTCCGTCCTTTATCGTCACGCTGGCTGGCATGCTGGTCTTCAAGGGGCTGATGCTTGCCGTGCTAGGCGGCCAGTCGGTCGGGCCGTTCCCGGTCGTGTTCCAGAAACTATCGTCCGGCTTTATTCCGGAAATCATCGGCACGACGGGTGGCGTCTATCTGACATCGCTCATCATCGGCGTGCTGCTGGCCGGTTTCATGATCTGGCAGAATGTCAAATCGCGTCAGCGTCATATCGCGCATGAAGTGGAAACGGAGCCTTTTGGCCTTTTCGTCATCAAGAACATCCTGTTCTTTTCGGCGATTGCCTATTTGTCGTTGCTGATTTCAATGCATCGCGGATTGCCGAACGTCCTCATCATTATGGCCGTTCTGATTGCGGCCTATGCGTTCCTCACCAATCGAACCGTGCTCGGGCGGCAAATTTATGCGGTCGGCGGCAACCGGCATGCGGCCAAGCTTTCGGGTGTGAAGACCGAACGGCTGACATTTCTGGCTTTCGTCAATATGGGTGTGCTGGCGGCGCTTGCTGGCCTGGTCTTTGCGGCGCGCCTTAACACGGCAACGCCCAAGGCCGGTATCGGCTTCGAGCTGGACGTGATCGCAGCCTGCTTCATCGGCGGTGCTTCCGCCTATGGCGGTGTGGGCCGTGTGACGGGTGCCGTGATTGGCGCGCTCATCATGGGCGTGATGAACAACGGCATGTCGATCCTCGGCATCGGTATCGACTATCAGCAGGTCATCAAGGGGATCGTGCTGCTGGGGGCTGTTTGTATCGACGTCTATAACCAGAAACGCTGATATTTCGGCTCTGACGGCCTGCAAATGGCGTTGTTTTGCGCTTCCGGTGCTCACGTACTTTGTTTAGGCACATAATCTTATCCGAAAAGTCTGCAACTTTTCGGGATTATGTTCAGAAGTACGCTCCGCTCCGGTTCTCAAACTCCACCATTTTCGGCTCGCCATAACCAAAATCTTAGCCGCTTCACTGACGTGCGGCGGTTCAGTTTTCAGATTGCCGTGCGGCGGGCGTGATCGAGATAGATTTCGCGCAGGCGCTGGGCAACTGGACCCGGTTTACCCGTGCCGATGGTTTTCTCGTCAATGACGGTGATCGGTGTGACGAATGTGCCTGCGCTGGTGAGGAAAGCTTCCTTTGCCGCATAGGCTTCATCAATGGTGAAGAGCCGCTCTTCCAGCTTCATGCCGGTCTCGGCGATCAGCTGCAGGAGCGAAAGCCGTGTGCAGCCGGGCAGAATGGAGTTGCTGTTCGGGCGTGTAACGACGACATCATCTTCGGTCACGATATAGGCGGTCGACGATGCGCCTTCGGTTACATAGCCGTCTTCAATCATCCACGCTTCATCGCAACCGGCGTTCTTGGCGATTTCCTTGGCAAGCGCTTGTGGCAGCAGACAGACCGTCTTGATGTCGCGGCGCTTCCAGCGCAGATCATCCAGCGAAAGCACACGGGCACCGGTTTTCAGCGCAGGCTTGTCGAGCAGATTGGCTTCCTGCGTGAACAGGACAACCGAAGGCTTCATGCCTTTCGCGGGCACGAAATCACGGTCGCGCCCGTCGCCGCGTGTCACCTGCAGATAGACCAGACCTTCGGTCAGATTGTTGCGGCGGATCAGCTCACGCTCGATGGCAACGATCTCGTCTTCGTTCATCGGCATCGGAATACCGATCTCGCCGGTCGAGCGGCGCAGGCGTCGCATATGCGGCTCGCTGTCGATGAGCTTGCTTTCGAGCACGGCAGTCACTTCGTAAATACCGTCGCCGAACAGGAAGCCACGGTCAAAGATGGAAATGCGCGCATCGCGGGCGGAAACATATTCGCCGTTGACATAGACGATGCGGTTTTCAAGTTCTTCTGCTGAAACGGCCATGATTGGATGTGTCCTGAAACGAAAAGACTGCGATCAAGTCGCAGTCTTTTCATAGGTCAGTCGGCTGCAATGGGAAACAGCTATTTTCAGGCAGCCTGCTTTGCTGCCGCAATGGCTTCGCTGCGGATTTCCTCGGTCAACTTCAGACGTAGTTCGGAGAATTCCGGGCTTGCCTTGACGTGGTAGGTGCGCGGATGCGCGATATCGACCGGCGTGATCGATTTGATCTTGCCCGGACGAGCCGTCATCGTGACCACGCGGGTTGCCATGAATATGGCTTCCTCGATGTCGTGGGTGACGAAGATGACCGTCTTGTGCTCCCGCTCCCAGATGCCGAGCAGAAGCTCCTGCATCAGTCCGCGGGTCTGGTTGTCCAGAGCGCCGAACGGCTCGTCGAGAAGCAGGATCTTTGGGTCGTTGGCGAGTGCGCGGGCAATCGCCGTACGCTGCTGCATGCCGCCCGAAAGCTGCTTTGGCCAGTGATCTTCAAAGCCGCGCAGTCCGACCTTGTCGATATAGCTGTCCACGATTTCACGCGCCTGTTTTTCCGGCACGCCTTTCTCACGAAGCCCGAAGCCGACATTCTGCCGGATGGTGAGCCATGGGAACAGCGTGTAGGACTGGAACACCATGCCGCGATCTGCACCCGGTCCGGTGACAGGATTGCCCTCCAGCGTCACGGTGCCGGTGGTCGGTTTGTCGAGACCGGCAATGATGCGAAGAAGCGTGGACTTGCCGCAGCCCGAGGGGCCGAGAACGGTCACGAAATCATTTTTCGGGATGATGAGGTCGGTCGGCTGCAATGCCAGTGTCGGCTTGCCACCATGCACGCCCGGAAAGGTGCGGCTCACGCCCTTGATGACAAGTTCCTGGTCGCTTTTGGTAACCATTATGCGAACCTCCATGCAAAGAGCCAGCGGTTGAAATATTTGAAGGCAAGGTCCGAGATCAGACCGATGACGCCGATCACGATGATGCCGAAGATGATCTGGCCGGTGGCCATCAGGGCCTGAGAGTTGATGATCATGTAGCCGATGCCGGACGATGCGCCGATGAGTTCGGCCACGATCACATAGGTCCATGCCCAGCCGAGCACGAGGCGCAGCGTTTCGGCAATGTCCGGCGCACTGGCAGGCATAAGTACGCGGCGAATGATGCCGCTGTTTGATGCGCCGAGCGTGTAGGCTGCTTCGACAAGATCGCGACGCGTATTGGAGACCGTCACGGCGATCATGAGAATGATCTGGAACACCGCGCCGATGAAAATGACGAGCAGCTTCTGTGTTTCACCAATGCCTGACCAGAGGATCAACAGCGGAACGAAAGCCGAAGCGGGAAGATAGCGCGCAAAAGAGACGAAGGGCTCCAGCAGCGCTTCAATCGGCTTGTATGCGCCCATGGCGATGCCGAGCGGAATGGCAACGACGCTAGCGAGTATGAAGCCGCCAAGCACGCGCCAGACAGTCATTCCGATATCGGACATAAAGCCTTGATTGGCGATAAGATCCCAACCGTCTTTGACCATGGTGATCGGGTCGGCGAGGAATGTCGGGGAAACGAAACCGCCCAGAGTGGCGATACCCCAGAACACAAAGAAGAGAACGAAGAATAGAATGCCCAGTAATATCCGGGTCTGACTGCCTATAGGCTGCAAGGGCTGCATATATTTTCCTGTTTAGTCGCGCATCCGCCGCACTCGACGGGCAGAAAATAAGGAAGCCCGGACGTGTCGTCCGGGCTTGCATATGAAGCGATGTTACTTGATGAAGCTTGTATCCACGATGTCATCGAGATTGGGCTTCGACTTGATCACACCCGCCTTCAGCAGAAGATCGGCGGCTTCGGTTGAAAACTCCTTGAATTCACCTTCAAAGAACTTCTGGTTGGCTGCCTTGTCCTGCCAGCGAAGATAGTCTGCCGACTTGCCGAAATCCTCGCCCGACTGCTTCACGTCCTTGCCCATGATTTCATAGGACTTCGCCTTGTCGGAAGCGATCATCTGCAGCGCTTCAAAGTAGCTGTCGGCAAGCGCCTTGGCGGCTTCGGGGTTCTTTCCAAGGAAATCGGGCGTGCAGCCGACCGTGTCCATGACCGCAGGATAATCGAGCGTGGTGGCAAGAATCTTGCCCTTGTCGGGTGCTGCGCGCACGGTTGAAAGATAAGGCTCGTAGGTCATGGCGGCATCGTTCTGGCCGGCCACGAAAGCCTGTGCAGCCGGTCCCGGCTCCATATTGACGACCTTGACGTCCTTGGTCGTCATACCGTTTTTGGCGAGCATGAAGGCGAGAAGGAAATAGGGCGACGTACCCGGAGCAGAAGCGGCAACCGTCTTGCCCTTCAGATCGGCGAAGGAATTCACATCGGCGCGCACCGCAATACCATCGGCACCGTAGGACTTGTCCATCTGGAATATCTGCTTGGTCTTCACGCCAGCCGCGTTCCAGACAATCCATGTTTCAACGGTGGTGGCCGCGCACTGGATATCACCGGAAGCGAGGGCCAGATGGCGGCTTGCCTGCGGGATTTTGGTCAGTGTGACGTCGAGGCCATTCTTCTTGAAAATTCCGGCTTCCTTGGCAAGCGTCAGCGGAGCAAAGCCGGTCCAGCCGGAAAAGCCAAGGGAAACGGCAGTTTCAGCGTGCGCCGCAGACGTTAACGTGAAAGCTGCTAGTACCGCCCCGGCAAGCAATGATTTCTTCATGTGTAGTACCCCTTTTATAGTGAGACTTTTTTGTCTCTTACTCCTGCCAAATTAACAGGACCGTATCGTCTGTCCAGAGAGTTCGTTGCGGTTCTTTGAATACTTCATTCTCGATGGAATAGTCGTAAACTACTGATCAGATTGGGCTAATCGAAATCAGGTAAGCGGCTCCCTTCCCCTTTAGTTCAAGAGGCAAGGCGTCGCAGTTTGTGGCGACCGCGCAATCATGCTGCTCAAGTTTCGTCGTTTTCGCCGCGAGTGTCAGATCGATCTGACCTTCGGCACAGAAAAGAAGAACCAGATTGCCATTGGCCTGGGTGAGCGTGGTGCCGTTGACGGGCAGGCGCCGGACCATATGGGCAAACCGTCCGCGCCGGGTCATCACATTGAGGTCGGTAATGGCCGATCCGATCAGCCGTGCGCTGGATTGAGCATCCGCAGCGAAGAACAGCGGTACGCTTTCGCAGGTGAGGGTGCTCTGCTGTCCTTCGACATCGAGCAAGATGCCGTCTCCTTCCAGCACCGACAATGTGCGGTCGATGCCGGGAAAGATGGAAAACGGGCCATCGCTGGCGACGGTCGCCATGGAAATGCGCCAGTCGAAATTATCGACTGACGCGCCTTCCGGATGGACGGCGATTTCGACCGTAACGCCGCCGCCATTTTTCCATGGCATGTGGCGATGACTTTCGGCCTTGAGAATTTCGACCATCAACCGAGCCATCCATTGGATGCTGCCCAGAAGGCAATTGGTGCCGTTAGCAGGATGCTGAGTGCCGTGCGGATATACCAGATCACGATCAGGTCCCGGAACTTGAGCGGGATCGAGGTGGCAAGGACGCAAGGGATTGAGGCCGACAGGAAGAGAACCTGGCTGACCGAGACAACGGCGGCGACGAACTTCAAAACGACATCGGCGTCCTTCAAGAGGATGGCTGGCAGGAACATTTCTGCAAGGCCGGACGCCATGGATTTTGCGGCAAGCATCGGATCGGCCAGTTGCGCAAGCCATGTAAACGGATAGAGCGCCAGACCCAGAAGATCAAAGATCGGCGTATATTTGGACGCAAGCAGGCCGAGAAGCCCGACCGCCATGATGCTGGGAAGGATCATGGCTGCCATGCGCAGGCCATCAAGGAACGTCGCCCCGAGAAGCGGCAGAAGCTTGGGGGCATTTTGTGCCTGCTGGATGCCGGTGTCGATTGCCGTTTGAATACGGCCTTTGCCTTCGGGCAATGGGGTATCGCGGTCGCCCGGATGATCCATGCGGCTCAATGGCCAGATGCGTGCGGTGATCGCGGAGACAATGAAAGTCACGAAGAAAGTGGTCCAGAAATAGAGGTTCCACGCGTCCATAAGGCCCAGCGTCTTTGCGACGATGATCATGAAGGTGGCTGATACCGTGGAAAAGCCGGTGGCGACGATTGCCGCTTCGCGGGCGGTGTATTTGCCTTCCTTGTAGACGCGATCGGTGATGAGAAGTGCCAGCGAATAGCTGCCGACGAACGATGCCACGGCATCGATGGCCGACCAGCCCGGCGTGCGCCAGATCGGGCGCATGACTGGTTGTACGATGACGCCGGTAAATTCGAGCAGGCCATAGCCAATCAGGAAAGCCAGTGCCAGTGCACCGATCGGCACGATCAGGCCGACCGACAATACGAGCTTGTCGAACAGGAACGGCAGCATATCGGGCGTGAAAAGTGCAGCCGGACCGATATTGGCGAGATACATGGCAGTCGCAATGAGGCCGAGCAGACGCAGAACCGAGAAAATTCTTTCGGTTACATTCTTTTTCCACGTGCCCGTTACGAAAGGTGCAAAGGCACCATAAGCGATAAGCAAGCAGACGAAAACGAGAGCGGCAGGGCGAAGCTGCGTGGCAATCGCGGTCGCGGCGTGATCGAGCAGGATGGTCGATTTACCGCCAATGGTGACGGGCACGAAAAAGAAAAATATGCCTATGAAGCTGTATATGACCAGTTTCAAAGCCGCCGATCCACGAGAGGGCTCATTACGGCCAAGCGCTACGTCTGTCATCGTTATTCCCCAGTATTTACGTATTATCCAGCTATGAAAAAGGCGGCCCCCGGAAGGGCCGCCTTTCATTGATTTCTTAGTTGCCAAGGATGGCTGGAAGGCGCAGGCCCTGCTGCTTCGCCCAGTCGAGCGCGATATCGTAGCCCGCATCGGCATGGCGCATGACGCCGGTGGCCGGGTCGTTCCACAACACGCGACCGATGCGCTGATCGGCATCTTCGGTGCCGTCACAGCAGATGACCATGCCGGAATGCTGGCTGAAGCCCATGCCGACGCCGCCGCCGTGATGGAGTGACACCCACGTTGCGCCCGAAGCGGTGTTGAGCAGAGCATTGAGCAGCGGCCAGTCGGAGACTGCGTCCGAGCCATCCTTCATGGCTTCCGTTTCGCGGTTCGGCGAAGCCACCGAGCCGCTATCGAGGTGATCGCGACCGATAACGATTGGTGCCTTTAGCTCGCCATTGCGGACCATTTCGTTGAAGGCGAGGCCGAGACGATGGCGGTCACCGAGACCGACCCAGCAGATGCGTGCTGGCAGGCCCTGAAACTCGATACGTTCCTTTGCCATGTCGAGCCAGTTGTGCAGGTGCTTGTTGTCTGGCAGCAGCTCCTTCACCTTGGCGTCGGTCTTGGCGATATCTTCCGGATCGCCGGAAAGGGCAGCCCAGCGGAATGGGCCAATGCCGCGGCAGAACAACGGGCGGATATAGGCAGGCACGAAGCCCGGGAAATCGAAGGCGTTTTCCAGACCTTCTTCGAGTGCCATCTGGCGGATATTGTTGCCGTAATCGACGGTTGGAATGCCAGCATTCCAGAAGTCGAGCATGGCCTGAACCTGCACCTTCATCGAAGCGCGGGCGGCTTTCGCAACGCCCTTCGGATCGCTTTCCTGCTTGGCGCGCCATTCGGCGACGGTCCAGCCGATTGGCAGATAGCCATGTACCGGATCATGTGCCGAGGTCTGGTCGGTGACGATGTCGGGGCGTACGCCGCGCTTGACGAGTTCCGGATAGATTTCAGCCGCATTGCCGATGAGCGCGATGGACTTGGCTTCGCCTGCCTTGGTCCATGCATCGATCTTGGCCAGTGCTTCGTCGAGGCTATGGGTCTTTTCATCGACATAACGGGTGCGCAGGCGGAAATCAGCGCGGGTTTCGTCGCATTCGACCGCAAGGCAGCAAGCGCCTGCCATGACAGCTGCCAGAGGCTGTGCGCCGCCCATGCCGCCCAAGCCGCCGGTCAGAATCCATTTGCCCTTGAGGTTGCCATCATAATGCTGGCGACCGGCTTCCACGAAGGTTTCGTAGGTGCCCTGAACGATGCCCTGCGCGCCGATGTAGATCCACGAACCGGCGGTCATCTGGCCATACATGGCAAGACCCTTCTTATCCAGTTCGTTGAAATGATCCCAGGTCGCCCAATGCGGCACGAGGTTGGAATTGGCGATGAGAACGCGCGGTGCATCCTTGTGGGTGCGGAACACGCCCACCGGCTTGCCCGACTGCACCAGCAAGGTTTCGTCTTCATTGAGCGTCTTGAGGGTCGCGACAATCTTGTCGAAATCATCCCATGTGCGCGCAGCGCGGCCAATGCCGCCATAGACGACCAGCTCGTGCGGGCGTTCGGCGACATCGGGGTCAAGGTTGTTCATCAGCATGCGAAGCGGCGCTTCGGTCAGCCAGCTCTTGGCGTTGAGTTCGTCTCCGCGGGGCGCGCGGACTTCGCGCTCGTTATGGCGTGGATTGGACATGGTGTTCTCCTCAGGATTTCAGTTCTGCGGCTATTGCTTCCAGCCGCTGCAAAAGAGTTTTGAGATGCACGCGAAGCTTGTCCGCCCTGGCCTCGTCATAGGCGAAGGGAACCGCTTCGGTCGCAAGATGCGTGGATTGGGCAAGCTCCATCTGGATGGCGTGAACGCCAGTTTCCGGCTTGCCGTAATGGCGCGTCGTCCAGCCGCCCTTGAAGCGGCCATTGAGAATCGACGTGTAGCCTTCGGCCCGTCCCGTAACCTCAACGGCGGCAGCTTCGATCTTCGGATCGCAGGTCTTGCCCATGTCCGTGCCGATGTTGAAATCCGGCAATTTGCCTTCGAACAGGAACGGAATATGCGAGCGGATCGAATGGCAGTCATAAAGGATGGCGACGCCATGGATCGCCTTCACACGCTCGATTTCGGCTAAAAGCGCGTCGTGATAGGGCTTGTGGAAGCGCGTGATGCGGTCGGCAATATCGGCTTCCTTTGGTGCTTCGCCGTCTTTCCAGATGGCAATGCCGTCAAAGTCGGTTTCCGGGATCAGCGTCGTGGTGTTCTGGCCCGGATAGAGGCTGACACCCGCCGGATCACGATTGGCATCGATGCAATAGCGATGGAAGGTGGCGCGCACCGTGGTTGCGCCATCAATAAGGCCATCATAGAGCTGGTGAATATGCCAGTCGGTATCGGCAAGTATCCGGCCATTGTCGTTGAGCCGTGACCAGATGTCGTCAGGAACATCCGTGCCCGTATGGGGAAGGCCCAGAATGACGGGCGAGGTTCCCTGACGAACTTCGAACGGACTCATGATCACGCCTCCAGAGAGGGCAGGATGCCGCTCGAAACCGCCCCGGCAAGTGCACCGTCAGCCACCAGCTCAGCGGCATTCTTGAGGTCGTCTGCCATATAGCGGTCGTCTTCCAGCGTCGGCACGCGGCCGCGCAACGCGGCGATCACCTTGGCAAGCTCGGGGCTAGTGGTCAGCGGCTCGCGCAGCTCGACGCCTAATCCGCCGGTCAGCGCCTCAATACCGATAATGGCGTTGAGGTTGGCGGTCATCTGCAACAGGCGGCGCGCGCCATGGCAGGCCATGGACACATGGTCTTCCTGATTGGCCGAGGTCGGGGTGGAATCGACCGAAGCCGGATGCGCCATCTGCTTGTTTTCGCTCATGAGTGCTGCAGAGGTGACTTCTGCGATCATCAGGCCGGAATTGAGGCCCGGCTTGCGGGCGAGGAAGGCAGGAAGACCGAAGGAGAGGGCGGGGTCAACCAAAAGCGCGATGCGGCGCTGCGAAATCGCGCCGATTTCGCAGACGGCCAGCGCAATCTGATCGGCGGCGAAGGCAACAGGTTCGGCATGGAAATTGCCGCCCGACACGGCGCGACCGTCCGAGAGAACGAGCGGATTGTCGGTGACCGCATTGGCTTCGATTTCCAGTGTGCGGGCTGCCTGACGCAGAATGTCGAGGCAAGCGCCATCAACTTGCGGCTGGCAGCGAATGCAATAGGGGTCCTGCACGCGCTGGTCGCCCTCAAGGTGGCTCTGGCGGATGATGGAACCTTCGAGCAGGGCGCGCAGTGCCCGGCCAGCGTCGATCTGGCCCTTATGGCCGCGTAGCGTGTGGATTTCCTCGTGGAAAGGTGCGTCCGATCCCATGGCGGCATCGGTGGACAATGCGCCGGTGATGAGCGCTGTCTGTGCGGCGCGATGCGCACGGAAAAGACCTGCCAGTGCCAGAGCAGTCGAGGTCTGCGTGCCGTTGATCAGCGCCAGCCCTTCCTTGGCAGCAAGCACAACCGGCTTCAGCCCGGCCTTTTCGAGTGCCTTCGCGCTCGGCAGGCGTTCGCCCTGATAAAAGGCTTCACCTTCACCGATCATGGCCGCAGTCATGTGCGCCAGCGGTGCAAGGTCACCGGACGCGCCAACGGAACCCTTTTCCGGGATCATCGGGATCACGCCTTTTCCCAGCATGTCTTCGATGAGGGTGATGACTTCAAGTCGTACGCCGGAAGCGCCACGACCGAGCGAAATCAGCTTCAGCGCCATGATGAGGCGCACGATATTTTCCGAAAGCGGTTCGCCGACGCCGCAGCAATGCGACAGGATCAGATTGCGCTGGAGCGTGGCGACATCGCCCGCCGCAATACGGATCGAGGCAAGTTTTCCGAAGCCGGTATTGATGCCGTAAACCGGTTCATCCCCTGCCGCGATTTCCGCAATGCGTGCCGCAGCCTTTTCGACGCCTGCGTGAAAAGCAGTGTCGATGCGGACGGGGAGACCTTCGCGATAGATTGTTTCAAGTGTTTCAAGCGGCACGCTGCCGGGCTTCAATACGAGGGTCATGGAAAACTCCCAAAGAGCGCATCTCGAAAAACGTGAAGCGGTTTTCGAGATGCGCGTTGAAACAAAAACTCAGATTTGGCCTTTGAACACACGCTTCCAGAGCGGGTTGAAGCCGATGCGATAAACAAGCTCTGCCGGGCGCTCGACGTCCCAGATTGCGAGGTCGGCATCCTTGCCAATTTCCAGCGTGCCGGTCTGATCAAGAAGCCGGAGTGCGCGCGCTGCTTCGCGGGTCACGCCTGCAATGCATTCATCGACCGTCATGCGGAAGAGCGTTGCGCCCATATTCATGGTGAGCAGAAGCGAGGTCAGCGGCGAGGTGCCGGGATTGTTGTCGGTGGCGAGCGCCATCTTGGTACCCGCAGCACGGAAAAGCTCGACCGGCGGCTTTTGTGTTTCGCGAATGAAGTAGTAGGCGCCGGGCAGCAGCACAGCTACCGTTCCGGCCTTGGCCATAGCGGCAGCGCCGTCCGCATCCGTATATTCCAGATGATCGGCTGAAAGCGCATCATAAGATGCTGCAAGAGCCGCACCATGCAGATTGGACAACTGGTCGGCATGAAGCTTGACCGGAATATTATGCGCCTTGGCCGCATCGAAGACGCGGGTGATTTCATCCGGCAGGAAGGCGATGCCTTCGCAAAAACCGTCAACCGCATCGGCCAGATTTTCAGCGGCGATAGCCGGAAGCATATCGTTGATGACGCGGTCGATATAGGCGGCCTTGTCGCCATTCATTTCCGGCGGCAGGGCGTGCGCGCCAAGGAAGGTGGTGCGGACCGCCACGTCGCGCTCTTCGCTAAGACGGCGGGCGGCTTTCAACGACTTGATTTCGCTGTCACGGTCGAGGCCATAGCCGGACTTGACTTCAACGGTGGTGACACCTTCTGCAATCAGTGCATCGAGACGGGGCAGGGTTTCGCGCACCAGATCATCTTCGCTGGCAGCACGCAGGTTCTTGACTGAGGAAACAATGCCGCCGCCTGCACGTGCCACTTCTTCGTAAGTGGCACCATTCAGGCGCAGCTCAAATTCATGGGCGCGGTTGCCCGCATGGACAAGATGCGTGTGGCAGTCGATCAGGCCGGGCGTGATCAGGCGGTTCTCGCAGTCGATTTTCTCGAAAGATGCATATTCAGCAGGCAGAGCATTTTCCGGACCGACATAAGCGATCTTGCCGTCTTTCACGGCGAGCGCGGCATTGTCGATGAGCCCCAGACCCTCGGCGTTTTCACCCAAGGTGGCGATACGGGCGTTGCTGAAAATGTAGCTTGTTTTATCTGGCATGAGCGTTTTCTCGCTTCCCCTGTTTTTCAATAATGTATATACATATTAACGGAGCCGCCAAGAGAAAAAATGCATCCATTTGCGATCTGTTGAAAGATCGGCGTGTGAATTTGGCGAAATGAGGAGCTTGTTCGAATGTCTGCCGCAGCCACAAAAACGCAATTTATCCATGCCGGTCAGGCGCTTCTGCAAACAGGTTGGGCGGATGATGTGCGTCTTGGCATTGTCGATGGAAAAATCGCATCTGTGGAAACCGGCGTCAGTGCGCAGTCGGGCGACGAACACCATACAGTGATCGTTTCAGGCATGCCAAATCTGCACAGCCATGCGTTCCAATATGGCATGGCAGGACTGGCTGAGCGGCGTGGACCTTCTGCTGACAGCTTCTGGAGCTGGCGCGAGATCATGTACAAGTTTGCGCTCACCATGTCGCCGGAACAGGCCGAAGCTGCGGCGCTGCGGCTTTATGTCGACATGCTGGAGGCAGGATTTACCCGCGTCGGCGAGTTTCACTATCTGCATCATGACCGCGACGGTACACCTTACGGCAATATTTCCGAGATGGCGGATCGCATCGTTTCCGCGGCCGGAGCAGCGGGTATCGGCCTGACATTGCTGCCAGTGCTTTATGCGCATTCGACCTTTGGCGGTGCTGCTCCGAATGAAGGCCAGCGTCGGTTTATCAATGATGAAGCAAGCTTTGCGCGCCTAATCGAAGGCTGCCAGAAGGCGCTTGTCGGTTTCGATGGTGCCGTGCTTGGCGTAGCCCCGCACAGCTTGCGTGCTGTGACGCCGGATGAGCTGGCTTTTGCAGCAAAACTTCTGCCCAATGCGCCGATCCACATTCATATTGCCGAACAGGTGAAGGAAGTGGACGATTGCATCGCATGGTCGGGCCAACGACCGGTCGAATGGCTGCTCGATCATCAGGAATTGTCTTCGCGCTGGTGTCTCATTCACGCGACCCACATGACCGATGCGGAAACTGTGCGTATGGCCGAGGCGGGCGCGATTGCTGGTCTTTGTCCTGTGACGGAGGCCAATCTCGGCGACGGAACCTTCAATGCCACGGTCTTCCACGAAGCAGGCGGCAAGTTCGGCGTCGGCTCGGATTCCAATGTGCTGATCGGCATTAGCGATGAGTTACGCCAGTACGAATATTCGCAGCGTCTCCTGCACCGCGCGCGCAATGTTCTGGCCGAGAACGCAGGCTCGACAGGCCGCGCACTGTTCGATGGCGCGGTGACCGGCGGCAATATCGCCATGGGACGCGCAGGCGATGGCTTGGAAGCGGGGGCTTCGGCCGATTTCGTTGCGCTTGATGCGGCGCGTCTGCCACATGCAAAAGGCGACGCAGTGCTCGATGGCTGGATTTTTGGCGGTCGCGCACGACCGTCCGATGTATGGGTGCGCGGCGTTAAACAGGTGGAAGGCGGGCGTCACCGCTTGCGCGATGAAGCCGAGCGTGCTTTCCAGACAGTGATCGGCGAATTACTCGCCTGACAGGAGATGGCATGGCTGGCGAAGATTTGATCGTAAAGGACGCACCGGTGCTTTCGCTGCATCAGCGTATTCTGGACGATATAGAATCGCGCATCCTGTCAGGAGAATGGCTGCCCGGTCATCGCATCCCGTTCGAACACGAGCTGACGGAACAATATGGCTGTTCACGCATGACCGTGAACAAGGCGCTGACGCAGCTGGCAAAGGCCGGTCTGATTGAGCGCAAGCGGAGATCCGGCAGTTTTGTTTCCTTTCCGCAATCGCAGGCCGCAATCCTCGAAATCCACGATATTCGCGATGAAGTAGCAGCGCTTGGCGCCGCTTATCGGTTCGAGCTGACGAGCCGGCGCGAGCGATTGAGCGGACCAGCCGATGCAAGGCATATCGACATGCCGCGCCATACGCCGCTGGTTGAACTCGTCTGCCGTCACTATGCCGGCAAGCGTGTCTTCGCTTTGGAAGAGCGCATCATCAGTCTGGATGCGGTTCCGACCGCTGCGCAGACTGACTTTGCTGAAAATTCACCGGGACCATGGCTGGTTTCGTGCGTGCCGTGGAGTAGCGCAAAACACTCGATACGTGCGATTGCCGCCACGCAGGAAAATGCTGGCATGCTCGGTATTCCGCTGGGGGCGCCCTGTCTGGTGATCGAGCGCCAGACCTGGAATGCTGACCAGCCGGTAACACATGTACGCTTTACCTATCCCGGCGACAGCCATGCGCTGGTGGCGAATTTCACGCCATCGCAGGGAGGATAAGTGGCTGGTCCTGCACATTACGGCCCGGCAAACGCATCGGCGCGCTTTTCGTCATGGTTTGACTGTTAGCTTTCCGATCATATCGGGGTGAAAACGGCAGTAAAATTTGACCGCTTCTGGCGATTTCAGAACCTGTCTCGTAACCTTCCCGGGTGGCAGGAGAATATCCCATCCTCCCTTTACGGTTGCGGTGTGCTGCATGGGGTCCTTGTTGTTCCATTCGATCACATCGCCCACATTTGCCTCAATGTTCTGCGGCGAAAAAGCAAGTTTCTCGACCGTAATCTCAATCGTTTTCGCCTCTGCCGGGACACTGATAATCAGCAGCCCGGCAAGTATGGTGACAGCTTGAACATATCTCATCGGACCGGTCCTATTTCAAAGACATGGCGATGTGTTCGGCATGTTGCTCATGGCTCTGGAACAATTTGAGACCGGTTTTGAGCAGGCTCTTCAGTTCAGTGTTGCTGGCGGACGGGATAAGTGCGGTTTTCAGCGCCTTGTTCACTTCCTTATGATAGGCAACCTCGTTGTCGACATAGGATTTGTCGAAAGCTGCGCCATCGAGCTTGCTCAACCTGGTCAGTTCTTCTGCTGCCGCTTTGGACAAGGCTTTGCTTGTGTCGTTATCCTCCGGTGTGACGTTCAGTTTCTTGACCAGAGCGAGCGCCTGCTGATTGACCGCTTCATGATCACGCAGCATGGTCTGTGCGAACTCAAGCACCGTTTTGTTTTTGGATTTTTCGAGGGCCTGTTTGGCAGCCGCGACATCGATGGCGCCTGCCGTGTAGGCGATATGGGCTATCGCCGGATCGTGTAATTTTCCGTCATGGGCAATTGCCAAAGACAGACTGCCGCAAATGCAAATTGTAGCAACGGATACAACTGAACGAATAGACATGGAACTCTCCCTTGTCCGGCGCCTTTTTACGGGCTCCAGATAGTTGTTTCGTCGCATTATCCTACGCAAAACCGCTTCGCACTTTTGCTGGAAATGCTCTAGTGACAGCTATTGGATGCAGGAGAGTTCAAAAGGTTCCTGACATTATGTCAGTTCGTCCAGCCGCGCCAAAACGGCGGTTATAATCCGCTCGCAGCGTTTGCCTGCGAAGGGAAAGGCATCCAGTAATACAGGGCCGATTTTCTCGTCCAGCTGTTTTCGCAACAGATATCGGGCGCGGTGAAGACGTGTCTTTACGGTTTGCGGGCGCAGATTCAACAATTCGGCTGTTTCATCCACGCTCAAGCCTTCAATGACCCGTGCGACGAATACGAGGCGAAAAATTTCCGGCAGATTATCCGTTGCCTGTTCGACCAGCTGCAATATCTGGCGCTGCGCAAAACTGCGTTCGGGGTCATTCACGCTCATGTCGGATGGAAACGGGATGATATTGTTTGTGTCGGGTGTGGTCTCAAGAAGCTTCTCGACCTTCCGGGTTTTGCGCAGACGACCGAGGGCTTCGTGAATTGCAATACGGGATAGCCACGTGGTCAGGCTGGATTGGCCGCGAAAGCGATCAAGACTCCTGAAAGCCAGAAAATAGGTCTCCTGAACCACATCTTCCGCTTCGCTGTCGTTGCGCACGATGCCGCGGGCCAGACGATAGAGCCGCTGATTGTTGGTCTGCATGACTTTGCGCAGCGCTTCCAGATCGTGCATTTTTGCGCACTGGGCGAGGACAAGATCATCCTGAAATGTTGGAGAGGTGGCGGGTAACGCTGTTTTTGCACGCATGGGTCAAACTCCTGTGGAGTTTCATTGGATGTATGCGAGGCCAAAAGGTTCCCGAAACAAGACAATATACGTTCTGAATAGTATCGCGGTTTGATATTTCCCGATAGCGGCGAATGAATTGCTGTTATCAAAAAAAAGCCGCCGCAGGGGAACAGCGGCGGCGAGCGCATCGGTCTAAAAATCGATGCGTAGTTTAAAAATAGAGCGCATCTTGTCCGAAAACCGTTGCACACTTTTCGGGATGCGCTCTAAAAGGCAGCATGACTTGGGTGAAGGTCAGGCTGCGCGTTTGATGGCGTCACCGATGACGGACACGATCGTGTCGATCTGTTCCTTTTCCACGATCAGCGGTGGCGAAAGCGCGATCACATCGCCGGTTACGCGGATGAGCAGGCCCTTCTTGAAGCAATCCACGAAAACATCGTAGGCGCGGGCGCCCGGTGCATCCTTGCGCGACGAGAGTTCGATGGCGCCAACCAGACCGAGGTTGCGAATGTCGATGACGTTCGAAACGCCCTTGAGCGAATGGAGTGCCTCCTGCCAATGATTGGCAAGTTCCGCACCGCGCGTCAGCAAGCCTTCCTCGGCATAGACTTCCAGTGTTGCAAGGCCGGCAGCAGCGGCAACCGGATGGCCGGAATAGGTGTAGCCATGGAACAACTCGATGGCGTTTTCGGGGCCGGTCATGAGGCCATCATAGACCTTGCGGGCAGCGAAGACTGCGCCCATCGGGATGGCGCCATTGGTCAGGCCCTTGGCGGTTGTCACGAGGTCGGGCACGACGCCGAAATAATCAACGGCAAACGGCGTGCCGAGGCGGCCGAAACCGGTGATGACTTCGTCGAAGATCAGGAGGATGCCATGCTTGTCTGCCGTAGCGCGGAGGCGTTCCAGATAGCCCTTCGGTGGCAGGATGACGCCAGCCGAACCGGACATCGGTTCAACGATAACCGCAGCGATCTTTTCAGCGCCATGCAGCTGGACGAGACGTTCCAGATCGTCGGCAAGTTCGATGCCGTTTGCAGGCAGGCCCTTGGAGAAGGCGTTCTTCTCGATATCGAGCGTATGACGCAGATGGTCGGCAGGAATCTGTGGGAAGACGCGGCGGTTATTGACAAGGCCGCCGACGGAAATGCCGCCGAAACCAACGCCGTGATAGCCCTTTTCGCGACCCAGAACCATGGTGCGGGTGCCCTGGCCGATGGCGCGCTGATAGGCGATGGCGATCTTCAGTGCGGTATCGACCGATTCCGAACCGGAATTGGTGAAGAATACGCGGTCAAGTTTTGCATCCGGTCCGCCCGGCGCGATGGCCGCGAGCTTTTCAGCAAAGTCGAAAGCCACATTATGGCCCATCTGGAAGGTCGGTGCGAAATCCATGGTCGAAATCTGGCGCTCGACAGCTTCGGTGATGCGCTTGCGGCCATGACCGGCATTGCAGCACCAGAGACCAGCCGTGCCATCCAGAACCTGATTGCCATCGGTGTCGGTGTAATACATGCCCGAAGCACTTGCGAGCAGGCGAGGCGCTGCCTTGAACTGCCGGTTCGCGGTGAACGGCATCCAGAAGTTCTCAAGGCTTGGCGTGTTGGTTTTGGTGAGCATAATTACCTCCTATTTGTAAGCAGCAGGCCACGCTTTGCGAGGTGCAACAAGTCCTTTTCTTCAAGATATTAAGCTATTGTTTTTATGTGGGATAATTATCAAGTTTGTGCTATATCGAACATCATAAACATGGGGAAGAGTTCGATGAGCATCGATATCGGCGGGAGGCTTCGTTATGTGCGCATGCGGCAGAATCTGTCGCAGCGTGAGCTGGCCAAAAGGGCAGGTGTGACCAACTCCACCATCTCCCTCATCGAGGCCAATCAGTCCAATCCGTCCGTCGGTGCATTGAAGCGCATTCTCGACGGTATTCCCATCGGCATGGCCGAGTTTTTCGCGCTCGAACCGGATGCGCCGCACAAGGTATTCTATCAGGCCGAGGAACTGGTGGAAATCGGCAAGGGCCCAATTTCCTATCGGCAGGTGGGAGACCATCTGTTTTCGCGCTCTTTACAGATGCTGAAGGAGCGTTATGAGCCGGGTTCCGATACGGGAAAAGTGCTTTTGATGCACGAGGGCGAGGAAGGCGGCATCGTCATTTCTGGCCGCATCGAAGTGACGGTCGGCAGTGAACGCCGCATTCTGGGGCCGGGTGACGCCTATTACTTTTCCAGCAAGCTGCCGCACCGGTTCCGTTGCGTCGGACCGGTGCCATGCGAAATCGTCAGCGCCTGCACGCCGCCGAGTTTTTGAATCGCCTTGAGGAAGGCGATTCAATTTCGTGCAAATAGTCTATTCGTAGCGGGAAATACCGAGATCGTCGGCCCGGATATCCGGCTTGTTGCCGGAAATAAGGTCGGCGAGCAATTTGCCGGAACCGCACGACATCGTCCAGCCGAGCGTTCCGTGACCGGCATTGATGAACACGTTGTCGTAGCGCGTTGCACCGATGATCGGCGTGGAATCCGGTGTCATCGGGCGCAGGCCGGACCAGAAGGTTGCCGCTTTCAGATCGCCGCCGGGGAACAGGTCCGTTACCGACAGATCGAGCGTTGCGCGCCGCGCGGCAGGCAGGTCCGTGGTGAAGCCCGAGACTTCCGCCATACCGCCAACGCGGATGCGGTCGCCAAGACGGGTGATCGCAATCTTGTAGCTCTCGTCGAGCACCGTCGAAACCGGAGCGCGATCCTCGTCGACAATCGGTGCCGTGATGGAATAGCCCTTCACCGGATAGATCGGGGCGTTAAGGCCAAGCGATTTGACGAGCGCAGGCGTATAGCTGCCAAGAGCGACGACATAACGGTCGGCGGTCAGGACACCCTCGGAGGTCTCGACGCCGGAAACCTTGCCGCCGGACATCAGTAACGACTTGATGTTGACGCCGAAGCGGAATTTTACACCGAGTCCTTCGGCAATCTTTGCCAGCGCATTGGTGAACTTGAAGCAGTCGCCGGTTTCGTCATGCGGAAGACGCAGGCCGCCGACGAACTTGTCCTTCACGCGGGCAAGTGCCGGCTCCACCTTGGCGCAGCCTTCGCGGTCGAGGACTTCGAACGGCACGCCATCCTGACGCAGTACCTCAATATCCTTGCCGATACCGTCGAGCTGATACTGCTCGCGGAAAAGCTGGAGCGTGCCCTGCATGCGCTGGTCGTATTCGATGCCGGTTTCCTTGCGCAGATCGACAAGGCAATCGCGCGCATATTCGGCTACGCGCACCATGCGGGTCTTGTTGACCTTGTAACGGCTGTCGGTGCAGTTCGCGAGCATCTGCAGGAGCCAGCTATACTGAACCGGATCGCAAGTCGGACGCAAAACTAGTGGCGCGTGCTTCTGGAACAGCCATTTCGCGGCCTTGAACGGAATGCCGGGCGCGGCCCATGGCGAGGCATAGCCCGGCGAAACCTGACCGGCATTGGCAAAGCTCGTTTCCAGTGCGGGGCCTTCTTCGCGGTCGACAACGGTTACCTCGTGACCGAGCTTGGCGAGGTAGTAGGCGGTCGTAACGCCAATGACGCCGCTGCCGAGAATGGTGATCTGCATGTTCGCCTCTTGTCTTATACTTTTATGTCGCTCGCGCCGCTCTCCACGTAGACACGTGCATAACGGTTGCCGAGCGCAGTCAGAATTTCATAGGGAATAGTGTCGCAATCGCGCGCCACGTCTTCGAGGCGCTGGTGCGGGCCGATCAGCTCCACAAGACTGCCGAGTTTCAGCGTGCCTTCCGGCAATGCGCTGACGTCGAGCGTGATTGAGTCCATCGACACACGGCCGATGATCGGCAGTCGCGTATCGCCAAAGAAGGCCGCACCCTTGTTGCTGAGAGAACGGAACCAGCCATCGGCATATCCGACAGCAATCGTTGCAACCCGCATCGGCCCTTCGGCGATATAGGCGCCGCCATAGCCAACCGCCGCCCCCTTGTCGATCTCGCGCACCTGAATGACGCGTGCCGAAAGGGTGAGGACAGGAATGATCTCGCTTTTCGGTCCAACGCCATAAAGCGCGACACCGGGGCGGGCGAGGTCGAAATGATAGGTCTTGTCGAGGAAGCTGCCGCCGGAATTGGCAAAAGCAACCGGCAGTTTTGGCAGGCGCGCAAGCAGCGCGGTCATATTGGCAAGCTGACGGGCATTTGCCGCATTTTCCGGTTCGTCACCGCTGGCCAGGTGGCTGATGACAAACTTGATGTCGATGGCATCCAGAAGCGTGGCGTTCTCAAGAAAGCGTTCAAATTCCTTCGGCGACAGGCCGAGACGCGACATGCCGGTATCGAGCTGGAGCAGGGCGGGCAGCTTCTTGCCCTGTCTGGTGGCGAGTGCCGCCCAGTTTTCAATCTGTTCCAGCGAGTTGAGAACTGGCAGAATGCCTTCGCGGGCGCAGGCTTCTTCGGTTCCCGGTTGAAGACCGTTCAAAACGTAGAGCGTCGCGTCGGGCTGGAGAAACGGCTTCAGCGCTATCGCTTCGCCGAGATGGGCGACGAAGAAGTCACGGCAACCGGCATCGTAAAAAGCTGGCGCAACACGACTGGCGCCGAGCCCGTAGGCATCTGCCTTCACAACGGCAGCAGCGCGGGTGGGGGCGATATGACGGGCAATGGCCGAATAATTGTGACGCAGCGCCGACAGGTCGATGGTCAATACGCCACCGGCGGCAAGATCGCGCTCATCCTGTGAAAATTGCATCGACATCTCAACCATTTGCACGGTTCTTTCCAAACTGCTCACTACGCTACGAGAACGCCTGGAAGGTCATTGTCGATATGGATCGTCTGCCGCCCAAAGCATATAAGCCTCGGTTGAGAAACCTTGTGACTCCTCACTCCCAAAGCTTGCTCGCATATTAGTCGAAGACTATTCGAATGTTTTTGCTATTTGTCGCATATTATGCGAATTTTCGCACATCTTGCGCATATTTTAGCTCCAGGGTTGAAGATTATTCATGCCAACGCTCGACAGTATCGACCGCAATATCATCCGTTGCCTGCGCCGTGATGGGCGCATGACCAACAGCCATCTCGCCAGCGAAGTAGGGCTTTCGCAGTCCGCCTGTCTGCGGCGGGTGCAGATATTGGAAGAAAGCGGCGTTATCCGTGGTTATACGGCCATCGTCGGTTCATCCGACGGCGATGAGCGGCTCGTCGCTATCGTACGCATTACGCTTGACCGGCAGACAGAGGAGTTTCTGAATCGTTTCGAGGAAGCGGTGCGGCGGCACCCTGAAGTTCAGGAATGTTATCTCATGACAGGCGATGCGGATTACATTTTGCGCGTCGAAGCCGAAAACGCTGCGGCTTATGAGATCATTCACAAGGAAATCCTGTCGCGATTGCCCGGTGTCGCGCGCATCCATTCCAGTTTCGCAATCCGCACGGTGCTTCTGTCAAAAGCACCGACTTCACGCGGCTGAAATGAAAAAAAGCCCGGCACTGACCGGGCTTTCTATCCGAAAGATCACTTTCTTTAACGGAATTCGTAGCGAAGACCGGCGCGGATCGTGTGCATGTTGAAGCCATTGTCCTTGGCCTGCGTTCCGGTGGCGCCCGGTCCTTCGGCATTGCCGTAAGGGTTGGTGCTGCGATCGGCTGCGTCAAAACCGTAGGCTTTGCCACCATTGATGCGCATATAGCGGTAACCGACATCAAGTTTTAGCTGCTCGGTGAGATCGTAGCTGACACCGGCCATGAGAGCCATTGCGAAGCGCCAGCTGTCGAGGCCGTCCTTTTCGCTGGAATAGGTGCAGCCTGCGCAGACTTCGTGGGTTTTCCAGTCGTCATATTGCACATAGGCGGCGCCAAGACCCGCGCCGAGATAAGGCGTCAGAGGTCCTACACGCGGCAGGTCGACATAGGCGTTTGCCATGGCCGTCCAGATATTGGCTGTCGAGGAATCCTCGTAGTTGCAGTTGTCCTCGACCGGATTGAAGCCCTTGGCAGATTTCACATAGCTCGGACAGGCGGTGCGACCGTTGATGCCTGCACGGAAGAAGTCGAGTGTGGCATCGGCGCGGAACATATCGGTGAAGCGGTAACCGACACCCACGCCGTAAGTTGCGCCTGCTTTGAGGTCGAAATCATCGTAGCGTAGCGTGTCGTCAATGCCGCGATAGGGCGGATCGAACTGGTTCCAGAAGCTCCAGTCGCCATCCGTGCTGGATTTGAAATTGTAACCGAGATCGCCACGAATATACCAGCCGGACGAATTAACCGGTTCCGGCATGGGTTCAATAACAGGGTCTGCAATTATGTCGGCGGCAAACGCCGCTCCTGATCCCGCCATCAGACTGATAGCCACGATGGCAATGGCGGAAGTGCACTTCATCGGTTCCCACTCCAAATCCGAACAGAAAAACGGCTCACAAGCCGTACTGCCGGATATGGTAAAGAGATATGTTTAACACTTGGTTATTTTTAAGTAACCTTGCGGTGCATCAGTCGCCGGTACTCGCGTGTGACGCGATGTTATGCAAGCAATTTCTAAAGTATAGGAGCCGACGCGAGGCCGGCTCCTGTCGTTATCAGAAGTTTATCGAATGGATGATCGAATTGTCGATATCGTTGATATCCCGCTTGCCGCAGAGCGCCATCGTGACATCCAGTTCCTTGCGGATGATGTCGAGTGCCAGCGTTACGCCGTCCTTGCCCATGGCGCCGAGGCCATAGAGGAACGGGCGACCGATATACACGCCCTGAGCGCCAAGTGCGCGGGCCTTGAGCACATCCTGGCCGGAGCGGATGCCGCCATCGACATGCACTTCGATCTTGTCGCCAACGGCATCAACGATCGGCTGCAGCATGGATATCGAGGACGGTGCGCCATCCAGCTGACGTCCGCCATGGTTCGACACGATGATCGCGTCGGCACCTGATTTGGCTGCCATCTTGGCATCTTCCACATCGAGAATGCCTTTAAGGATCAGCTTGCCGCCCCATTGTTCCTTGATCCAGGCAACGTCGTTCCAGTTGAGCTGCGGATCGAACTGTTCAGCCGTCCATGAGGAGAGCGAAGAAAGGTCGGTAACATTCTTGGCGTGACCGGCAATGTTGCGGAACGTGCGGCGCTGCGTGCCCATCATGCCGAGGCACCAGCCGGGACGGGTTGCCATCTGCCAGATATGCTTCGGGGTGAATTTCGGCGGGGCGGAAAGGCCGTTGCGGATATCCTTGTGGCGCTGGCCGAGAATCTGGAGATCGAGTGTCAGCACCAATGCCGAGCAGCCAGCCGCCTTGGCGCGACCGATCAGGTTCTTCACGAAATCGCGGTCCTTCATCACGTATAGCTGGAACCAGAACGGCTTCTTTGTCACCGAAGCGACGTCTTCGATGGAACAGATGCTCATGGTCGAAAGGGTGAAGGGAACGCCAAAGGCTTCGGCAGCCTGTGCTGCCAGCATTTCACCGTCCGCGTGCTGCATGCCCGTCAGGCCGGTCGGTGCGAGAGCCACCGGCATGGACACTTTCTCGCCGATCATCGTCGTTTCCAGCGAACGGTTCGTCATGTCGACGAGAATACGCTGGCGCAGCTTGATCTTCTTGAAGTCGTCTTCATTTGAGCGATAGGTCGACTCGGTCCATGCGCCAGAATCCGCGTAATCAAAGAACATCTTGGGGACGCGGCGCTGGGCAAGCCGCTTCAGATCGGCGATTTCAACGATGTTGGGCATCTATCCCACCCCTTGTGGTAATTTTTCTTGACCAATCGCATGACGGATCGCGCGGCCGAAATCAAGTACGAACAAGTATCGAATAACAATTGCCTCGCGGTTAATTGAAGGACCGTGTAATTCCACTTATGATATTGGCACCCGCCCAAGGCATCTTTGCCACTCGAAGAAGGCGGTCCCGCAACTGGGTTAGAGGGTAACGGATGAGCAAGGCCACCAAGACCGGTTTCATCGGCAAGCGATCCGCTGCAGCGGGTGGATGGGGTGCATTGAAGAGCTGCGGCAAGCAATTGCTTGCAAGTGGCGCTCCTCTTTCCGGCGCGCGCACGCTTCTCAAGGCGAACCAGCCGGACGGTTTCGATTGCCCCGGTTGTGCCTGGGGTGATCCGGAACATGGCTCATCTTTTGAATTTTGCGAAAACGGTGTGAAGGCTGTCGCCTGGGAGGCGACCGACCGGCGCACGACGCCTGCCTTTTTTCGGGAGCATACGGTTTCGCAGCTGCGCAACTGGACGGATTACGATCTGGAAAATACCGGGCGCCTGACCCATCCGATGCGGTACAATGCTTCGACCGATCAGTATGAAGCCATCGAATGGGATGAGGCGTTCAGGACTATCGGCGACATTCTCAAGAGTTTCGACAGCCCAAACCGGGTTGAGTTCTATACGTCGGGCCGTGCCTCGAACGAGGCTGCGTTTCTGTATCAGTTGTTCGTACGCGCTTATGGGACCAATAATTTCCCCGACTGCTCCAACATGTGCCACGAGGCTAGCGGCGTTGCGCTGAAACAGTCGGTTGGCGTCGGCAAGGGGACCGTCCTGCTGGAAGATTTCGAAATGGCTGATGCCATTTTCGTGGTCGGTCAGAATCCGGGCACCAACCATCCCCGCATGCTGGGTGATTTGCGTCGTGCTGCCGAGCGCGGTGCGCGCATTGTCGTTTTCAATCCGATCCGCGAACGCGGGCTGGAGCGGTTCGCTGATCCGCAGAACAAGCTTGAAATGCTGCATGGCGGCAGCGAAGCCATAGCGAGCGATTATTTCCAGCCGCGTCTTGGCGGTGATCTTGCCGCTTTCCGCGGTATGGCCAAGGCGGTTTTCGCAGCGGATGATGCCGCACTCGCCGCAGGCAAGCCATCAATCCTCGACCGGGAATTTCTCAGCACACATACAGCGGAACTGGAAGCCTATCGCACTGCGGTGGACAGCACGTCGTGGGAAGAAATCGAGGACCAGTCGGGACTTCTCCGGCAGTCGCTGGAGCGCGCCGCAAAGATCTATATGGAATCGGATCGGGTCATCTGCACCTGGGCGATGGGCATCACCCAGCATCGTCATTCGGTGATCACGATCCGCGAAATCACCAATTTCATGCTGCTGCGCGGCAATATTGGCAGGCCCGGTGCGGGTCTCTGTCCGGTGCGCGGTCATTCCAATGTGCAGGGTGATCGTACCGTCGGCATCAACGAACGGCCTCCAGTCGCATTTCTTGATGCGCTGGAAAAGGAATTTGGCTTCAATGTTCCGCGTGAGCCGGGGCACAACGTTCTGGGTGCCATCGGTGCCATGCTCGACGGGTCGGCTCAGGCATTTATCGGTCTCGGCGGCAATTTCGCCCGGGCCACTCCGGATAGTCCGTTGATTTCAAAAGCGCTTTCCGGCCAGCGCCTGACGGTTCATGTCGCAACCAAGCTCAACCATTCGCATCTGGTGCCGGGGCAGGAATCTTTCATCCTGCCTTGCCTTGGCCGCACCGAGATCGACCTCAATTCCAGAGGTGTGGCCCAGATCGTAACAGTCGAAGATTCCATGAGCATGGTGCACGGTTCGGGCGGCATTAATGCGCCTGCTTCATCACATCTTCGTTCGGAAGTGGCGATCATTGCGGGTATGGCGCAGGCGACGCTAGGGCCGCAGCCAGTCAACTGGCTGGAGCTTGCCGACGACTATGATCTTATCCGCAACCATATCGCCCGTGTGTTGCCGGACTTCTACGATTTCAACGCTCGTGTACGGGTTCCGCGTGGCTTCCATTTGCGCAATTCTGCCCGTGAGCTGGAATGGAATACGACAAAGGGCAAGGCCACATTCTGGACCGGCGCCCTTCCGGAAGCTGTCGAGCATCAGCAGGCACGCGGTACGCCGGGGCGTTATGTGCTGCAGACCTTCCGCAGCCACGACCAGTACAACACCACCATTTATGGCATGGATGACCGCTATCGCGGTGTCTATGGCGAACGACAGGTCGTCTTCATGAATGAAGCTGACATGGCGGATATCGGTGTCGAGGCCGGTGACCGGGCTGATATTGTTGGCGAATTCGATGACGGCGTGGAGCGTATCGCGCGCGATTTCCGCTTCGTGCCCTATGATATCCCGCGCGGTTGTATTGCGGGCTACTATCCGGAAATGAACGTGCTGGTGCCGCTCGCCAGTTCTGGTGATGAAAGCTACACGCCCACATCGAAATCGGTGATCGTTTCGTTCCGCCCCCTTAAATCGGCAGCTGCATGATGGATGAGGGCGAAGCGGAATATATGGCGTTCGTCGACGCTTTGATGACGGCGTCCAGCAATTTGACCGGGCTTGGTGCCGGGATCATCGCCGCGCTGGCGCTGGATATCGCGTCGGATAGCCGAACTTTTGCGCGTTCGCTGGGGATCGCTCATGCACTTGTGCTTCGGGAAATTTCAGTGCTCGGGCAGGACCACGGTTATGTGCGGATCAAACAGCGCGATCCGCGCACGCAACGCACACGTTACGAATTGAATGTTGCCGGTAAAAGGCTTGTCGAGGAGGCAACGAGTTAGCCGCCGCCTATATTCTTGAAATTCAACACAACTATATATTTCTACTTATAAATTCTCTGATCGAAGGCAATGCCTACCGATTGCTCCTGAGTAAGTGTTTTCGAAAAGACTTTAATAGCGATAACTATGATTCATCATCTTTTACAACGCCGCTTTTCTCTGCAAAGCTTTAGTTGCATTCTCAACAGAACCAAACCAGTGAGAATCGTGTAAATGGCAGCAAAACCATTCATTTACAGCGTGCAGAATGGGTGGAGGCGCGTTATGTGCCAGCTTGCTCCCCATTTCAAAGCACCCCGTATACTGCTCTTTTGCCTGGGGCTGCTTGCGCCGGGCGCAATGTTGCAGGCGCATGCCGACTCGCTCGACATCGTGCCGGTGGCAGCGGTAAAGGCAGTCGCCAGCGATTATCAACCGAAACTGACCTTATCCGGCGCCATTGCGGCACGGTCGCTTGTCAATGTCTCGTTTCGTCTGAACGGTCAGGTTGTGCAGCGTCTGGTCGAGATCGGCCAGCACGTGGAAAAGGGGCAGCCTCTCGCCAGCATCGATAATGTTGAGCAACAGGCCAATCTGCGCGTTGCACTGGCGTCGAAAGATGCCGCGCAGGCGCAGCTGGTGCAGGCCCAGGCCAATTTTGCGCGACAGAAGGCATTGCTGGCACAAGGGTTCACCACTCGCAGCACCTACGATCAGGCAAACCAGAACCTGCAAACGACGCAAAGCGCTCTTGCCAGCGCTGAAAGCCAGCTCAACGATGCACGCGATCAGCTCTCCTACACTGAATTGCAGGCACCCGTTTCAGGCGTGATTACGGCGCGCAATGTCGAGGCCGGGCAGGTCGTGCAGGCTGCGCAGACAGCGTTCTCGATTGCCGAGGATGGTCCACGCGACGCGGTATTCGATGTGCAGGAAACACTGGTCAATCATGCCAAAATCGGAATGGACGTAACGATTGCGCTGCTGTCCGATGCGTCGATAAGTGCCGAAGGCAAGGTTCGTGAGATTTCGCCGGTGGTCGATGCGCAGACTGGAACCGTACGGTTAAAGGTCGGCATAGCGCAAACCCCGCCTCAGATGGCACTCGGGGCCACAGTGACCGGCACGGTTCATATGGACACGGTGAAGGTGGTCGTTTTGCCATGGAGCGCAATGACTTCGGATGCCGGGCGTACAGCCGTCTGGAGGCTCTCGAAGGATTCCAAGGTGGCAACGCTGGTTCCGATCAAGGTGCTTTCATACGAAAAGGGGCGGCTACTCGTGGAAGGCGGGCTGCAGGAAGGCGAGCTGATCGTCACGAAGGGCGCACAAATGCTGCGTTCCGGCGAACCGACCGAAGTCGTGCAGGAACAGGAAGGACAAGTTGCGCAATGAAGGCGACAATCCAGTTTCCTAACATCCGCACCATGAGCAGTATTGCTGTTATCGCTGCCATGCTTGCGCTTGCCGCTTGCGGAAAAGGTGAAGAGAACACGGCTGAGACGGACCCTGTCCGTCCGGTTCTTTATATGGTGGTCGAGCCCAAGCCCGTAACGCAGACGGGTTTTGCAGGCACGATTGAGCCACGCTATTCCACTGATCTTGCATTCCGTGTGCTTGGGCGAATTATCAATCGGCCTGTTCAGGTGGGGGATATTGTGAAAAAGGACGAGATGGTTGCGATGGTTGATCCATCCAACCTCGATCTTGCCGTTCAGTCTGCGAGGGCTGATCTGGCGAGCGCCGAAGCACAATATGCCAACGCTGCGGCGAGCGAAGAACGCCAGAGCATCCTGCTTAAGGGCAACAACGTTTCGCAAGCCGATTATGATGCCGCCAGACAGGCGCGTGACAGCGCAGAGGCCGGGTTGGAAAAAGCCAGGGCAGGGCTGAAAAAGGCGCAGGATCAGCGCAGTTACGCTGTGCTGCGTCCGGATTATGATGGCGTCATTTCTGCAACGAATGCCGAAGTCGGGCAGGTGGTTGCCGCTGGCCAGACGGTTATGACGGTTGCGCGTCCCGATATTCGCGAAGCGGTGCTCGATATTCCTGACAGCATGACGCAATATTTTGAGCAGGGCACGCCATTCAATGTACAGCTCCAGGCCGATCCGAAAGTGACAGGGCAGGGAACAGTACGCGAGGTGGCGCCGCAGGCTGATGCGCAGACACGCACACGCCGTGTGCGTATTGCTCTCGACAACCCTCCGGAAGGCTTTCGCCTTGGCGCGACGATCCGGGCAGCCAAAGCCGGGCCTGAACAGAATCTTGTGACGATGCCGATACAGGCTTTGCTCGACGAAAACGGCAAGACAAGCATCTGGGTTATCGATCCGCATAAACAGACGGTCTCTCTTCATGACGTGCAGGTGACTGAACGGCGCGGCAACAGTTTCGTTGCCGGTGGCGTGGATGTCGGAAGCTATGTTGCGATTGCCGGTGTGCATGAGTTGAAAGAAGGACAGAAAGTCCGCCTGGACGAGAAAGGAACGGGCCTGTGAAGAAGGGATTTAATCTGTCTGACTGGGCTCTGAATCATCGGTCTCTGGTCTGGTATTTCATGCTCGTCTTTCTGGTGGCGGGCCTGATTTCCTATCTTGACCTTGGTCGTGAGGAGGATCCGGACTTCACCGTCAAGACGATGGTTGTACAGGCCAACTGGCCCGGCGCCTCCGTCGACGAAACGCTCAATCAGGTCACGGACCGGCTGGAAAAGAAGCTCGAAGAACTGGATACGCTCGATTATACGCGCAGCATAACCACGGCGGGCAAGTCGGTCGTGTTCGTCTTTCTGAAAGACACGACGCGGGCCGAGCAGGTCAAAAAGTCATGGACCGAAGTGCGTCATTTTCTGAACGATATTCAGAATACGCTGCCTCAGGGCGTTCTCGGACCGTATTTTAATGACCAGTTCGGTGACGTTTACGGAAACGTCTATGCATTCACGTCGGATGGTCTTTCCATGCGACAGTTGCGGGACTATGCCGAAAGCACGCGGACGAAAATTCTGACATTGCCCAATGCGGGCAAGGTCGAGCTGATCGGCGCGCAGGACGAAGCGATCTATCTGGAGTTCTCGACGCGCCAGATTGCAGCGCTTGGACTGGATCAGCAGGCAATCCTGCAGGCCTTGCAGGACCAGAATGCCATTACGCCGTCCGGTGTAGTGGAAGCCGGGCCGGAGCGCATCAGCGTGCGCGTCAGCGGACAGTTCAATTCGGAAGCGGATCTGCGTGCGGTAAACCTGCGCGTTAATGATCGCTTCTTCCGTCTTTCCGACGTCGCGACGATTACGCGCGGCTATGTCGACCCGCCCGCATCCATTTTCCGGGTGAACGGGCACGATGCGATCGGCCTCGGCATTGGCATGAAGCCGAACGGCAACCTGCTCGAATTTGGCGCGGCACTCGACAAAATGATGAGCCAGGTGACGGCGGAACTCCCGGTCGGTGTCAAGGTCTTCAAGGTTGCCGATCAGCCGGAAGTCGTCAAGGACGCTGTTTCGGGCTTTACCGAAGCTCTGTTTGAAGCGGTTATCATCGTTCTGGCGGTGAGCTTCGTCAGTCTTGGGGTGCGAGCGGGTTTTGTCGTTTCGCTTTCGATCCCGCTGGTGTTGGCAATCACCTTCCTGGCGATGTCTTTGATGGATATTTCCCTGCAACGCGTGTCGCTCGGTGCGCTCATCATCGCGCTAGGCCTCCTGGTCGATGACGCGATGATTGCGGTGGAAATGATGGTGGCCCGGCTTGAGCACGGCGATCCCATCAACAAGGCTGCGACCTATGTCTATTCGCATACGGCTTTCCCGATGCTGACAGGCACGCTGGTTACGATTGCCGGGTTCATCCCCATCGGACTGAACAACAGTCAGGCGGGTGAGTACACGTTCACATTGTTCGTAGTGATTGCGGTTTCGCTGCTTGTTTCCTGGATCGTGGCAGTTCTGTTTGCGCCTTTGCTGGGTGTCACTTTCCTGCCGAAGAAAATGAAGGCGCATGAGGAAAAGCACAGCCGTCTTTTCCAGATATTTTCGCAGGTCCTGCTTGCGTCCATGCGGCACAAGTGGATCACGATCATTACGACCATTGCACTTTTCCTCGTTTCGGTTTTCGGCATGGGCTTTATCGAACGGCAGTTCTTCCCGGAATCCGACCGTCCGGAACTGGTGCTCGACTGGACCTTGCCTCAGAACAGTTCCATCACCGACACCAAGGCCCAGATGGAGAAGTTTGAAGCCACGATGCTCAAGGACAATCCCGATGTGGATCACTGGAGCACGTATGTCGGGGAAGGTGCTATCCGTTTCATTCTCTCCTTCGACGTGCAGCCAGCAAATCCCTATTTCGGGCAGATGGTCGTTGTCGCGAAGGACCTCGAAGCGCGTGACAGGCTCAAGCAGAAATTCAACGAGGTTCTGCGCAAGGATTATGTCGGGACGGATGTCTATGTGAAGTATCTGGAGCTTGGACCGCCAGTTGGCCGTCCGGTGCAATATCGCATCTCGGGTCCGGATGTCCAAAAACTGCGCGGTGTCGCACAGGACTTTGCCGGCATCCTCAGTTCCGACAAGCGGCTTGGAGTGGTGAGCTACAACTGGAACGAGCCGGGTCGGGTTATCCGCGTCGACGTCATGCAGGACAAGGCGAGAAAGCTCGGCATTTCCTCGAAGGATATTGCAACGACCCTGAACGGCGTTGTCGGCGGTATCACCATCACTCAGGTGCGGGATTCGATCTATCTGATCGACGTTATTGTGCGGGCACAGAAACACGAACGCGATTCGATCGATACGCTGCAAAGTCTTCAGATCGCAACCGGTAACGGGACGTCGGTGCCATTGGCCGCGATTGCCAATTTCCGATATGAGCTGGAACAGCCGGTTGTCTATCGCCGTTCGCGTATTCCTACGATCACGGTTGCTGCAGGCATTATCGACAAGACGATGCCGGATACGATCGTCAAGGATCTGGCACCTGCCATCAAGACTTTCGCCGACAAGTTGCCGTCCGGTTATCAGATCCAGATTGCTGGCACGGTGGAGGAGAGCGGTAAGAGCCAGGGGCCGATTGCTGCCGTGGTGCCTCTGATGCTGTTCGTCATGGCGACAATCCTGATGATCCAGCTTCAAAGCTTCCAGCGCTTGTTCCTTGTTGTCGCCGTGGCGCCGCTTGGACTGATCGGTGTGGTGGCTGCCTTGTTACCGAGCGGCAAACCGCTCGGCTTCGTGGCCATCCTTGGTGTGCTGGCACTGGTCGGTATTCTTATCCGAAACTCGGTCATTCTGATCGTGCAGGTCGAAGAGCATATCACCGAGGGCATGCACCCGTGGGATGCGGTGACGCAGGCCAGTCAGCACCGAATGCGACCCATCGCGCTGACGGCGGCGGCAGCAAGTCTGGCACTGATCCCGATTGCGCGTGAAGTGTTTTGGGGACCAATGGCCTATGCCATGATGGGCGGCATCATAGCGGGCACGGCAATCACGCTTCTCTTCCTGCCGGCACTTTATGTCGCCTGGTTCCGGATCAAGGAGCCCGAGCATGGCGTAGATGAGCCACCGGCCGAGGCGCATCCCGCTCCGCAATCGCATTAAACAAAAAGCCCGGTCATGACCGGGCTTTTTTCATGAGATTGTCACTTGCCATTGGTTCTATATAGGTTCTATTATATGAAGTATGAATAGAACCACATTGATCACGGCTATTGAGGAGCGCGGTTTGCACGATCCGCAGCTTACGGGGCCGCTTTACCGGAACCTTGCGCGTATTCTCGGTGAACTGATCGAGGAGGGGCAACTTGCGCCCGCTGTCGGACTGCCGCCGGAGCGCGATCTGGCGGAGCAGCTTGGCGTCGGCCGCATCACTGTTCGCAATGCTTATAAGGAACTGCTGACTCAGGGCGCGGTCGAGGCGCGGCGCGGCAGCGGCACCTTCGTTGCCGAACGCCCGGCCCGCATCAGCCAGCATCTCTGGCGCCTGACTTCGTTTTCCGAGGATATGCTGTCGCGTGGCAAGGAGCCGGGCGCACGCGTTGTCACCAACAAGGTTGACAGGCCGTCGCCCGACGAGGCTTTCCGGCTGGGAATCGGCGTTGATACGACGGTGGTGCGGCTGGATCGTCTGCGCCTTGCCGATGGTGTGCCGATGGCCTTCGAGCGGGCTGTGGTCCCGCGCCATTATCTGGATCAGGATCGCGTCGAAGAAACCTCGCTTTATGGCGCATTGGCAAGGCGTGGCCACAAGCCGGTGCGCGCCTTGCAGCGCCTGACGGCGGTTACACTCGACCCCGGCACGGCACGCCTGCTTGGTGTGCACAGGGGTGCGCCAGCACTTTTGATCGAGCGTGTCTCGCATCTCGAGGACGACCGGATCGTCGAATATACCCGTTCGCACTATCGCGCCGATGCCTATGACTTCGTCGCCGAACTGAAAATTGGAGAATGACCATGAACAGCCCTTCCTCCCTGATGCTGCAGGAAACCGAACAGTCGCCTGCCGTCGTCGCCGGTCTGCTTGAGAAGGAGGCAGGCACCTTTGCGGAAATCGCGCGCATTTTCCAGAAGAACGAACCTGCCGTCATCACCACCGCCGCGCGTGGTTCGTCCGATCATGCGGCGACATTCTTCAAATATCTGATGGAAATCACCATGGGTATTCCGGTGGCTTCCATCGGGCCTTCGGTGGCGTCGGTCTACGGTTCCAAGCTGAAGCTCAAGAACGGATTGCACTTTACCGTGTCGCAATCCGGCGCGAGCCCGGACATTGTTGCAGCGCAGGACGCTGCCAAAAAAGGTGGTGCCACCACAATTGCCGTCGTGAACGTTGTCGATAGCCCGCTGGGTAATGCCGCCGACGTGGTACTCGCGCTCAATGCTGGTGAAGAAAAGAGTGTTGCTGCCACCAAGTCGTTCATTGCCGCAGTCGCGGCATTGTCGGGTGTGGTCGCGTCGGCCAGCGGTGACGCAAGCCTGCAGGCCGGACTGCAGCGCCTGCCGGAGGCGCTTGCTGCAACACGGCCTGACGGTCGCGAAGCGGTTGAAAATCTCCTTTTCAATGCCCGCTCGCTTTATACCGGCGGTCGCGGCACGGCCTTTGCAATCGCGCTTGAGGCTGCGCTGAAGGCAAAGGAAACCGCCAATATCCATGCGGAGGCCTTCTCTCTGGCAGAGCTGATGCACGGTCCGATGCGTCTGGTGGAAGAAGGTTTCCCGATTATTTCCTTCCTGCCGCGCGATGAAGCGTTCGACACCAACATGCAGGCCCTGAAGCGGCTGCATTCGTTTGGAGCGAGCATCGTGTCGCTATCCGATGCGGAAACACCGGGCTTCCGACTGCCATCGGCTAGCACAGGCAATGCGCATCTCGATCCGCTGGTTTCCCTCATCAATTATTACCGCGTCATTGAAGCGGTCACGCGCCGCAAGGGTTTTGACCCAGACAAGCCGCGCAATCTCAACAAGGTTACGGTGACGGTATGACAAGAAAATCGGCAATAGCAGGCGCGCGCATTTTCGACGGCGAGCGCTTTCACGACCAAAGCGCACTGGTGTTCAGCGATGGCAAGACCGAAGCCATCGTGCCGGAAGCGTCACTAGGCGAAGCCTATGATGTCGAGCGCCTGAACGGTGGCGTTCTGGCACCCGGATTCATCGATGCGCAGGTCAATGGCGGCGGCGGGCGTATGCTCAATGACCAGCCGACACCCGAGACCATGTTCACGATTGCCAAGGGGCATCGCAAATATGGAACGACGAGCCTTCTACCGACGCTGATCACCGACACGACGCCGGTGCGCGACCGGGCCATTGAAGCGGCGATTGAGGCAGTCAAGGCCGACAAGGGCGTTGCCGGTCTGCATCTGGAAGGACCGCATCTGGCACCGGCTCGCAAAGGCGCCCATCTGGCGGAACTGATGCGCCCCGTCAACGATGCCGATATCGCGCTCTATATCCATACGGCAAAGCAGATCGGCATCTTGCTGGTCACGCTTGCTGCCGAACAGGTCACGCCTGATCAGGTGCGTCGTTTGAGCGACGGCGGTGTGGTCGTCAGTATCGGCCATAGCGACACGACGGCAGATGAGGCGTTCAAGCGTTTCGATGCCGGTGCGCGAAGCGTGACCCATCTTTTCAACGCCATGAGCCAGATTGGCCATCGTGCACCGGGGCTGGCTGGTGCGGCACTTGATCATCCCGACATCTGGTGCGGTATCGTTGCCGATGGCCATCATGTCGATCCGATGGCGCTGCGGCTTGCTCTTCGGGCGAAACGGGGAGATGCCCACCTGTTCTTCGTGACGGATGCCATGGCTCTGGTCGGTTCGGATTCCGAAAGCTTCGAGATCAACGGGCGTGCCGTCCGCCGTGTGCCAGGCGGCATCTGCTCCAAGCTTGTTCTGGCAGATGGCACCATTGCTGGTTCCGATCTCGATATGGCGTCGGCGGTGCGTTTCGGCGTGGCCGAACTGGAGCTGACGCTGGCCGAGGCACTGCGCATGGCGAGCCATTATCCGGCGCGCTATCTGCATCTCAACGATCGCGGAACGTTCCGTCCCGGCATGCGGATGGACGCCGTCCATCTTGACGATGGGCTGTTTGCGAAAGCCACATGGCTTTCTGGCGGAAAACAGATTTCGGGGTAAGGTCGATGACGGAAATTACAGATCGTTATTTTGATGACCTCATTGCGCGGCTCACCGGCCTGCGTAATCGCCTTGCCGAGCCGATGGCCAAAGCCGCCGAGCTGATTACTGCTGCCGCACTGGCAGACAGCCGCGTCTATGTGTTCGGTACTGGCCATTCGCACATGATGGCGGAAGAACTGCACTATCGCGCGGGCGGATTGGCAATCACTGTGCCGATCCTTTGCGGGGCAATCATGCTGCAGGACGGAGCGGCTGCCAGCTCGCATTTCGAGCGGATCGAAGGAGCTGTGCTGCCGATCCTCGAGCGCTACGGCATTCGCGAAGGTGACGTGCTGATCGTCGTGTCGAACTCCGGTGTGAATGCCGCTCCCATTGAGGCTGCGCGCTATGCACGGGAGAAGGGGGCTGCCGTTATCGCGGTCACTTCCGTCACCTATTCCAACGTCATCGCCAAGGGCCGCACGCAACTGCTTTCTCTGGCCGATGTCGTGCTGGATAATGATGCGCCAGCGGGCGATGCGGTGCTGGAAGTGGAAGGCAGTTCTTTGAAGGTCGGTCCGGTTTCGACGGCGCTTGGTGTCACGATCCTCAATGCCATTTTTGCCGATGTGGCGGCGAAGCTGGTGGGCAAGGGCGACGCACCCATTTATCTGAGCGCCAACATGCCGGGCTCCGGTGAGGTGAACCGGGAACTTGTCGCCCGGTATCGTGACCGCAATCCGCATCTTTGATCAAATTAGAGCGATCTTTCTTCCAAAGTCGCTTGATAGCGCAATCCGGTCAGTGCATTACGCATTCTGGCATGGCGGAGGCCGCATCGTGAACTAGTTTCAAGGCGCGCGCTTTGGCTTGCGCCTTCGAAAATTGAGGAAGTCCGATGCATAATTTTGTCCTGACCGTCACCTGCAAGTCCACTCGTGGTATCGTTGCCGCAATCTCGGGTTATCTTGCGGGCAAGGGTTGCAACATCATCGATAGCGCCCAGTTCGATGATTTGGATACCGGTCGTTTTTTCATGCGCGTCAGCTTCATCTCCGAAGAAGGCGTAGCGCTTGATGTGCTGCGTGAAGGCTTTGCGCCCGTGGCAGCTCCGTTCGAGATGGAATTTGAATTCCACGACAACGCCCAACGGACAAAAACCTTGCTGATGGTTTCCCGTTTCGGCCATTGCCTGAACGATCTGCTCTATCGCTGGAAGATCGGCGCTCTGCCAATCGATATCGTTGGTGTCGTGTCGAACCATTTCGATTATCAGAAGGTTGTCGTCAATCACGACATCCCGTTCCACCATATCGCCGTGACCAAGGCCAACAAGCCGGAAGCTGAACAGCGCCTTCTGGATATTGTCGATGATACAGGCACCGAGCTGGTGGTTCTTGCGCGCTATATGCAGGTTCTGTCCGATCAGCTTTGCCAGAAGATGTCGGGCAAGATCATCAACATCCACCACTCCTTCCTGCCATCCTTCAAGGGCGCGAACCCTTACAAGCAGGCCTACGAGCGCGGTGTGAAACTGATCGGAGCCACGGCGCATTATGTCACCGCTGATCTTGATGAAGGTCCGATCATCGAACAGGATGTCGCCCGTATCACGCACGCACAGAGTGCGGCGGATTATGTGTCTATCGGACGTGATGTCGAAGCGCAGGTTCTGGCACGCGCTGTTCACGCGCATATTCATCATCGCTCGTTCCTCAACGGCAATCGCACGGTTGTATTTCCGGCTTCGCCTGGTTCTTTCGCCTCCGAACGTATGGGCTGATCGACCAGTCGATATTTACGCACTGACGGTCTGCAAATGGCGCTTCTCTGCGCTTCCGGTGCTCATGTACCTTAAAGTACACTCCGCTCCGGTTCTCGAGAAAGCACCATTTTCGCCGCGTCATTGCAAAAATCTCAACCGGTCGATGCATTGTGCCAATAAAAAACCCCGCCGAAGCGGGGTTTTCTTTTGATCTGAAATCAGATCGATTAGTCGATGTCGAAGGAAACGCCCTGTGCGAGCGGCAGAGCCTTCGAGTAGTTGATGGTGTTGGTTGCGCGGCGCATATAGCCTTTCCACGCATCCGAACCCGACTCACGACCGCCACCGGTTTCCTTTTCGCCGCCGAATGCACCGCCAATTTCAGCACCCGAAGTACCGATATTGACGTTCGCAATGCCACAATCCGAACCCTCAGCCGAGAGGAAACGTTCTGCTTCCTGCAGGTTGAGCGTGAAGATCGACGAGGACAGACCTGCGCCAACTTCGTTGTGGCTTGCCAGCACGTCGTCGAAATCCGAATACTTCATGACGTAAAGGATCGGTGCGAAGGTTTCTTCAAGAACCGGACCTTGCTGCTTCGGCATTTCGACGATGGCCGGACGCACATAGTAAGCATTTTCATGGCCAGCATCGACGCGTTCGCCGCCCTGTACCTTGCCGCCGTGAGCAGCAGCTTCCTTGAGGGCCTTCTGCATGTTGTCGAAAGCAACCTTGTCGATCAGCGGACCGACCAGAGCGCTGGTTTCGAGCGGCGAACCAACGGTGACGCTGGCGTAAGCCTTCTGCAGACGCGGAACGAGAGCGTCGTAAACGCTTTCATGTACGAAGAGACGACGCAACGTGGTGCAACGCTGACCGGCAGTGCCCATTGCGCCGAAAGCAATCGCACGCAGAGCCATGTCGAGATCGGCCGACGGGCAGACGATACCGGCATTGTTGCCGCCGAGTTCGAGAATTGCGCGAGCAAAACGCTTGGCCAGACGCGGACCGACTTCGCGGCCCATGCGGGTCGAACCGGTTGCTGAAACGACCGGAACCTTCGGGCTGTCGACGAGGACTTCACCGATTTCACGGTCGCCGAGCAGAAGCAGCGAGAGGCCTTCCGGTGCATCGCCGAAACGCTTCAGCGCGCGCTTGAAGATTGCATCGCAGGCAAGAGCGGTCAGAAGGGTCTTTTCAGACGGCTTCCAGACAACCGAGTTGCCGCAAACGATTGCAAGAGCAGCATTCCACGACCAGACAGCAACTGGGAAGTTGAAGGCAGAGATAACGCCGACAACACCGAGCGGATGCCAGGTTTCCATCATGCGATGGCCAGCGCGTTCGGTTGCAATGGTGAGACCGTAGAGCTGGCGCGACAGACCGACGGCGAAATCGCAGATGTCGATCATTTCCTGTACTTCGCCGAGACCTTCCGAAGGAATCTTGCCAGCTTCGAGCGAAACAAGACGGCCGAGGTCTTCCTTGGAAGCGCGCAGTTCTTCACCGAGCAGGCGGATCAGTTCGCCGCGCTTCGGTGCCGGAACGTTGCGCCAGGCGCGGAAGGCTTCATCGGCCTTGTCGATGATCTTGACAGCATCTTCCTTGCTGTGGGTCTTGACCGCAGCAATCTGTTCGCCCGAAACAGGGCTGAAACCGGCAAGGTCGCCGCCGGTATAAGCGGATGCATCGACGCCGAGTTTGGAAAGCAGATCGGCGGCTTCCTTCTTCACGTCGATTTTTCTAACAGCGGTGTTCATGGCTTTCCTCTCTGTATGAGTTGTTTGCGCATAGTCCTGTCCAAAAAGTCTGCAACTTTTCGGGGCTATGCGTTTATTCTGCCGCTTCGAGGCCCTTTAGACCTGCCTGAACGGCTTCGATGGATTCGCGTTCGATGCGGGCATAGTGCTCGAACTCATTAAGCACTTTCGCACCCAGATCATCCTCGAAACGCTTCTGGTTCGGGCTTTCAACAAATTCCTGTGTTTCGTCGTCGCCCAGATTGGACTGGAATATACCGGCAGCACTCACCGGCAGGAAGTCTTCATAGATGATCGGGTCGAACTGAACCGCGCCAGCTTCAATCAGAACCTCAATATCGGTGCCCGGCTTGTAAGCTTCAAGCTTTGCAGCGTCCTTGACCGAATAAGCGAAGTAGCCGAGGCCTTCTTCACGCACGCCAGCCCATGTGTCCGGGAAAGCGGCAAAAGTGTCGCTCAGCGCCTTCACATATTCAGCTGCATTCGAGCCGTCTGGGGCAGGGCGGGCAACGGCGCGGGTGTCGTTGAGCAGCTTGTCGTAAAGCGCGCGGCCCTTCGGCGTGAGCGCTACGCCGCGCTGTTCGATTTCACCGAAACGGGCAGTGTGCGAGCCCGGCGTCCAGGTGCCGTCTGCATTGACGAAGGATACTTCTTCTTCCAGCGCCTTGAACGAGGTCTGGCGCAGAAGGATCGGGCACTTGCGGGTCGGAGGACCTTCAACGACGGCTTTCGGGTTAATACCGCGATCCGGCATCTGAACCTGCACGGCGTCGATGTCGAGCGTGCGCGGCGTCAGATGGTTGATATGTGGGCCCTTGAACGACACGACATCGGCGATCAAGCGATGCGCGTCATGCAGGCGATGGTAAAGCTCGGCGCTGACATTGGCATGATCGTGCCAGCGGAAGGTTTCCAGTACTTCAGCAACAAAGGCTTTCGCGTCGTCGTCGTTGAGGCCGCCTTCGGCTTCAGCCTTTTCGACAAAAGCGATGGCTCCGGCAGTGAAGATGTTGCGCTTCAACAGGACTTCTTCCGATTCAGCGCGCAGCTTTTCATCGGCGATGAGGTCGAGGCGCAGAAGCGAGGTGAAGACACGGAACGGATTGTGCTTCAGTGCCGCATCGTCAACCGGGCGGAAGGCGGTCGAATGAACTGGAACGCCTGCGGCGCTGAGGTCGTAATAGCCGACCGGGAACATGCCCATGACCGCGAAAACACGGCGCATCATGGAAAGTTCAGCAGCTGTGCCGAGGCGGATCGCGCCGTGACGTTCTTCAGAGATGCGTTCAAGCGAATCTGTTTCCGTCAGACGTTCATGCAGGTGACTGTCATCAGCAAGCACCTTGGCGTTCACATCGGCAACGAGTCCCATCAATGTGCCATAAGCAGGTACTTCCTGCTTGTACATGGCGGACATTGCTGCCGAAAAAGCCGAGCGAATGGCGTCCGGTGAAACGAATTTCTGGTCTTTCATGGCGAAAATTTCCGTCGAGTGGGGCATCTTCGGGTGGTGCATGTCTTGTTTGGGAGGAACATGCATGGATTATGATGAAAATGTATCATATAGACCGTTTTGCGGTTATGCTTGCGACGAAAGCAACTATGTTAATGCGAGAATGGAATGAAGCTGAGCAGAAGACTGATCCCGGACATCGCCACGCTGCAGGCATTCGAGTGTGCCGCCCGTCACGGCAGTTTCACGCAGGCTGCGCATGAGCTCAATCTCACCCAGAGCGCTGTCAGCCGTCAGATCAAGGATCTTGAAAGCCAGCTCGGTGTTCTGTTGTTCGAACGCATCCGCCAGCGCATTCTGCTTTCCGACGCAGGCAGGAAATTTTTGCCGGAAGTGCGGCGTCTTCTGAACCAGACGGAGGACACGATGTTGCGCGCCATGGCTTCGGCGCAATCAACGTCTTCTTTCAGTGTGGCTACATTGCCGACATTCGGCACGCGCTGGCTGATGCCGCGCATTTCCGATTTCATCGAAAAGCATCCCGGCATTGCCATCAATGTCGCGTCGCGCTCCGGTGTCTTCGACTTCGAGGAACAGCCGTTCGATCTGGCTATCCATTATGGACAGCCGGTCTGGGCACATGCCACCTGCACTTTCCTGTGCAGCGAGGTCATCGTGCCGGTTGCCAGCCCGGCCCTGTTGAAAGCGCGTCATCCGTCGGCCCCGGAAGAGCTTGAGAATGAGCCCTTGCTGCATCTTGCGACGCGGCCCAAAATGTGGGCGCAATGGTTTGAAAGCTGCGGTGTCGAGGGGCGGTCGGCCTATCGGGGGCATCGCTTCGATCAGTTCTCGATGGTCATTGGCGCGGCGTTGGCCGGTCTGGGTTTCGCGCTCCTGCCGCTTTATCTGATTGAACAGGAATTGCTCAGCGGTGAGCTGGTCATGCTTTTCGAGAAGCCGATGCGAACCGAGAATGAATATTATCTCGTCGTGCCGGAAGGAAAGCTGGAAAATCCGCTGACGCAGGTGTTTTGTCAGTGGATCGCCGGGCAGGTAGGGAATACGGATTATTCGCCGTTGGTTCATTCCAAACCGGAATGAATTGTTGCGCAAATAACGCTGTCCAACCGGCTTTCGCGGCGTGAAATAGAAACAGTCGGGCAGGGTGCCCGTATTCCACTATTTAAAATGGTTGCTCTCAATGCTGAACGATCCGCGCTCCCATGGTCTTTGGGAAAAGACCGCCCCTGCCGCCCCCGAGACGAATGCGCTGCAAGGTGATCTGACTGCGGATGTCGTGATTGTGGGTGGCGGTTTCACCGGTCTTTCGACCGCTCTGCATCTGGCCGAAAAAGGCACGCGAGCCATCGTTCTCGAAGGTATCGAGATCGGCTATGGCGGTTCGGGCCGCAATGTGGGTCTGGTCAATGCGGGCATGTGGGTCATGCCGGATGATCTGCCCGGCGTGCTTGGCCAGAAATATGGTGACCGGTTGCTCGATGTCCTCGGCAATGCGCCGAAGCTCGTCTTCGAAATCGTTGAGAAGCACAAGATCGCCTGTGAAGTCGAGAAGCAGGGCACGCTTCATTGCGCTGTTGGCAAGAAGGGCCTGAAGGAACTTGAAGACCGCCATGAGCAGTGGGCGCGCCGCGGCGCCAATGTGAAGCTGCTCGACGCCAAAGAAACCGAAGCCAAGGTTGGAACCAAGGCCTATGCTGGATCGCTGCTCGATCTGCGCGCCGGTACGATCCAGCCGCTCGCTTATGTGCGCGGGCTTGCCCATGCCGCCATTACCGCTGGCGCGACAGTATTTACCGGAAGCCCGGTGATCGGTGCCGAAGAAAAGAACGGCAAATGGGTGGTCAAGACTGCCAAGGGTTCCGTGACGGCCAACTGGGTGGTTGTGGCGACGAATGCCTACACCAATGCGCCATGGCCGGAAGTGCGCGCCGAGCTGGTTCATCTGCCATATTTCAACATGGCTACAAGGCCACTGTCGGATAATCTGAAAAAGAGCATTCTGCCGGAACGTCAGGGTGTGTGGGATACGAAGGAAGTCCTTTCATCCTTCCGTTTCGACCAACAGGGCCGCCTTGTCTTCGGAAGCGTTGGCGCACTGCGCAATACCGGCGCTGCCGTGCATAAGGCATGGGCGAAGAAATCGTTGAAGCGTCTTTTTCCGCAGATTGGCGAGGTCGAGTTCGAAGCCGAATGGTATGGCAAGATCGGCATGACCAATGACAGCCTGCCGAAATTCCATCGCCTCGCGCGCAATGTGGTTGGATTCTCCGGTTACAACGGCCGTGGCATCGCGCCGGGCACAGTCTTCGGAAAACTGCTTTCGCAGCTTGTTTCAGGCGAGATTAACGAAGACGATCTGCCGCTGCCGGTCAGCGATCCGAAGGAACAGAATTTCCGCGGTCTGCGTGAAGCCTATTACGAGGCGGGTGCGCAGGTTGCACATGTCGCCGAGATTGTTATCTGATCTGTTGATCTTTTTACCGGGAATGCGTTTGCGGTTGTCATAAAACCGCATTGCAATTCCTCTAATGCCATCCGCATCTTCTCCATACTTGGAGATACGGATGGCTGTTCGGCAAAACATTCAATGTCTTACAAGCCTTCCGATGGTTATGATTCCGCCGGGAGGCTTTTGCTTTTCCGGGTTCACGTTGCAGGATGTTTGACAGGTGCACCATGAATGGAAATGATCGTGCCTATCGCCATGGCAGTATCTGCGCGCTATCACTTCGCACGCGTCAGGATTGTACCGGCATCGCTGGTCATGCTGGCGAACATTATACAGAAATTCGAGGAGCGAATCCCATGAACAAGATGCTGAAGCGGGCTGCTGTCGTACCTGCGCTTCTTGCTCTTTCCATTGCCGTGGCACAGGCTGATACGCTGACGCTCTATACGTCACAGCCGGAAGCGGATGCGACAAAGACGGTTGAAGCTTTCCGCAAGGCCAATCCGGACACCGATGTGCAGATTTTCCGCTCTGGCACGAGCGAACTCCTCACCAAGCTTGCCGCCGAGTTTTCGGCTGGCGCGCCGCAGCCTGACGTTCTGCTGATCGCTGATGCGGTGACGATGGAAGGTCTCAAGAAGGACAAGCGCCTGCTTAGCTATCCGGAAGCCAAGGTTGATGGTTTTGCTGCGGATAGCTATGACGCCGACAAGACCTATTTCGGCTCCAAACTGATCACCACTGGCATCGCCTACAACACGGGTGCCGCACAGAAGCCGGAACATTGGGCCGATCTCGCCAAGGCCGATTACAAAGGCCAGGTGGTCATGCCAAGCCCGCTTTATTCGGGCGCTGCTGCCTATCTCCTGAGCGGCTTTGCACTCAATAAGGATATTGGCTGGGATTACTTCAAGAACCTCAAGGCCAATGAGCTGGCAAGCGTTAAAGGCAATGGCGCCGTGCTGAAGTCGGTTGCGAGCGGCGAAAAGCCATATGGCATTCTGGTTGACTTCATGGCGCTCAATGCCAAGGCCAAGGGTTCGCCGATCGAGTTCGTCTTCCCGTCGGAAGGTGTGCCTGCCGTGACCGAACCGGTTGCGATCATGGCAACCGCCAAGAACGTCAACGGTGCCAAGAAGTTCGTCGATTTCATCCTGTCGGATGATGGCCAGAAGCTGGCATTGGAGCAGGGCTATCTGCCTGCCAAGGAAGGCGTTGGTCGCCCGGCATGGCTGCCGGAAGGCACCAAGATCAATATCATGTCTATCGACACCCAGAAGGTTCTCGATCAGACTGATGCCGACAAGAAGCAGTTTTCCGAGCTGTTCGGCGGATAAGGCATTTTAATGCGCATGTTCCGAGATCTTCAGGGCCGTGATGCGGCCCTGATTATTGGTGTAACGCTTATTGTTGCAGTGCTGTCGCTTCTGCCAATGGGCAGGCTGCTGGTCGAACTGGTCGCGCCGCAGGGGCAGTTTTCGACCTCGGCGCTGGTGGAAACGCTTGGCAGTCAATCGACCTGGGTAGCGACATGGCATTCGCTGCAGATCGGCATTGGCGGCACGCTGCTGGCGCTGGCGTTTGGCATTGTTGCGGCGCTGCTCGTCGGTCTCACCGACATGCGCGGGCGCAATGTCTTTGTGCTTTTCTACGTCACCCCGCTGCTGATTGCCCCGCAGGTAACAGCGCTGGCGTGGCTCCAGCTATTCGGGCCTTCCAGCCAGTTCCTCAAGATCATCGGCATGGCGCCGCCGCTTGGCAGCCGCAATCCGCTCTATTCTGTCTGGGGCATTATTTTTCTGCTTGGCGTGCAATATGGACCGCTGGTCTTTCTGATCGTGCGGGCAGGCCTGCGCAAACTCCCACGCGAACTGGTGGAAGCGGGTCTGAGTGCCGGTGCCAGCAAATGGACAGTTCTGCGCACCATCATCCTGCCGCTGATGACGCCGTCGATCATCGGCGCAGCCGCTCTGGCCTTCGTCTCCTGCGTCGGCAATTTCGGCATCCCAGCCTTCTTGGGAATTCCGTCCAATTATCTGGTTCTGCCGACGCTGATTTATCAGCGTCTTGCGGGCGGCGGCCCAGCTGTGCTGTCCAGCGTCGCCGTGCTGTCGGTTCTGATCGGGCTGATTGCAATGGCAGGCATCGCCGCGCAGGAATATGCCTCGCGCCGCCGCGATTTTCGCATTGTTTCGACGTCGCTGCCTGCTGCACCCTTCGCGCTTGGCCGCTGGCGCGTGTTGGTGGAAGCCGCGGCATGGCTCCTGATTGTTATCGTGCTGTTTCTGCCGTTGATCGGTCTTACGTTGTCCGCTCTGGTTCCGGCCTATGGTGTGCCGCTGACATTTGCGACGGCAACAGCCGAGAATTTCCGTTTCGTGCTGCTTGAACATGCTGGTGCTGCGCGCGCTTTCCGCAACAGTGCGGTTCTGTCGTTGGCGGCAGCATTCTTTGCGGTGCTGATAGCAGTTCCGCTTGCCTATATGCTGGCATGGCGTAAACGGCGCTGGACGCCGATCCTCAATTTCGCAGCCGAGATGCCCTATGCGTTACCGGGCGTAGTTCTCGCGATTGCCTGTCTGCTGATGTTCTTAAAGCCGCTGCCAGTGGTTGGTGTTAGCCTCTACAACACGCTTTGGATCATACTGTTTGCCTATCTTGCGCGCTTCTTCGTGCTGGCGCTGCGGCCAACGGTTGCCGGGCTGCACCAGATCGACCGTGCTTTGGAAGAAGCAGCGCGCGTTGCGGGGGCGGGGCTTTTCTATCGGCTGCGGACCATTATATTCCCTCTGGTCGCCCCGGCGACGCTTGCAGGCGGCGTGCTCATTTTCATGACCGCCTTCTGTGAGCTGACGGTTTCAGCGCTTCTTTGGGCGTCGGGATCGGAAACGCTGGGCGTGGTGATGTTTTCTTTCGAACAGGCGGGCGATTCCGCCTATGCGGCTGCCATATCCATTCTGGCCGTTGCGGTGACATTCATGCTGATGCTTGCAACAAATCTGTTTGCGCGGCGTCTTCCAAACGGAGTGCTGCCATGGCGCGACTGAAAATCGCTTCTGTTTCCAAGGCTTTCAACGAGTTTCAGGCCCTGTCTGAAGTGTCGCTCGATGTGAAGGACGGCGAGTTTGTTGCTATTCTCGGACCATCCGGCTGCGGCAAGACCACACTTCTGCGGATGATTGCAGGTTTTGAAGACGTCGATGGCGGCGAAATCCACATTGGTGACAGCCGCGTTTCCCATGTTGACGGGAACGTGCCGCCGGAGAAGCGGCAGGTCGGTATCGTCTTCCAGAACTATGCGCTCTGGCCGCATATGACGGTCGAAGAGAATGTCGGCTATAGTCTGCGGGTGGCCAAAGTTGCCAAAGCCGAGCGCGAGGCTCGTGTGAAGCAAGCGCTCGCGCTGGTCGATCTCGACGGTTTCGGTGATCGCCGCCCGGCCAATCTTTCGGGTGGTCAGCGGCAGCGCGTGGCATTGGCCCGTTGTCTGGTGGCTGCGCCTTCGCTGGTATTGTTTGACGAGCCACTCGCCAATCTCGACGTGCATTTGCGTGCTTCGATGGAAAACGAGTTTGCGGCTTTCCACAAGCGTACCGGTACGACGATTATCTACATCACGCATGACCAGGCTGAGGCCATGGCGCTTGCCGACCGGATTGCGGTTCTCGACCATGGCAAGCTTCAGCAGTTCGATACGCCGCGCAAGCTTTACGAAGAACCGGCTAGCGAAATGGTCGCGTCCTTCATCGCGCACGGCATGGTTCTGCCTGCGGAGGTCGTGTCCTTTGCGCAAGCGGGACAGTGCGAGGCGCTGGTGCTGGGAAGCCGGGCGCAGGTGCGTTGTTCTGGCATTGAAATGCCGCGTGCCAATGCACAGCTCTGCGTTCGTGCAGAAGATCTGACATTGACCGAAACCGGCGGTATTCCCGTGCGGGTCAAGCGTTCGGTCTATCGCGGTGGCGGTTCGCGCATCGAGGCACATCCGCTCAGCAAGCCCGATATTCACCTGCATTTTGAAGTGTGCGATCCGGTAAGACTGGAAGAAGGCGATGAGGTTCGCATCGCTATTCGCGGTGGCTGGATCATTCCCACCGATGAAATGCCGGTGAGAAAAGTCTCAACCGGCTTTCCAATCGGCAACAAGATTTAGCTTATTTCTTCTTCATCGCTTCCAAAAGTGCTGCACCGAAACCGCCGGTTGATGGTTGTTCCTGTTTGCGCTGTGGGGTGAAGTTTTTGGCAGGCCGCTGGTCGCGGTTTGCAGGACCACGCGGGGCAGGGGCTTCACCGCCGTCCTTTCTCATCGTCAGGCCGATGCGCTTGCGTGGCACATCCACTTCCGTCACGCGTACCTTCACCACATCGCCAGCCTTGACCACTTCATGCGGGTCTTTGACGAAGCGGTCGGCGAGCTGCGAAACATGGACAAGTCCGTCCTGATGCACACCGATATCGACAAAGGCACCAAAGGCAGCAACGTTTGTGACGGTGCCTTCAAGCATCATGCCGGGTTTCAGGTCCTTGATGTCATCGATGCCATCGGCAAAGGTCGCGGTCTTGAATTCAGGGCGGGGATCGCGGCCCGGCTTGTCGAGCTCGGCGATAATGTCGCGCACGGTTGGCAGGCCGAAACGCTCATCGACAAAGACACGCGGATCGAGGCTTTTAAGTGCTGCGCTATCACCCATGAGGCTGCGCACATCGCGGCCGCAGGCGGAAACGATCTTTTTGGCAACGCCATAGGCTTCCGGGTGAACGGAGGACGCATCAAGCGGCTCGGTGCCGTTGGCGATACGCAGGAAGCCTGCGCATTGTTCAAAAGCGCGGTTGCCTAGGCGGGCGACTTTCAGAAGTTCCTTGCGGTTCTTGAAGGCACCGGCGTCATCGCGATGCGCAACAATTGCTTCGGCGAGAGACTTTCCGAGACCGGACACACGCGCCAGCAGTGAGGCGGATGCCGTGTTGAGATCAACGCCGACAGCGTTCACTGCATCTTCGACCACTGCGTCGAGCGAACGCGCCAGACGGGACTGATCGACATCATGCTGATACTGGCCGACGCCGATGGATTTCGGCTCGATCTTGACGAGCTCTGCCAGAGGATCCTGCAGGCGGCGGGCGATGGAAACGGCACCGCGCAGCGATACGTCGAGCTGCGGGAATTCGGCCGCGGCGGCTTCTGACGCCGAATAGACCGATGCACCTGCTTCCGACACGATGACTTTGAGCGGCTTTGGCGCTGGCATGTCGGTGAGCATATCAACGACAAGCCGTTCGGTTTCGCGGCTGCCTGTGCCGTTGCCGATGGCAATCAGTTCGATCTTGTGTTTGCGGATCAGGCTTGCGAGCTCGGCCTGGGTACCACGCACATCGTTCTTTGGCGGAAACGGATAGACCGTCGTTGTGTCGAGCAGTTTGCCAGTGCCATCGACGATTGCGACCTTAACGCCGGTGCGGATGCCCGGATCAAGGCCCATGGTGGCCCGCGAACCGGCAGGCGCGGCCAACAGCAGGTCTTTGAGGTTGCGGGCGAAGACGTTGATGGCTTCTTCCTCGGCGCGTTCACGCAGGTCGCGCATCAGGTCAAGCGACAGGGAGAGCGAGAGTTTGACGCGCCAAGCCCAGCCTGCAACTTCCATCAGCCAGCGGTCGCCGGGCAGGGTTGCGCCGATATTATAGGCGGCTGCAATTTTGCGTTCGACCGGCTTTACCGGCGAGGTGTCGTCGGCGTCGATTTCAATGTCGAGCGACAGGAAATCCTCGTTGCGTCCGCGCAGCATGGCCAGAGCCCGGTGGCCTGCAACATTTGCCCAGCGCTCGAAATGGTCGAAATAATCCGAGAATTTTGCGCCTGCATCCTGTTTGCCATCGACCACATGTGAGCGCAGAACAGCGCGTTCCTTGAGATAGTTGCGCAAATTGCCGATCAGTTCGGCATTTTCCGCAAAGCCTTCGGCGATGATGTCGCGCGCACCATCCAGTGCTGCCTTCACATCGGCAACTTCACCGGTGACATATTGCGCAGCAATCTCGGTGGGGACCAGCCTGCGGTCGGTCAGAATGGCTTCGGCAAGCGGTCCAAGACCGCGTTCGCGGGCGATTTCCGCTTTGGTGCGACGCTTGGGCTTATAGGGCAGATAGAGGTCTTCAAGCTCGGCCTTGGTCTGAGCGCCAGCTATTTTTAGTTCGAGTTCTGGTGTGAGCTTTTCCTGTCCGCGGATCGATTCCAGAATGGACGAGCGCCGCGCCTCAAGTTCGCGCAAGTAAGCGAGGCGCTCTGAAAGCTGGCGCAGCTGCGTATCATCAAGGCCGCCGGTGACTTCCTTGCGGTAACGGGCGACGAAAGGCACGGTCGCGCCTTCGTCCAGCAAGCCAATGGCGGCGATTGCCTGTTCGGGCTTTGCATTGATCTCCGCCGCTATAATCCCAGCAATGCGCTTAATATCGTTGGCCATATTCATTCCAATCTCAAATCTTTACGGCAACATAGTCGGATGTGGGTTCGGCGCAATCAAGGCAGTAACGACGTTCCACAGGAAAGGCGTCGGTTTCCTGTTCACGGCGATGTGAACGAACGGCCTCTTTATAAATCGGATTTACTCAATACTTATATCGGGAAATGACGATACGTATCAAAGGATCAGCGAGGTGACTGCGATGTCGGATGTTCAATCTATACCCTTGGACGAGATACTCAAGGCGCTCGCCAATCCGGTGCGTCTCGACATTTTGAGCTGGCTCAAGGAACCGGAGAACCATTTCTCCGATCAGCACATGCCTCTGGAGATGGGCGTGTGCGCGGGCCAGTTCGAACGGTGCGGCCTCTCCCAGTCGTCCGTTTCTGCTCATTTGTCCGTGCTAACAAAGGCGGGGCTGATCATGCCCCACCGCGTTGGCCAATGGACGTTCTACAAGCGTGATGAAGAGGCGATAGCCGCCTTCATCAAAGCTGTATCCGATCTTTAATTCACCAGTCCAATCTTTCCCATTTGCCCAATCTTTCCCATTTGAAGGAATGTATCCATGGCCACATTGTTCGATCCAGTTACAATCGGCGATCTGAAGCTTGCCAATCGTATTGTTATGGCACCGCTGACGCGTAATCGCTCACCGCGCGCCGTGCCGAATGATCTCAACGTCACCTATTATGAACAGCGCGCCAGTGCGGGCCTCATCATCACCGAGGCAACGCCGATCAGCCATCAGGGACAGGGTTATGCCGATGTGCCGGGCCTTTATTCCGCCGAACAGTTGGCAGGCTGGAAGCGCGTGACCGACGCAGTGCACAGCGCAGGCGGCAAGATCGTCGTGCAGATGTGGCATGTGGGGCGTATTTCACACAACACGTTGCAGCCAAATGGCGGCAAGCCGGTTGCGCCTTCGGCCATCATCGCCAAATCAAAGACCTATCTTGTGCATCCGGATGGCACCGGCGAATTTGCGCCAACCTCCGAACCGCGTGCGCTTGAAAAGAGCGAGCTTCCGGAAATCATTGCGACCTATGCCAAGGCTGCCAAGGATGCCGTTGAAGTGGCTGGTTTCGACGGCGTCGAAATTCATGCGGCAAACGGCTATCTGATCGATCAGTTCCTGCGTTCGGACAGCAACCATCGTACCGATGAATATGGCGGCTCTATCGAAAACCGCGCCCGCTTCCTGTTTGAAGTGGTGGATGCGATCACCAAGTCGGTTGCGCCGGGCAAGGTCGGCATTCGTCTTTCGCCAGTGACGCCCGCCAATGACGCCTCGGATTCCGATCCGCAGCCGCTGTTCGACTATGTGCTCGACAAGCTCGCCGCTTACGGTCTTGCATATGTTCATATCATTGAAGGTGCGACCGGTGGTCCGCGCGACTTCCAGCAGGGCCCGCTACCTTTTGACTATGCGCGCCTGAAGCAGGTCTATCGCGATGCTGGCGGTGAAGCTGCCTGGATGGTCAATAATGGCTATGATCGTGAACTGGCGGAAGAAGAGATCGAAAGCGGTCGCGCTGACGTCGTGGCCTTTGGCAAGCCGTTCATCTCGAACCCTGATCTTGTGCGTCGCTTGAAGGATAATGCTCCGCTCAATGAGCTGGACCAGCAGCATATGTATGGCGGCGGCGCCAAGGGATATACAGATTATCCGATTCTTGCCTAACAGCGAAAAAAGCCCGGCGAATTGCCGGGCTTTTTGTTACAGACGCGCCCGCGTCGAGCGCGGTGTGGCAAGCAGCAGGTTGGTTTCGCTGGCCTTGATGCCCGGCACCAGCCTGATGCGGCGCAGCACGGCATCAAAATCGGTGAGCGTCGCAGCACCCAGTTCCACTACCAGATCGAAGCGGCCATTGGTGGTGTGAACGGCGGAAACTTCCGAGAAACCGCCGAGCGCCTTGACCACACGGTCGGCGACATTGCCTTCGATTTCGATCATCATGATACCGCGTACCGGCAGATCAACCGCATCGGACCGCAGGATCACCGTGTAGCCGATGATGTCGCCGGACTGTTCCAATCGTTCCATACGGGCGCGGACCGTTGCGCGGGAAACGCCGAGATCGATTGCCACATCCGAAATACTGCGCCGTCCGTTGTGACGTAAAAGCGTGATGAGCTTTTCATCCAGATCGTCCATGTTTTCTCCATTTTGAAAAGCCAATCCGACATTCTGATAAACCAAACCGTTAAAATTGCCAATCCGGTTGCTTCACATCGCCAAGCGTAAATGGTCAATCTAGGGCAATAATTTCTCTGGAGTAGCAGTTTATGCATTGCAAGATTTTGGGATTGCCTGTTCAGGAAGGCACGGGCCGTCTGGGCTGCAATATGGGCCCTGACGGTTATCGCGCCGCTGGCATTGCGGATGCGATTCGCGAACTCGGTCACGAGTTTACCGATCTCGGTAATCTGGCCCCGGCCGAACTACGCCCGCTGGCCCATCCCAATCCTGTGATCAAGGCGCTGCCGCAGGCTGTTGCCTGGATCGAAGCAATCAGCGAAGCTGCTTATCGTGAGAGTGAAGACGGTTTTCCGATCTTCCTCGGTGGCGATCATCTGCTTGCAGCAGGCACTGTTCCCGGCATCGCGCGCCGCGCGGCGGAAAAGGGCCGCAAGCAATTTGTGCTGTGGCTTGATGCGCATACGGATTTCCACACGCTGGAAACGACTGGCAGCGGCAATCTGCACGGCACGCCTGTTGCCTATTACACGGGCCAGAAGGGCTTTGAGGGCTATTTCCCAGCCCTGGCAGCTCCGATTGATCCCGCCAATGTTTGCATGATGGGTATTCGCAGTGTTGATCCGGCAGAACGCGCTGCAATCAAGCAGACCGATGTTGCCGTCTATGACATGCGCCTTATCGACGAACATGGTGTTGCTGCCTTGCTGCGTCGCTTCCTTAAGCGCGTGAAGGACGAAAACGGCCTTCTGCACGTCAGCCTCGATGTCGACTTCCTTGAACCTTCGATTGCGCCGGCTGTCGGCACCACGGTTCCGGGCGGAGCGACCTTCCGTGAAGCGCATCTCATCATGGAAATGCTGCATGACAGCGATCTGGTGACGAGCCTCGATCTCGTCGAGCTGAACCCGTTTCTCGATGAACGCGGACGTACCGCAACGGTGATGGTCGACCTGATGGCGAGCCTTTTGGGCCGCAGCGTCATGGACCGTCCAACCATCAATTACTGAATTCAGGAGGCCGCATTCGTGAAGCGCCGGGTGGTTCCATCCGGCGGCAGAATGCTCAAGCTAATTGTATTACGCGCATCTTGTTCCGAAAACCGCTTCGCACTTTTCGGGATGCGCTCAAGGAGCAATAATGACCCAACCGAACCTCAATATCGTCCCCTTCGTCAGCGTCGATCATATGATGAAGCTGGTGCTGTCCGTCGGCGTGGAAACCTTCCTCAAGGAACTCGCCGACTATGTCGAAGAAGATTTCCGCCGCTGGGAAAACTTCGACAAGACGCCGCGTGTGGCGTCGCACTCGAAGGAAGGCGTGATTGAGCTGATGCCGACGAGCGACGGAACGCTCTATGGCTTCAAATATGTGAACGGCCATCCGAAGAACACGCGTGAAGGTCTCCAGACCGTTACGGCATTCGGCGTTCTTGCCGATGTGGGCAGCGGCTATCCGATGCTGCTGACCGAAATGACCATCCTGACTGCGCTGCGCACTGCCGCGACTTCGGCAGTAGCCGCCAAGCATCTGGCCCCGAAGAATTCCAGCACGATGGCCATCATCGGCAATGGCGCGCAAAGCGAATTCCAGGCTCTGGCTTTCAAGGCACTGCTTGGCGTCGACAAGCTGCGTCTCTACGATCTTGATCCGGAAGCGACTGCCAAGTGCATGCGCAACCTGCAGGGCGCCGGTTTCGACATCGTTGCCTGCAAGACGGTCGAAGAGGCTGTCGAGGGTGCGGACATCATCACCACCGTCACCGCCGACAAGGCCAATGCGACGATCCTGACCGACAACATGGTTGGCGCTGGCGTGCACATCAATGCTGTTGGCGGCGATTGCCCCGGCAAGACGGAACTGCACGGCGATATTCTGCGTCGTTCGGACATCTTCGTCGAGTACCCACCGCAGACCCGTATCGAAGGCGAAATCCAGCAGCTGCCGGAAGATTATCCGGTCAAGGAGCTTTGGGAAGTCATCACCGGGAAGATCGCCGGACGCAACGATGCCCGCCAGATTACGCTGTTCGATTCCGTCGGCTTTGCGACCGAGGATTTTTCGGCCCTGCGCTATGTGCGTGACAAGCTGAAGGACACCGGCTTCTACGAAAAGCTGGATCTTCTTGCCGATCCAGATGAGCCTCGCGATCTCTACGGCATGCTGCTGCGTCACGAAAAGCTGCTGAAAGGCGAAAAGACCAAGCCAGCGGCCTGATCCGGCCTTTTGAGCAGCTTCCACTTTTGGAAGACGGGCTCTACCTGTTGCAACCCTGCCGCGCTTGATGCACGGCAGGGGCACGTTTTCGCAGTCGCTGCGATAAATCCTTGGTGCCTTGCGCGATTTCCATTATTGCAGGATGTGATTTCTGTGATGGGGTGCATCAGGCATGGGCGACAGGGTGGAAAACGAAACATCCTACAGGCAACCGGCGAATGTTGTGCGGTCTGCCGCCAGTCCGGTCGTCTTCTGCGACACGCTGGGCCTTTATCAGGCCCCTGTTGGCCCATCTCTTGATACGGTTGTCTTGTTCGCAAGCCCCTGGGGGCTGGAAGAGCTCTGCACGACACGCAAATTCTGGCGCATTATCGCCGACGGACTTTCGGTGCAGGGGATAGGCTCCTTCCGCTTCGATTGGCCCGGTACGGGCGATGGACGCGACGACATCGAATTTTCCAAAGGGCTGGAGCTCTGGCGCAATACGCTTGCTGAAGCTGCCCGGAAGGCGCGTGACCTGTCCGGGGCAAGCCGCGTTATCATCATTGGACAGAGCCTTGGTGCAGCGATTGCTGCCGAAACTGCGGTCCGGATCGAAGGCATCGCAGCGTTGGCGCTTCTGTCGCCGGTCATTTCCGGGCGGTTCTACACGCGTGAACTGGCCGTCTGGTCGAGTATGGTCGATGCCGATCTGGGCCTGACGGACGAGCAAAGGATCAAGAACAGCGTTTCCATCGCATCGCTGACAATGCAGCCGGAAGTGGCCGCCGATGTAAAGAAGATCAATCTTCTGTCGCTGGAGACGAAGCCTGCGCCTCAATGCCTTTTGCTGGCGCGGATGGACCGTCCGAATGATGCCGAATTGGCAACGCATCTGGAAAAGCTTGGCGCGGATGTGACGGTTGAAGCTTTTACCGACTACGACAAGCTGATTTCGAACCCGGTCATCTCGCGCCTGCCGCTGGAAGTCGCGGACCGGCTTGTCGACTGGGCGGCAGGTCTGGCAGGTTCGCAGCCTGCGCAGAACAAGCCGGATGAAAGGGCACTCGGCGGCACTTTGACGGGTGACGGTTTTGTGGAAACGCCTATCTCGTTCGGTTCCGGCAATCGCCTTTCAGGCGTTCTCTGCGCACCCGTGGGTGAGCGGCGCGGCAGGACGGTCCTGTTTCTCTCCGCAGCCTATGATCGACGTGTCGGGTGGGGGCGTACGACCGTCGATATGGCGCGCAAGCTTGCGCGGGAAGGGATAGCATCACTGCGCTTCGATATTGCGAATGCAGGCGACAGCCCGCCCAATCCGGGGATGCCGGAACAGGTGCTTTATACCAATGAGGCAGAGGCCGATGTTGCCGAAGCACTCGACTATCTCGACACTATTGGTTGGGGCCGTCCCATTATCGCAGGACGATGCAGCGGTGCTTTTCTGGGATTCCACAGTGCCTTGAAAGACGAGCGCATTTCCGGTGCGGTCCTCGTCAATCCGGAGACGTTCTATTGGGCGCCGGGACGCTCGGTAGAAGATGCCGTTCGCGACGGCAAGCGCACGCTGGAGGATTATGGCAGCCGCGCGCTCCGCGCCGAAACATTCCAGCGCTTGTTTCGCGGTGAACTGGATATCCGTGCCATCCTGCGTAACATCTCGCGCGGGGTTGTCGGGCGTATTCGCGGGCTTGCACGCAAGCTTCTGCGCAGCCGCACAGTGGAAGGACGGGCAGTCTATTCGGCTTTTGACGAATTGAAGCAGCGTGAGGTGCCGCTGGCGCTGGTCTATGCCGAAAAGGATATCGGGCGCGAACATTTCAATTTCTATTTTGATCAGGCGGGCGCCAAGCTGCAGGGCTTCGACAATGCGTCAGTCGCCATCATTCCGGATGCCGATCACAATCTGACGCCGGAACATTCGCGCGAGATTTATATCGGCGCGATCCGCGCAATGGCCTTGCGAGGTTAGAACCAGACGATCCGTGACGAACCGGCGATGCGGATTTCTCCAGACGGTTTTTCGAGTGTTGCCTTACGTGGAATAAGGGCGATGCGTTTCGTCTCGTTGGGAGCAAGGTGAAACCAGTTCTCGGCAGCCCGCCAGTCACCTGCATCGATGCTGACAGATTGGGCCAGAACCGGCGTTTTCAGATCGAGGAACCAGTTTCCGTTTTCTTCGATGGGAGCTACTTCGATAGTGGCGTCGTGAAATGCCTTTGTTCGTCCGAGCGGAAAGTGGAATGCCTCGGCAATCGTAATGTCATTGCGCTTCAGTCGCGCGACGGTCACGTCATGGGCCGGAGGGCCGAAACGATAAGCGTAAGTGACATCGAAGAACGCGCCGAACAAGTCCGTTGCGGCAATGGTGATCGCTGAACGTCCGGCAATCGAAAGAACACGGCGGCCGGAAACCACCGGCTGCGAACCGGCGCGCAAACAGGTCAATTCAAGCGAAAGATCAGCGGATTCTGCCTGCTCATTCAGAACATGAATCGCGAGGCCATTGACGCCTTCATCGGTCAAGGCGACCTGCTGTGGACGGAAGGCGCGTTTCAAACCATGCCATGACGCTTTGGGTTCGCCGGTCGCATCAATCATGCCCCAACCGGCACCGGGCAGCAGGTCTTGGAACATCCAGAGAAGTGCACCGAAACAGGTGCTTCCCGGTCGTCTCCACTCGGCGAAGGTCGCTTCCATCACTTCCGCCGTAACAGCGCGGGAAAGGTGGAGATACTGTTCCACATCCTCGCGCCGCAGCCGTGCCGGATCATAGCCGTACAGCATCTCCAGATAGGCGTCCCGCACATCCTCGAAATCCCAGGACACACCACGGTCGCGGGGCACGCGTGCTTTCCAGCGCGGATCGTGAACCGGGGGTACATCGAGATGGGTTTTCAGCGTGCGCGCTTCGGGCACGTTGGAGAAGGCCAGACATTCGGTCGCAAAGCGTACTTCCGCGCGCCGCGCATCGTCAAGCGGACGGCAATAAGCGCTGACTCCATAGTAATGGCTGACGCCTTCATTGCTGATGAAGGGAAGGGCGCCACCGCAGGGCGAGTTCGGCACATAGGGAATATTCGGGCAAAGTTTACCGGCGATACCGGGCAGGATTTCCTCGGTAAGCGGGCCTTTCCAAGTCGCTTCCGGCAGGCCCATCATTGCGCCCTGCTGATAGATTTCGCTACCGCCGCAGAGGATGCTCAGCGAAGGCGCATGCCTGACAGCGGTGAGAAGCTGTGAAGCTTCGGCCTGCACTTTTGCGACAAACGCTTCGTCCTTTACCGGATAGTCGAAATTGGCAAACATGAAGTCCTGCCACACCATGATGCCCAGCTCGTCACAAAGCGCATAGAAATCTGGTGTCTCATAGGCAGTGATGCCGCTCAGCCGCAGCATGTTCATGCCCGCTTCCTGCGCGAGCTTCAGCCATGGTTCGTAATCGTCGCGCGCGCCGGGAAGGCGGACGATATCGGCAGAACTCCATACTGCGCCGCGACAGAAAACCTTCTCGCCATTGATCCTGAGTGCAAAACCCTTGCGGTCCGGTCCGCGATCGACCTCGATGCGGCGGAACCCAGTGCGCCCCAGCAGGCGTAGTTCGCCGTCGAGCGAAAGTTCGACGTTGTGAAGCGTTGGATTGCCATGCGTGTGTGGCCACCATGGTTCAATATTAGGAAGCGTCAGCCTTGCCGTCCAATGATTGTCAGTCTGGCGCTCGCAGGCGATCTGCTGCCCCGCGCAATGGAGAGTGGGTGCCTCGGCCTTGCCGCTATAGGTAAAACTGACCTGAAGTTCGCCATCGCCGGTTTCTGTCAGTCTTGCCTGAATGGCGATGTCGGATATGGTCTCCGTATCAGAACGGCTGATGGAAATCGGACGCCATGGACCCACGGCATGCACTTCCGGGCACCAGCCTGGCATATAGCCAAGCGCGGTCGTGCGAATGAGGCGCAGACCTTGCGTGTTCATCAGTTGCGTGCGCCAGCGGGCACGCGGGCCTTTTTGGCTGAGGCGAGGCGCGAGCGCGCGGAAACAGAGGGCAAGCTCGTCCTTGCCGGTCAGTGTAACGGGCAGATCATGGCCGAGAAACATGCTGTCGGTTTGCAGCAGCAATTCGCCATTGAAAAAGATGTCGCAAATCGTGGCAAGCCCGCCAAAATGGAGTGTGGCGGGGCCGGGTGTCTCCTCGATATCAAGGAAATACCAGGCTTGCCTGCTATCGAGCGCTACGGGATTGTTTCGGTCGAAATGCCCCGATTTTTCCAGAGCTTCCGCCACTGTGCCGGGCACCGGCGCACCATTGATCGCCGTACTGGACTTGGCATCATGCGGCGTTTGCGCCGCATCCGGGCCGGTGACAGCAAGCCGCCAGCCGGTCGAGAGCGGTCGTTTGGTCGGGTTTAGTTCAAGCCGCATCGCGACCAAGTTCCGCTGCAAGCGCTGCCGTCAACCGATCCCAGGCATCTGCCGCCGGTTGTAGCGTTCCGGCCAATGCGTCGAATTTCTTGCGCATGACGGCGCGGGCGAGCTGGAACTGAACAGCCTTTGCCGTTTCCGCAATCTGCAAGGCATCTGCCGAGGCCGTTGCAAAGCGCCTGCCTTGCCCGAGCCAGTCGAAATGACTTGCCGCGAGTTCGAAATTCGCGCCGAGCTGGCGCAGCGTGTTGAATGCATACTTATGGAAGAAGCCGAACGGGCGTTCCGCGATTGCTTCAACCTGTCCCGGAAACACGCTGGCAAAGGCACGAATAGGGTTTTCCTTCGGCCTGCGGGCAAAGTGGCGGGGCAGAAGGATTTCGGCAACGCGTCGCTGATGCGCTTCATCCGGCACATGCTTCGGAAACTTGGCGAATTCCGTATAGGGCAGGAAGGGCAGGTCGGCTTCCGTCAGATGACGCTGGAAGACACCGTCGAAATCCTCACCTTCGAGATGATAGAAACCGCCATTGTGGAAATAGTCCAGCAAGCGGTTTTCGACGTCCATACGGTTGATGGCGATGGTCGTCTTGCCATGTTCCGTGCGATAGCTGACGCCATGCGTATCCGGCATGAAGTAGCTGTCCATTTCGATCATGCAGAGGCGTCCGCGCGCGATCTGCTCGGCGACATGGCTTTCCACGCGGTCGAAAATCGCAAGCTCCGTCGCCCGCACGCCATAAAGGGCTTCGAGGTCTTCCAGCGGCACCTTGAAGAAGGTGAACTGGTCGCCCTCGAAATCCTGTGTCAGCGTGAAACCGAGCATGGCTTCCGGAGCGACACCCAATGTTGCCAGCACTTCGATCCAAAGATCGACATAGCAGTTGGTTTCCGGCCAGATACGCGTCTGGGCATGCAAAGCGTGCGGCGTGTAACGGTCGGGCGCGATGTTCGGAAAAACTGCCTGCATGGTGGTGATCAGCCCCACAATTCCTTGCGTACGTTTTCCGGCCAGATTTCAACATCCAGACCGTGATGATGGAAGAGCGCCAGCGCGATGCGCTCCAGTCCGAACCCGACGCAGGCCGTGTGCGCCACCGCACCGTCATCGAGGGAGAGGCCCCATTTCACGCCGAACTGGTCCTGATGATAGTTAAAGCTCATGCAAGCGGTCGGCTTTTCGACGCTGGTGATCGGGATCAGCAGCTCGAATTTCAGGTTCTGGTCGCGCTGGTTGTTGACCAGCAACTTGCCTGCGCGTCCGAAGAACGGGTCGTTGGCGACGTCGATTTCGACCGGCAGTCCGACCTTCTTCATCATTTCAGTGCCACGGTCGATCCAGAGCTGGCGGAACGACATCACATCGGCTTCGGTGCCCATGCGCACATATTCCCGCATGCGGAAAAGCTGCTGGCGGGCAGGGTCGACCGACGGTTCATGACGGAAGCAATAGGATTGCAGGTCGTAAAGCCCGCCGCCCTGCGGCAGCGGTCCGCGTTTGGCCACAGTCGGATAGAGCGGATAACAGGCCGCAGGCGTCAGCACGATGTCTGTTGCTTTTTGCTCCAGCGTCCAGTCCGTGCCTTCATCCATGCATTTGATGAGATTGACGTGGTCAAGCTCGCAGCCACAGAAGCTGTGCACGGTGCCGGCCAGCTGCGGGAAGCTTTTCATGTAGCCGCTTTTTTCGAAAAAAGCGCGGTTCATGCCGGGTGGAAAGCGGATCGCTTCGGCGCCGTCATTGCCTCCGGTACGGTCGATCAGGCGTTCAAACGCCTGGATGACATCTTCGAACTGGCCGGAACGTCCGTATAGGCCTTCCACGCCGGTGTCGATCAGGAGACCGGAATCGAAAAGCCGGTCTAGAAATGATCTCTGAGCATCCATGGCAATTACCCCAAAAGGCTGGTGTTCTGTTTGTGAATGAGCAGCATGGTGGCTGTATTGCCGAGGATGCGCTCGTTGGAAATCATCAACTGCGCCGAATGCGCGTCACGCAGATGGCGGCCGAGGCTGAAAGGCGTACCGTTCTTGTAGCCCATGATGCCGCAGACCAGCATGGCATGATTGATGATCTGAAGGATCGTCTGCGATGCGGCAATCTTGAGATTGTTCATCGCAATCGCAAAGCCCATCGAGGCCAGCTTGTCCGGATCGTGCTTTGCTTCGCGATAGGTCTTAAGGCAAGCGACGATTTCGGATTTCAGCATCTGAAGCATGTTGGACGCTTCGGCTACGCGCAGAGCGCCCGGCTGCGGCGCACCCGGATTGCGCTTTGCTGCGGCGCGCACGAATGCCTGCGCGCGGTTGACCGCATCGACGGCGATGCCATACCAGAGCGAACTCCACAGCGTATGCGACTGCGCCAGCATGGATTGGGCTGCGATTTCGGCAAAGGGATGCGGCAGGATCTGCACCTTGTCCGCCTCGCCACGGAATACAAAACCTTCCGAGCAGGTGCCACGCATGCCGAGCGTGTCCCAGTCATGGGTCTTTTCGAGCGTGTACTGGTCCTTCAGGAACACGGTCATCACCTGATCCGACGATGCGGCATCCTTGTGGGAGCGCGATGTGATCAGAATGGCATCCGCATAGGTACCATAGGAAATGACGGTGGCGTTCTTTTCCAGACGGCAGATATCACCTTCGACCTCGATGGCGCAGATCGAGTTGCGCAGATCGCCGCCAATGCCGCCTTCGGTCGTAGCCGAAGCAAGCAGCAGCTGGTCCTTTGCGACCTTGCGCATGAAGTCCCGGTGCCATTCAACCGTCTGGCCGTGCTCCACCAGACTTGAAAGCTTGATGTGATGCATGGCGAAAATCATTGCGCTCGATGCGCAAGACTGACCAAGAACACAGCACAGTTCTGCAATCTGGTCGATCTCTGCACTCTCGCCGCCGAATTCGCTCGGCACCTGAATGCCCAGCAGACCTTCGGCCTTCATCGCATCGATTGCTTCACACGGGAAGCGGCCTTCCTTATCGACGCTATCGGAAAATTTACCCGCTATGGCCGCAACGCGGCCCACGCGCTCTGAAAGACTGTTTCCCGCCCCGGCATTCATTATGCGGCCTCTTTGTCCTTGAGAATTTGGGTGATCGTCTGTTCGATGGCCTTGATGCTCGCAAAAGATTTGCGATTGAGATACTGGTCTGGAAATTCGATGTCGAACTTGTCTTCCAGGCCAAGCATGAGCTGGACCGATGCAAAGGAGGACAGGCCCGCGCTGTAAAGGTCGGCATCGTCGGCGATGTCCGTCACCGGGCCCGGCAGGCCGCCGACCTTGGCCAAAAGTTCGCGAATGGATTCATTCATAGTTTAACTCCCTGCATATCCGCTCAAGTCGAAACTTCACGTCTGGGTTGACGCGATACACGATCTATCGAGCTTTCAAAAAAGCTGCGGTAACTGTTCGAAATTCTGCCCCTTTATGCAAGTGATATGTTGCGAATATTAGTTAATCCGCAAGCACACCATCGTGCGTCAGGCTTTATCTGCTCCCGCAAGCCTTTATTTTCTATTGACGCAACTGAATTGCGGCCCGGCTATTCTGCGGACGTGCTTATATAGTTAAATATTCGATGACAAGATGGGTGGCATTGCCCGTAAGGGTTGCGTCCTCTTTTGGTTAAAGAGGGCGGCGCGAATGCCGTGGTGCGGAAATCTGACCCGTATTGGTAGCAATCGCCATTTCAAAACTGTCGGCAATGCGCCGTGCCCGGTCTATGAAAATGATCGCGGCTTCCGGCGGGAAGATTTCGCGTGCGGTTGTCTCGAAAAGGTCGAGCCAACGGTCGAAATGTTCGTTCTTGAGTCCCAGTTTCAGATGTGGCGCCATGGGGCGGCCTTCATAATTGCCGGTCTTGAGAATAACCGACGACCAGAACGCGGCGATCTGTGCGATGTGATGATCCCAATCATGAACCGCATCGGCAAAGATCGGCCCGATGACTTCATCCTCGCGTGCGCGTCCATAGAAAGTGGCCACCAGTTTCTCGATTGAAACCGGATCGATGGACGGGTGAGGCTGGTTGATGAGAACAGTCATGATCGCTTGTCGATTGCCTTTCGCCGGGTAGCGGGCTTTGGGCCGGATATAGTCGCTGCGTCGGCCACAATCCAGTGAAGTGTTGCCGCATGGCCATCAACTTCCCGTTGGCGAAGCCGCTGCCACGATTTAATAGTCTAACTGTCTAATATAGTTGAGGGAGAGATGAATGCGGGTGTTTCTGCTTACGGGTCTGTTGACCCTGGCGACAACCGGGGCAGGCTTTGCTGCTTCGTGCGAACAGAATTTCAAGTCCGAGGGTGTTCCACTCGTAACAGCGATTAGCTATCGCTCGACACAAAGCTTTGCCGGTGTGAAATCGTCGACCGCCTTGCAGCGTCTGGCGCAAGCCGTCGCAGCCGAAGGCTTTTCTGGCATCAAGATCAACAAGCAGCTCGCTTCGATTGACGCGTTTCAGGAAACAACCGGATCGGGTCGCATCCAGACCTTGCGCGTCACTGCACGGGCGCAGGGTAAAGGCACTCGTGTCGATGCGATCTTCAGTATTCAGGCGGGGCAGGCGACCAGCAAGTCGGTGGTACGCGAAGGGCTTTGTCGCATCATCGCAGCTGCAGCGAATTAAAACTTATAGCCTGATGGCCATCGCCGTCAGGCTATCTTTTGCATCAATTCGATACGATTGCCGAACGGATCGTGGATGTAGCAACGCTCATAACCGTGCAGCGGCTCATCCCCGATGGTTTCGATGCCCGCTCGCGTCAGATGCGCGATCGTGTCATGGAGGTTATCGACCAGAAATGCAGGGTGTGCCTTGCGCGCAGGTGCGAAAGGGCGTTCGACGCCCAGATGAAGCCTGATTGCTCCATTCTCAAACCAGCAACCGCCGCGAGCCGCCAGATTCTCAGGCTTTGGAACTTCCGCAAAGCCGAGGGTCGAACCATAAAAATCGCGCGCTTTCTGCTCCTGACCTTCAGGCATTGCCAGTTGAACATGATCGAGAGCGATGATTTGCATGAATGTGCCGACGTTAAATAATGACGCGCACAACATAAAGCGCATCGATAGCCGGTCAAGCTATAGGCATTTGACACAGATGTCTGGAGAGGGAGAACGATGGTAGCGGAGGAGGGATTCGAACCCCCGACACAAGGATTATGATTCCTCTGCTCTAACCTACTGAGCTACTCCGCCACGCGTCGCTTTACAGAGACAACTTCATGATCGCCGTTTCCGGTGGGACAAATCGTTGTTCCTGCAAGGAATGGCGGCGGTATATGTGCGGAATGAAATGCTGTCAAGCACTCTTCGCATAGCTTTCGTCTTGTTTTCTATCATTTGCACCGATAAGGAACTTGGCATCAGCAAAGGCATAGTTTTATGGCACCTCGTATTGCGGTTTTGGGTTGCGGCTATTGGGGCGGCAATCACATTCGTACCCTGAAGAGCCTCGGTGCCCTTCAGGCAGTCTCGGACTCAAGGGCAGAACAGGCGGAACGCTTCGCGACCGAGTTCAATGTTCCGAGCATTCCCGTCGATGAATTGTTCACGCATCCAGACATTGATGGCATCGTTCTGGCGCTGCCAGCGCAGTTTCATTCACAATATGCCATTCAGGCAGTGAAAAACGGCAAGGACGTTCTGGTCGAAAAGCCGATCGCGCTCGACATTCCGGCTGCAGAAGCCGAAGTGGAAGCTGCCCGCGAAAACGGTCGCGTGTTCATGGTTGGCCATGTGCTGCGTTTCCACCCGGCCTTCGAGAAGCTTCTCGACATGGTGAAAAGCGGTGAGCTCGGCGACATTCGCTATGTGCATTCGCATCGTGTCGGGTTCGGCAAGTTCCACAACGAGTTCGATGCCCTGTGGGATCTTGCGCCGCACGATCTTTCGATGATCCTGGCTATCACCGGGGAAGAACCGGGCGCGGTTCGCGGAGAGGGTGTTGCGACACTCGATCATCTCACCGACATCGCCCATCTTCATCTCGATTTTCCGAATGGCATCCGCGGCCACCTGTTTGCGTCGCGCCTGAATGCCTATCGTGAGCGCCGCCTGACCGTTACCGGCACAAAGGGCATGGCTGTCTTCGATGACGGCGAACCATGGGATCGCAAGCTTGCGCTCTACAGCCATGAAGTCTGGCGGGAAAACGACCAGTGGTCTTTCAAATCCGTCGAGCCTGTCTATATCCCGGTTGAGGAAGGCATGCCGCTGACACGCGAATTGCAGCATTTCCTGCATTGCATCGAGACGCGCGAAAAGCCGCGTACCGATGGCAAGGAAGCAATCAGTGTGCTGCGTATCCTCACGGAAGGCACTGTCCGGCACCCGCACTAAAGGGGAGCCGTGCGATCCGCGTCAACTGCGTCAAGCGGTGTTACAGGAATCGCAAAACTTTGAACGCTCTGGCCATAGCCGGGCAGGGCGCAAGCGAATAAATAGGTTGCCGAGGATTCGCATATCCATTTGTGCGGGCCAGATATATTGGAGCCAACATGCAGTTTATTGATCTTGGAGCGCAGCGCGCGCGTATCGAAGACCGTCTCAATGCCGCCATTTCCAAGGTTGTTGCGGAAGGCCGTTATATTCTTGGACCGGAAGTGGCCGAATTCGAAAAGAAGCTCGGTGAATATCTGGGCGTGGAACACGTCATCGCCTGCGCCAACGGCACCGACGCCTTGCAGATGCCCCTGATGGCACGCGGCATCGGTCCGGGTGATGCCGTCTTCGTTCCGTCTTTCACCTTCGCTGCTACGGCGGAAGTTGTTGCGCTGGTTGGCGCAGAGCCGGTGTTCATCGACGTAGACGCGGATACATACAATCTGAATATCGAACAGCTTGAAGCTGCCATCGCCGCTATCCGTAAGGAAGGCCGTCTGCAGCCGAAAGCGATTATCCCGGTCGATCTGTTCGGTCTGGCTGCTGACTATAACCGCATCAGCGCCATCGCTGACCGCGAAGGCCTGTTCGTCATCGAAGATGCTGCGCAGTCGATCGGCGGCAAGCGTGACAATGTCATGTGTGGTGCTTTCGGCCATGTCGGCGCGACGAGCTTCTATCCGGCCAAGCCTCTCGGCTGCTATGGCGACGGCGGTGCCATGTTCACCAACGACGCCGAACTGGCCGATACGCTGCGCTCGGTCCTGTTCCACGGCAAGGGCGAAACCCAGTACGACAATGTCCGTATCGGCATCAACTCGCGTCTCGATACGATTCAGGCTGCCGTCCTTCTGGAAAAGCTTGCGATCCTGGAAGACGAAATGGAAGCACGTGACCGCATCGCCAAGCGCTACAACGAAGCGCTGAAGGATGTCGTCAAGGTTCCCGCCCTTCCGGCTGGCAACCGTTCGGCATGGGCTCAGTATTCCATCGAGAGCGAAAACCGTGACGGCCTGAAGGCGCATCTTCAGGCGGAAGGCATTCCTTCGGTCATCTATTATGTGAAGCCGCTGCACCAGCAGACGGCATACAAGCATTACCCGGTTGCGCCGGGTGGACTTCCGGTTTCGGAAAGCCTGCCGAACCGCATTCTGAGCCTGCCGATGCACCCCTATCTGTCGGAAGCCGATCATGACAAGATCATCGGCGCCATCCGTGGTTTCCACGGAAAGAAGGCCTGATCTATCTCAACCTGATTGACGAAAAACCCGGCGAAAGCCGGGTTTTTTTATTTGTCATGCCTGTAAGTTCAATTGCCAGGAAACGCCGTATTTGTCCTTGATCCAGGCGAAAAGCTTGCTGAACCCGTAATTGTCGAGCGGCATCAGCGTCTCACCACCTTCTGAAAGCTTTTCAAAAACGCTGGTCAGGCTTTCCTCATCATGGAAATCGACGAACAGCGATATGGATGGATTGAAATCGAACTGATGCGGAATGGGGCTGTCGATGACGATCAGCCGGTGTTCGGCAAAGGTCACACGCGCAATCTGCACCTTCCCGGGACTGCCGCTCGCGTCGTCATAGATTTTGATCGACTCGATCAGGAAGTCGGGAAAGATCGAACGATATGTTTCCAGAGCTGCGCCTGCACTGCCCTGAAACATGAGATGGGTGCAAACCTGTGTCATTCAGAAAGCGTAACACGGCCCCGCCAGTTTCGGCAATCGGGCTGTTATAGCAGGGCGCTAAGATGCTAACGCATCACGCCCTGAGAATGCTCAATTGCCACACGGGCTTAACCAAGTCTCGATGAGTCAAACGCAACGAGACTTGGTATTAAAGGTTCTTTTTCATGATCCGCTTATCGATGCGCGCGGCGACAAAGCGGGCGATGGCAGGGCCTGCCAGAAGCACGATGAAGAAACGGCTCGTCTGCATTGCGATGATGAAGGGCAGGTCGACATTGCTTGATGCTGCGATGATTGCAACCGTATCGGCGCCGCCGGGACTGGTAGCGAGATAGGCGGTCAGCGGATCGAGTCCCAGCACGTGACCGAGCGCCATGCCGAACAGTCCGCAAACGGCAATGAGGAGCAGCGTGGATGTCAGCACCGCTGGAAAAGCCCGCGCGGCATGAGCGATGATGGCGCGTGAGAAGCCAAGGCCGATGCGCCATCCGATAAGCAGGTAGCTGACCGCGAGCAGCCATGGTGGCAGGTCGATGGTGATGAAACCGGTGTCCTGAAGCAATGCGCCCAGTATAAGCGGCACGAGCATGGCGCCGGTGGGGATGCGGAGAATTTCTCCAAGGAACGAGCCGCCGACAATCAGAAGCACTGTCGGGCCGAGGGTGGACCAGTCGATGGGCGGAAACCAGACGATTTCGACAGGCGCAATGGTTTCCACGCCAGTGCTGAGGCGCAGGACGAGCGAAGCGGCTGTGGCGACCAGCACTACACGCAGATATTGCATGAAGGCGACGAGACGAGCATCGGCTCCATGGGCTTCGGCCATCAGTGTCATTGCGGTGGCAGCGCCCGGAGAAGATCCCCATACAGCAGTTGTTCCGGGCAGGATGCGAAACCGCGCGAGCAGATAGCCGATAAAAGTGCTGGTAAACAGCACATAGCCGACGGAGAGCAGGATAACGGGCAGGTGTTGCCCCATGCTGGTGAAAAACTCCGCCGTGATCGAACGGGCGATAAGGCAGCCGACAACGCCTTGGGCTAACAGCGACAGCCAGCGATGAACCCGCAAGGTGCTTTCGCCTGCAGCCATCAGGATTGCGCCGAGCATCGCGCCAAGGAGCATGGCGGCAGGTAGCTGCAGCACTTCCCCTGCAAAAATCAGAATAACGGAAAACACAGCCAGCAAGACCCATTGGATTGGCTTGGCTCTGTTCCTGAAACTGAATTTGCTTGGGGTCGAATTCGGCCCTGAGGGGGAGGTTTTCTGCATTGCCCTTCCTCACTACATCTGGGGAGGAAGCTATGCAAATCCGATTTTACTCGAGAAATATTGATTTCTAAATATCAATATACTGAGGAAAATGAGGTGCTTGCAGCAAATGGCAAGACGCCGCTTTTCCACAAAAGCAGCGTCTTGAATTTCCGTATGGCCGCTTCGATCAGCCGATCATGGCGCGGCGCTGGTTGACAGGGCGCTCGATCACTTCCCGCGGAGCCTTGCCACCGTCGCGTTCTTCGAGCGCTTCGGCTTTCGTCAGTTCGGTTTCCGCAGCCGACAATTCGGCTTCGGCCGCTTCCTTCTGGGACATCAGGTCGCGAATCGAGACGAAGAGATTGTCGCGCCGCTGGCGTGCCGCCTTGGCGAAGGTCGGATAAGCGAAATGATTGATGTCAGTGATGCCAGCTTTTTTCTCTTCCGATAGAATCTGGGCGTCGAGTTCTCCGGCCATCCGTTCGAACTCGCCGATCATCAGGTCGAGCTGGCCCAGTTGACGGCGTTTTTCCTTCACCTGGAACAGTTTCAGCCTGACTAGGCTTTCACGTGGCTTCATACGCAATACTCCTTGAACACCAACCAGCTTCATGTGTTGGGGCGTTCCCCCCGACTTTATTAACAGGTGTAAACGAGCAAAACGCACCCGATCCACCGCCGAATCTCCTTGCGAATCCAAGCCCCTAAAGGGAAAATCATCGCAGCCGTTCTTCCGAAAGGGCTCAACAAGCGAAACAAAAAGTTAAGAATTCGCTCGTTTGGTAACCATTCCTTTACCGGCGAAGTTAATCATACGCGTTAGGACTTAAGGCTCGGTAAACCTCGTGTGGTTTTTCGGCAACAGGCGAAAGCTAGAGTCAGATGAATCGCTTAGCAAAGATTCTTAATGCGATGCTTTAGAGTCATCAGAATGAGAATGTCTTTATGATTCAGGCGCGTAAGAGAATTTTCTAAACAGGGAAGAAATATGCTTGCCAAGCAGAATCATATTTTGTTAACCATTTGCTGGCACCTTCATGCACAGGCAACGATAGTTCCGTGTGCTGCCGTGAGGGACATCGGGTCGGCTGCGGAAAGGGGATAAGAGATGCGCGTCCTTTTGATTGAAGACGACAGTGCTATCGCACAGAGCATCGAGTTGATGCTTAAGTCCGAGAGTTTTAATGTCTACACGACCGATCTGGGCGAAGAAGGCATCGACCTCGGCAAGTTATATGATTACGACATCATCCTGCTGGACTTGAACCTGCCGGATATGTCTGGTTACGAAGTTCTTCGCACCTTGCGTCTGTCCAAGGTGAAGACGCCGATCCTTATCCTTTCCGGCATGGCCGGTATCGAGGACAAGGTTCGCGGTCTGGGCTTCGGCGCCGATGACTACATGACCAAGCCGTTCCACAAGGACGAGCTGATCGCACGTATTCATGCGATTGTGCGCCGTTCCAAGGGGCATGCTCAGTCGGTCATCACGACGGGCGACCTGGTGGTCAATCTGGATGCGAAGACGGTCGAAGTTTCCGGCCAGCGCGTTCATCTGACCGGCAAGGAATACCAGATGCTGGAGCTTCTTTCGCTCCGCAAGGGTACGACGCTCACCAAGGAAATGTTCCTCAACCATCTCTATGGTGGCATGGATGAGCCGGAACTGAAGATCATCGACGTCTTCATCTGCAAGCTGCGCAAGAAGCTTGACGCTGTTTCCGGTAGCCAGAGCTACATCGAGACTGTCTGGGGTCGCGGCTATGTGCTGCGTGAGCCGGATGCGGAAATGCGCGAAAGCGCCTGATCGGCAACAGGCTTCGAAATGTAAAAAGCTCCGCTTCGGCGGAGCTTTTGCTTTTTGGGGACTGCTTTTGGATTTAGGCGGACAGGATGCCTGAAAATTGTTCGGTGAGATAGGCGCGGTCAAACGGCTTCAGGATGTAGCCATTGGCGCCTGCGCGCTTCGCCCGCATAATGCGGGTCACATCGAGTTCATAAAGACACAGGATGATGCGGGGGCGGTCGCCGCCCGGCATGGCGCGGAGCTCGGTTACGACCTCCAGCGCTGTCATGTCCGGAAGGTCATAGTCGAGCAGAACGACGTCTGGCATGCGCGCAAAACAGGTTTCGAGCGCTTCCCGGCCGGTTGAGGCCTCAGCAAATTCTGCAATGGTTTCGGAAAGGACGCGGCGCGCGACTTTGCGAATGACGGAGGAATCGTCGACCAGCAGGCAATAACCTGTCATTGGTTCATTCGCCATGCAGTCCCCCTCCACAAATGCGTGTTGGCTGTCACGCCTTCGCTGAATATATTCTGACGCACATCTCACTGGAAATGCGTTGCCTGACTGATAGAGGGTTTTATGACTGTTTGCCAGTGTGAGCGCGGGTCGGCCCCGCGCTCAGGGGCGCTTATTCAGCAGAAAATACGATGTCTTCCGCAGTGGCGTGGATGGAAATCTTCATACCGGCTTCTTCGGCCAGAAGCAGAGTGTAGTAAGGCTGGACGGAATGGGCGTCGATCGGCTCTTCCGGGGTGGCGCCTGAATGAAGCTCAAGGAACTTCGGTGGAACGCGCAGCATACGACCCTTCACGGTGATGACGAAGCGCGGTTCGGTATCTCCGCCTTCGAGGCGCACAGCCAGTGAGCCGCCACGTGGTATGGCTGCATTGCCGATCAGAAGCATGTTCAGAAGCAGCTTGACCTTGTTCTTGGGCAGAAGGACACGCGTGCCTTCCCAAGTGAATTCCGGCTTTTCGTTCTTGAAATATTCAGTGGCGACGTTCTGTGCATCGCCTGTGTCTATCTGCACGCCAGCCGAACCTGCAGCGCCAAAGGCGATGCGGGCAAACTGAAGGCGGGCGGAGGCATTGCGGGCGCTCGACTTGATGAGCGCCATGGCGTCTTCGTCGGCTCCGCCTTCTTCCAGCAGTTCCAGACCGTTATTGATCGCGCCAACCGGCGAAATGATGTCATGACAGATCCTGCTGCACAGAAGCGCACCGAGGTCGAGCGCAGAAAGGGTAACGGGCATTGGCATGGCGTTTTCTCCGGAACGCGGATCGATCCCGCTCGTCCCAGCGTGTTGGGTGAGCAGACCGTTATCGGTTAACGAGACAGTTCGCAAAGCCAGAGTTTGCGCGCTGCATGAAGGTGGGCGAATCGCCCGGAATGTCGATTTAACTGGATACACGCGCCATCGGACCGCCGCAACAAAGCTCTCTTTTCGGTTCTTTCGGGCTCCGGCATTCCCTCACATCAGTGTGAAAAGCTGGAAATCGTATGCCTTCGTAAAGCCAATTTCGATGCTTAAAGGTTTGGACAATAAATTCGGGTCTAAAATAGGCGCGATTCGACCGAAATGTCCGTAAGAGACGTGGTCTGGCTTTTAACAGGGCCGTCAGACAGAGGAGCGGAGAGCCAAAAGGAATTTTACATGGCCATACAATCCCTGTCGCAAATCAGATTCCGCAATGCGGCGTGCTTCGTTGCGTTTTTTGCGGCGCTGTTTGTTTCTTTCATCGCTCTGCCAAATCAGGCCAGAGCACAGAATACATACACTGCCGAGGAAATCGTCGAATCTGGTCACAGGTTCTTCGGGTCGACTTCGGGTGGCATCGCAAGCGCGGTCGAAAAGGCGTTCCAGAGTTTTGGTCTGCCCAACGGCTATATTCTTGGTGAAGAAGGCTCCGGCGCTTTCATCGGTGGCCTGACCTACGGCGAAGGCACGCTCTATACCAAGAACGCAGGCGACCATAAGACCTACTGGCAAGGCCCCTCGCTTGGCTGGGATTTCGGCGGGCAGGGTTCTCGTGTGATGATGCTCGTCTACAATCTCGACGACATCCAGAACCTTTACGGTCGTTATGCCGGTGTTGCAGGCTCTGCCTATGTCATTGCGGGTGTCGGCTTCAACGTCCTGAAACGCGAGAACATCATGCTGGTGCCGATCCGCACCGGTGTGGGCGCGAGGCTGGGCGTGAATATCGGTTATCTGAAGCTGTCCGCTGCGCCGACGTGGAATCCGTTTTAAGGATTAGTTGCTCATAGGTGTCTTTTCAGCCGGAGATTGTTTTAGCTGGCTGGAAAGACGGTCGATTGCGCACTATGAATAGGAAATACTTGTCTGAAACCGTTCGGGCTTATTTGAAATCGTGATCCAGTCCGCTCTCTTTTTCATATTCGGCGTTCTTGTGACAGTTTTCGTCGTGGTTCTGCTCGGCCCTTCGGTCTGGCGCCGCGCCTTTTTTCTGGCGCGCCGGCAGGTTCAGGCGGAACTGCCGATAACGCTGGCCGAGATACGTGCCGACCGCGACGGGTTGCGCGCCGAACACGCCGTTGCGGTCAGCCGTCAGGAACAATTGCTGAAGCTCGAACGCCACAAGAACGCGGAACAGAAGGTGACGCTCGCCCGGCAATATGAAGAGCTGAAACGCATTCCGCTGCTCGAAGAAAGCCAGGCTGAGATAGACAAGCAACTGGAAGAGCACGAGCGGGTGACGAAAGAAGCCGAGACGGCGCGTGACACGGCGCTGGAAAAGGCAGAAATCCTCCAGGCGGAACTGGAACGGATGCAAAGCCACTACAGCGCGCTCGAGGGACTGGCCGATACCTTGCGTATCGAAATAAGTGGAAGCGAGACGGAGTACAGCCGTCTGACAAACGAGATGACTGAAATGCGTCGAGATCGCAAGGAAGCCGCAGCACGTTACAACGAAGTTTCGACCCAGTTGACCTCTGCACAAACGGAACTGAAAAGCGAAAAGCGGCGCAATGGTGAACTGCAGCAGAAGCTTGAAAAGCTGATATCCGAGCTTTCCGACGCGCAGGAAAAAATCGAGCGCTATAGCCGTAAGAATGCTGGCGCGAGTGACAGCCCCGAGTTGGCCGAAATCGAACGCGAGAATGCAGCGCTTCGTGAAGAAATGGCCGTGCTCGCCGCCCGCATGGTGGCTGCGACCGCTGAAAAAGAAGGACCGGAATCTCCGATCCATTCAATTCTTGAAGCGGCAGAAAAATCTGACACAGGAAAAGACAAGAAATCCGGCCCCAAAAGTCTGGCGCGCCGCATTCGCGACCTGCAATAGAGCATTTCCAGTTTAAATCGAATCGTTGGAAATGCTCTATCTCTTTGTTTTTACGTGCATCTTTATCCCATTGTTGCGAAATCAGAAATCAGTCCGGTGGACTGATTTCCCCGCGAAGGCGGTTCCCACTTTTGGGAGACATGCTTTAGTTCAGCGATTATTCCTTGCCGAAAACATCCGACCAGTCGGGATGACGCATCGCCTGCGCGTGCATGAAGCTGCAGCGCGGGATGATTTTCCATCCGCTGCGCCGCGCGTCCAGAACGGCATTCTTGGCAAGCGCCTGCGCGACGCCTTTGCCACGCATCGTATCCGGCACGAAAGTGTGGTCGATGGAAATCAATGAGGGACCAAGCTTCGTATAGGTCATTTCGGCTTCGCTGCCGTCAAGAACAGCCGCATAGCGTCCGCCGTCGGAGCTGTCTTCCTTGCGAATCTCGATAGTCCCGCTCATGCCATCCTCCTGAACAAATACGTGTCCTGATCAACGCATCAAGTTCACAACATAGGAACGGAATGTGCAAATAAAAACCGGCCACGTGGGCCGGTTTTCGATTTGTCGATCCATGACAAGCGCGGAAGATATTGTTCCACCGAGGCCATGATCCCCGTCCTTCCAAAACCTGTCCCGGTTTTGGCGAGACAGGTCTTAGTGACGATATTGTTGTATTCTGGTGGTCCTGAGACCGGCGAGACCATGCTCGTCGATCGAGGATTGCCAGCCAAGGAACTCCTCCACCGTCAATGTATAACGCTGGCATGCCTCCTCAAGGCTCAGAAGTCCGCCGCGAACAGCAGCGACAACTTCGGCCTTGCGGCGGATGACCCAGCGCCTTGTATTGGCGGGGGGAAGGTCCGCGATGGTCAGCGGGCTGCCATCAGGACCGATAACATATTTTATACGTGGTCTTACCAGATCGGTCATTGTACTCTCTACACAACACTCAAGGACCTAATCGAGTGTGAGACTAACGCGACAGCTTTAAAAATTACCTAAGCAGCTGGTAACTCTCTGGTAAGACTTGGAAAAATTTTCGTTTTCGCCCTATTGCCGGCGTTTTTGCGACATATGTCTGGAAAACCTCACGGGGAAGTGTGCCTTGCCTGTCGCAATCTGGACAATGATTGTTCCCGGACCCTTGGCAAATTGCCGCACTTTAGCCTATATAGGGCGCAGAAATCTAAATTTTGAGAAGCAGGGCGTATGCCCGGAAGCTGGAATCAATCATGAGCCTGAACAGCCTCGATCTGCCGGGAAAGCCGGAAGACACGCGCGTTGTCGTCGCCATGTCGGGCGGCGTCGATTCATCTGTTGTGGCCGGGATTCTCAAACGTGAAGGTTACGATGTCGTTGGCGTGACGCTGCAGCTTTATGATCATGGCGCAGCCGTTCATCGCGCTGGTTCCTGCTGTGCGGGACAGGACATCGAAGATGCCCGCCGCGTTTCGGAAAGTCTCGGCATTCCGCATTATGTGCTCGATTACGAAGCGCGTTTCCGCGAAGCTGTGATCGATCCATTTGCGAATTCCTATGTCAGCGGCGAAACACCGATTCCATGCGTCTCCTGTAACCAGACGGTCAAGTTCGCCGATCTTCTCCAGACCGCACGCGATCTTGGCGCCGACGCGCTGGCGACAGGGCATTACATTCGCAGCCGCGCCAATGGTGAGCACCGTGCGCTTTATCGTCCGGTCGATACGGATCGCGACCAGAGCTATTTCCTGTTTGCAACCACGCAGGAGCAGATCGATTATCTGCGCTTCCCGCTCGGTCATCTGCCGAAGGCACAGGTGCGTGAAATTGCAGAGGAAATGGGCCTGACTGTCGCCAAGAAACAGGACAGCCAGGACATTTGCTTCGTGCCGCAGGGAAAATATTCCGACATTATCTCCAAACTGAAGCCGGAAGCGGCCAATCCCGGCGATATTGTCCATATCGATGGCCGTACGCTCGGCCGCCACGATGGCATTGTGCACTACACCGTCGGCCAACGCCGTGGCATTGGCGTTGCCACGGGTGAACCGCTTTATGTCGTGCATCTCGATGCCGCCAATGCGCGGGTTATCGTCGGTCCGCGTGAAGCGCTGGAAACACACAAAGTCTTCCTGCGCGACATCAACTGGCTGGGCGATGCGCCGATCAGCGATTTGCCTGAAGGCGGAATGGAAGTATTCGCGAAGGTTCGCTCGACCCGACCGCCACGCCCTGCCGTGCTGCGCCATGCCGATGGCCAGACCTGGGTTGAGCTGGTCGATGGTGAAAGCGGTATCGCTCCGGGACAGGCCTGTGTGCTTTATTCCGATGAAAGCAACACTGCGCGCGTCTTTGGCGGCGGCTTTATTGGCCGTTCGGAACGCGAGCCGCAGGCAGAAGAGATGTTGCGCCGCCTTGTCGCCAACACGGCAAGTGCCTCGGCAGCTTGAAGCTTTTTCTGATCGATGAATGAAAAGCGGGTGCGAGAGCATCCGCTTTTTTTATGTGTGTCAGCAAGATGCTATCTCAGTTAGAGCATTCGTTGTTATGCATGTCTTTATTCCGAATCCGGTTTCCACTTTCGAGATACATGCTCCAGAGTTTGAAAGCGACAAACGGGAAGTCAATTGCACTGGCTGCGTCTAAGCTCATAGTGAGCGGTATTTTGAGCGCGTTTTGATCCGGCCGAATCAGATCGGCGCTCCAACTTTTTGTTTTGATGCGCATCTTATCCGAAAACCGTTTCACGCTTTTCGGGATGCACTCCAAGCTTTGGCTTCAGAGGTCTTGAAGATGACGGCGCAGAAAATGATGGGGTGGAAGGAATGGGCGATGCTTCTTGTTCTTTCCGTTCTCTGGGGCGGTTCATTCTTCTTCAACGGCATTGCTGTTCGAGAATTGCCGCCTTTCAGTATCGTCACGCTACGGGTGGGGCTGGCTGCGCTCGCTTTGGTCGTATTGATTCGCATGATGGGCCTGTCGCTGCCAAAAGACCGCCGTGTATGGCTGGCGTTTTTCGGAATGGGCTTTCTCAATAATCTGCTGCCTTTCTGTCTCATCGTCTGGGGGCAGACCCAGATTGCCAGCGGGCTGGCTTCCATCCTCAATGCCACGACACCGCTCTTCGGCGTCATTGTTGCGCATTTTCTGACGGTGGATGAAAAGATCACCAGGAACAAGATTGCTGGCGTTTTGATCGGCTTTTGCGGTGTAGCAATCATGATCGGACCCGATGCCATCAGCGGGCTTGGAGGCAATCTGTGGCCGCAGCTTGCGGTTCTGTGTGCTGCTTTTTCTTATTCGCTGGCGGGAATTTTCGGTCGTCGCTTCAAAGCGATGGGGGTCGCGCCGTTGATAACCGCTACCGGCCAGGTGACGGCCACGACCGTCATGCTCATTCCGGTGGCTTTGTTGGTCGATCATCCCTGGACGCTGGCCGCTCCGAGCGCGGCAGTCTGGGGAGCGCTGGCCGGTATTGCGCTTCTTTCAACAGCACTCGCTTATGTTCTCTTTTTCCGTATTCTTTCGACGGCGGGCGCGGTCAATCTCATGCTGGTGACGTTTCTCATTCCCGTTAGTGCAATCCTGCTCGGAGTGCTCTTTCTTGGCGAGACTTTGCAAGCCAAGCATTTGATCGGCATGGCAATGATCGCCGCAGGATTGGCAGCCATCGACGGCCGGTTGATAGCAGCGGTATTGCCATCGTCAGGCCAACGAGAAATCTACTGAAACTTGCTGAAGCGCGACAAGGCGATGCCGGATGCGGTTGCAACATTCAGGCTGTCGAACGCAGTGGACATGGGAATTCGCGCTGTTTGCAGCTTCTCAAGCAGGCGTGGCGGTAATCCTTCGCCTTCCGTGCCGAGCAGGAGCGCCTGTCGGCCGTACTTGGTCGCATCGTAGACACTGAGCGACGATGACGGGCTGAGCGCAAGCAGGTTGAAGTCGGCATCGCCCAGCGCAGCGATGATCTCATCAATGCTTCCACCGTGGAAATAGGGAACTTTCAGCGTGGCGCCGACCGATACCCGAATAGCCTTGCGGTAAAGCGGGTCGCAGCACGTATCGTCCATCAGGACGCAGTCGGCTTCGAAAGCGGCGGCATTGCGGAAGATCGAACCGACATTGTCGTGATTGGAAATGCCGCACAAAACGACGACGAGTGATTTTGCGGGCAGGGTATCCAGCATTGCCTGAAGGCTTGGCGGCGTCTTGCGACGGCCTACTGCAAGAATGCCGCGATGGACATGAAATCCCGCGACCGCGTCCATAACAGTTTGTGGAACGGAATAGACAGGAACCTCTGAGGGCAATTGGCTGAGTTGTTCGCCGAGGCCCGCAAGCCGGTTCTCCAGAACGAGCAGTGATTCTGTCTCAAAACGTGCCGAAGATGAGAACAGAACGTTCAGAACCACTTTACCTTCAGCGATAAACCGCTGCTGGCGTCCTACAAGATCCTTTTCGCGAATATCGCGATAAGGGGACAAGCGGATGTCGTTCGGATCGTCGATCTGCTGGACGCAGCCGTGCGAATGAGTGTCTTGGTTCATCGCACGGCTGTGACCTCATGTGATTATGCGTGAGCGACTGCCGCCAGATTATGTCTGCGCGGTGTTGGACTCATATACAGACTTGAAAGTGTCGACAACATCAACTCGATATGCGGCGAAGAGACCATATAATAGATGGTCTGCGCGTCGCGACGGGTAGAAACGAGGTCAAGGGCTCGCAATTTTGCCAGGTGCTGAGACAAGGCGGATTGGCTAAGGTCAATCGCCTTGGCAAGCGCACCTACCGACATTTCATTATGAAGCAACTTACATAAAATTAGTAATCGCTTATTGTTAGCAAGTGCCGACAGGAAGTCGGCAGCCTGATCTACATTTTCAATTAAATCAAAGAAAGTATTCTCGTTGCTCATTTGCCGTCATACCCCCGTAAGACTCGACAAAGTTAAAAATATACATGCGAATTTTCATAAGCATGCATATTGAAAATAATGCCATATGCAGAATTTGAAAAGCCCTTGCTTATATTCAATCCAGTATAAAGACGTGCAATTTCGTCCCAAAAAAAATGCGGTTTTGTTTCAGGGGGCTTTATTTACTGTTTGGTCAGTGCTGTAACAGCTTCCCTTACGGAAGGTGGATTCGAAGGAAAAACGTAACGCAGAACAAGGTCGCCATTGGCGATGTCGACGCCATCCGGATCCAATCCTATCACCTTCTGCTGATCTTTGACGGTTCCTGCTTTTAAAAGCTGTTGAGCAATTTGCGCAATTTTTGGTGCGTGATACTCGTTCATGCTGTCGAGCGCATTTTGCTCGCTTTCGGCAAAGTCCGCGCTGATCGACGCTGCGCAGAGCAAGTCGTCCTGTGTCAGGTTGAATGCCTTGCCAAAGCCACCATTCAAGCTGGCGCTTTCCAGTTCAAGCCGGAAAAAGACAAAGTCTCCGAGATCCACATAAAGCGAACCCTTCGGATTGTGATTGAGATAGCGTCGCCGAATGCGGGGGTAGTCAGCCGCTGTTCTCTCAACTTTCCGGGCCTGACAATGAAGCGTGACGCGCGCATGGGCGAGGGGGTCTCCCTTGCCAACCTCGCCGAGCAGAAGCGAGCAGGCCGGGTTTGCCAGCAGCCCCGGTGTGTGTGTCGCCAATCCGGAAACCAGAATGAGAGGCGTTCCGTCCATATCCGTCGCTACGGAGACACGACTTGCCAGTGGCCTGCCGGTCGCAGCGTCGAAAACGGCGATGGCACCGTAGCGCGATGTCCGCAACAGGGTTTTGGCAAGCTGAATGGCTTCAGGCGTGGTCGGGCGAATTGGATTGGTTTCAGGCATGGCTGTCAGACTCAAATATGACTCATATTGTCCACTTAATACTGTGCCTTATTCGATAGAGCCAGCGAATTCGGTGGAGTCCTTATGCCGGACGTTCAAAACTGCAAGCAATTTCCGATTGATCGGCCGCCTTGATGTCGCGCCTGAGTCGGTGATGCATAAGTTGCATTATCCCATGCAAAATGCGTGCGAATAATATTATAAATCAAGGGGCTTTAGCGCAATATTTCGAAATTGTGTCGATTGATGGAATAAAAATCTAACCATTGGGGCCAAAACCCGTTGAGAATGTGAACTGGTTCTACAGATTGCGCTTGCAAAGTGACAGTCCACGCGTTTCGATAAGCGCAAGCTGCGGGCAATGGGGTGCGCGCGGCATGCTTTTCCGTGGAGGCGGACAATAATGAAATTCTACCAAAAACTCCTGGCAGCAACCGCGCTGGTGGCTCTGATGAGCGGTGCTGCATCGGCAAAGACCTTTGTATATTGCTCGCCGGCTTCGCCTGAAGGCTTCGATCCGGCTGCCTATACCGGCGGCGATACGTTCGATGCCTCGGCGCATCCGGTCTACAACCGCCTTGCCGAATTCGAAAACGGAACGACGAAAGTCGTGCCGGGTCTCGCAGAAAGCTGGGATGTTTCCGCCGATGGTCTGGAATACACCTTCCATCTGCGCAAGGGCGTCAAGTTCCATTCGAACGACTATTTCACGCCGACCCGTGATTTCAACGCCGACGACGTGATTTTCTCGTTTGATCGCATGCGCAACAAGGACAATCCTTGGCACCAGTACACCGCTGGCATCACCTACGAATATTTCGACAGCATGGAAATGGGTGCGCTGATCAAGGAAATCACCAAGGTTGACGATTATACCGTCAAGTTTGTGCTGAACCGTCCAGAAGCACCGTTCCTCGCAAATATCTCGATGCCTTTCGCTTCGATCATTTCGAAGGAATACACGGACAAGCTTGCCGCCGACGGCAAGAAGGACGATCTCAATCAGGTTCCGGTCGGTACTGGTCCTTTCCAGTTCGTCGCCTACCAGAAGGACGCCGTCGTCCGCTTCAAGGCCAACGAAAACTATTGGGGTGGCAAGCCGAAGATCGACGATCTCGTCTTCGCAATCACGACCGATCCTGCTGTTCGCGCGCAGAAGCTCAAGGCTGGCGAATGCCACCTGATGTCCTATCCTGCTCCGGCAGACATCAAGGGCCTGCAGGCCGATTCCAACCTCAAGGTTGACGAACAGGCTGGCCTCAATGTGGCTTACTTCGCGTACAACACGCTGAAGGCACCTTATGACAAGCCGGAAGTGCGCAAGGCGCTGAACCAGGCTATCAACAAGCAGGCCATCGTCGATGCCGTGTTCCAGGGTCAGGGCCAGGTTGCCAAGAACCCGATCCCGCCGACAATGTGGGGCTACAACGACAAGGTCGAGGACGACAAGTACGATCCGGAAGCTGCCAAGAAGGCTCTCGAAGCCGCTGGCGTCAAGGATCTGAAGATGAAGCTGTGGGCCATGCCTGTCAGCCGTCCGTACATGCCGAACGCACGTCGTACTGCTGAACTCATGCAGTCCGATCTGGCCAAGGTTGGCGTCAGCGCTGAAATCGTTTCGATGGAATGGGGTGAATATCTCAAGAAGTCGTCCGACAAGGACCGCGACGGCTCCGTCATCCTCGGCTGGACCGGTGACAACGGCGATCCGGACAACTTCCTGGGTACGCTTCTCGGCTGCGCCGGTGTTGGCAATAACAACCGCGCCCAGTGGTGCTACAAGCCGTTCGAAGACCTGATCCAGAAGGCCAAGGTTTCGACCAGCCAGGAAGAGCGCACGAAGCTTTACGAAGAAGCACAGGTAATCTTTAAGGAGCAGGCTCCTTGGAATACGCTTGCTCACTCGACGGTCTTTGTGCCGATGTCGGCCAAGGTTACGGGCTTCAAACAGAGCCCGCTCGGCGATTATCGCTTCGAAGACGTTGATATTTCCGAGTAAAATCTGACAACACAAGCGGCCGGGTGTAGGGTGATCCCCTGCACCCGGTCGGAGTTTTTGTATGTTCCGTTTCATATTCAACAAACTCGTCTATCTGGTTCCGACCTTCATAGGCATTACAATCGTAGCCTTCGCCTTCGTCCGGGTTCTTCCCGGCGATCCTGTGCTACTGATGGCCGGCGAACGCGGCGTAAGCCCTGAGCGCCATGCCGAGCTGATGGCGCAACTTGGGTTCGATCGCCCGATCTGGCAGCAATATCTGGACTATGTCTGGAACCTGCTGCATGGCGATTTCGGTCAGTCTCTGGTGACCAAGAAGCCTGTTCTCGTCGAATTTTTCGCGCTGTTTCCTGCAACTGTCGAGTTGTCCATCTGCGCGATCATCGTGGCTATTCTCCTTGGCATTCCTGCCGGCGTCATCGCTGCTGTCAAGCGCGGTTCGTGGTTCGATCAGGGCCTGATGGGCATTTCGCTGGTCGGTTATTCGATGCCGATTTTCTGGTGGGCGCTGCTGCTCATCATTTTCTTCTCGGGCGTGCTGCAGTGGACACCGGTTTCCGGTCGTATATCGCTGCTCTATTTCTTCCCGCCTGTGACCGGTTTCATGCTGATCGACAGTCTGCTGTCGGATCAGAAGGGCGCTTTCGCCTCGGCGGTCTCGCATCTCATCCTGCCGACCATCGTGCTTGCGACCATTCCGCTCGCCGTTATCGCGCGTCAGACCCGCTCCGCTATGCTGGAAGTTTTAGGCGAGGACTATGTGCGCACCGCTCGCGCCAAGGGCCTGCCGGTTCGTCGCGTTGTCGGACTGCACGCACTTCGCAACGCGATGATCCCTGTTATCACGACTATCGGCCTGCAGGTTGGCGTTCTGATGGCTGGTGCGATCCTGACCGAGACGATCTTCTCCTGGCCCGGTATCGGCAAATGGATGCTCGATTCCATTTTCCGTCGCGATTATCCGGTCGTGCAAAGCGGACTGCTGCTGATTGCATTCATCATCATGCTGGTGAATCTGGTCGTGGATCTGCTGTACGGCCTTATCAATCCGCGTATCCGGCACAAGTGAGGGTATCATGACACACTCAGCTATTCAGCCGGAAGCCGCGAACGACATTGGCAAGATGCGTGCGCTGAAGGACTTCTGGTTTTATTTCAGCGTCAACCGTGGCGCTGTGATCGGTCTTTTCGTATTCCTCGCGATTATTCTGGTGGCGATCTTCGCTCCATTGATTGCGCCGCACGATCCTACGGAACAGTTCCGTCAATTCGTGAAGGTTCCACCCTTCTGGGAAGATGGCGGTTCGACCCAGTTCCTTCTGGGAACGGATGCTGTCGGGCGTGATATTCTGTCCCGCCTGATCTATGGCGCGCAGTATTCGCTGCTCGTGGGCTTTGTCATCGTCATTATTTCGATGTGCCTCGGCATCACCATCGGCCTCATCACCGGCTATTTCGGTGGCGGCGTCGATACGGTGTTTATGCGCATCATGGACGTTATCCTGGCATTCCCGTCGCTCCTGCTGGCTCTGGTTCTGGTGGCAATCCTCGGACCCGGCCTGATCAATGCCGTTCTGGCGATCACGCTGGTTCTGCTGCCGCACTTCTCGCGTCTCACCCGCGCTGCCGTCATGGCGGAAAAGGAACGCGAATATGTGACCGCGGCCAAGCTTGCCGGTGCAAGCAAGCTGCGCCTGATGTTCAAGACGATTCTGCCGAACTGCCTTGCTCCGCTTGTGGTGCAGGCAACGATGTCGTTCTCCAACGCCATCCTCGACGTTGCGGCTCTGGGCTTTCTTGGCATGGGCGCGCAACCGCCAACGCCAGAATGGGGCACGATGCTTGCCGAAGCGCGTGAGTTCATCCTGAGTGCCTGGTGGATCGTTACTTTCCCCGGCCTTGCTATCCTGATTACTGTTCTCGCCATCAACCTGATTGGCGACGGTCTGCGCGATGCGCTTGACCCGAAACTGAAGAGGAGCTGATCGATGGCTCTGCTTGAAATCAAGAACCTCACGGTTTCTTTTGACACCTCGACCGGCCCGTTCCGGGCGGTCGACGGGATCGACATAAGGGTCGACAAGGGCGAAGTGCTTGCGATTGTCGGCGAGTCCGGTTCAGGCAAGTCGGTCGGCATGCTTGCCGTCATGGGGCTTCTGCCCAAGACGGCAACTGTTACCGCAGACACCATGACCTTCGATGGCAAGGACTTGCAGGCAATGTCCGACAAGGAGCGCCGCAAGATCATCGGTCGTGATATTTCGATGATTTTCCAGGAACCTGTTGCCAGCCTAAACCCGTGCTTCACGGTCGGGTATCAGCTTGAGGAAGTGCTGAAGCAGCATATGGGCATGAACGGCTCGGCGAGCCGTGCGCGTGCTATCGAGCTTCTGGAACTCGTCGGCATTCGCGATGCTGCGGAACGCCTGAAAAGCTTCCCGCATCAGATGTCGGGCGGCCAGTGCCAGCGCGTCATGATCGCTATCGCGATTGCCTGCAACCCGAAGCTCCTTATCGCCGACGAACCGACAACGGCTCTCGACGTTACGATTCAGAAGCAGATTCTCGATCTTCTGATGCGGCTTCAGGTGGAACACGGCATGGGTCTCATCATGATTACCCACGATATGGGTGTCGTGGCTGAAACGGCGGACCGTGTGATCGTGCAGTACAAGGGCCACAAGATGGAGGATGCCGACGTGCTGTCGCTATTCTCTGCGCCCAAGCACCCTTACACCCGTGCGCTGCTCTCGGCCCTGCCGGAAAATGCGACCGGTGATCGTCTTCCGACGGTTTCCGATTTCGTCTTTGAAAATAATGGTGCGGGAGAAGCGCGATGAGCGAGATTGTTCTCGAGGCGCGCGACATCAAGCGCGATTATCATGTTGGCGGTGGTCTGTTCGGCAAGGCAAAAGTGGTTCATGCCGTCAAGGGCGTGAGCTTCAAGGTCGAAAAAGGCAAGACGCTGGCGATCGTTGGTGAATCGGGTTGCGGCAAGTCCACGCTGGCACGCATTCTCACCATGATCGACCCGCAGACATCCGGCGAACTGAAGATCGGCGGCAAGGATGTGGATATCGCTCGCGATGGCCTGACGCCCGAAATGCGCCAGAAGGTGCAGATCGTTTTCCAGAACCCGTATGGCTCGCTCAATCCGCGCCAGAAGATCGGTGACGTTCTGGCTGAGCCTCTGCTGCTGAATACGAACATGTCAGCCGAGGAGCGCCGCGCGAAGGCTATGCAGATGTTGTTGAAGGTCGGCCTCGGTCGCGAACACTTCAACCGCTATCCGCATATGTTCTCCGGCGGCCAGCGCCAGCGTATCGCCATTGCGCGTGCGCTGATGCTCAACCCGAAGCTGCTCATTCTCGATGAGCCGGTTTCCGCGCTCGATCTGTCCGTGCAGGCGCAGGTTCTGAACCTGCTGTCTGATCTGCAGGAAGAATTTGGTCTCACCTATGTTTTCATCAGCCATGACCTTTCGGTCGTGCGCTACATCGCCGATGAGGTGATGGTGATGTATTTCGGTGAGGTGGTTGAATACGGCTCGCGTGACGACGTTTTCAACAATCCGCAGCATGACTATACGAAGAAGCTCTTTGCTGCGACGCCGCGTGCGGATGTCGATGCCATCAAGGCTCGCGTGGAAGCACGCGCTGCTGCCAGACAGGCAGCGCATAGCTGATCTACATCTATATGCAGTCTGAAATGAAAAAACCGCACATGAAAATGTGCGGTTTTTTGTTTTGAGCATCTCCAGCAAAAGCGCGAACGAATATAAGCGCATTCCGCTCTAGCTGGACGTTCCGCGTTGCTGATGCCAGGCGAGGGCGCGCACGATGTCATCTGCTGCAATCTTGCCGACGATGGCGCCGTTTTCGATGATGCCAACATCGCCGCTGCTGTCTGCCACCGCATTCATCAACTCGCGTACCAGCGTTTCGCGCCGGGCAGTGGCCGCAAAAGGACGTGGCGCCGCTTGGCGATCGAAGGGCACCATGATGTCGCCTGCCCGAAGCACGCCGAGCGGGTTCATATGGGCAACGAAGTCAGCGACATAGTCGTCGGCAGGCTGCAGGAGAATCTCCTGCGGCGTGCCGCACTGAACGATACGCCCGCCTTCCATGATGGCGATACGATTGCCGATTTTCATGGCTTCATCGAGATCGTGGCTGACGAAAACGATGGTCTTTTTCAATCGTGACTGGAAGGCCAGCAACTCGTCTTGCAGGCGCGTGCGGATCAGCGGATCGAGGGCCGAGAATGGCTCATCCATCAGCAGAATCGGTGCGCCGGTTGCAAAAGCGCGGGCAAGCCCGACGCGTTGCTGCATGCCGCCGGAAAGTTCTCCAACCTTGCGCTTGGCCCAGTCCTGCAGACCGACAAGTTCAAGCTGGTCGCGCGCTTTGGCAAGGCGGTCTTCCTTGCCCATACCGGAAATTTCCAGGCCGAAAGCGACGTTTTCTTCAACCGTACGCCAAGGCAGCAGGCCGAACTGCTGGAACACCATGGAGACGAGTTCGGTGCGCAGATGGCGCAGGGTTCCGCGGTCGGCCTTGCCGACATCTATGGCGCGCTCGCCTTCCCGTACGAGAACGCGCCCGCGCGAAATCGGATTGAGCCGGTTGATTGCGCGAAGAAGGGTGGATTTGCCCGAGCCTGACAGCCCCATCAGAACGAGGATTTCACCTTCCTCAATGTTGAGTGTGCAGTTGTGCACGCCCAGCACGAGATTGGTTTCAGCCTGAATCTGGGAACGGGTGGCGCCGCGATCCGCAAGAGCAAGTGCGTCATCGACATTGCTGCCGAAAATGATGCAGACGTCTTCGAGTGCGATGATGGTCATCCGCGTGCTCCTGATCTTTGTTGGAGCATGATCTGTTCCGAAAACCGGTTTCCACTTTTCGGGATCATGCTATTTCTCGCGTCCGGCGCGGAAGATACGGTCGAGCACGATGGCGACCACGACGATGACAAGTCCAGCCTCGAAACCGAGTGCGGTATTGACTGAGTTCAACGCCCGGACAACCGGTACGCCGAGGCCATCTGCGCCGACAAGGGCTGCAATGACCACCATCGAAAGCGACAGCATGATTGTCTGAGTCAGACCGGCAAGAATTTGCGGCATGGCATAAGGCAGCTCAATCTTCCACAAGAGCTGAGAACGCGACGCACCGAACGCTTCACCCGCTTCGATCAGCGATGAGGGTGTGGACGATATGCCGAGGTGGGTCAATCGCACCGGCGCAGGCAGAACGAAGATTGCCGTTGCAAGCAGGCCCGGCACCATACCGATGCCGAAGAAGACAATGGCCGGGATCAGGTAGACGAATGTCGGCAGGGTCTGCATCAGATCGAGCACAGGACGCATTGCGGCGTAAAGCGCGGGGCGATGGGCTGCGGCGATGCCGAGCGGCACGCCGATGGCCATGCAGAGAAAGCAAGCTGACAAAACGAGGGTCAGGGTTTCGAGCGTTCGATCCCAGTAACCCTGATTGATGATGAACAGGAAGCCGATCACGGTCAGCACGACCACCGAGATACGACGCTGGATCAGCCACGCGATGACAGCGAAGATTGCGATGAGAAGCAGAGGGTGCGGGAGCTTGAGAAGAAAAAGCAGCCCGTCAATGAGGCTCTGCATGACGGCGGCGAGGGTATCGAAAAAGCCGCCCATATTGTCCGTCAGCCAGTCCACCACGGATTTGGCGGTCGGTCCGACAGGGATCTTGTAGTCCGTCAGCCAGTTCAACGATCAAGTCTCCTGCTGCGTGTTAGAGCATTTCCGGCAAAGGTGCGATGCGATTTGCGTAGGATAATGCGTAAAACAAAGAGAAAGGGTGCGGGCATCCTTGAAACTGCCGGGCCGCGTTTGTCACCGCCCGGCAGCATGTCGGGATTAAAGACCGAGTGCCGCCTTTACGGCGGGCAGGCCTTCCTTGCCGTCGACGGTAGTTACACCGGCGAGCCACTGGTCGAGAGCGCCCGGATTGGCTTTCAGCCAGTTGGTCGCAGCCTTCGAAGGCTCTTCGCCATCATCGAGAATCTTGCCCATGATGTCGTTTTCGATATCGAGCTTGAATTCCAGATTGGTGAGGAACTTGCCAACATTCGGGCATTCCTGCGTGTAGCCGGTGCGAACGTTGGTTTCGACCTTGGCGCCGCCGAGATTGGGGCCGAAGAAATCGTCACCACCGGTGAGATACGCGATTTCGAAACGCTTGTTCATGGGATGTGGCTCCCATGCCAGAAAGACGACCGGTTCCTTGCTCTTGATGCTGCGAGCGACCTGCGCCAGCATGCCCTGCTCGGACGATTCCGCCAGCTCGAATGACTTGAGGCCGAAGGCATCCTTGTTGATCATGTCGAGGATCAGGCGGTTGCCGTCATTTCCCGGCTCGATCCCGTAGATCTTGCCGCCGAGCTTGTCCTTGAACGTGGCGATATCCTTGAAGTCCTTGAGGCCTTCGTCATAAGCATATTTTGGCACGGCAAGCGTGTATTTCGCGCCGGTCAGATTGGTGCGCAGCGTCTCGACGGTCTTGTTGTCCAGATAGGGCTGGAGGTCGGCGGTCATGGACGGGTTCCAATAGCCGAGGAAGACGTCGATATCCTTTTTGCTCAGTGACGCATAGGTCACCGGCACGGAGAGAACCTTGATGTCGGTTTTGTAGCCGAGACCTTTCAGGATTTCTGTCGCCACCGCCGTCGTCGAAGTGATGTCAGTCCAGCCGACATCCGAGAAACGGACGGTCGAGCAGCTTTCAGGTTCGGCGGCGAAACCGGTTGCAGGCGCGCTTAGCATTGCCGTTCCCGTGGCAAGCCCACCCAAGGCAAGCGTAAGCATATAGGTCGATACGGACTTCATTGTTCTCTCCATTTACCGGGCCGTTTTGACGGATTGATTGTTTTTCCGGTTCCAGCTTTAGCAAACACCAAAGATTGCGCCATTCAAGTACCACAGCGGCGAAAATGTTCTCGATTGCGACGTTGGTCGCAGTTTCCGGCGGAAAACCGTTTCGCACCTGACTTGAAACTGCTGTCACTCATCATTTTCCGGAACCGTCGGCCAAGGGGAAACGGGCTGGATTGCCACGCATTTGGCCGAAGCGAGTTGGCGCCATGTTACGGATCGGCCCTCGGGATTCAACCCTGTCAGCGGAAAATGACGGATAAAATCAGTTGGATGACCGTTCCAGGTTGTCGAAAAGATGAGCACACTCTATTTGAGAGCGTGAAGCCTTTTCAGGTTTGGCTGCTTGCGAACGGGACTTGTGATGCATAGGTCCATGGGCGATGCAGAAGCGATGGAAAGCCCGGATTTTCGGGCAAAAGGAAGGATTTTTTACAGTGTGGAATGCAGTAAAGGGCGTTTTTTCCTTCCTGGGCCGTTTCATCGCCGCGCTTGCTCGCCTGATTGCCATTCCGCTCGGCGGTTTGTGGCGGCTTTTCCTGCGGCTCGGAATTTTGTGGAAAGTTGCGGTTGCGGTCGTCGTGATCGGTCTTGGCGGTCTTTACGTCTATTTCATCTGGCAGACTCAGGTATGGACGAATTTCGATCCCGACTATCCGGCCAAGTACAGCTATCAGGATGCGACCACGCCCGGCGAAGAGGTAAAGGCGCAGGGCGCACCGGCTGAAGCGCCGTCCACCGCAACACCCGTGGAACAGCCTGCTGCCACGCCTGAAACCAATCAGACTGGCGATGCCGCTCCCGCGAATCAGCCGGTTCAGGCGGCACAAATCCCGTCTTCGGCCCGCAAATGCTCACGCTCGGCGATAGCGGAAGTTGCCGCTGATCTCACCGATTTCAACGTGAACCAGAACGCGTGGATTTCATCCATGCTGCTCTACAAGCTCGGTCTTTTCGGTATGGACTGGGATCGCACCCCGTTCCTTGACAATAAGGCGTCGTTCCAGCGCGGCATCAATGCAGCGGTACGCCGTACCGCGATTGAGCTCGTCGACAATATCGGCCGTCTGCGCGGCACGTCGCAGATCGACGGCGATCTGCAAAAGGCGCGTGGCAATCTGCAATTTGCCGAAGATTCCTGGTATTTCGGCCTGAGCCCGTTCGGTCCGAAGACGCCGACGCCGAGCTATTACCGTTCGGCGATCAAGGATCTGCGCTCCTTCAACGGACGGCTTGAAAACTGTCAGGCTACCTTCGATGCCCGCGCCGACAATCTGATCCAGTTTGTCGACCGTATCGCAAGCGACCTCGGTTCGACTTCGGCCATCCTCAAGGACCGTGCCGAGAATTACCACGCCGGCTGGTTCGATACGCGTGCAGATGACCGTTTCTGGTTCGCCTATGGTCAGCTCTATGCCTATTACGGCCTGCTGCGTGCGGCGCATTCGGATTTCCGCGGCGTTCTAGCCGAGAAGCACCTCGACGGTGTGTGGGACGAGATGGAAAAGCAGATGCGTGCCGCGCTCGACATGCAGCCTTTCATCGTTTCCAACGGTAGCCCGGATGCATGGTTCACGCCGTCGCATCTGACCACGATGGGTTTCTACATTCTGCGTGTCCGTTCGAATCTGGTCGATGTGAAACAGGTTCTGGAGCGCTGACCGGCAATGGAACTGCCAGCTTCATTGCGACAGGCGGTGGATGCTGCGCTTGAGGGCGTGGCATTGGCCGATCTGAAGCGCGCATCTGAAATGCTTTCACGCCGTTACCGCGCCGAGACGCGGGACGGACGCATGCATATTTCCGATGATCTTGCCGCGAAGGCCTATCTGGCAGCACGTTTGCCTGCGACCTATGCGGCGGTTCGCGCCAGTATGGACAGTGCAGCAGAGGTTTGTCCCGATTTCGCGCCGCAATCCATGCTCGATGTGGGTGCAGGACCGGGAACCGCCCTTTGGGCGGCAAAGCAATGCTGGCCCATGCTTCATTCGGCAACGATGATCGAGGCAAGCCCTGCGATCAGAGCTGTGGGCAGCGATCTTTCGCAAAATTGCGGATTTTCCGACCTCGACTGGCGGGCAGGGGATGTGGTTCGGGAGAAACTTGATTTTCCGCAAGCCGATCTCGTGACCATTGCCTATGTGCTTGACGAGCTTGCTCCTGAAAAGCGGCAGGCACTGATTGAGCGCTTGTGGGCGTCGGCACGGCAAATGCTGGTGATCGTGGAACCCGGCACACCGGCAGGCTGGCAGCGCATTCTCGATGCACGCCGGGCGCTTATTGCGGAAGGCGCAAACATTGCAGCGCCTTGTCCGCACCAGCTCGATTGCCCGCTGGTCACCCCTGACTGGTGCCATTTTTCGCGCCGCGTTGCGCGCTCGCGTATTCATCGTCTGACCAAGGAAGCCGAAGTGCCGTGGGAGGATGAGAAGTTCATCTATCTTGCTGCGGTGCGCGAGACGGTCGATGAAGTGAAAGCGCGGGTTATCGCGCCGACACGGGTTGGCGGCGGCAAAGTTTCGGTTAAACTCTGCAAGGATGACGGCAGGGCGGAAGAACGCCTTCTGACCAAGCGCGACGGCGATCTGTTCCGTTGGGCACGTCGCGCCGACTGGGGCGACGCATTATTGAAAGATTGAGTCGGAACCGAAGCCCGGAACCAAAGCGATGAAGATCAGTCTGGTCCAGTTACGTTTGCTTGAAGCTGTCGCGGAAACCGGCAGTGTCGGTGCTGCTGCGCGGCGCTTGCGGCTCACGCAATCGGGAGCCAGTCAGGCGATTGCGACATTGGAAAAAATCCTCGGGGTCGATGTGCTGGCGCGAAAGCGCGATGGAGCCGCCCTGACGGCGTTCGGGCATTCGATCCTTGCCGATACCAAGGCCGCCCTCGCGGCAGTCGACCGGATAGAACTGCAGGCACGGTGCAGTGCTTCCAGCGCGCCCGAACGGCTGCGCGTCGCGGCAATTCCAAGTCAGCTTGAATATGTTCTGCCCGGTCTGCGAAAGACGTTTCAGCGGCTTTATCCCGGCATTGAATTCAGCGCTTTCGAGGGCGGGCACGACGATGTGAGTCTATGGGTGCGCGATGGTATTGCCGATCTCGGCATTACATCGCTGCCGACGCCCGAGCTTGAAGCACGGGAAGTTGGCCGTGAAGAACTTGTCGTGGTGGGACGGCGTGATGACCCCTTCATGCGCAACGACACAATCACTGCCGGGGACCTGCGGGATCGCCAGTTGATCGCCGCAGCAGGCTGCGAAATGATTATCGACAGGATCATTCATGGCGACGGCGAAATGCGCAGCGAGCAGGTGCGCACCCGCGACGTTGCCACGGTGCTGGAAATGGTGCGCCATGGCATCGGCACGACGCTTCTGTCAGAAATCAGTCTGCCGGGGGCCGATCTGCACGGATTGCGGGCGCGCCGCCTCAATCCGCCGACGTTTCGCACCGTCTATATTGTTTTTCGGGCCGACAGTCCGGTCCGGCATCTGGTCGAACGGTTCTGCGACGTGGCGCAGGACGCCAGAAGTAGAGCGGCATAAGAAACTCTAATATCTCATATCTCGCTTATCCGTGACGCTTGCGCATATCAGGGATGCAATAGTCTGCGCTCTTCCCTCATCCTGCAGCGAGTGACCATGACGGCAATTACCGAAACCACCCCGACAAGCTCGACTTCCGATACCATACGCGGTCTGGCCTGGGGGCTGTCCGGGGTTCTCGTGTGGTCCGGTTCGTTCGTCCTGACCCGTTTCGGGTTCAAGACCGCACTGACGCCTTTCGACATCATTGCGTTGCGTTTCGGCGTGGCGGGGCTGGTGCTGTTGCCGGTGGTTCTGATGAAAGGGTTCGGCTTTCGCAAGCTCGGTCCGCTCGGCTTTGTGCTTCTGGTTTCCGGAGCAGGTGTTCCCTATGCGCTGCTGACCACCTGTGGTCTGCAATATGCTCCGGTATCCCATGCAGCAGCGCTCATTCCGGGGCTGATGACAGCAATGGTTGCCGTTCTGGGTATGGCGCTTCTCAAGGAACGTCTTGCGCCGTCGCGCTGGTCCGGGGTCGTGCTGATCCTGATCGGCGCCATGCTGATCGCCGGTCTGTCGCAACTGGGCGGACCGGAAATGCTCGGGCACTTTTTCTTTCTCGTCGCGGCACTCGTGTGGGCGATTTATGTCATGGTGTTTCGCAGAAAGGGAATGGACGGGCTGCATGCGACCGCTATCGCGGCCGTCACCTCGGCAATTGTCTATCTGCCGATCTATATGCTCTTCCTGCCCAAGGGGCTTGGCGCGACATCCTGGGGTGATATTGCCCTGCAGGGTTTCTATCAGGGCGTACTTACTTCGGCCTTTGGCGTCTTTGCCTTCAACCGTGCCGTTGTGCTGCTGGGAACGGCGGCAGGGGCAGCGCTATCAGCACTGATCCCTGTCATCACTCTGGTTCTGGCGCTTGTTCTTCTGGGCGAGGTGCCCGGTTGGACCGACACGCTCGCCGCCTTCCTGATCAGTCTCGGCGTGCTGGCACTGAACAGGAAGGGCAGGAAGCGTATAGCATCATGAAGCCTGCAGGACTGGCCTTGCAGCAGGACGGTTGATGATGAACACCATGGCCGCAGCGGCAAAACACATGGCACCGGCGAGGATCAGGGCAGGGGTGTAGCTGTCATAGTCGGTGCGCACGAGCCCGGCGAAAGCGGCTGCGGCTGCGGCCCCGATCTGATGGCCGGTGAACACCCAGCCGAAAACCAGCCCGGCCTTTTCCGGGCCGAAGCGCTCGGCGGCGAGCTTGACGGTTGGCGGCACGGTCGCCACCCAGTCCAGCCCGTAAAAGACGGCGAACAATGCCAGTTCGTAGACGGTGAAGTCGGTGAAGGTCAGATAGATCAGCGAGAGACCGCGCAGCGCATAGAACCAGAACAGAAGCCAGCGATTGTCGAACCGGTCGGAAAGCCAGCCGGACATGATCGTGCCGATCAGGTCGAACGCGCCGATCACGGCAAGGATGCCAGCCGCACCGACCGGCGCAATTCCGAAATCACCGCAAAGCGTGATCCAGTGCGTCTGGATCAGGCCGTTCGTGGAAAAGCCGCAGACGAAGAAGGTCAGGAACAGGACCCAGAAAGTTGCCGTTGAAGACGCTTCGCGCAACGTGACGAGGGGTGAGGCCAGCATGGTGCCGAAGCTCATTCTGGGTCCGGGTGCCGGGAGCGGTGCCGTGCGACCGTAAGGCTTCAAGCCGATATCCGCCGGATGGTCACGCATCAAAGCGAGAACCAGTACAAGCGCGGCAACAAGGAAGCAAACGACGATGGTGAGCGACGTTCGCCAGCCGATGGTCTGGCTGACACTGGCAAGGATCGGCATGAAGACGAGCTGGCCGGTGGCATTACTGGCTGTCATCAGGCCGACGACCAGACCGCGCCGCTTTTCGAACCAGCGTGCTGCAACGGTTGCACCGAGCACGAGCGCCGTCATGCCGGTGCCAAGGCCGATCACCACGCCCCAGAGCGCAACCATCTGCCATTCCTCGGTCATGAAAATGGAACCGACAAGCCCCAGTGAAATCATGATGAGAGCGGCTGCAACCACGCGGCGCAGGCCGAACTGGTTCATGAAGGCTGCCGCAAACGGCCCCATCAGGCCGAAAAGAACGAGGCGAAGCGCCATTGCGAAGGAGATATTCGCATTCGTCCAGCCGAATTCACGCTGGAGCGGTTCGATCAGGATACCCGCAGACCCCATGGCAGCTGCTGTCGCCAGCATGGTCAGGAAGGTGATGGCGGCGACGACCCATCCGTAATGGATGTTCCTCTGGGCGAGAAAGCTGGCAAGGCGGGCAGAAATCATCTTTGGCGCTTTCGGGTTTAAGCTGGTTTCAAGCTGGCTTTTGGCCAGCCATACGTTTGATGGCGAAACCGTTCGCTCCATAACGGGCGCGTGGCTTCAGGTCATTGTTTTCAGTCAAGGGACAACCGGTCTCCGGTCAATCGAGGCTGCGTAACAGGCTTTCCAGCTGTTCCACGCCGTCCTCTCCCAGCTTGGCTTCGATTTCTTCCTGCGCCTGATCCCAGAGCGGACCGCCGCGTTCCACAAGATCGCGACCGTCTGCCGTCAGCGTCACGCTGGTCTCGCGATGGTCGTCGCTGGCCGCAGGCTCGATCAGCCCCATGCGCTGCAGAACCTTCGCATTGCGGCCCATGGTCGACCGATCCAGCTCGGACAGATGTGCAAGCTCGGTCAGCGAGATGGAACCCGCACGACGGATTTTTCGCAACGTACTGAACTGCGCGACATTGATGCCAAGCGGCGCCAGAGCGTTGTCATAGACGCTCGATGTCTTGCGGGCTGCCTGGCGCAGAAGGATACAAAAACACGGATGTGACATATTGCGGGTATATACCCGTAAATAAGCGATAGCAAGTTGGAAGTGAAAAGTAGGGAGTTCGTTGCTGCCATTCTGCTGACAGCAACGATGTCTTCAGGAAGGGCTTGTCGCCGGTTCAGACGGCGATATAGGCGGTTTCCTTCACTTCCTCCATCACGGCGTAAGTGTGCGATTCCCGCACGCCGGGCAGAGAAAGAAGCGCCTCCGAAAGGAAACGCCGATAGTGATCCATGTCGGATACACGGGCTTTGACGAGATAATCGAAGCCGCCCGCAACCATGTGGCATTCCAGAATGTCGGGATTGTTGCGGGTGAAGGTCGAGAAGGTTTCAAAGACTTCCGGCGTGGTGCGATCAAGCTTGATCTCGATAAAGACCAGCATGGCCCGGTCGAGCATCTTGGGTGAAAGCCGTGCCGAATAGCCGAGAATATACCCTTCGCGGGTCAGTCGTTTGACGCGTTCGGCAGTTGCCGTCTGCGAGAGATTTATGCGATCGGCCAGTTCGGTATTGGTCAGACGCCCGTTCTCCTGAAGGGCGCGCAAAATACTCCTGTCCATCGCATCGAGATTCTTCATCAGTTGTCCCCAATGGCCGCTTATGTGTGACGGCTCTGTTCTTGATTTTTGCATATGTGTTTGAGTTGCCACGGAAATCAATCCGAAATCGGTCCCCGACGCAAGATGAAACTTGTTGGGTGGTCCTACAAATTTTTGAACTACTCGGATGAATTCGGCTTAAACGTAAGCATATATGCAAATAACAATCACAGGTTGTAAATTATGCGCAACCTGTGATAAGGATAGTGCGCATACTGAAAGTTATATTGCACCTGTAAATTTTGGCATGGGGTAAGGGGGTGTTTGAAACTGGAGGAATCGTCCCATTCCTTCCGTTTCGTTTATCCCGGTTCTGAGGAAGTCCGGACAGCCCCAAACTGTCCGGATTTTCTTTTGCGAGACCTGTGGAACTCTGTCCCGAAGATGGCCTGCGTGGCACATTTGGGTGGCTGAATTTTCCGGTTGCAAGCGAACACATTGAACGCTAACAGTACGTCCATGAACATTTCGCGCAATATCGTCATCAACGGTTGGTGGTGGGCCCGCTAAAAGCGGCCACGCAGGCGTTTGTGCATTTGCGTTTAGAAAACAGGCCGCTGGGATTATCCGGGCGGCCTTTTTGTTTGGCTGTTTGAATAAGACTGGCGGGGAAACCGGGTTCTGGAAATATTCGGAAACAGTTGAGATTTGGGATAGCCGATCATGAATGCGAAGATTGCGGATAGCGAGATATTCCAGCACGAGACGGCAGGCGGCATCGTCGTCGAGCGCGTGCGTCACCTCACGGCCTATAAGGGCGCGATCGAGACCTATATCGATGCGCTGAACGAACGGCGTGGTGCGGTGTTTTCGTCGAACTACGAATATCCGGGCCGCTATACGCGATGGGACACAGCTATCGTCGATCCTCCGGTGGTCATCACCTCGCGCGCCCGTACCATGCGCATCGAAGCGCTGAATGCCCGCGGCGTCATTCTTCTGCGGCCTATCCTGGACACAGTGAAGGCGCTTGCCGAGGTGGCGGTCGACAAGGCCGAAGAAAACCGCATTGAGCTGACCATTGCCGAGCCGAGCGGAACCTTCACCGAGGAAGAGCGCTCGCGTATGCCTTCGGTCTTCACCGTTCTGCGCGCCATTGTCGGTCTGTTCTTCTCTGAGGAAGACGCCAATCTCGGCCTCTACGGTGCCTTCGGTTACGATCTGGCGTTCCAGTTCGATCCCGTTCAGTACAAGCTGAAGCGTCCCGACGATCAGCGCGATCTGGTGCTGTTCATTCCGGATGAAATCTTCGTGGCCGATCACTATGCGGCGCGTGCCTGGGTGGATCGTTATGAATTCGCCTGCGGTGGCTCATCCACGCATGGTCTCGCACGGGCAACGCCTGCACAGGCCTTCAAACCATCGGAAGCCAAACTTGCGCGCGGCGATCACAATCCGGGCGAATATGCGAAACTCGTAGAGCGCGCCAAGGAAAGCTTCAAGCGCGGCGACCTCTTTGAAGTGGTCCCGGGCCAGACCTTCTATGAGCGCTGCCATACCGCGCCATCGGAAATCTTCCGCCGGTTGAAGACGATTAATCCGTCGCCCTATTCGTTCTTCATCAATCTGGGTGACAACGAATATCTGGTCGGCGCATCGCCGGAAATGTTTGTGCGGGTCAACGGACGGCGTATCGAAACCTGCCCCATCTCCGGCACGATCAAGCGCGGCGAAGATGCGATTTCGGATTCGGAACAGATTCTGAAACTGCTGAATTCCAAGAAGGATGAATCCGAGCTGACGATGTGCTCGGACGTGGACCGCAACGACAAGAGCCGTGTCTGCGAGCCGGGTTCGGTGCGCGTCATCGGTCGTCGCCAGATCGAGATGTATTCGCGCCTGATCCATACGGTCGATCATATTGAAGGGCGGCTTCGCGACGGCATGGATGCTTTCGACGGGTTCCTCAGCCATGCATGGGCTGTGACCGTGACCGGCGCACCGAAGCTGTGGGCGATGCGTTTCCTCGAGGAAAACGAACGTAGCCCGCGCGCATGGTATGGCGGCGCCATTGGCATGATGCACTTCAATGGAGACATGAACACCGGCCTGACGCTGCGCACCATCCGCGTGAAGGATGGCGTGGCCGAAATTCGGGCTGGTGCAACGCTTCTGTTCGATTCCAATCCGGAAGAGGAAGAAGCCGAAACTGAATTGAAGGCATCGGCGATGATCTCGGCTGTGCGTGAAGCGCAGAAGAGCAATCAAATTGCCGAAGAACGCGTGGCGGCAAAGGTGGGTGAGGGGATATCGATCCTGCTTGTTGATCATGAAGATTCCTTCGTGCACACGCTCGCCAATTATTTCCGCCAGACCGGCGCTACGGTCTCGACGGTGCGTTCGCCTGTTGCCGAAGATGTGTTCGACAGGGTCAAGCCTGACCTCGTGGTTCTGTCACCCGGACCGGGCACGCCGCAGGATTTCGATTGTAAGGCGACCATCGACAAGGCGCGCAAGCGGGAACTGCCGATCTTCGGTGTCTGTCTTGGATTGCAGGCACTGGCAGAAGCCTATGGCGGTACGCTGCGCCAGTTGCGTATTCCGATGCACGGCAAGCCGTCGCGCATTCGCGTGTCGAAGCCGGAGCGGATATTCTCGGGCCTGCCAAAAGAAGTGACGGTCGGGCGCTATCATTCGATCTTCGCCGATCCGGAACGTCTGCCGGACGATTTCCTGGTCACAGCGGAAACGGAAGACGGTGTCATCATGGCTTTCGAGCACAAGAAGGAACCGGTTGCCGCCGTTCAGTTCCATCCGGAATCCATCATGACCCTTGGTCATAATGCCGGAATGCGCATGATCGAGAATGTGGTGACGCATCTGGCGGGCAAGAACAAGGCGCGCCGTACCAACTACTGATCGAACGCTTTTCGTTCCGATTTCGAGCCAGCCGCAGCCATCGCTGCGGTTGGCTTTTTTGTGCGCTTGCTATGCTTGCCCATTGCCTGCTTTGGCAACTCATTTGCAACTGTAATGCCTTGCATTTGCAGGAGAAAATTAAATGCCGTAACTGAAAAAACAGGGGTACGAAGTTTCGCTTTTCTGGGGTATAGAACGGCGGTGAATTGCTGCTGCATATGCCAGATGCGTTGTGGATGTGTCCCGCGCGCTGGAGCGTATCCCGAAAAGTGTGAAACGGTTTTCGGATCAGATGCGCGGTTCAAAACAAACACGTAGAGCGCCGATCTGATTCAATCAGATCGAATCGCGCTCTAGCAAATGAGTGAAGGGCTGTGCGTAGGCCCGTCTCGATTTCGGGACAAGATAACGATATTCAAAGGTTCATCATGGACGCGAGTGCAAAGGTTCGGCGGCTTGCCGCTTGGTCTATTCCCGTTGCTTTTGGTGTGATGGGTCTGAAATATCTGGCCTATGCATTGACCGGTTCCGTGGCCCTTTATTCGGACGCGCTGGAATCCATCGTCAATGTGATCGCGGCAATCGGCGCTTGGTGGGCCATTCGCGTCAGCTATCTGCCCGCCGATGACAATCATCCCTTCGGTCATCACAAGGCCGAGTATATTTCGGCTGTCGTGGAAGGCGTTCTGATTACGGTCGCCGCACTTTTGATCTTCCGCGAAGCCTGGTTTGCGCTTCAATCACCGCGAACGCTCGATGAACCCTGGCTTGGCCTTGGCATCAACACGGTAGCCGCAGTCATAAACGGCTTGTGGGCATCATTGTTGATTCGCACTGGTCGCAAGTTCCGCTCACCTGCGCTGGAAGCCGACGGCAAGCACATCATGACCGATGTGTTCACCTCCGTGGGCGTTCTGGTCGGTCTTGTCGGTGCGGTCGTGACCGGTTGGGCCATACTCGACCCGCTGCTTGCTATTCTGGTGGCAATCAACATTCTCTGGCAGGGCTGGCATGTCATCAATTCCTCGGTGCAGGGATTGATGGATATCGGCGTCGAGCCGACCGAGGAAATGCGCATTCGCGATGTGATTTCGGCCAATGCGGGCGGCGCTATCGAAGTTCATGACCTGAAGACCCGTATCGCTGGCCGTGTAACCTTCATCGAGTTTCATCTGGTCGTTGCGGCGGAAATGAGCGTCGGCGATGCCCATGTGATTTGCGACCGTATCGAAGATGCCCTGAAGAAGCAGATCGACAGCGCGCGCGTGGTGATCCACGTCGAGCCGGAGGATGAGGCAAAGCTGCCGCCGGGAACCAGCGCGGTGCCCTTCGCCTGAATGAAATACTGTCTTGCACAGTACAAATCGCGCGTGTAAAAGCTTTTCCATGACGATCAGAAACGCAACATCCTTGGAACATTCCGCAGCCGCCTTCGGCGCGCGCGTTGATGTTTGCGTTCTAAACTCGCTTCTTACCCTCGGCCTTAGCGGCGATCGCCGGGCTCGCTGAAAGGAGCGTCCGGCGGTCGATCTCCGGTCGCAGGCCTGTGCTCCTTTCCAGAAAACCCTTATAATCGATCAGTAGTATCCGCGCTTGACGGGCTTGAATGCCGTCGAAAGCCGGGAGGAAACGAAAATGAATCAGTCCGTCGCCACGCCGCAATCGAAATCCATTTCCGAGCGCAAAGGCATGCCTACTGCAGGCAGCAAATATTCGCCTTTCCCGGTTCCGCAGCTCGATGACCGCACCTGGCCGTCCAAGCGTATCGAAAAGGCACCGATCTGGTGTTCGGTCGATCTGCGTGATGGCAATCAGGCCTTGATCGACCCCATGGGCCATGACCGCAAGGAGCGCATGTTCCGCCTGCTGGTCGATATGGGTTTCCCGGAAATCGAAATCGGTTTTCCGTCCGCTTCGCAGACGGATTTCGATTTCTGCCGCTGGGCCATCGAACAGGGCAATGTTCCCGACGAAGTGGATTTGCAGGTTCTGGTCCAGTGCCGCCCAGAACTGATCACGCGCACTTTCGAAGCGCTTGAAGGCGCCAAGTCGCCGATCATCCATTTCTACAATTCCACCAGTGAATTGCAGCGCCGCGTGGTCTTCGCCAAGGATGTTGGCGGTATCAAGCAGATCGCGACCGACGCTGCAAAGATGATCATGGATATGGCTGCGAAAGCGGGGGGCGGTTATCGCTTCCAGTATTCGCCCGAAAGCTTTACCGGCACTGAGCTGGATGTGGCGCTGGAAATCTGCAATGCGGTCATCGAGATCGTGAAGCCGACCGCAGACAACAAGCTGATCGTCAACCTGCCTTCGACCGTCGAGATGAACACGCCGAACATCTATGCCGACCAGATCGAATGGATGTGCCGCAACCTCGACAATCGTGAGAACCTGATTGTCTCGCTGCACCCGCATAATGACCGTGGCACGGGCATTGCTGCAACCGAACTGGGCTTGATGGCTGGTGCCGACCGCGTTGAAGGCACGTTGTTCGGCAATGGCGAACGCACCGGCAATGTCGATGTGGTGACGCTGGCGCTCAACATGTATACGCAGGGTGTGAACCCTGAGCTGGACTGCACCGACATCAACCGGATGAAGGAAGTCTATGAATATTCGAACCAGTTGAAGATTGCCGAGCGTCATCCTTATGTCGGCGAGCTGGTCTATACGGCTTTCTCCGGCTCGCATCAGGATGCGATCAACAAGGGCATGAAGGCGCGCCGTTCGGCCAATTCGCCGATCTGGGAAGTGCCCTATCTGCCGATCGACCCGCAGGATGTGGGCCGTTCCTATGAAGCGATCATTCGCATCAATTCGCAGTCGGGCAAGGGCGGTATCGCCTATATCCTGCAGGCGGATTATGGCTTGAACCTGCCGCGCAACCTGCAGGTCGAGTTCCGCGAGATCATCCAGAACATTACCGATGAAGAAGGCAAGGAACTGCCGTCGAAGCGCATTCACGAGGCGTTCCAGCAGCTCTATGTGACGCAGCCCAATGCCCGCATCAAGTTCGTCGATCATCACACCATGCCCGATCCGGAACAGAAGGGCCGTCGTATCCTGACCGCCGAAATCACCGATAACGGCGTGACCAAGAATATCGAGGGCAAGGGAACGGGACCGATTGACGGCTTTGTCGACGCGCTGTCGAAATATCTCGGCGTGAAGATGTCGGTCGTTGACTATTCCGAACATTCGCTACAGCAGGGTTCGGATGCTTCGGCCATCTCCTATGTCGAAATGGCTCATCCGGGCGGCAAGCTGTTCGGCGCCGGTATCAACGACAATATCGTCAGCGCGTCGCTGGAAGCTATTGTCTCAGCTGTCAACCGGGTGATTGGTAAGTAGTTTCAATAGCATAACGCTAGTGAAAGGCGGCACATCGTGCCGCCTTTTTCCTATCTTGTGGTAATTATCAATTGTTGAGGCGGTTCACGAAAATAGCCTCCAATTATTAGCCTTTGAAATGTGATAACGTTTCATTTAGATCGATTAGTGTATTATTTAAAACTAATTGGTGTTCAATGAATCGTTTTTTACTATGTGTTGTTTCTTTAACCGTTATTTCCGGATGTGCGTCGCAGGCAAATAAAATTGAACCAAGTTACGCATCATCAGCGGCTTATGGTTCTCTTTCCTGTCGTGCTCTCAAAGAAGAAGGTGTTCGTCTTTCTGCCAGCGCGGCGACGGCGGTTGGGCGTCAAAACTCGGCAGCAAAAAATGATGCAATCAAAACAGGCGTCGGTCTGGTGTTGTTCTGGCCAGTATTGCTGTTCAATGAGGGAAATGGTGTCAAGGCTGCGGAAGTTGCTCGTCTAAAGGGCGAGATGCAGGCTCTGGAACGAGCTGCAGGACAGAAGGGGTGCAACATCACGTTCCGCAATTCTTAGAAATCAGTTGGAGCTGCCGTTCCCGGCGAAAACTGCGTCAACTTTAGGGAATCAGCCAAAATCGGACAAGAAACGGCGCTTCGGCGCCGTTTTTGTTTTGGAGTTAATAAAGCACGCGCTCGTTGAGCTTGGTTATTTTCTCGCTGGCATCGGAAACGCCGTGCTCTTCCATGAGGCATGACCAGCTGCCGTCAGACCGCTTATCGATATTGAATATATTATAGCGGGCAGCCGGTTTATGGCCGCCGAAATTCTGGCTTGCAGACGGCACGCTGATAACGGGAATCTTGCCGTTCGGCCCGTCGATCTCGTAATGCGTGATAAGATGCGTATGGCCGTGAAGAACCAGCTCTGCACCGTGTTTGCGTATGATCTTCTGGAAACGGCGAATACCATAGAGGCGTTTATGGGCAGGCGTTGCACCATAGATCGGCGGATGATGGATCATCACAATACGGAAGAGCCCACGAGCGCCAGCTTCATCCAGCATTGCGGCCAGACGTTTTCCTTGTTCAGACCGGAAGTCGCCGCTCGCCATGAAGGGGGCCGTCGCACGCGCTGACGAAACGCCGATCAGCGCAATGGGTCCGCGCACGCGCATATAGGGAAATTGCGGGCGATTGTCTTTGTTGTCGATGCCGTCGCCGCGCATCCACGGTTCCCATTTCCGGCACGACTTGTCGAGCGCGCCCGGAACATAGGCATCATGATTACCGGGAACGACCGATACATCGTCCGGACTACCCAGTTTGGACAACCAGTCGTGGGCAATATCGATTTCGAGATTGAGCGCCAGATTGACGAGATCGCCCGTCACCGCGATATGATCCGGCGTTTGCGCCTGCATATCATCAATGAGAGTGTCCAGCACGGTTCCGTGCATCGCATTTTTGCGATTGCGCAGCCAGTTGATATAGCCGGTGATACGCTTCGATGCCAATTCGCGATATCGCACGCGCGGCAGAGGCGAAAGGTGTATATCGGAGATATGGGCGAGACGAAACATAAGGCCCATTTACTGGATAATGCGTGAAACCGAAACCTGTTTAGCGACTTTTTGTTGATGTCATTGCTGTTTTGGATAGAGGTATATTGCCTCGCGGAGAGACGGTATGCGCTTTCGTCATTTCATATTTCATACTTATTTTCTAATGCGACGTCCGATGACGCTGGGCGTCAGGGCTATTGTCTTCGATGAAAAGAAGAATTCCGTTTTTCTTGTGAAGCATACCTATGTCCCCGGATGGCAATTGCCGGGCGGAGGCGTCGAACGCGGCGAGACCTTCGGGCAGGCGCTGGAAAAGGAACTGCGCGAGGAGGCCAACATCGTTCTGAAAGGCCCACCGCAGCTTTTTGCGCTTTACAAGAATGCGCATGCGTCGCCGCGCGACCACGTGGCGCTTTATGTATGCAGGAAATTCGAACAGACGGCCCCGCGTTTGCCGGACCGGGAAATCGCAGAATGCGGTTTCTTTCCTCTGGACGATTTGCCGGAAGGGACGACGCCGTCAACCAAGCGGCGTCTGCAGGAAGCGCTTCACGATCTGGAACCGCTTCCGCTTTGGTGAAGGCACATTGGCTGCGCCTTCACCGTGACATGCGTAATTTTAGAAGCGGTAGGTAACACCCGTACCGATCAGCCATGGATTGAGCTTGGCCTTGCCGCTGACTTCCGTGCCGCCGATCAGGGTGGCATCGAACTTGGGCTCCAGGAACAGCTTCTTGACGTCGAAGTTCACGCCCCAATGCTCGTTGAGCATGTAGTCGAAGCCAATCTGCAGCGCGCCGCCGAATGCATTCTTGACCTTGAGATATTCAACGCCAGTCGCATCCTGATTGTAGAACATGGTGTAGTTCACGCCCGCGCCGACATAAGGCTTGAAGGCGCCGAAATTGGTGAAGTGATATTGCATGGTGAGGGTCGGAGGCAGAATCCATGCCTTGCCGATCTTGCCCAATCCGTCGATTGAACCGGCGCCATTGATATTGGCATAGGTCGTGCCGAGAATGAGTTCGGCAGCGAAATTATCGGTGAAGTAATAGGTGATGTCGAGTTCAGGTGTGATCGACTTCGAATAGTCGAGATCAGAACCCGAAATGCCGTTCACATAGCCGGAATTCTGGGGGATGACGCCGAGTGCGCGCACACGGATCTGCCATGGCGACAGGGCTTCCGGAATGGCCTGAATTTCAGATGCAGGCTGTGCTACCACGGCGTCCGCAGCAAATGCTGCCGGCGCGGCAAAGGTCAGCGCGGTTGCGGCCAGCAATCCCCTCGTGAAGCGGTTCATCTTCTCTCTCCTTAAGTCGTGTTCGGTCTTGTCAGTCTTGTTAGCCTTGGGGGGTAGTGATGTGTGCAATCTGGACCGCGCAACGAAACGCCCCATTGATCGAAATCAAAGGGGCGCAAGAGATTTGAGAGAGTGCTGATGTTCTAACAATAGTGTTGCAGGAAAAACGCAGTCCCGTTTGGTCAGGCTTTCGGAAACCGACCCCGGTCATGCGGCGCAGAGAAGTTGATCTCCGGTCCGAGCGGCACAATGCCCGTCGGATTGATGTTCTTGTGGCTGCGATAATAGTGGCCCTTGATGTGCTCCATGTTCACGGTCGAGGCCACGCCCGGCACCTGATAGAGTTCACGCGTGTAATTCCAAAGGTTCGGGTAATCGGCAATACGGCGCAGATTGCACTTGAAATGGCCAACATAGACCGGATCGAAACGCAAGAGCGTCGTGAACAGCCGCCAGTCCGCTTCTGTCAGGCGGTCGCCGGTCAGATAACGCTGGCGCGAAAGCCGATCCTCAAGCGAATCGAGTGCCGCGAACAATTGCCCGAACGCTTCCTCATAGGCCTCCTGCGTGGTGGCGAAACCGGCGCGATAAACCCCGTTGTTGATATTGGGGTAGATGAAATCGTTGAGGGCATCGATTTCACCGCGCAACGCTTCCGGATAAAAGTCGAGCGAAGCGTCACCGAAATCGTTGAAAGCGGTGTTGAGCATGCGGATGATTTCCGCTGACTCGTTGGACACGATTGTCTGTTGCTCTTTGTCCCAGAGCACCGGCACCGTGACGCGGCCGGAATAGTTTGGATCGGCGCGAGTGTAGATTTCATGCAAACGCTTTGCACCGTAAAGTGCATCGCCGGTGCTGCCGGTCGTGCCGTAGAAGGTCCAGCCTTCTTCCGCCATCAGGTAGTCCACGACCGATACCGAGATGACATCTTCAAGTCCCTTCAGGGCACGGAAGATCAGCGTGCGATGCGCCCACGGACAGGCATATGAAACGTAGAGATGGTAGCGCCCAGGCTCAGCCTTGAAGCCGCCTTCGCCCGTCGGACCGGCGCTGCCGTCTGCCGTTACCCAGTTGCGGAATTGTGATTTCGAACGTTCAAAGCGGCCTTTCGTGCTCTCGGTGTCGTACCAGACATCGTGCCACTTGCCATCGACCAGAAGTCCCATGTGATTTCTCCTTTTGCAAAGAGAATAGGGCGAGAACCGCCATTTTGCAGCATTGCAAGCCGTGAACAGTGCGTAACGGTTCCAAAAAGATCAGTCTAAGCCGCCATTTTGAAAAAAATAGTTTTACCTCTGTCCATTTTGGTGTAATGCAACTTCCAAATTGCGGTCATTCAAACGCCGACCGCCAAGGAGAACGATTAATGGAAATGCTTTTCATCCGACGATGAAACTTGAACCGCGCCCAAGCGCGGAATGCATTCCATTGACCTGATGGTCCCCGACTTCTCCTATTGCGATCTAAGCCCATGCAGCAGCTTGAACTGACCTACGCGCAGGAATGCCCGGCGCACGACATTGAAATCGAAGCCATCAATGCCGAAGCCTTCGGACCCGGCCGGTTTACCCGGGCCGCGCATTTTATCCGTGAAGGTGGTCCGCACGCCCTCGACCTTTCCTTCGTTGCGCTGATGGGCGGCATCGTCGTTGGCTCAGTACGGCAGACGCCGGTTATCGTCGGCAAGACGCCCGCACTCCTGCTTGGACCACTTGCTGTGCGGCCTGAGTGGAAGAAGCGGGGCATTGGCGGCAAGCTGATGCGCATGTCGCTGGAAGCGGCGAAGAAGGCCGGTCACAAGCTGGTTATTCTCGTCGGCGACGAGCCCTACTACGGTCCGTTCGGTTTCAAGATGGTGCCTGCTGGCTCCATGGTCATGCCAGCATCGGTCGATCCGCGCCGGATGCTTGCCTGCGAACTCGCAACCGGTGCGCTGAACGGTGTCAGCGGCATCGTGCGCCACGCCAACCGGGCAAAATAGTTAAATGAGGGGAAAGCGAGGGGCGGTTTACCGCCCTTCGCGATACCACATGCTGCCGAAGACGAAGAGCAGCAGGCCGAGCGCCAGGAAGCCGGAGAACAACGGCAGGCGATTGACGCTTTTCAGCTGCGTATCCGAGGTTTCACGCAGGCCAATCCAGTCGTTGCCGCTGGCGCTACGGTTGCCGCTGATTGCGGTAATCGTGGGAACCCGGACCGAACTATCGGCACTTGCATGCACGCGATGGACCGAGCCACCGGCCGCTTCAGCGAGCGGCTTCAAACGATCCGTTGTGGAGATACTGTCCGCAAATTCCGGCGCATCGATCGGCCCGACATGGGCCAGTGCTTCCAGATCGCCGTTTTTCACCCGGAAGATGCCGATCTCGTCCGTTTGCTGCGAACCTTCAAACAGGCCTGGCTTGCTGGGCGCAAGATTGACCTGCAATTCCTTGCCGGATGGGGTCGAGACGGTTGCAACACCCGGATTGTCGCCCATGGTCTGGCGGCGGATGGAAAGGGTGCGGCCATTGCCTGAGGCGGTCAGCGCCTCTTCCTCCAGTTCCGGCTCCTGCATCAGCCAATGGGCGATACGGCGATAGAGCGAAGCATAAGGGCCGCCGCCTTCGAAGCCGCGCGCCCAAAGCCAGCCCTGATCGGAGAGGAACATGCCGACGCGGCCTTTTCCGACGCGGTTGAGAACCAGCAACGGCTTGTTGTCCGCGCCACTCATCACTGTTTCGCCCTGCGGCGCGGTGATGTCGATGGTGCGGAACCAGCGGCTCCAGTGCGGCGGCTCCTGTTCGCTGCCATCAAGCCCGCGCGTGACGGGGTGGCGTTTGCCGATCGTCGTGAGGCGTGGATAGAACGCCTTTTCCGTCACGGCACCAGTCGGCATGGCGGGCAGGGCGCTATAAAGCGGCGTGCGGGCAATCGACATTTCGCCTGCATATTCCGGGCCGGCTGCGACCAGCAAGGCACCGCCATTCTCCACATATTGCGCAATGTAATCGTAATAGAGGAGCGGCAGCACATCGCGGTGCTGATAGCGGTCGAGAATAATGAGGTCGAACTCGTTGACCTTGTCCACGAAGAGTTCGCGGGTCGGGAAAGCGATCAGCGACAATTCGTTGATCGGAGTGCCGTCCTGCTTTTCCGGCGGGCGCAAAATGGTGAAGTGAACGAGATCGACGGCGGCATCGGATTTCAGCAGGTTGCGCCATGTGCGTTCACCATTGTGCGGCTCACCGGAAACGAGCAGCACGCGCAGGTTCTCGCGCACGCCGTCCACGGTTGCGACAGCGCGATTGTTGGTGTCTGTTACTTCACCGGGAAGCGCTGGCGTGGCGATTTCGACAATGTTGACACCGGCGCGCGGCAAGGTGATGGTGACGGGTGTTTCCTGCCCGACCTGCGCTTCTTCCTCGCTGACGGTTTCGCCATTGACGCGGATTTCGACCGGCGCAGGGCTGCCGAGGTTTTTGCCTTCATCGATCACCGTAAACGACATTTCGAGCGGCTTGCCGCTGATGCCATAACGCGGTGCCTTGTTGAAGCGGATGCGGCGGTCGAATTCGTCCGGCTTTCCGGTCACGAGACCATGCAGCGGCGCATCGAAGCCGAGCGCATTCTTGTTACCTGGGATGTCGTGCACCTGACCGTCGGTAATCATGATCGCGCCCGCGACGCGGGACGGTGGCACGTCGAGAAGCGAACGTGCCAGCGGCCCAAAAAGCCGGGTTGCATAACCGTCTTCGTTTTCGCCGGGCTTACCTGCTTCTACCACGCGGGTTTCAAACTGCGGCATGGTGGCAAGCTGGTCCTGCACCGCCTTCAAGGCAGCATCAGTGTCGGCACGACGGCTGCCGAGTTCCTGGCTCTGGCTGCGATCTACGACCACCGAGACCACGCTTTTCAGCGGTTCGCGTTCTTCATTGATGATGACGGGATTGAAAAGCGCGAGCGCAAGTGCCGCCGCAGCCAGCAGACGGATCAGACCGCCGCGCATCCGTAACGCAATCGTGGCCAGCACCAACAGCGCCAGCGGCACGAGGATGGCAATCAGCCAGGGCGTGGAGAGGAACGGTTCGAATTCGATATCCATTCTCACCTCCTACCGCCGTTCGCGTTCACGACGAGGGGAAAAGAGAAGCGGGATCGGGCGATGACGTGGCTGCAAAACATCATGCTAGTTCCCCAGCCGTTCGATGAGGTCCTTGGCGTGGACCTGATCGGATTTGTAGTTGCCGGTCAGCATATACATCACGATATTCACGCCGCCGCGAATGGCATAGATGCGCTGCATCGGATCGTTTGGCACAGTCGGGAGCAGCGGATTGCCTTGCTCATCCACAGCCCATGCGCCAGCGAAATCATTGGCTGTAATCATGATCGGCGTCACGCCGTCGCCGGTGCGCACGGGGCGCTCCCGTGGCGAAGCGTTCGGTGTCGAAGCCTCCACCCACAGTGGGCTTCCTTCATAGCGACCCGGAAAATCGGGCATGATGAAGAAGGATTTGGTCAGCACATGATCGTCAGGCACGGGTTCCAGCGGCGGAACGTTCATGCCGTCGAGAATGGCGCGCAGGCGCTGGTTGGCGGGTGAGGCGGACGGATCGAGGCTGGCTCCGGCCTGCAACTGGTCGCGCGTGTCGAAAAGCACGGTGCCGCCTTGCTGCATATAGGCATCGACATTGGCAATCGCTTCCGGGCTCGGCATCGGTGCCTGCGGGTCGATAGGCCAGTAGATCAGCGGATAAAAGGCCAGTTCGTCCTTGGCGGGGTCGACGCCGATAGGGTCGCCCGGTTCGAGTGCGGTCTTGTCCATCAGCGCGAAGCTCAAGCCCCGCATGCCTGCCTTGCTGATGTCGTCGGTCTGGGCGCTGCCGGTGATGACATAGGCAAGATGCGTCTGCGAGACGGAGTTGATGATCGCCTCGTCTCCGGGCTTGCTGTCGTCATGCACCTGCTCTTGAGCCCCAGACTGGGATTGAGTCTGTGCTTTTGCTTCGCCCATTCCGGAAGGAAGAAGGTTGAAGGCGAGGGAACCGGCCAACAGAACAGCTATTCCCGCCACCTTGGCACGCACTTTCATGCGGCGACGGAAGGCCCCGCGCAGCCACAGCATCAAAAGCGTATCGAGTGCGAGAAGCATTGCGGCGATCGCAAAGAATGGACCCGCCAGTGAAATCGACTGGTCCGATGTATAGGAGGCAGGTGTTATTCCGACGGAAAGTGTCGGCTGGGCAATGGGTTGCAGCTTGATGTTCGCACCTTCGAAGATGTTGAGCGCTTTCAAGCCGTCCTCATTGCCATAAAAGCCGGGCGGCGTGTTGATGCTGACGCTGGCCTGCTTGTTCTTTTCGACGATCAGTGGCTTGGCCTCGGATGTCGGCGGGGTCAGCGCGCCGGAAGCCGAAAGCAGCTGGTAGGGCGGCAGAGAGACCGAAGCCTGATTTTCCTGCGCGCCGGTTCTCTGTGACAGCGACACGATGCGGCGCAGCATTTCCACGAAGGAACCCGAAATGGGCAGGCTCGACCAGCTGGCATCGGGAGAGATGTGGAACAACACGATATTGCCGCGTCCGCGCTGTTCGCCGGTCACAAGCGGCGTTCCATCCTGAAGAACGGCGTAAGCCTTGTCGTTGAGATCGAACGACGGCTCGGCAAGAACCTGCCGGGTGACGGTCACATCATCGGGGACAGCCAGACCGGCAAAAGGTCCCTTGTCAGGAAAAATGCGCAGCTTCTGCGGTTCGGACCAGGACAGCGTGCCGCCCAAGGCGCGCTCGCCCTTGCGCAATTTCACCGGCAGAAGCGGATCATTGTCGCTGGCACCGGCAAGGCGCGGGCCTGCGAACCGCACCAGCGTGCCGCCGTCCTCGATCCATTTGGAAAGCTGTTCGGTGACAGGCTGTGGCAGCGTGCCGATATCGGCCATGATGAGGATCGACGGCTTTGCATCCAGCACTTCCGGCACGGATTGCAGAAGATCGGCAGAACGTGGTTCGATCAGATTGACATAGGGCGACAGGGCACGGGAAATATAATGCAGCGGCGAGAGAAGGGGCTGCGCCAGATCGCCGTCACCGCTGGCGATAAGGCCGACGGTGCGCCGTTCCGATCCTGCATCAATCAGCCGTGTTGCGCCTGCCTGTTCGATACCATCGACACGGATCAGGCGGAAATCGTTGCGAAGCTCCACTGGCAGGTTGAACCGTGCCGTGCCTTCCGCACTTCCAAGCGCGAAGGAAAGCGGCGCCTCGGCGATGCGGCGTCCCTTGTCGTCATAGGCAGCGGCAGTGAGCGTGCGCGGAGCCGATACGCCTTCCGGGCGGATGGCGACGGCTTCCAGACTGTCAGCCTTGTTGTCTATGCCGGTCAGCGCCAAAGTGCGGCTGAGGCTCGCGCCATACCAGAGAACGGAGGCGAGATGCCCCGACTTGTCCAGTTCTGCGAAGGTTTCCGCATCATCTGATGATGCCAGTCCGTCGTTCATGAAGGCAAGGCGGACCTTTGTATCCGCGGGCAAGGTGGAAGCCAGTCGGTCCATTGCCGACTTGCGGTCAACCGGGATCGGGCGCGGCTCCAGTGCCTGAAGGCGCTCGGCAGCACTCTTGCCGTCATAGGGGCCGATTTCGGCGTTGGCCGGTTCCGCCGAACCCACGATGTAGATCGGAGCATTGCTGCCCTCTGCATCGGAGATGAGTTTTTCGGCAGCATTGACCCGCTGTTGCCAGTCCTCGGCGGAAGCCCAGCCATTGTCGATGACGATGGCAAGCGGCTCATTGCCGGACAGCGCGACCGGACGCGGATTCCAGACCGGCGAGGCAAGTGCGAGAATGACGAGCGCGGCAATCAGCAGCCGCAGCAGCGTCATCCACCATGGACTTTTCGACGGCACTTCCTCGCGCTTGAAAACCTGCGCCAGAATGCGAAGCGGCGGAAAGGTTTCTTCCTGCGGACGCGGCGGCGTCATGCGCAAAAGCCACCAGATGACCGGCAGGGCGATCAGCCCCGCGAGAATGAGCGGCGAACCGAAGGCGAGCGGCAGAAAATTCATGTGCGCGCGCCTCCCGCTGCAGGCAGGGCGGCGCTCAAGTTTCCGCTGGTGCTCAGCGCATCGTGAAGCCGTGCCAGTGCTTCCGCCGTCGGCCTGTCTGTCCGGTGGACCGTATAGCTCCAGCCGAGCCGCTTGCAGAAATCCGACAGGGTTTCACGGCGCGCAATGTAGAGGCGGCGATAATCGTCCGCATAGGTTTCGGCCCGACCGGCGACGAGCGTGGCGCCGGTTTCAGGATCGCGGAATTCGGTGCGGCCCGAATAGGGAAATGTTTCTTCGGCAGGATCGGCAACTTCAACCAGATGCGCGCGGACACCGCGTTGTGCCAGACGGTCGAGAAGATCGGTCAGTTCATCGAACGGATGCAGGAAATCCGATACGAGGACGACTTCCGAAAAACGGCGGATCTGGGTGATGTCGGGCAGTGCTGCAACCGGCGCTTCGTGCATCAGCGCTGCCGCCAGACGTTCAGCTCCGTTGCGGGCAGAAAAAGGCTGGATCAGCGCCGGAAAGGCAATGCGTTCGCCCGAGCGCGATAAAAGTTCGGCAAGAGCGAGCGTCAGCACGAGCGAACGCGCTTCCTTGGAAACAGGCGCGAGCTGCGAGCGATAGAGCATTGAGGGCGAGAAATCGCACCAGAGCCAGACCGTATGGGCGGATTCCCATTCGCGGTCGCGGACATAGGTATGATCGTCGCGCGCGGAACGCCGCCAGTCGATACGGGCAAGGGATTCGCCGTCCACATAGGGGCGGAACTGCCAGAAATTTTCGCCGGGACCGCGTTTGCGCCGTCCGTGCCAGCCATTCATGACGGTGTTGACCACGCGCTGAGCTTCAACCAGCAGATCGGGGATAGCCGCTGCCCGCGCACGGGCGCGAGCAAGTGTCTCCTTGCGATCTGCGGTGGAAACTTCTGCGCCAATGACCATCAGACGGCAGCCTTTACCAAATTTGCGATGACGTCACGAATATGCATGCCGTCGGCGCGCGCAGCAAAGTTGAGCGCCATGCGGTGCTGAAGGACTGGCTCGGCCAGTGCCTTCACGTCGTCTACGGATGGGGCGAGACGGCCTTCATAGAGCGCGCGAGCGCGTGCGCAGAGCATCAATGCCTGGCTGGCGCGGGGGCCGGGACCCCAGGCGATGTGCTTCTTCGCATGGTCGTTATCGGCATCGGGACGGGCGGAGCGCACCAGCTTGAGGATTGCTTCCACAACGCTTTCCGACACCGGCATGCGTCGCACTAAAGTCTGCATTTCGATCAGCCGTTCGGCGTTGATGATCTCATAGGCCTTGGCCTCGGAAACGCCGGTTGTTTCCAGAAGAATGCGGCGTTCCGCATCCAGTTCCGGATAGAGAATGTCGATCTGCATCAGGAAGCGATCGAGCTGGGCTTCCGGCAGCGGATAGGTGCCTTCCTGTTCCAGCGGGTTCTGTGTCGCAAGCACATGAAACGGTGCGGGCAAGTCGTAGCGCTGGCCCGCGACCGTGACATGATATTCCTGCATGGCCTGCAAAAGCGCAGACTGCGTGCGCGGCGAAGCACGGTTGATTTCGTCAGCCATCAGGAGCTGCGCGAAGATCGGGCCCTTGAGATAGCGGAAGGAGCGGCGCCCGTCGGCATCTTGTTCCATGACTTCCGAACCGATGATGTCGGATGGCATCAGGTCGGGCGTGAACTGGATGCGCTGGCCGGAAAGGCCGAGCACGGTGCCCAGCGTTTCGACCAGCTTGGTCTTGGCGAGACCCGGTACGCCGACCAGCAAGGCGTGCCCGCCAGCCAGAACGGCGACGAGCGTGCGCTCGATCACGTTTTCCTGACCGAAGATCACAGTCCCGACGCTTTCCTTGATGCGTGCGATGTCCGCGAGCGCCCGTTCGGCCTCCGCGACGATCTGTTCGGGATTGGCGGTTTCAGGCGTAACGATAACGCTCATGTGGACCTCGCAATATGACCGCTCTGGCGGAAGTGCCTTATAAATCGCATATAGTGCTGACAAGCCGCGAAACGGTGACTATTTCATGACTTCGAGCATATTAAACACATTCGAGCAGGAATAACCGAGTCGGATGATAAAAAGCACCCCTGAAGGCAAAGACGCGCCGCAAAGTTCGATGCGCACCGCGGAAGGAACTGGCGGGCTGGAAGCCCTGATTGCGCGCGCCCATGCGGATGCGCAAAGCGGTCCGGCGACGAAAGAGCGCGGAATCCCGCCTGTTGAGCGCTGGAACCCTGACTTTTGCGGCGATCTCGATATGGAAATCAAGGCAGATGGCACCTGGTTCTATATGGGTACGCCGATTGGGCGCAAACAGCTTGTGCGGCTGTTTTCGACCGTGCTGCGCAAGGACGACGACGGCCGGACCTATCTCGTAACTCCGGTGGAAAAAGTCGGCATCCGCGTCGAGGATGCGCATTTTGTTGCCGTCGAGATGGAAGTGTCTGGCGAAGGCGATGCGCAGGTGCTGACCTTCCGCACCAATGTGGGAGATGTCGTGACCGCCGACGCGCAGCATCCCCTGCGCTTCGTGATCGAGCGGACAAGCGGTGGATTGAAGCCCTATGTGCTGGTTCGTGGACGGCTGGAGGCGCTGATTGCGCGTGCTGTGATGTATGATCTGGTGGCGCTGGGCGAAGAGATCGAAATCGACGGCGTGCCGACATTTGCGGTTCGCTCTGGCGGCGTGGTCTTTCCGATCATGGCTTCCGATGCACTGGAGGCTGCACTGCAATGAGTGAATTCCCAGCCTTTTCAGCCGGTGATTTTGCCGAGCGGGTTCGGCAGTGGCGTCCCAGCCAGGATGATCTGACGGGCGATCATTCGCTTAATCCCGATATTACACAATTAATGACGATGGCTAAGATGCGCGACGCCGCCGTGCTGGTGCCGGTGGTGGATCGCGGATCGGAGGCCACACTGCTTTTGACGCAACGCACCGATACGCTGCGCAAGCATTCCGGCCAGATCGCCTTTCCGGGCGGCGCAATCGACCCGGAGGACGGCACGGCGGAACGGGCTGCACTGCGCGAGGCGAATGAGGAAATCGGGCTTGCGGCGGATCGTGCGGAGATCATCGGCAACCTGCCGCGTTATCTCACCGGTAGCGGATTTTCGATCACGCCCATTCTGGCGGTGGTGAAAACACCGTTTGACGTGCATCCGAACCCGGATGAAGTCGCCGATATTTTCGAGGTGCCGCTTTCCTTCCTGATGAACCCGGAGAACCATCGGCGTGAAAGCCGGGTATTCAACGGCAAGGAACGCTTTTATTACGCCATGCCTTATCACGAGCGATTCATCTGGGGGGCAACCGCCGGTATCATTCGCGGACTTTATGAAAGGCTCTACGTTTGAGCGAGAGTATGAATATTTCCGGCAAGGCGGACTGGCTGAAAGCAAAGCCGTTGCAAGGCCTGTTCAAGGCGCTGAACCGCGATGGCGGCGAGGCGCGTGTCGTGGGTGGCGCAGTGCGCAACACGCTGCTCGGCACCAAGGTCAGCGATGTCGATCTGGCAACGACGCATTTGCCGCAGGATACGGTGAGGCTGGCAAATGAAGCCGGTTTCAAGCCGGTGCCGACCGGTATCGAGCATGGCACGATCACTGTTGTCGTGCAGGGCCATCCGTTCGAGGTCACGACGCTGCGGCAGGATATTGAAACCAATGGCCGCCATGCCAAGGTCGCCTTCGGCACCGACTGGAAAGCCGATGCGGAACGGCGCGACTTCACCATCAATGCACTTTATGTGACGGCTGATGGCAGCGTGATCGATGATGTGGGCGGGCTTGGCGATATTGAGAGCCGGACGCTACGCTTCATCGGCGATGCGGAACAGCGCATTCGAGAGGATTACCTGCGCATCCTGCGCTTTTTCCGCTTCTTCGCCTGGTATGGTTCGGGACGGCCCGAGGCTGAGGGCTTGCGCGCCAGCGCACGATTGAAGGACGGTCTTTCACAACTTTCCGCCGAACGGGTCTGGTCGGAACTGAAGAAACTCCTGTCCGCTCCCGATCCGTCGCGCGCGCTTTTGTGGATGCGACAGGCCGGTGTCTTGAATCTCATTCTGCCTGAAAGCGAGAAATGGGGCATCGACGCCATTCATGGGCTGGTGCGGACCGAGGCCGATCTTGGCTGGCAGCCTGATCCGCTGCTGCGGCTTGAAAGCATTATTCCACCCGACAGCGTGCGGATGGAGGAGATGGGCAAGCGGCTGAAAATGTCCAATGCGGAAAGGGCGCGGCTTGAAGCCTGGGCACGGGCCGATGCGGTCAAGCCGGAGCTTTCCGAGCAAGCTTTGAAGAAGACTATCTATCGCGGCAGCAAGCAGGCTGTGCTTGACCGCATTCGTCTGGCCTATGCGGCGGCGAGGGCCGATGCTGTGGGCAGCGACGATGCGATGATCCGCGCCGGTGGTTTCGCACGTCTTCTCGATGCTGCCGAACATTACGATGCGCCTGTTTTCCCTGTCACGGGCAGTGATCTTCTGGCTTTGGGCATTGAAAAAGGCCCCGGTCTTGGAGAAACATTGCGGTCTCTCGAAACTTTCTGGATTGACTCCGGTTTTAGTATTGACCGTGCCACGCTTCTGGACAAACTTGATCGCGGTTAGAGCGGTTTCGCTCTAACCGCTTTTTCTCAGGCATTTCCGAACACAAAACCGTGTCTCACTTTTGTTGGAAATGCCCTGAAAATGAATAGCTAATGGCTTGCTTGCAAATTTCAGCCGTAGTTTCATCGCTTTATAGCTGGAGCATGTTTCCCAAAAGTGGGAACCGGTTTTGGGGCGAAACATACCCAAAACAGGCCCAATACTGGCAAAGAAAACTTTTCAGCGCGCGTTTTGAAAGAATATGAGATGTCCAACCCCGATACATCGATACAAGACAAAGCAGCGACCGATCCGAAGCAGAAGTTTGGCACCGAAGGCATCGCCGCCATGGACCGGCCAAGCCCGATCACCCGTTTTTTCATGGGGATCGTATCCTGGGCCGAAGGTCTCAATCTGAAATATGCCAAGCTCGGCAATCCGCCCGTCTACGACAATGCGACTTTCCCCTGGTCCGCCGAGATCGAGAAGGAATGGCCTGCCATCCGCAAGGAGCTGGATACGGTTCTGCTGCGTCAGAGTGAGCTGCCTTCCTTTCAGGATATTTCGACCGATGTGAAAACGATCTCGACCGATAATCGCTGGAAGACATTCTTCCTGCTCGGTTTCGGTGTGAAGTCGGAACAGAACATCAAGGCATGCCCGGAAACCTGGCGTATCGTGAACAAGATTCCCGGCCTGACGACGGCAATGTTCTCCATCTTCGAACCGGGCAAGCATCTGCCGCCGCATCGCGGACCTTATAATGGCGTGCTGCGCCTGCATCTTGGTCTCATCGTGCCGGAACCGAATGACCAGCTTGCCATCCGCGTGGACAATCAGGTCTGTCATTGGCAGGAAGGCAAGGTGTTGATTTTCGACGATGCCTATGAGCATGAGGCGTGGAACCATACCGACAAAACGCGCGTGGTCCTTTTCGTCGACTTTGTGAAGCCGCTCAAGTTCCCGGCTCGACTGGTCAACTGGTGCCTGATGAACCTTGCGATCTTCACGCCGTTCATCAAGGAGGGGCTCGATAACCACAATGAGTGGGAAAAGAAGTTTTATGCGGAAGCCGAAAAGCTGCGCAACCAGCCGAAAAACTGAACGGTTTGACAGCGGCGCTCAGCGCTTATAAATGTGCAGGAGGGCTTATCGCCCTCCTGTTTTTATGTGTTCCCTGCCGCACTGCCATTTTGGGTTTTGCCGGGAATACCATGACGAGGAATTGTTGATGCCGGAGATTGTAGGAAGCCTTTGATCGTTCCGAACAAGCTGCAAGATGGCAGGCGCTGAGAGCGTCTGACTGGCAGTGTTCAGGAGCGGAAACGGCATTGGCCGTGGATGGTTCACCATCCGCGAGAGCTGATGCTTGTCATGGTTTCCATCCAGGCAAGAACAACAATGAATATCTCACGCATGGAACAGCGCGTCTTGCACGTGCTGGCGCAGGGCGGTTACATCCGCCATCTGCGCGAAGACGGACATATCTGCGAAATCGAATGCTTTACCCGTGAAGGCTATCTGCTTTCCGATTGCACGATGGCAGTTTTCCAGCAATTGCGCCGTAAGCGGCTGATCGAATCCCGAATGGGCAGTCCTTATCGCATCTCGTTCAAAGGGCGCGAAAATGTTCGCGCTCAGCTCAATAACCGGTGAAGGAGAGCGTCATGCATATTCGCAAGGAAACGTCTGAAGACGCCGCCGAAATCCGTCACCTCACGGATGAGGCATTCCGCACCGTGGCTTATAGCAACCAGAAGGAAGGAGAGATCGTTGATGCGCTTCGCGCTGCAAAGGCGCTCACTCTGTCGCTGGTTGCCGAAGATAAGGGCGAAATTCTGGGTCATGTCGCATTCTCGCCCGTCCTGATCGGCGGCGAGGACAAGGGCTGGTACGGGCTTGGCCCTGTTTCGGTCCGTCCAGACCGGCAAGGCGAGGGGATCGGCGGCAAGCTGATCCGCGAAGGCCTTGCGCTATTGCGTGCGACTGGAGCTAAAGGCTGCGTTCTTCTGGGTGATCCCGGCTATTACGGTCGTTTCGGCTTCAAGGCCGATGCGCGGCTGAAACTGCCGGGTGTGCCCGCGGAATATTTTCAGTGTCTGGCCTTCGGGCCCGATATGCCACAGGGCGATGCCGCCTATCATACCGCATTCAACATATAAAAAAGGGCCGGGAAACCGGCCCTTTTCATTCAGTACTGTTAAGGCCACTTCACCACGGGCGGCATGGAAGACAGGATGGAATTCACATTGCCGCCGGTCTTGAGGCCGAAGATCGTACCGCGATCATAGAGCAGGTTGAACTCGACATAGCGGCCACGGCGGATGAGCTGCTCGTTGCGATCTGCGTCGGTCCAGTCCTTGTTGAAGTTCTGGCGCACCAGATGCGGATAGACGACCGAGAAACCTCGTCCCACGTCGCGTGTATAGGCAAAATCCGCGTCCCAGCCGCCTTTTTCGTCCGGCGAATGCAGCCAGTCATAGAAGATGCCACCGGTGCCACGCGGTTCATTGCGATGCGGCAGGAAGAAATATTCGTCGCACCAGTCCTTCACGCGCTGATAGTCGACGATGTCCTTGTGCTTCTCGCAGATGAAACGGAAAGCCTTGTGGAAGGCGAGTGTATCGGGATCGTCCTGCGTACGGCGGCTGTCCAGAACCGGCGTCAGGTCGGCACCGCCGCCGAACCACTGGCGCGTGGTCACGACCATGCGCGTGTTCATGTGGACGGCAGGCACATTCGGGTTTTGCGGATGGGCGATGAGCGAAATGCCGCTCGCCCAATAACGCGGGTCTTCCTCTGCGCCGGGAATCTGCTTGCGGAACTCCGGCGAGAACTCGCCATAGACCGTCGAGACATGCACACCGACCTTTTCGAAGACACGGCCATGCATGATCGACATGACGCCACCGCCGCCACGGCCTTCGTCCTTCTGCCAGGGCGTGCGGACGAAACGTCCGGGCTCACGATCTGAAAGTGGGCCCTGCAATTCATCTTCAAGTTGTTCGTAGCTTGCACAGATACGGTCGCGCAGTTCCTCGAACCAGCGCTGTGCCGCCTGTTTCTTCTCTTCGATGTCTGCGGGGATGATTGCTGGAATTTCGTCGCGTTGCATTGTCTGTTTCCTTCCGGCGCGGTTTGCCGGATCGCTCGGCGGTATCAGGCAGCCAAGGGTAAATGGATGAACTATTATTTCTTGGCTTATCAAAGTCCGCTGCAGGCGCAAAGCACGAAGCGCGCGATCACAGGGTAGTATAGACCCTCTCCCCAAGAAAAGACTCGTCTTTGTAGACCCGCTCCCCTATCTTTCTCTACCTAGGGTTTGGAAGTCATTCATTTCCGGTTTTGCCGGGAGGGCATAGCATGACAGCAGCACCGCCCCGTCCACCGCTCGAAGGCTTGCGCAAGCAGCTGCAGAAGAGTCGCGCCCAGAAAGGCCTGAAGCAAAGCCGGATGCCGCGCGACGGTTTCGTTCGCGAGACATTCACCCTGCCGAGGCTGGCGGCACGTGAAAAAGCGCGTGAATGGTTCGAGACATTCCCGAAAGCGGCCTACTGGACGGAAATCGAGAGCTGGTGCGAGCGCCCGGATGACGTGATCGAGTTCACCATGCGCCGGCTGGCGACTGCGGATTAGCGAACTGGTTCAGCCCAGCGGCTTAATTCAATGAATCGAGATTCCAATTAGGACATTGTAAAAACGCCCTGCGGCAAAAGCCCGGGGCGCTTTCAATTCTGGTTCGTTATATCGTTACCCGTTTTGTCTCACGTTGGAAGCTTTGGTTTCAACGTGAGTCTGTTCGACACGATCGAAACAAAGTTCTAGAATTTTACTTTCAGGCCAGCTGATACAGTTGCTGCCTGAAGCGAAGCGCCAGCGCCGTCTGGCACGAAGCTCACGGTGTTGTCGGAGTGATCGAAAGTTTGGGTGTCACCTCTCATTTTCAAGTGCTTTTCAAACCCGGCAGTGACGTAAAGGCTTGTTTGTTCGTTAAACGAATAGGAAGCGTTGGCTTGAAGTTCAAAGTATGGCGCACTGTCAAATGTTTCGTTGAAACGCAGGTTGCGTAGCCAGTGATCGTCGACATCTTTGCCGGAAACGGTGACACCAACACGTCCGAGAGCGCTGAACGACCATCGATCCAGCTTGGTGGTCCATTCAGAACCAATGAAAAGCGCAGGCAAACGCTGTTCGTAACTTATTACTTTTCCGTCAGAAAATGTTCCTTCAGTGTCACGAAAATCGGTTGAACTGTAGACATAATCGCCGCCATAAGCCGTCCACTTCACGTTCGTATACTTAAATCCGCCATGAATATTCAGCGTATTCTGCGGATTGATAACGAAGTTATGCCCCAGGGCGACATCAAAACTGATGTAGCGGTCTAAATCGGTTTCACTTAGAGAGTGATCTGTCCAGTTGTTAAAGTCGTATCCGCTGAAACCGCCTACGTCGGAAAGCCAATCATAATCGTGTAAATTTCCGCTTCCAGTCAGACCGACGTTCAAGTTTCCTGAGAATGTAAGGTCAGAACCAATGTCTGCCGTTATCTTGCCGTTTAAGATCGGCATTTGAGACTTCCAGATAAGATGACTTATTCTATTGTCTTCGTCGTAGACTAGTTCGTCAGCTTTGATCCAGGAGTATCCGATGCTTCCAGAAAATGTATAATTTACATCTGTGGTTTTCTGATTTGAAATATCCGCCGAAATGGCATTGCTGCAGTTCAAAGAATATAAAAAAATAAAGAATATAATTTTCTTCATTATTTAGCCCCATATCAATTAGAGTGTAATTTGAGATGGAGTAATTTTTATAATACTTTGAATCAACCGCTTGTTTGAGCTGGCAATTTATATTCAAAAAAAACTGCCAGCTCAATGATTGGAGTTTTATTTCCCTGCAGTCTGTGGTGCCTTCTCCCACGCATTCCAGTTCTGGATAATGCTGTCGGCATAGGCCTTCCCGACGCGATAGGCGTTGGTTGTGGCGAGCGGGAAGCCGCCGGAATTTGCGGCAAGCGATTCAGCAGCCGTCTGGTCCTTGCCCTGACGGTCGAAGTTCGACGCGGTGCGCAGCAATGCGATGCGGTTGAAATCGAGCTTGCCAGCGTCGGCAGCCCGTTTCAGCGAGGTCAGTGTGGCATTGTCTTCCATCTGGGATGTGCAGTAGTCGGCCTTGCCGTCGGTCAGAAGCTTCGACCATTCGGTCATGGCTTCGCCGAGCTTCGCGCCGTGCCAGTAGGTATCGCCCGAAGCCGTATCGCAGATCGTGACCTTTGGCGAGCCGGTCGCCGCTTCCTGCGTGTAGTGCTTGCGGTATTCCTTCGCTGCGTCGCTATCGAGAAGTTCGATGCCCTTGGTTGTTGCCAGTGCGTAATCGGCCAGCTTGCCGTTCAGTTCGAAGACTTCAGTGCCCGCAGCCCATTTCGGCTTTTCGCCGGGCTTTGCAGCACCGAGGCCGAAAAAGTCCGTTGGCCAGCCTTCCGGTGCTTCCCGAATGTCGATGCGATGGTTCAGATTGGCATCGACGGAATATTTTGCCCAATGCGCCGATCCGAGTGTGCCGTGCTTCGGGTCGACACCGGCAATGCCAGCGATCAGGAAATAGGTGTGCGAGAGGTCGAGCTTGTCGCTCAGCGCCATAGCCGCCGTCGCGCTTGCGGCATTGGCGAAGCCCATCGCCGTCGTCATGTGACAGAGGCCTTCGGCGGTGCAGTCGATCTCTGGATATTCGGGGCTCAGGCCCGGCAGCTTGATCTTCTGCGTGAATTTTTCGCCTTCAAGCCATGGCTTGGCTTCTTCGCCGAACATGGTGATGACCATCACCTTTGGCGCGATAGGCGAAGCCTCCTTGGCGAAAGCCGGAGCGCTTGCCAGCAGGGAAGCGGCGGAAGCAGCAAGAGTGAGTGTACGAACAGACAGGTTCATGGACGAAGCGAGCCTTTCAGACCGGATGGGGCGGGGGTGCTTTGCGAAGCCGGTCCTTTCGCGAAGCGCAATTCTGGCGTTGTCATTCCTGCCGGAGGGAATCGACCTTGTCCCTCCGCTGGCGCAGAGCTTCGCCTGCCGTCATCGCAACCGAAACCGCAAGATTTAGCGATCTCGCGCCGGGCATCATCGGGATCAGAAGCCGTGCATCGGCGGAATTGTGGACATTGTCGGGAACGCCCGACGACTCACGCCCGAAGAGCAGAATGTCATTTTCCTGAAACCGATAATCCGTATAGGGGATCGCTGCCTTGGTGGACAGCAACACGATCCGGCGCTTGGCCTGCAGACGCCAGTCTTCGAAGTGGTGCCAGTCCGCATGGCGGGTGAGGGTTGCCTGCTCCAGATAGTCCATGCCGGCACGCTTCAGGGACCGGTCGGAAATGTCGAACCCGGCAGGTTCGATCAGGTCGACCGCGAAGCCGAGGCAAGCGGCCATACGCAGGATGGTTCCCGTGTTGCCGGGAATGTCGGGCTGGTAAAGTGCGACGCGCAGTTCCATATGATGCGGGTAACGCGAAATGCAGATCGCCGCAAGCACCGAAGGCGGCAATAGCCGGAACATCAACAGCTCCGGTGTCGTGATTTCTACAGAAAACATCTGTAGAAATATTCCCGTTTTGTTCCTCTTCCGTCTTGGCAATTCTTCCGGGACCACCTAAAAGGTGCACCATGTTCAGATGGTTTGAAAAACGACTCGAAGCCTATCCCGAAGAGCCGCCGCGCGAGCCCCCGCGCGGACTGGTAGCCTTTTGCCTTTATTATACCCGCGGTGCCTGGCCGTGGATCATCGGCATGGCAATCTTCACCACGCTCATCGCCGTGATCGAAGTGTCGCTCTTTGCCTTCATGGGCAATATTGTCGACTGGCTGTCACATCAGTCGCGAGAGACATTTCTGAGCAATGAAGGCTGGCGGCTTGCGCTGATTGCTGGTGTTGTTCTGGTCGTCCTTCCGGGCGTGGTACTGATCCATTCGCTGCTTATCCACCAGACATTGCTCGGCAATTATCCGATGCGTGTGCGCTGGCTGATGCACCGTTACCTGATCCGCCAGTCGATGGCTTTCTTTCAGGATGAGTTTGCCGGGCGTATTTCAACCAAGCTGATGCAGACTGCGCTCGCCGTTCGTGAAACGGTGATGAAGCTTCTGGACGTGCTCAACTATGTGATCGTCTATTTTGCGGGCACGCTGTTTATTGCAGCGTCTGCGGACCTTGTCCTGATGATCCCGTTTGCCGTCTGGCTCGTCGTCTACATCATATTGCTGCGCGTTTTCATCCCGCGTCTGCGCGTGATTTCAGAACAGCAGGCCGATGCGCGTTCATCGATGACGGGACGTATCGTCGACAGCTACACCAATATCGCAACCGTGAAGCTTTTCTCGCATTCAAGCCGGGAAGAATCATATGTGAAGGAAAGCCTCGATGGCTTCCTCGGTACCGTGCATCGGCAGATGCGACTCATCACGTTGTTTCATTTCACGCTCTATATGGCGAACTGCATTCTGCTGTTTGCGGTGGGTGCAATCGGCATCCAGCTCTGGATGAATGAAGCGATTTCCGTTGGCGCCGTTGCTGTGGGCATTGGTCTGGTTCTGCGCCTCAACGGCATGTCGCAGTGGATCATGTGGGAAATGTCGGCCCTGTTTGAAAATATAGGTACGGTGGAGGACGGGATCACGACGATTGCGCGTTCGCATGAGGTCGTGGACGTCCCCAGTGCACCGGCATTGCAGGTGACCAGAGGCGAACTCGACTTCGACAAGATCGGCTTCCATTACGGCAAGGGCAAAGGGGTTATCGAAAATCTCACGCTCACGATCCAGCCGGGCCAGAAAGTGGGTCTGGTTGGGCGGTCCGGTGCTGGCAAGTCCACGCTGGTCAATCTGCTGTTGCGCTTCTACGATCTGGAGAAGGGCCGCATTCTGATCGATGGGCAGGACATCTCCAAAGTCACGCAGGATTCGCTTCGCGCCAATATCGGCATGGTGACGCAGGATACCTCGCTTCTGCACCGTTCGGTTCGTGAGAACATCATGTATGGGCGGCCGGATGCGACCGAAGAGATGCTCCAGCAGGCCATTCGTCTGGCGCAGGCCGACCAGTTCATTCCGCTGCTGACCGACCCGAAGGGACGGCAGGGGCTGGATGCGCATGTCGGCGAACGGGGAGTCAAGCTTTCCGGCGGACAGCGCCAGCGCATTGCCATTGCGCGTGTGATGCTGAAGGATGCGCCGATCCTCATTCTGGACGAGGCGACCTCGGCGCTCGATTCGGAAGTCGAAGCAGCCATTCAGGATAGTCTCAACACCTTGATGGAAGGCAAGACCGTGATTGCCATCGCGCACCGCCTTTCCACCATTGCGGCGCTTGATCGTCTCGTGGTGATGGACAAGGGGCGCATCGTCGAAGATGGCACGCATGAGGAACTTGTGGCGCTCGGCGGCATTTATGCAAGTCTATGGGCCCGCCAGTCCGGCGGTTTCCTCGGCTTCGATGAAAATCCCGAGGATGCGCTGGTACAATAAGGACAGAAGCCATTGATGAAAGCGGTTTACAGCCTGTTCGAACGTTGGGTCGATCCCTTTCGTGAACCGGACCGGCTGAGACCGCCTTCAACCACGCTCGGCTTTCTCTGGCATTATGCGAGGCAAGCGAAATGGCCGCTCGCCGTTTCGCTTGCGGTTGGCGGATTGCTGCCGCTGGTCGAGGCGGGCCTGTTCTATTTCACCGGCAGGCTGGTCGATATTCTCGATCAGGCGGGGAAGGGTGGCGTCGAACGAAGCTGGTCGGCGCTTTTGCAGGCGGCAGGGCCAGAACTTCTGTTCATGGGCATAACCGTCCTTGTAATCCGCCTCGTCGTGACGGCGATCAACACGCTGCTGGAAGACCAGACCTTGTCGCCGGGTTTCTACAATATGATCCGCTGGCAGGCGAACTCCTATGTTCTCCGCCAGTCCTATGCCTTCTTCCAGAATGATTTTGCCGGGCGCATTGCCACCAAGGTCTGGCAGGCGGGGCAAGCGGCAGGCGATCTCATTGAAAGTCTCATTCAGGTCGTCTGGTTCATGGCGATCTACAGCATCACCACGCTGTTTCTGGTCGGTCGGCTCGACTGGCGGCTGGCAGCGGCGGTAGTCCTTTGGATCATTGCCTTCGGCTTCATCGCCTGGCGCTATCTGCCGCGCATCCGCAAGCACGCTGAGGCTTCTGCCGAGGCGGGATCGATGATTAACGGGCGTATCGTTGACAGCTATTCCAACATCCAGACGATCAAGCTCAATACTGCCGATGACGATGAGCGCTATCTGCGCGATGGTTTCGAGCGGTATCTCGGCGCAATTCTTCCGTTCATGCGCTCACTCACCGGCGTTCGTGTTTCGCTCACCGCACTTTCCGGCCTGATGATCGTGACGGTTGCGGCGATTGCCATCGATTTGTGGACGCGCAATGCCATCACGGTCGGGCAGGTGTCGTTCACGCTTGGCCTCGTGCTGCGCCTCAATATGCTCCTTGGCCGTCTCATGATGCAGCTCAATGGCATGCTGCGCCAGCTCGGACTGATCGAGAATTCCATGCGGCTGGTTTCTGCTCCGCTCGGTCTTGAGGATAGGCCCGGTGCCAAACCCTTGCAGGTGACTAAGGCGCGTATCGATGTTCAGGATGTCACGTTCCACTACGGCAAGGCTGCGGGCGTTCTCGACAATATCAACCTCACTGTGCGCGGTGGTGAACGCGTCGGTCTCGTCGGGCATTCCGGGGCGGGCAAGTCTACCCTCGTAAATCTCATCCTGCGCCTCTACGATGTCGAGAAAGGCGCGATCCTCGTGGACGGTCAGGACATTCGCGATGTCACCCAGACCTCGCTGCGTCGGGCGGTCGCGGTCGTCAGTCAGGAAACTGCATTGCTGCACAGGTCGCTGCGCGACAACATCATGCTGGCGCGCGACGATGCGACCGACGAAGAACTGCTGCAGGCAGCACGTCAGGCCGAAGCCGATGGGTTCATTGCCAGTCTGGAGGATTTCCAGGGGCGGCGGTCGTTCGATGCCTTTGTGGGCGAGCGCGGCGTCAAGCTTTCTGGCGGGCAGCGCCAGCGCATTGCTATCGCTCGCGCTATTTTGAAGGACGCGCCAATCCTCATCCTCGATGAGGCGACTTCCGCACTCGATTCGGAGGTCGAAGCTTCGATTCAGGAGAATTTGAAACGCCTTATGGATGGAAAGACGGTTATTGCGATTGCTCACCGCCTTTCCACCATCGCAGCGCTCGATCGTCTCGTTGTGATGGATCAAGGCCGCATCGTGGAGGAGGGGACGCATGACGAACTTATCGCCCGCGGTGGCATCTATGCGGGACTTTGGGCCCGCCAGTCGGGCGGTTTCATAGGGAGGAACGGAGAAAGCTGAAAGCTTTCCACTGTCTGTAATGCGTTATCGCTTTGCTGTGCATTCCCTGAATTGAGCAAGCAAATCCGCCTGCGACATCGTGCCGTCATAAGGGGTTGGTGTCTGGACAAGCGATTTTTACGCGCATAAACCGGATAGTGAAATGGAGGGAATTTCGTCCTGTGAGCACTTGCAGGACTACTTTTGCGCAAGTGCAAAAGAGGACGAGGGGAGAGTTCAATTGAACATGCAGGTTGAAAAGGAATTGGCACGTGAGCGCACACGACACGGCTGAGCCGACACGGCGTGATTTTTTGTATATTGCGACGGGAATGGCCGGTGTCGTCGGAGTTGGCGGACTGGCCTGGCCGTTTATCGACCAGATGCGTCCGGACGCTTCGACACTCGCGGCTGCGTCCATCGAGGTTGATGTTTCGTCCCTGACGGAAGGAGCATCACTAACTGTCAAATGGCGTGGTAAGCCGGTTTTCATTCGTAACCGCTCCGCCAAGGAAATCGAGGATGCCAAGACAACCGCTCTTGGTGATCTCAAGGATCAGAACGCACGTAACGCCAACCTCGCAGCGGATGCGCAGGCGACCGATGTCGCCCGCTCGGCAGGCGAGGGCAAGGAAAACTGGCTGGTGATGATCGGCGTGTGTACCCATCTGGGTTGCGTGCCGCTCGGTGAATCCGGTTCTTTCGGTGGCTGGTTCTGCCCATGCCATGGCTCGACCTATGACACTGCCGGACGTATCCGCAGTGGTCCGGCTCCGGAGAACATGCACATTCCGCAATATGCGTTCGCTTCCGATACGGTCATCAGGATCGGCTAACAGGTCTTGGGGAGAGAAGACATGAGTGGTGGACACTCCACATACACGCCGAAGACCGGCATCGAAAAATGGGTGGACGAACGGCTTCCCTTGCCGCGTCTCGTCTATGATTCCTTCGTGGCCTATCCGACGCCGCGTAACCTGAACTACATGTACACCTTTGGTGGCATTTTGAGCTTCATGCTCATTTCGCAGATCCTGACCGGCGTTGTGCTGGCCATGCATTATGCTGCCGATACGGGCATTGCGTTCAATTCCGTCGAAAAGATCATGCGCGACGTCAACTCCGGTTGGCTGCTGCGCTACATGCACTCCAACGGTGCATCCTTCTTCTTCATTGCCGTCTATCTCCATATCGCTCGCGGTCTCTATTACGGTTCCTACAAGGCGCCGCGCGAGCTTCTGTGGATTCTGGGCGTGGTGATCTTCCTTCTCATGATGGCTACCGCCTTCATGGGCTACGTGCTGCCATGGGGCCAGATGTCCTTCTGGGGTGCGACGGTTATCACCGGCTTCTTCACGGCTTTCCCGATCATCGGCGAACCGATCCAGCAGCTTCTGCTGGGCGGCTTTGCGGTCGACAATCCAACGCTCAACCGCTTTTTCTCGCTGCACTATCTGCTGCCGTTCATGATTGCCGGTGTCGTTATCCTGCACGTCTGGGCGCTGCATGTGACGGGTCAGACCAATCCGACCGGCATTGAAGTCAAGTCCAAGACCGACACGCTGCCGTTCACGCCTTATGCGACCATCAAGGACGCTTTCGGCGCGCTCGTCTTCTTCGTGTTCTTCGCCTACTTCGTCTTCTACATGCCGAACTTCCTCGGTCATCCGGATAACTATATCCCGGCTGATTCTCTGAAGACACCTGCTCACATCGTTCCAGAATGGTACTTCCTGCCGTTCTACGCGATGCTGCGCGCCATCACCTTCAACATCGGCCCGATCGACTCGAAGCTCGGCGGCGTTCTGACCATGTTCGGTTCGATCGCAATCCTCTTCGTCGTGCCGTGGCTCGATACGTCGAAGGTTCGTTCGGCTGTCTATCGTCCGTGGTTCAAGCTGTTCTTCTGGCTGTTCGTGATCAACGCCATCTTCCTCGGCTGGCTGGGTTCGCGTCCTGCGGAAGGTTCCTACGTCTTCATGGCGCAGCTGGGTACGCTCTACTACTTTGCTTTCTTCATCATCATCATGCCGGTCATCGGCTTGATCGAAACGCCGAAGCGTTTGCCGAACTCGATCACCGAGGCGGTTCTGGAGAAGAGCGGCAAGGCCGGGGTTACCCCCGTGGAAATCCCTGTTGAAACTCGGGGCTGAACCAGCGAGAGAGATGAAGGACGTAACAATGAAAAACATCCTCAAGAATTTCGCTGCCTTCGGTATTGCTCCGCTGGTCGCGCTTGGTATCGCCCTGGGTGGTGCCTCGGCTGAGGAAGGCGGCAATGCCGCGGAGCCGGAACATTTCCCGATCCACCATCCCAAGCAGGAAAAGTGGAGCTTTGCCGGTCCGTTCGGAACCTATGACAAAGGACAGCTTCAGCGTGGCCTGAAGGTCTACAAGGAAGTTTGTTCGGCCTGTCATTCGATGAACCTGGTGGCCTTCCGCACGCTGGAAGGTCTCGGCTACTCACCGGAGCAGGTCAAGGCATTTGCCGCTGAATATGAAGTACAGGACGGGCCGAATGCGGATGGCGAAATGTTCACCCGCAAGGCGATCCCGACTGATCACTTCCCGGCGCCATTTCCGAACGCGAACGCAGCTGCGGCCGCGAACAACGGTGCAGCTCCTCCGGACTTCTCGCTGATCGCGAAGGCTCGTGGTGTTGAACGCGGCTTCCCGACCTTCATCTTCGACATATTCACGCAATATGCCGAAGCAGGTCCGGACTACATCCATTCACTGCTGACCGGCTATGATGAACAGCCACCAGCGGGGATGCATATTCCTGAAGGGACGCATTTCAACCCATACTTCATCGCCGGCAAGTCGCTGGCCATGGCAAAGCCGCTGAGCGACGACCAAGTCACCTATGACGATGGTTCGCCGCAAACGGTGGATCAGTATGCACGCGACGTTTCGGCATTCCTGATGTGGGCTGCAGAGCCGCATCTGGAAGATCGCAAGCGGACCGGTTTCCGGGTCATCATATTCCTGATCCTTTTTGCCGGTCTGGTTTATGTCGCCAAGCGTTCGATCTGGTCGGATGTTAAACACTGACAATAGATCAACCTGAATTAAAAGATGGGCGCCGTGGGCGCCCATTTTTTTGTGCTGGAACTGGAAGATCAGCCTTGCCACAATTAGGCCATGCAAATGACCGTGCGTCGCCGCAATGTTCTTGGCAGAAATGGGCGGTTTCTTTTGCAATTTGCCCGTTTGAGGGTGTAAAGGTCCTTGGTCCCAACTTTGCCTTGATTAACTTGACCGGCCCGCAGGCCGCCTGAAAGGATGGAAAATGGAATCCGGATTTAAAGCCAGCTTGAAGGATGCGATCCGCACCATTCCGGACTATCCCAAGCCGGGCGTCCAATTCCGTGACGTGACGACGCTTATGGGCGATGCGCAGGCATTTCGCCGTTCCGTCGATGAGCTGGTCTATCCCTATGCAGGCAACAAGGTCGACAAGGTAGCGGGCATCGAAGCACGTGGCTTTATTCTCGGCGGCGCAATCGCGCATCAGCTGTCGGCTGGTTTCGTACCGATCCGCAAGAAGGGCAAGCTGCCGCGCGATACAGTGCGCATTGCCTACAGCCTTGAATATGGCATCGATGAAATGGAAATGCATCGCGACGCGATTGAAAAGGGCGAACGGATCATTCTGGTGGACGATCTGATCGCCACGGGCGGAACGGCGGAAGCGGCAGCGAAGCTTTTGCTTCAGATGGGCGCAGAGATCGTCGCAGCCTGCTTCATCATCGACCTGCCGGATCTCGGCGGACGCAAGAAGCTGGAAGCTCTTGGCGTGCCGGTCCGCACGCTCGTGGCCTTTGAAGGCGACTGAGAATACGAAAAAGCCCGGACATTGCTCCGGGCTTTGTTATTTCAGGCATCAGCCTTGGGCGGCAGTTTCACCATCGCCGCATTGTCGAAGGAAAGCACCTCTTCGCCATTCTGGTTATGGGCGCTCGTCGTCATGGTCAGCATCGACCAGCCGGGGCGGGAGGCGAGCGGCCTTATGGCGTGGACCAGGCGCTTGTAGGTGATCGTATCTCCGGCATAGACGGGCTTTGACCATTTCAGGTTTTCAAAGCCGGGTGAGGGGCCGAATGTCGGCGGCGTCTCGCCGCGTTTCAGAGCTTCCTTCGTTGCCTTGACGATGGAAGCGACATTGAGCTTCATGAACACTGCAGTGGTGTGCCAGCCGGAAGCACAAAGTCCGCCGAAGACGCTCTTTTTTGCCGCTTCGCTGTCCAGATGGAACGGCTGCGGATCATATTTTCTGGCGAAATCGATGATTTCCTCGGCAGTAAACGTATAGCTGCCGATGACGAGGTTCTGCCCGAGATTTTCTTCCAGGAAACTCATGACGCCCCTCCTGCCGTCGCATCGTAATCGCGGCGCAGCATCATGCATGGATGCTGCATTTCGCACACGCTCTCACCACGCTGATTGAACAGTTCATGGTGGAACGTCACCAACCCGATTGCCGGGCGCGATTTGGAAATGCGTTTGTCCTTGATGGTCGTCACACCATTCAGCGTATCGCCCGCGAGTACGGGGCGTTTCCAACGCGTGAATTCGACGCCGGGACCACCCTGTGACGTTGAGTTTGTAAGATAGGCATCGCAGACCATGCGCATGATGAGGGAGGTGGTCTGCCATCCTGATGCCGCCAGCCCGCCGAGCACGCTCGCCTTGCCTGCTTCCTCATCAAGATGGAACGGCTGCGGATCGAACTCGCTGGCAAACTCGATGATTTCTTGCTTGTTGATCGTACGAGGACCGAAGGGAAGGGTCATTCCCGGCTCCATATCCTCATAAGCATATTTAGGCAGAGGCTTGCTCACCCTCGATCTCCTCCGAGTAGGCATAAAGAAAAGGCCGCCGGTTTCCGGCGGCCTGAACGTATCAGGTATTGAAGCGGAACAGCATCACATCGCCGTCATGGACGATGTATTCCTTGCCTTCGTCCCTTGCCTTGCCGGCTTCCTTCGCTCCGACTTCGCCATTGTATTTGACGTAGTCTTCATAGGCGATGGTCTGGGCACGGATAAAGCCGCGCTCGAAATCGGTATGGATGACACCGGCAGCGCCGGGAGCCTTGGTGCCGCGCCGGATTGTCCAGGCGCGGGTTTCCTTCGGCCCTGCGGTGAAATAGGTGATGAGGTCGAGAAGCTTGTAACCGGCGCGGATCAGGCGGTCGAGACCCGGTTCCTCAAGGTCCATGCTTTCCAGATATTCCTTGGCTTCCTCATCGGGAAGCTGCGCAACTTCCGCTTCGATTGCAGCCGAAATGATGACCGTCTGGGCACCCTGTTCCTCGGCCATCTTGTCGACGGCAGCGCTATACTCGTTGCCCTTGGCCGCATCGCCTTCAGCGACGTTGCAGACATAAAGAACCGGCTTGGAGGTGAGAAGGTTCAGGCCCTTCAGCGTCAGCAGGTCTTCTGCGGCAATATCCTTCAGCATCAGGCGGACCGGCTGGCCGTTCTGGAGCAGTTCGAGTGCTGCTTCCATCACCGGCAGAATGGTTGGGGCTTCCTTGTCCTTGCCGGTAGCGCGCTTGCGGATTTGCACGATGCGGCGCTCGATGCTTTCGAGGTCCGACAGCATCAGCTCCGTTTCAACCGTCTGGGCGTCCGATACCGGATCGATACGACCTTCGACATGGGTGATATCGTCATCCTCGAAGCAACGCAGCACATGCACGATGGCATCCACTTCGCGGATATTGGCGAGGAACTGGTTGCCGAGACCTTCACCCTTCGATGCGCCGCGCACGAGGCCGGCAATATCAACGAAGTTGATGCGGGTCGGGATGATTTCCTTCGAACCGGCAATCCGGGCGATATCGTTCTGGCGCGGATCGGGAACCGCCACTTCGCCCGTGTTCGGCTCGATGGTGCAGAACGGATAGTTTGCGGCCTGTGCGGCGGCCGTTTTGGTCAGCGCGTTGAAAAGCGTCGACTTGCCAACATTTGGCAGACCGACGATGCCGCATTTGAAACCCATGATCGTACCTATCAGACTAGAATTCTATTGTTGTGGCTATGCGTCATCGGACCGTGAAGCGTCAAGAGGCGGAGGCGTCGCGCCCTTGGGAACGGCTTACTTTTACGCATTCTCCCATGCAAAACCGCTTCGCACTTTTGCTGGAACTGTTTTAGTCCTTTTTCCCAAGCAGCTTTTTCAGCATTTCAGCCATCGGGCCGCTGGCAGGAATATTCGGCTTCTTCTGGTTCTGCCGCGCCTGGCGAATATGGCTCTGCGCCTTTGGTGGCGCCTTTTCCAGTTGTGCGGGATCGGCCTTGAAACCGCTGGGCCGTTGATTGCCGTCGCCCATGGCGAGCGCAATGCGGTTCATGAAACTGTTGTCTTCGCCCTTGGCGGCAAGCAGGCCCACATTGTCGGCAATAGCGCCCAGAAGCGTATCCAGCCATTCATTGTCGGCCTTGGCGAAATCGCCGAGGACATAGTTATGCACGAGTTCCTTCGCACCCGGATGGCCGATGCCAAGCCGCATGCGGCGATAATTCTGGCCGCCGGGGAAGGCCTGCATATGCGCGTCGATGGATTTGATGCCGTTATGACCGCCGGAGCCGCCGCCGGTCTTGATGCGCAGCTTGCCCGGAATGAGGTCGAGTTCGTCATAGATCACGACGAGATCGGCAGGTGTCAGCTTGTAGAAGCGCATGGCTTCGCCGATGGACTGACCCGAAAGGTTCATAAAAGTCTGCGGCTTGACCAGCAGCACTTTTTCGCCGTCGATCACGCCGTCGGCAATCTCGGCCTGAAACTTCTTCTGCCAGTTGGAAAAGCGATGGCGGCGGAATATTTCATCCGCCGCCATGAAACCGATATTGTGCCGGTTATGCGCATATTTGGGGCCCGGATTGCCAAGACCTGCAATGAGCAGCATGGTTCAGAGCCCCTTCTGTAGCGCTTCCCGAAAAGTGGGAACCGGTTTTCGGATAAGAAGCGCGTTAGCGCTCCTGTGCGGAAAGCGATTATTCGCCGTCCTTGGCTTCTTCTTCTGCAGCACCTTCCGAAGCAGCTTCTTCCGACTTCAGGCCGGCAGGAGCAGCAATCGTGGCGATGGTGAAGTCGCGATCCTGGATGGCAGCGGTCACGCCCTTCGGCAGCTTGATCGCCGAAATGTGGACGGAGTCGCCGATTTCGAGGCCGGTCAGGTCGAACTCGAGTGCTTCCGGAATTGCATTGGCCGGAACGATCAGTTCAACGTCGTGACGAACGATGTTGAGAACGCCGCCGCGCTTGATGCCCGGAGCTGCTTCTTCGTTCTTGAAGTGAACAGGAACATTCACGTGGACGACCGACTTCGCGGAAACGCGCAGGAAGTCGACATGCTGCGGGAAGTCACGGACCGGATCCAGCTGGTAGTCCTTCGGGAGGACCTGAATCTTCTTGCCGTCTACTTCGATCGTGGCAACAGTGGTCTTAAAGCCACCGCCATGAATCTTGTAGAAGATCTCCTTGTAGGAGACGGCGATTGCGAGGGGTTCCTGCTTGTCGCCATAGATGACTGCAGGAATCTGGCCGTTGCGACGCAGTTCGCGGGAGGACCCCTTACCAACCCGGGTACGCAGATCGGCCTTGAGCACGTAAGTCTCGCTCATGGCATTTCCTTTCGATGTTACTGGAGTGTCGCTCGCTGTATAATCTGCGCATGATCTTGTCCGAAAACCGGTTTCCACTTTTCGGGATCATGCTTCAACAAACGACATGAAACAGCCCGTATTGTCTGTCACAAGGTGAAAGACCGGACCGCTCCATTCCGCGTTGCCTCCAAGGGTGTCTACGCGGATGGCGCTGGCTATAGACCATAGCGTGCGGCGGCGCAAGTTTTTTGGGCTGCGAGCAGTTCCCGTGCCCGGCATCTGTGGGCATTTCTCATAACCGGTGGCATTGGCGGCGTCAAAGATGTTAAGCGAATGCCTGATCGACCGCAGGCTTGGCCGTGCGAGTCGTTTGTTCCTGCTATGTTGAAACAAGGAGGCGAGATGCAGGTCGGTATCGACATGGGTGCAGTTGCTGGAAGCGGTTCTGCCTCGGCAGCGGCGCTTGGCGGTGGCAAGCAGGCCATGCTTGATCTTGAGGAGCTTCTCGCCACGCGTTTGCTCGTGCAGGGCAATTCCGGCTCCGGCAAATCGCATCTTTTGCGCCGCCTTCTGGAACAGAGCGCGCAATGGGTGCAGCAGTGCATCGTCGACCCTGAAGGCGATTTCGTCACGCTTGCCGATCTTTACGGCCATGTCGTTGTCGATGCCGCCCGTACCGAAGCCGAACTGACACGCATTGCCGGACGCATCCGCCAGCATCGTGTTTCGGTGGTGCTCAATCTGGAAGGTCTCGATGTCGAGCAGCAGATGCGCTCGGCTGCGGCTTTTCTTGGCGGTTTGTTCGATGCCGAGCGCGACTATTGGTATCCGATGCTGGTGGTTGTGGATGAGGCGCAGCTTTTTGCGCCTGCCGCCGCCGGTGAAGTGTCGGATGAAGCGCGCAAGCTGTCGCTCGGCGCGATGACCAATCTCATGTGTCGCGGACGAAAGCGTGGCCTTGCGGGTGTTATCGCCACGCAGCGACTGGCGAAGCTTGCCAAGAACGTTGCAGCTGAAGCTTCGAACTTCCTCATGGGGCGTACATTTCTCGATATCGATATGGCGCGCGCCGCTGATCTTCTGGGCATGGAGCGCAAGCAGGCGGAAATGTTCCGCGATCTGCAGCGCGGGCATTTCGTGGCGCTTGGCCCCGCATTGTCGCGTCGTCCATTGCCGATCAAGATCGGCAAGGTGGAGACATCGGCGCGGTCTTCATCGCCGAAACTGATGCCGCTTCCTGATGCGCCGGAAGATGCGCTCGACCTCATCTTCACGCCTGCGCCGCAGGAAATCCGTGCTGCCGTGCGCAGAGCGCCGCCGCCTCCACCGCCGCCATCGACGGCGGAGATTCTGGCGCAGGTAGCAAAGCCGAAGCCCGAAGCCGAACCGGCACAGGAACCTTTGTTCCCCGGCATGGTGGAAGCCGAACGGGATGAGCTCCTTGAAAAGGTGATGCGCGAGATCGTGGACGATCCGGAAGCGTCGTTCCGGTCCGTGGCCGTGCTTTATCAGGACTTTCTGGTGCGTTGTCGCATTCACCGCGTTCCGGGCGAGCCGCTGGCTCTCCCTGCCTTCCGCCGCAGGCTGGCAGTGGCGCAGGCCAGCATTGAAAGCGATGTGGCCAGTGGCGAAACATGGCAGCAGGCGCTGGCCCTGTCGGAAAGCCTCACCGACGATGTGCAGGGCGTGTTCCTGATCGTGGCGCAGGCGGCGGTAACCGGCGCGCCTTGTCCTTCCGATGCGGCTTTGGCGCGCGCCTATGGCACGCACTCGTTCAGCCGTGCCCGGCGTCTGCTGACCTATTTTGAAGAACGCGGGCTTCTGGTGGTCCGCAACGATTTCAAGGGAATGCGCATCGTCAATTTTCCCGATCTCGCCTGCGAAACGGCACCGGGCGACCCGAATGCGCCGGACGATCTGGCGGAAGAAGGCGCTGCGGCGGAGTAAGCTGTGAAAACTGTCATGAACCTGTAATGATCCTCGCCGACAGCTTGCGAAACGGATCATTCAGGGCAGCAGCGTGACACAGCCAATTCAGCAACCGGGTTACAAAGAACTCTTCGCGACATTCGGCAAGATCGGGCTTCTGTCCTTCGGCGGGCCGGCCGCGCAGATCGCCATGCTGCAGCGCATTCTCGTGGATGAGAAGAAATGGATGGATCAGGAGCGGCTGATTCATGCGCTCAATTTCTGCATGTTGTTGCCGGGGCCGGAAGCCATGCAGCTTGCGACCTATTCCGGTTGGGCGGTTAAGGGCTGGCGCGGCGGCCTTCTGGCCGGGCTTCTGTTCGTGCTGCCCGGCGCTGTCGTCATGCTTGCATTGTCGGCGCTGTATATCTCCTTCGGGCATGTCGACATCGTGGCCGGGCTGTTGTTCGGCCTCAAGGCTGCGGTTCTCGCCGTGGTTTTTGAAGCGCTTTATCGCATGGCCAAACGGACACTAGCCTCGGGGTTTTCCTATGCGGTGGCGATTGCGGCATTCGTTGCGATAGCCTTCCTGAAACTGCCGTTTCCGCTCGTCGTTCTGCTGGCGGCTCTTGCAGGTGGCCTGCGGCATATCGTGCAGGGAAATGGTGCTGCCGCAATTATGGGAGAGGCGACGCCTGGCGCCTTGCGCGAATTCACGCAGCAAACGCTCATCTGGGGCGGGCTGTGGCTTTTGCCTTTGCTCGGGCTTTTCTTCACTTTTGGTGGCGCGCATGTCTTCGTGCAGGAAGCGGCCTTCTTTTCGAAGCTCGCTGCGGTGACATTTGGGGGCGCTTATGCAGCTCTTTCCTATACGGCGCAGCAGGCGGTCGAGCATTTCGGCTGGATGAAGCCGGGGGAAATGCTGACGGGGCTCGGTCTGGCGGAAACCACGCCGGGACCGCTGATCCTCGTGCTGGTTTTTGTCGGCTTTGTGGGGGCTGCGAACCTGTCGGGCCTGCCGCCACTTCTGGGTGGCCTTTTCGGCGGACTGATCGCGCTGTGGTTTACCTTCGTGCCCTGCTTTCTATGGATATTGGCGGGCGCGCCATTCGTGGAGCGGCTGCGTCAGGTGCGCTGGCTGTCGGCCATGCTGGGCGGGATCACGGCTGCGGTCGTCGGCGTGATTGCCAATCTGGCGCTGTGGTTCTCGCTGCATGTCCTGTTTTCGCAGGTTGTCGAGAAGGCTATAGGTCCCTTCACATTGCCGCTGCCGGTCTGGAGCACAATAGACAATGCCGCCGTCCTGATTGCAGGCGCGGCGGCATTCTTGCTTGTTGTTCTGAGGCTCAACATGCCGCTCGTGCTGTTGCTGGCGGCATGTCTCGGAATTGTAATCCGGCTGGTGTTTTAGTCGAACAGGCTCGAAACGGACTCTTCCGCTGCCGTGCGGGCGATGGCCTCGCCAATCAGGTCCGAGATCGAGAGGACGCGGATATTTGGCGCATCGTTGATGGCAGTGGTCGGCTGGATGGAATCGGTGATGACCAGTTCCTTCAGCTTGGACGAGGCGATACGGGCAACCGCGCCGCCGGACAGAACGCCGTGCGTGATGTAGGCGGTGACGCTCTTGGCGCCCTTGTTCAACAGGGCCTCAGCTGCGTTGCAGAGCGTGCCGCCGGAATCGACGATGTCATCGAACAGCAGGCAGTCCTTGCCGGAAACGTCGCCGATGACGTTCATGACTTCCGATTCACCTGGACGTTCGCGGCGCTTGTCGACGATGGCGAGCTGCGCATCGATGCGCTTTGCGAGCGAACGGGCGCGAACCACGCCGCCAACGTCAGGCGAAACGACCATGCAATTGCCGGTCGCGTAATTGGCCTTCACATCGCGGGCGATGACCGGAACGGCGTAGAGGTTGTCGGTCGGGATATCGAAGAAGCCCTGAATCTGACCGGCATGAAGGTCAAGCGTCAGGACGCGGTTCGCACCGGCTTCGGTGATGAGATTGGCGACCAGCTTGGCAGAGATCGGCGTGCGCGGGCCGGGCTTGCGGTCCTGACGGGCATAGCCGAAATAGGGCAGGACGGCGGTGATGCGACGTGCCGACGAGCGGCGGAAGGCGTCGATCATGATGAGCAGTTCCATCAGGTGATCGTTTGCCGGGTAGGAAGTCGATTGCAGTACGAATACGTCTTCGCCGCGCACGTTTTCCTGAATCTCTACGAAGATTTCCTGATCGGCGAAGCGACGGACGCTGGCCTTACCGAGTGGAATGTTGAGATACTGAGCAACGGATTCGGCAAGAACCCGGTTGGAGTTGCCTGCGAAAAGTTTCATTCTTTTGCCTCTGACGCCGATGCGGTCGCGGTTTGCAGTTTGGTTCTGTCGCAACAGTCCGCCGGAACGGACTTAATCTCTTAAAAACTTTAAAGCTGCGTACGGTCTGACCGGCCAAGTACTGCAGCTAGAAAGGTTTTCTTTCGGATGTGGGGCCTATTGCAAAGAGTCATCGCCATTGCAAGGCCCTCGGGAACACAATTGCTGTAAAAAGCCCGGTTTTCCGGCTTTCCCACAGTAGGCAAAACAGATTCAGCAAAAGATTTCAGTCTTTTGCTGCCAAAGCAAGTTTCTATGCGCGATTTGCCGCAAGCCAGGTCGAATATTCCTGCATGGTGCGGTCGGCGATTGTCTGCATTGCGGAAGCCGGAACGACGCTCCATGAGTCTGCGGCCGCACCTGGAACTTTCTCCTGCCCCTGTATCCGGTGAAGGCGGTTGCCGGAAGCATCCAGAACATCCCAGACGTAAAGCACGGTGGTCTGATTATCTTCCGAAAGAACGGAGAAATATCCCTTCATGACGTAGGCAGCACTCGGGTCGTTATTGCCTGCAAGCTCAATGCCTTTCGACTTGGCATCGTCATTCATGCGATGGGTCAGCGGCGTCACCACATTGACCGGTGCGCCGACAATCGGGGCGATATGCAACTTGCCCGGCTTGAGCGCTGCACTGCGCTGCGGTGCCACTGGCGTGGTCGTCGCAGGTGCTGTGCCGGTCGTGGCCGGAGTTGTTCCCGTGGGCTGCACGGGAGCGGTGCCCGTCGCCGGGGTGCCCGGTGTCGCGGCTGGCGTAGTAGTTTGCCCGGAATTTTGCCCGGAATTTTGATTGCTACCCTGTACGTTCAGAGCGGACTCAGTGCTGTTGCAGGCGGCCAGGACGCTTGTAAGCACTCCGGCCAGCAACAACATCGTTGAAAGACGTGCCTTGTTCATGTTCGGCTTCATGCTCCTGAAGGCGCAGGTTCTCTGCGGTCGGGCATTTTCAGTTCAAAATAATCTATCGATTTTATCGACGTGCATCTTGCCCGAAAGCCGCTTTGCAGTTTCCGGGTTGCGCTTGTGGCAGTTTTATCGCCGATTGCGCCTCATTTTACAATCATATCAAGAGAATGGCGGGATAATGGCTGAGCTGCGCCATTTGTTGTGAGATATGTCTGCCCCAGCGTCATGGCGGTTTGGGTGTCGGAATCCATGATGATCATATGTGCGAAAAGCGTCATGTCCGGCTGGATGCTTTCCGGGTTTCCGGCATAGAATATCTGCGGGTCCATCCATGATGGCGTGAAACGTGCTCCCACCGAATAGCCACAGGTATTGAGGCGATGACGGGTAAGGCCGTGTGCTTCCATGGTCCGCGCATGGGCGTCAAAGACGTCGCCGAATGTCGAGGCGGGCGTCATGGCTGCTTCCACTGCTTCCAGCGCCTCGCGTGCAGCCGCATAGAGCTCTTGATGATGTGTGGTCGGCTTGCCGACGACGATCGTGCGCATCATCGGCGCGTGGTAATGCCGGAAGACGCCCGACCATTCGAGCGTGAGCTGATCGTTCTTGTTCAGCTTGCGCCGACCGGATTTGTAGCGGCAGAGCAGGGCATCGTCGCCCGAGCCGATGATATATTCGTTGGCGGGAAAATCGCCGTCGCCGGCAAAATTGGTGCTCATCATCGCAGCCAGAATATCGGCTTCGCTCGCCCCGCCTTTGGTGAGCTTTATCGCAGCGTCGAGTATGTCGTCACTGAGTTCGGCGGCGCGTTTCGCATAGGCAATTTCCGCAGGGCTTTTGAGCAGCCGCAGGCGATCCACCATGCCGGAAGCATCGTAAAGCTTGGCAAAGCTCTGCAGCTGTTCGTCCAGCTTGCGCGCATTGGCGCCGGTAAGGCCATGCGTCTGATATTCGATCCCGATCCGGGTGCCGAGAAGGTCGAGTTCGGTCAGAATATTGCGAAGGTCGGAAGCCGGATTGGCATTGTCGCGATCGGTCCAGACGACGACGTTCTCGATGTTCGACGTATGACGCGCCTGCCGCAAATCGGCGGAGCGTGTCATCAGCACCATCGACCCGTCGGCCTTCACGACGAGGCATTGGAAGAAGCAGAAGCCGAACGTGTCATAGCCGGTCAGCCAGTACATGCTCTCCTGCGCGAACAGCAGAAGCGCATCCAGCTTTTCCTCCTCCATCTTCAAGATCAGACGGTCGCGACGTGCTGCGAATTCTTCCGGCTCGAAGTGAAGGGCCATGCGGTTCTCCTAATCTTCTATGATGGCGATCGCTGCAATCTGACGCCCGTAGTCGGGTTCATTGCGATGGGTGGTGCGCCGGTAGGAATAGAATTGTTCCTCATCGGCATAGGTGCACTGGCGAAGGGATTCTGCCCGCACACCAGCCTTCGTCAGCCGGTCGGTGATGAATGTCCACAGATCGAACAGCTTGTGTTCCGGCTTGTCGGAAGGCCGGAAATAGGTGGTGTAGGCAGCATCTCTGCCGATGAATTCTGCATAGAATTCCGGCCCGACTTCGTAATTTTCCGGCCCGATGGTCGGCCCGAGAACAGCAACGATGTTCTCGCGTTTCGCACCGAGGCCGATCATGGCTTCAATCGTGTTTTCAAGGACACCGCCGAAAGCGCCACGCCATCCGGCATGGGCGGAGCCGATGATTCCCGCTTCGTGATCTGCAAAAAGCACAGGCCCGCAATCGGCGGACAAAGCACCAATGGCGATGCCCGGCACATTTGTGACCATTGCGTCGGCCTTCGGGCGTGGAGCGCCGAACGGCTCGGTGACGTGGAGGACATCGGGCGAATGAACCTGATGCACGGTCATGAGATGATCGGGTGCAACGCCAAGGTTCTCGGCGACGCGGCGGCGATTCTCGGCAACTTTTTCCGGCACATCGTTTGACCCGCTTCCAACGTTCAGGCCCGTATAGATGCCATCGGAAACACCGCCCTTGCGGGTGAAAAAGCCATGCGCGATCCGCTTCCCGTTCTGTCCGACGGGCTTTTCAAGGAGAGGCGAGCGGAGTGGTTGCGGCATATCGGTCATCTTGCTGGCTTTCGTAAACGGCGGGATGGTGGGGGAGGTCCGCTGGCTTGTCAATTGAAGCTTTTTGAAGGGAAGGGCATCACTTGGTTTCGAAAGGATAGAGGCGTGTCAGCCCGTCACTCAATGCGAGAACCTTGAACAAGGTTCCCATTTGATCGGGTGCGGCCAGTCTTTCGACGTCCTGTCGGATTTTTTCCTGAAACGCTGCGTCCTTGCCCGTACCGAGCCGTCCGGCGCGATCAAGCAGGCCCATTGCGAGCAGAAATTCGCCCTGCGTCATTGTTCCGGTCTTGCAGCCGCTGGCCCGCGCGGTCTTGTCCAGAATGTCGAAATCGACATGGCTGGTGAGGTCCGCAATGCCCGGATTGGCAAATACATCGTCAAAGCCGTGTTTCAACATGGCTTGCAGCGTGTCGCCGAAACCGGCTTTCAGATGGCCATAGTCGACGTTGAGCGCTGCGCCGCGTGTGGTCGCGATACGGCTGGCAATTTCCTGCATCAAGGCCGTGCGCGCAGGGGCTGCTTCAAAGATCGCGCCTTCGGGTGCTTCCGCATGGCCTACAGGTAACAGCGCCGGATCTATACCACCCAGACCGCTGACGAAATGGAACTCATCCTTGTCATCGAGCGCAATCATCCGTTCGACAAAGCGGCCATCGACCTTGACGAACTGCCGGAACGGGATCGCATCGAACAGCTCATTGGTGACGAGGATCAGCGGCCCGTTGGCAGTATCGGCGGGAATATCGGAAAAGCGTTCGAACCAGTCGATCTTCGCGCCTGCGTCGGACAGTTTTTCCTTTTGCTTTTCGGCAAGGCGCGGGCTTGTTTCGACCATGGCGACACGCACATGGTCCAGCATTTGCGGGGCGAGCCTGCCAATAGTGCGCAGCATATCGCTCATCAGCGTGCCGCGACCGGGGCCGATTTCGCACAGCACGATATTGTCCGGGCCTCCCAGCGCGTCCCATTCGCTGACACACCAGATGCCGATCAGTTCACCGAACATCTGGCTTACTTCCGGCGCGGTGATGAAGTCACCGTCGCGTCCGAAAGGTTCACGCGTCGTATAATAGCCCGCCTCGCGGTCGCCGAGGCAGGCTGCCATGTAATCGGCAACGCTGATCGGCCCGGAGGTGGCGATCAGGCGTTTCAGCCGGTCTTTCAGCGAAAGATCAGGCATCCTTGGCTGCGGTCCGGTTTGCGCGCCACATGGCCCAAAGCCCGATCAGTACCATCGGCACCGAGAGGACCATACCCATGGTGAGCCATCCGCCGAAGAGATAGCCGAGCTGCGCATCCGGCTCGCGGAAGAATTCGACCACGATGCGGCTGAGGCCGTAGCCCGTGACGAAAGCGCCTGCAATGAAGCCGGGCTTCTTCAGTTTGCGTCCGACCCAGACGAGCAGGAACAGCACGAGGAAGAGGACTACACCCTCAAGGAACGCTTCGTAAAGCTGGCTTGGATGACGCGGCAGCGGGCCTCCATTGGGGAAGTAGACTGCCCACGGCACATCACTGACACGACCCCAGAGTTCCGAATTGATGAAATTGGCGACGCGCACGACACCAAGTCCGACCGGAACACCAGCGGCAATCGTGTCGAACATGCTCCAGACCTTGATGCCGCGCGAGCGGGCAAACAGGATCATGGCGAGCGTTGTGCCCAAAATGCCGCCGTGAAACGACATGCCGCCATCCCATACCGCCGGAATGGCAAGCGGGTTGGAGATATAATAGGAGAAATTATAGAAGAGCACGTAGCCGATGCGACCGCCGAGCACGACGCCAAGCGCTGCCCAGATGACGAAATCATCGAGCGCTTCCGGCGCCATGGGCGGCTGGTTGTTGGCCCACAGGCGGTGGCTTCGCAAGAGCTTCTTGCCGTACCACCAGGCGAACATGATGCCGACGACATAGCCGAGGCCGTACCAGTGCACTGCCAGCGGTCCGACCCGGAAAATCACCGGATCGATATTTGGGAAGGCGAGCGCCGATGCGGGCAGCAACGTCTCAATCATGAAATCACTCCGTTTTGTGACGGAACATGCTGGACCGACCCGTTATGGTCAAGCTGTTCCCGTCGGCTGCAAATCGCGTTTGCAAATCGTGTTTGCAAATCGCGTTTTCTGGGCTTCCGGTGCTGATCTACCCTTAAGGTAGCCTTAAGTACATTCGCTAGTGGCGCTTCCGGTTTCCGGTCGCCGTCATTTTCGCGTGGCCCGTGGTTTTGATTCAAGTGCGCCGAACCTGATCACTTTCTATAGCTGCGCTTGCATCGGAACTGAGACGGCCCTATTTCAAATTTATGTTTTCAACAGGTCTCACCTGGAAATAAGGAATGATTGCCATGACCAGCGGACAGAACCGGGTTCTTGATGAACTCGCCAAGCTTGTGACGGATGCGGCAGGCGCTGCCCAGGGCGTGCGCCGTGAAGTGGAAACGGCGTTGCGTTCGCAAGGAGAACGCGTGCTGAACACACTCGATGTCGTGCAGCGCGAAGACTTCGAAGCCGTTCGTGAAATGGCAATCAAGGCGCGTGCGGAAAACAGCGCGTTGCTGGCAAGAATCGAAGCTCTCGAAGCACGTCTTGCGAAATTCGAAGTTGATTCTGAAGCCAAATCGGCAAAATCAGCTTCATCTTCGGCAAAATCCAAAAATAATCCCTGAATATTTATTAACAGGCCGCAAGTGGCAAAAACCCTTGTCTTAGAGTCGGTTAAGGCAAGGGTCGCGGTCGGTCCCTCGTATATTTCCACATGCTTTCACGGCTCTTTGTTCAAAAGGGGCTGGCGTTCAGATTCAGCATCAATAGACTGAAAACACTACATGATTCGTAACGCGGTCATGTAGGCGGCGGCGAGGGGCTGAGTGTCAGGTTTCGCGTCTTTCAGGCTGCTTTCCAGTATCAGTTGCGTATGTGCGTGTGCCATTGAGGCGCTTGCATGCCGTCGTGCATGCCGGTTCCTCAACCGATCAATTCGTGCCTGTTTTCCTGCGCTTGTTCTTGCGCGGTGGCCGGCACGGGCGAGCAATGACTTGCGCGCCGGGAATTAGGAAACATCTGGGGGCAGATGGTTCCCAGAACAGGAAACGGACATGAGCCTTCTTGAGCTTGAATTCGCACGTGAGGCACATCCGGTGGATGTGATCGAACAGGTCGCGCATTCAAACGACTGGACGTTCGAGCGGACTGGCGACGACGAAATCGCAATTTCGGTTGCGGGCAACTGGACTGACTATCACATCTCGTTTTCCTGGATGGAGGATTTCGAGGCGCTGCATCTGGCCTGCGCATTCGACATCAAGGTGGCCGAGCCACGTGTGAACGAAGTGATGCGCCTGCTGTCGCTCATCAATGAAAAGCTTCTGATGGGCCATTTCGATCTCTGGCAGCAGGAAGGCGCGATCATGTATCGCCAGTCGCTGCTGCTGGCAGGTGGTGCGGAACCGACGAGCCGTCAGGTGGAAGTGCTGCTTTCGGCGGCGCTGGAAGCTTGCGAAGCCTATTTCCAGGCCTTCCAGTTTGTGGTCTGGTCGGGTGTTACGGCGCGTGAAGCGCTTGAATGCGTGGTGTTCGAGACCGTCGGTCGCGCCTGACTATAAATCAGTTGAATTTTGGCCCGGCGCTCGCGCCGGGTTTTCTGCGAGGCCGGGAGCGCGGGCCGGGGAGTGAAAAAATGAGCGAAGCAACCACTATCACCTGGGCAGATTTCGAACAGGTCGATATCCGCAGCGGAACCATCGTGGAAGCTGTGCCATTTCCCGAAGCCCGCAAGCCTGCCTTCAAGCTGAAGATCGATTTTGGTGAAAAGATCGGCATCAAGAAGTCGTCAGCCCAGATCACCAGGCACTACACGCCGGAAGAGCTGGTCGGCAAACAGATCATGGCAGTCGTGAACTTCCCGCCACGACAGATCGGGCCCTTCATGTCGGAAGTGCTGACACTCGGCATGCCGGACGAAGATGGCGAAGTGGTTCTCGCTGCAATCGACAAGCCCGTGCCGAATGGTGGCAAGCTTTATTGAGAGCGGATGATTTCGCGTTAAGCAAGCGCGTTTCTCCCTCATCCTGAGGAGGCTCCTGAGCTTGCGAAAGAGCCATCTCGAAGGACGAGGGCAAGCACCGTGCGTTTTCCCTCGCCCTTCGAGATGCCGTTTTCAACGGCTCCTCAGGATGAGGGAAAAGAATAGCGTTGGAAGTATGGAACTCCGTTGTCGGATCGCTCTGCCTTGACGTGCAGCCGTGCATTTGACGGGGCCAGAACGCTTTAAGCCGGAATATGGATGGTCGCGCGCAGGCCGCCGGTCGGAGCGTCTTCCAGCGTAATGTCGCCACCGTGGCTGCGTGCAATATCGCGTGCAATAGCAAGACCCAGCCCGCCTGTGCCGCCCGAATCCTGCGTTCGCGCTTCATCCAGCCGGACGAAAGGCTTGAAGACGTCTTCGCGGCGGTCTTCCGGAATACCCGGCCCGTCATCGTCCACAACGACTTTCAGCCAGCCTTCAACATGCGAAATCGACAGCTCGACATTCTGCGCATGACGGAAGGCGTTCGAGACGAGATTGCTGACCAGCCGCGAGAAGGCGTTCGGACGCACATGGACCTCGCTGTCGCCTTCAATATGATACTTGAAGCCGCGCTCGCGCAGGCGTGCTTCATGCTCCAGTTTTTCGCAAAGCCTCGTGACATCGTAGCTTGCGGTTTCCTCCGAACCTTCGCCGCGCGCAAAGGCGAGATAGCCTTCGAGCATCGTCTGCATGTCGGCAATATCCTGATTGAGCGGCTCGGTGTCGATCGAGTGGCCAGCCAGCGCAAGCTGCAGCTTGAAACGGGTCAGAATGGTGCGCAGATCGTGGCTGACGCCGGAAAGCATGGCCGTGCGCTGCTCGATCTGGCGTTCGATGCGCGAGCGCATCTGAATAAAAGCGATGCCTGCACGGCGCACTTCCTCGGCTCCGCGCGGATGGAACCCTTCCGGCATTGGTCGCCCCTTGCCGAAACTCTCTGCGGCCTCGGCAAGCTGCTGGATCGGCTTGATCTGGTTGCGCAGGAATGCGATGGCGATGATCAGCAGAACGAGCGCGGTGCCCACCATCCACGTCAGGAAGATGCCTGTATTGGATGCATAGGCCTGGCTGCGCCGCGCAAAGACGCGCAACACCTTGTCCTCCAGCTTGATGCGGATTTCGATAAGATCGGAATCGCCCACCGTATCGACCCAGAAGGGGCGATTGATCTGGCGGGTGATCTCTTCACTCAGGAAGTAATCGAGAATGGCGAAAAAGGGCTTTGGCCCGGGAGGTGGCAGCGGATCGGGCGGCAGGATCGAAATGTTCAGCGCCAGCCGCTGCTGCGCGATGCGGATGAGATTGTCGTAGCCCGGTTCCTGCGGATAGGTTTCGAGAATGTCGATGATGCCTGCAATATCGCGCACAACGGCGGTCGACAGTCGTTCGGTCACCATCTGCCAGTGACGCTCCATGAACACATAGGCGATCACGGACTGGAGCAGAACCATCGGGGCAATGATGATGATGAGCGAACGCGCATAAAGCCCCTTCGGCATGATGCGCGCCAACCAGCGGGAGAATTTTCTCAAGGGCGATTTCATCGTGTTAAAACGTCCCTCAGTACCCTGTGGTTGCGCTCAAAAGACTTATTTTGTCGCAAAGCCGCTTCACACTTTTTGGCTCGAAAAACGCTTCCGGAAATATTGCTGTCTGCAAATGGCGTTTTCCATGAACAACATTGCGGCTGCACCTTTGGTACATGCCGCCCTGCGTTTTGAGAAAACACCATTTTCTGATCGCGATATTCCTGATTGCCGATGGTTGCTATTCGATGCTGAGCTTGTAGCCGATACCGCGCACGGTCTGGAGCCAGACCGGATTGGCCGGGTCCTGCTCGATCTTGCGGCGAAGGCGATTGATCTGGACGTCGATCGTGCGTTCACCGACATCGCCATCCTGACCGGTCAGCTCATGGCGGGGGATCGTCTCGCCGGCACGCTCGGCGAAAATCGCCATGATATCCTGCTCACGATCCGTCAGCTTGATGGTTTCCGTACCCTTTTTCAGCTCGCGGCGCGGGATGAAGAAAGTATAGGGGCCGAACACGATCTGCTCGATTTTCGGCTGTGCGGGTGGCGCGCCGCGGCGCAGGATATTGTTGATGCGAAGCGTCAGCTCGCGGGGATCGAACGGCTTGGGCAGATAATCGTCCGCTCCGGCAGCCAGACCGTCGATGCGGCTGTCGGTTTCCGACAATGCCGTCAGCATCAGGATGGGGACGTTCTTCTGCTCGCGCAGCGATCGCGTCAGCGAAACGCCGGTTTCTCCCGGCATCATGACGTCGAGGATCAGCAGATCGAAATCGATGCCTTCCAGTTTGCGGCGCGCTTCGGCAGCGCTTCCAGCCATGGTGACACGGAATCCGCTATTGGTCAGATATTGTGAGAGAAGGCTGCGGATACGCGTATCGTCGTCAACGACGAGGAGATGTGGCGCGTCGTCCGAGAGCGTCTTTTCTTCTTCTACAGCCATGGCGTCTTTCGATCCCATTCCGATAATTTTACTTCAGCATTCCAGCTTATGCCCGATGCTTTGGTGCACATATTATCGACTGGAATGCGGCACGTCCATTCACTGCCTGCGTGGACCTGTTTTTATACAAGCACTTATTGTCTGATCCAAAAGTCGCCATACCTTGGCTCGCAAACAGCGTTTTTCTGCGCTTCCGGTGCTCATGTACTTGCTCAGACGCATAATCTTATCCGAAAAGTCTACAACTTTTCGGGACTATGCTTAGCAGTACACTGCGCTCCGGTTCTCGAAACCCACCATTTTCGCCACGGCCTGACGTTTTTTTATTCAGACACTTTGTGCAACTAGACGTAACACTCAAGCCCAGTGTCACTCGGTTCAGAGATGTCTGGTCGAACTATCTTCGGCAGAAAACTCGTCGATCTGGGCGCGCCGCTCGGGGTTGACCATATTATAGAGGAAGCGCTCGATGACTTCCCGGTCCTGCGGCGCACAGTCCTCCAGTGCACGTGCGATGCGTCGTGACTGCGGAAGGGCGAGGGCAAGCGTGAGCTGGCGGCCGCTCTTGGTCGGATAAAGCTTGCGGTGGCGGCGGTCGTGAAGGCCGGTGGCCTGAACCACATGCCCCGTATCGATCAACTGTTTAAGCACGCGCGACAGGCTCTGCTTGGTGATCCGCAGGACCTCCAGCAGCTCGGCAACCGTCATGCCGGGCTTTCGGTTGATGAAGTAGAGAACACGGTGATGCGCCCGCCCGAATCCGATCTTTTCCAGAATAAGATCAGGGTCGGCGGTAAAGTCGCGATAGGAAAAAAACAGTAGTTCGATCACGTTGAGGTCGGCCGCCTCCTCAGCCGTCAACGGATTGCTTATATAATTCATATCGTTCGTCGAATTCACATCTGTGCTCCGTTCTGTTGCGTTAAATATGTCAGCATTATTGACATAATTCAATCGCCCAGATAATTTTCGATAAGTGTGAGCTGGCTTTTTTGGAATAATGTTTGCGCTGATACGTGCAAGGAGGAGGAATAATTGCGCTAACGGGCTACCCGCCACCGTCTCAATGGGTTGGTGATGGAATGGTTGTCGCAATATTCGAACCCTGTGGAGGATTTATTTTCTTTCCATGCATGCTCCGCCTGGGATTCGCGCAATATGTTTGCGTGACCTCAAAGCATTTTGAACAAAAAGGCCAGCAATTACGCAGGAAAAGGTGGCCGTCTCACCAGTTATATCGATTTAGCTGGGGAAGACGGGATGCGGAGAAGTTTATCTGGTCTGAAGTCGACCTGAAACCAGATCGAGACAGCGCTGCTGAGGCGCATCCCGAAAAGTATGAGGCGATTTTCGGGATGCGCGTCAAAATGCATAGACAGGGCATTTCCAAGGTTTCATCCTGAAAAAAGAAATGCTCGATGAAATATTTAGGAGCAAGAAAATGGCTGCGATTCCATTCGATCAACGGGACGGATTTATCTGGCTGGACGGAGAATTCGTCGACTGGAAAGATGCAAAAATCCACGTGCTGACCCATGGTCTGCATTATGCGAGCGCCGTGTTTGAAGGCGAACGCGCCTATGGCGGCGAGATCTTCAAGCTCAATGAGCATACCGAACGCCTGCATGAATCTGCACGCATTCTCGGTTTCGAGATTCCTTTCAGCGTTGCAGAAATCAACGATGCCTGCCGCGAGCTTCTGAAGAAGCAGGGTTTTGAAGACGCCTATGTTCGCCCGATTGCCTGGCGCGGTTCGGAGTCACTGGGGGTCTCGGCGCAGAACAACCGCATTCATCTTGCCATCGCCATCTGGCAATGGCCGAGCTATTTCTCGCCCGAAGAAAAGATGAAGGGCATCCGGCTCGATATCGCTGAATATTGCCGCCCGGACCCGCGCACTGCGCCCTCGCGCTCGAAGGCTGCCGGTCTCTATATGATCTGCACGATCTCCAAGCACGCCGCCGAAGCCAAGGGCTATGCCGATGCATTGATGCTCGACTGGCGCGGACAGGTTGCGGAAGCAACCGGTGCAAACGTCTTCTTCGTGAAGGACGGCGCACTGCATACGCCGAAGCCTGACTGCTTCCTTGACGGTATTACGCGTCGCACGGTCATTGATCTTGCCAAGCGCCGCGGCATTGAAGTCATCGAGCGGGCAATCATGCCGGAAGAACTTGCCGGTTTCTCCGAATGCTTCCTGTGCGGAACAGCAGCGGAAGTGACGCCGGTATCCGAGATCGGTCAATACCGTTTCAAACCTTCCGAAATTACAAATGTTCTAATGAATGACTATTCTGCGGAAGTTCAGCCAAAGCGGGCGGCAGCCGAATAGTAGGTGCCGAACCAAGTTTTAAACAGAAAAAGAGCGGTCTTAGGGCCGCTTTTTTGTTATTCCGTCGCTTATTGTTTGACATTGGAAAGTTTCGGCACAAGATTTTTTTACCGGAGTCGCGCTACTCCGGTTTAAAACTCAGATGGGGTGACGATTATGGAATCTCTACTACCTATCATTCTCCAGCTTGTGGCTGGCGCGGTTGGTGGCAACATCGCCGGAGCAGTGAAGAATATCAGTCTGGGCACCACGGGTAACACGGTGGCAGGCGGCATCGGTGGTGTCATCCTCGGGCAGCTGCTTCCGATGTTGTCTGGCGGTGGCCTCGATTCCGTTCTCAACGGTGTTGTTGGTCAGCTGGCAGGCGGCGGCATTGGCGGTATCGTGCTCACGGCCGTTGTCGGCCTGATCAAGAACGCGATGGCCGCCAAGGCCTGACGCACTAAGACATCCCGAGAAGTGTGAAACGCCTACGCAGGGAAATCAGTCCACTGGACTGATTTCTGATCCCGCTTCGATCGGGTAACATGTGCGTGAAAGCAAACAGTTGGAGCGCCGGTCTGATTCAATCAGATCGAAACGCGCTCTGGAGACCGCATGGTTGTGGGGACAACCGGTAAGACGAACTGTCGGGCCTATCCCGGAAAGCGTGAAACGGTTTTCGGAGAAAGCGCCTCGGACAATCCTGGAGAGGGAAAACGGGCGGCTATCAGCCGCCCGTATCTATTTAAAGCTTCACCTGACGGGCACAGGACACTATCTCTGTGTCAGAAAGCACCTTCCGGACCGCTATTTATTCAAGTGGAGTAAGACTATGGGGCAATTGCAGGCCATCATCGTTCCCGTCACGCCTTTCCAGCAGAATTGCACCATTCTGTTCGATGGCGAGACCAAGAAGGGTGTCGTGATCGATCCGGGCGGTGACCTGGATCGCATCCGCGAGGCGATTGATTCCCAAGGGATCGATGTCGAGGCCATCTGGATCACGCATGGCCATATCGATCATGCTGCGGCAGCCCTTGATCTCAAGGAAGCCCTGAATGTGGACATTATCGGCCCGCACAGGGATGATAAGTTCCTGCTCGATAATCTGGAAGCGACCGGCCTAAAATATGGCATCACTGAAGGCGTGCGCAATGTTACGCCGGACCGCTGGCTGGACGAAGGTGACAAGGTTTCCGTCGCCGGGCATGAATTCGACGTCTTCCACACGCCGGGCCATGCGCCGGGGCACGTCGTGTTCTTCAACCCCGAAGCGCGGTTTGCGATAGTCGGTGATGTGCTTTTCAACGGCTCGGTCGGGCGCACTGATCTGCCAGGCGGTGATCACGCGGCGCTGATTCGCTCCATCAAGAAAAAGCTGCTGCCGCTCGGGGACGATATCGGTTTCATTTGCGGGCATGGTCCCGGCGGTAGGTTCGGTGATGAACGGCGCTCCAATCCATTTTTGAACGACATCGGATATGCATAAAAAAAAGCCGCCTTTAAAGGCGGCTTTTCATCGGGATGGTTTGCTTTGGAGCACCGATCTGGTTGAAGCAGATCGGTGCTCTAATCACTTGTTTTGGCGCGCATCTTATCCGAAAACCGTTTCACACTTTTCGGGATGTGCTTTAATTTGCGGAGCAGAAGTGATCGCGTCCGTCATAACCGCGATAGGTGCCGGTATTCGGATTGAATGACCGGTAACGGTCGGCGCAATACTGGTACCAGCCACGGCTCCATGGCTCATAGCTTGAGCGATAATAAGTCGCCTGACGAGCCGGGGCTGCCGGGTAATAAGCTGGCGGCGGCGGAGGCGGTGCATAGACCGGGGCAGGCTGCACGTAGGTCGGTTGCGGCTGGCTCAGCGCGCTGCCGATGAGGGCACCTGCTGCAAGACCGATCACACCTGCGGCAACGGCGTCGCCATGGTTGCGATGCCGGTCGCGGTAGTAGGGTCGATCCCAGCCGCCACGATCCCAGCCATGGCGGCCCCAGGAATCTGCCGATGCTGTTGCAAGCGGTGCGGCAACAGCCGCAAGGGATGCCGCTGCCAGAATGGCTGTTTTCGCAAATCGGTTCATTGTTCGCTCCTTCAGAAGCTCGACTGTAATTTCTCCGATACGCTCGCCGAACGGGCACACACGTATCGTTTATGAATAACTAATTAACTGTTTCGACATGAATGGAGGCTGAACAATGGTGAAGGGCGATGGAAAGCTGTCAGTTTCCGGTCAATTACTTGCAGCATCTGTAATATTTCGCGCCTGAATGATGATCCGTTCAGGGTTGCATACCGGCAATAAAAAACCCCGGCAAAAGCCGGGGCAAGTGGTAGGTTCTTTTATGAACGATCAGCCGGTAACGGTGATGTTCACGGCCTTCGGGCCTTTGCCGCGACGATCCGGTTCCGTCTCGTAGGAAACCTTCTGATTGTCTGCGAGGCCAGTGAGGCCAGAAGCCTGTACAGCAGAAATGTGTACGAAGATGTCAGCGCCACCGTCGTCCGGCTTGATGAAACCGAAACCTTTTTCGGTATTGAAGAATTTGACCAGTCCGGTCTGTGCCATGGGATCCGTTCCTTTTCCTTGGCGCCACTGCTCTTGTGGAGACAGTGGTATTACAAATTCTGCCAAGCGCACCACACACCCGGCAGAGGGTTATGCAGGCAGTTCTCGACATTGGGAAGGAACCGATCATTGCCGAAGGGGAGCCTTCGACCCGGAACTTATAGCGGCCCCGGCGCGCCGTTCTTCCAGTCTTCCATTTGTTCGCTAAATGCCCGAACAGGTGGAGACTGATCTATGAAGCGGTATTTGGCAAGCAAATTCTTTGGGGGGAACATGATTGGTTATCTTTGAACCGGTATCGTCAGAATTTTTTACGATTGTTTCAAGAAAATCATCGACTCAATCCCAAAATAGAACAGGCTAACCCTAATATATCGCGAATTTAAACGGATATGTCCTGGTATTTTCATCGATTGCGCGAAACTATGCATGCGCCACCGGCGGCGCGCAGCTTCGCACAGATGCTGTCGGCTTCTCCGCGGCTGTTAGCGCCGATGCGTACTGCATAGATGCCACGGCGTCCCATCGGCGTCCGTATCCGGCTGATAACGGGGTCGTGGCCTGCCAGCACGGCGCTGAACTGTTTGCGCAGGCGCACCCATTGATTGGCCGCCGCGCTGCGGCGGAAATTGCCAGCGACCTGAATGCCCCATGGCTTGGGTTTCACGCGCGACATCGGAATTGTGGCGCTGCGGATGATCGGCAGGCGCTTGCAGGCATCGACGAAGGCGAGCTTGGGATCGAGCGGGCGGTTCACGACCTCCTTGCCTGCCGCGAAGTCATCGGCAGGTGCGCCGGTAATGTCCAGCACGTAATTTTCAGTTTCGAGCGGCAGAAATCCACCGGACCGCATCCAGCTGGAAACACGCCCGGCCCCTGCATTATAGGCGGCGGCTGCAAGGCCCCAATTGCCGAAAGCGCCTTTAAGGTCGCGCAGGAAACTCGCCGATGCGGGGATGGCCTGTTCTATGTCGAAAGGGTCGGCAAGCCCACGCTCCTTAGCAGTATAAGGCATGAACTGCGCAATGCCTTCAGCGCCGACAGGGCTGACCGCGTTGTGATCGAACCGGCTTTCTTTCCAGATCAGCCGGGCGAAGAAGTCGCGCGGGATGCCGTGGATGTCGGCATTGGCACCGATGAGCTGGCAGATGCGGCCGACGGTCGGGACTTTCTTCTCCGGCGGTAAAGGCGGCGCATAGACTGGCGGGTTCGGCTCGCTCGCCGCATAGGATGCAGCCACGCCGGAAGGCAGGCTGAAAAGCTGCGAAGCCAGGATAAATGCTATGCCGTGCCGATAACGATTCATGCTGCCTGTTCCGCCCCTCAACATCGGCCAAAGTAACCTATATGGGCGGGTTGTCGATATGGTCTGCAAGGTTTTGCACTTTTGCGAAAAGACTTGCTCTTATCGTAGGTTGCGCCATTTTAGTGTCCGGGACAGATCGGATTTATCCGGACAAGGGAGAGGAAAATGCAGTTTCATCGATTCAGACAATTGGCTGTGCTTGCGGGCGCTCTGCTTCTCGCCGGTTGTGTTGCCGAAGGCGGCCCGGATTATCGTCCGCCGATTCGCCCTGGACCGTCACAGCCGCAGATGTGCCCGATGATCTATGCTCCCGTCTGCGCCACGCGCGGTTCTTCGCGCAAGACCTTCGGCAATTCCTGTCAGGCAAGAGCTGAGGGCTATCGCGTCATCGCAAATGGCCAGTGCTCATCAAGACCGGGTCCGGGATGGGGCGGCGAAGGCGGCATGCGTCCGCCGCATCAGGGCAACAGACCGGGCAGGCCGGGCGCGGGTGCTTGCACGCGGGAATATATGCCTGTTTGTGCACGCCGTGGGAACGACAGGCGCACTTTCCCCAATCGTTGCGAAGCCGACCGTGCAGGCTATCGCATTATGAATGGCGGGCAGTGCCGCTGAATATAGAAAATCGAATGGCCGTTCGTGATGTGTTGGAAGACCGGTAAGTCTTCCAACACATAATCAACGATCTCGGTCACCGTCCCGGTCGGCCTGTCTTGCCGGGGCGGCGTTTCTTGCGCGCTGTTTCGGCAGGGTCCTCGTAAGACCCGATGCCTGCGCGCTCACGGCGGATCGCCGCATCGTCGCCGCCACTTGGCACTTCGGTCCGCTTGACCGTCATCTCATCAAGCGTGTTCTTGCGGAAGAGCGGTTTTGCCATGTCGGTGCCCGGTCCCATATCGTCAAGCGATGGCTTCTGGAACAAAGACGACTTGCCAAGCGGGCGCGTGGTATCAGCGCCCATTTCATCCAGCGCCGGCTTGCGGAAACGTGAATTGCCGGTGGGCTTGCCCTTGTTGCGGCTTGCACCTGCATCGCCCGCCTCAAACTCGCGTGCCAGCGGGTCGTCGGCAATAGCCAGTTCCGTCTCACGCAGCCGCTTGATTTCGTCGCGCAGGCGCGCGGCCTTTTCGAAGTCGAGATCGGCAGCGGCGTCGCGCATCTGCTTTTCCAGATGCTCCAGATGGGCGGCAAGATTGTTGCCCATCATCGCGCCTTCTTCCGCAAAGCCCGAAATATCCGCGCGGACATGATCGCGCTCGTAAACTGAGCCGAGGATGTCCGAGATATTCTTCTTCACCGAGGCAGGCGTGATGCCGTGCTCTTCATTATAGGCAACCTGCTTCTCACGGCGGCGGCTGGTTTCATCCATCGCGCGCTGCATCGAGCCGGTAATATTGTCGGCGTAGAGAATGACCTTGCCGTCAACGTTACGCGCTGCACGTCCAATGGTCTGAACCAGTGAGGTTTCCGAGCGCAGGAAGCCTTCCTTGTCGGCATCGAGAATGGCGACGAAGCCGCATTCCGGAATGTCGAGACCTTCGCGCAGGAGGTTGATGCCAACCAGCACATCGAAGGCGCCGAGACGCAGATCGCGAATGATTTCGATACGTTCCAGCGTGTCGATATCGGAATGCATGTAGCGAACGCGCACGCCCTGTTCATGCAGATATTCCGTCAGGTCTTCGGCCATGCGCTTGGTCAGCACTGTGACCAATGTACGGTAACCCTTCTGTGCCGTTTCACGAATTTCGCCGAGTACATCATCGACCTGCGACTTGGCAGGGCGGATTTCGACCGGCGGATCGATCAGCCCGGTCGGGCGGATGACCTGTTCTGCGAACACGCCGCCAGCTTCTTCCATTTCCCAACCGCCCGGCGTTGCCGAAACAGCAATGGTCTGCGGGCGCATGGCGTCCCATTCCTCGAAACGAAGCGGGCGATTGTCCATGCAGGATGGCAGGCGGAAACCATATTCGGCAAGCGTTGCCTTGCGGCGGAAGTCGCCGCGATACATGCCGCCGATCTGCGGAACCGTGACGTGGCTTTCGTCGATGAAAACCAGCGCATTGTCCGGAATATATTCGAACAGCGTCGGAGGCGGCTCGCCGGGATTGCGGCCTGTCAGATAGCGTGAATAGTTTTCGATACCCGCACAGGAACCGGTTGCTTCCAGCATTTCGAGATCGAATGTCGTGCGCTGGTCGAGGCGCTGGGCTTCCAGCAGACGCCCGGCATTGTTCAGTTCGACAAGGCGATGCTTCAGCTCTTCCTTGATCGACTTTATCGCCTGATTGAGGGTCGGACGCGGCGTCACATAGTGCGAATTCGCATAAATCTTGACCGATTTCAGATCGCCGGTCTTCTGGCCGGTGAGCGGGTCGAACTCGGTGATGGTCTCGATCTCATCGCCGAAAAGGGAAATGCGCCAGGCGCGATCTTCCAAGTGAGCCGGGAACAATTCGATCGTGTCGCCGCGCACGCGAAACGAGCCGCGCACGAAATTGATGTCTTGCCGCTTGTATTGCTGGGCCACGAGATCGGCGAGCAGCTGGCGCTGGTCGAGCCGGTCCCCGATCTTCATTTCGAAGGTCATGGCCGTATAGGTTTCGACCGATCCGATACCGTAGATGCACGATACGGAAGCGACGATAATCACATCGTCGCGTTCGAGCAGCGCGCGGGTGGCCGAGTGGCGCATCCGGTCGATCTGTTCGTTGATGGACGATTCCTTCTCGATATAAGTGTCCGAGCGCGGCACATAGGCTTCCGGCTGGTAATAATCGTAGTAGGAAACGAAATATTCGACGGCGTTGTTCGGAAAGAAGCTCTTGAACTCGCCATAAAGCTGCGCGGCCAAAGTCTTGTTCGGCGCCAGGATCAGGGCAGGGCGCTGCGTCCGCTGGATGACCTGCGCCATGGTGAAGGTCTTGCCCGAACCGGTGACACCGAGCAGGACCTGCGTGCGGTCGTCGTTGTCCAGCCCTTCCAGCAAATCGCGAATAGCCGTTGGTTGGTCGCCAGAGGGTTCGAAACTGGTTTCCATCTCGATGGCGATGCCGCCTTCGGATTTATCTGGACGTGCCGGGCGGTGAGGCGTCCAGAGTTCGCCGTTCTTGAACAGCGGATTGCCGGAGGCAATCAGGTCCGACAGGGCCTGAACTGTCGCGGTCGCACCGGTCGGGTTCAGTCCGGCAGCGTCTTCCAGACTGATGTCGAGACCGGCAACCGGATTGAGGCCAGCCGCTGCACGCTCCTTGGCGGATGCAGCGCCACCCATGGATGTGCCGCGCCCGCTGCGCGACGCTTCCTTGCTGCGCTCGGGAATTTTCTTGGGTTGTTTTGGGTTTTTCGCGCGTGGTTTCGCAGCCTCGTCGCCGATCTCCTTCGCCCAATCGGCGATGGGGCCGGCGATGGAGCCGGAAAGGGGCGCACCGGAAAGTTCGGCCTGAGGCATTTCGCCGAAACCACCTGAATGTGGTGCTTCACCGAAGCCGCCAGCCTTGTCGTGCGAATCCTGGGAGTGTTTGTCTTTTGAGGAAGCCATGTCCCCAATATGGATTTTCAGCGTCCAAATGAAAAGAGTGCGAAGGTGAAATCCTCCGCACCCTTACCCTATCCGGCGATGCTCCTGACAGAAGGTTGTCAGGAGGTGTGGTTCCAGAGGCGGCTTTACAGCCTGCCGCCGGGACGCATGCGAGGGCCGGGGCCAAAACCATGCCCGAAGCCGGGGCCAAAACCGGGATGATAGCCCGGATGATCGTTCCAGCCGGGACGGTCCGTCCAGTGTGGGCGTGCTGGTCCCCTGTTCGACTGGCAATTACGCCCGATGCAGCCATTATAGACATTGCCGCCACCGTTCCAGCCGCGATAAGGGCCTGGACCCCAGCCGGGTCCCCAATAGGGGCCGCTGTTGGCCGCCAGTGCCGAACCGATGGCGATGCCTGCGATGAGCGGTATGCCAACCGCTGCGGCGGTCGATCCGAAATTGTCGTTCGTCGTATAGCCGTTGCCTGTCTGAATGGCGATGTAGCTCGATGCAGCCCAGCCGGTCATGCCGCCATAGGTCACCTGACACCAGCCATAACCGCTGGTGCAGCCAGCCACTGTAATGCCGACGCCATTCGGGATCGCCCCGATGGTTCCGTACTGGGTGCCCGGGCCGACGCGAAGATTAATTGTCGATGTTACAATTGCTGATGATGCATAAGCATTCGTTGAAACAAGAAGTGCTAATGTAACTATGGAGGACTTAACCGATAGTTTCATATGTCATTCCTCTAATATACTTTCTTTAATTACTTATAACATGAAGATTATTATTTACGTGCATCACGATTTTTCGATTTCAATTCATGATTAATGAATATCGACCTCTTGAAATCGGCTTTCACACTAACGGTTTAAGCGCTTCATGCGGTACTTTTCTTCGTGGCGGGCTTGTCTCATATTAAAGGGCGACTCTCTCAAGCACTTAAGGACCGACTTCGATGAATACTGACAATGCGCCGAAGGGCATGCTGACATTGCGCGTTCCGGCCATGCCCAAGGATGCGAATGCGGCGTTCGATATTTTCGGCGGCTGGGTGATGGCGCAGATGGACTCCGCATCCGGCATTCGTGCTGCAGAACGCGCCAAGGGCCGCGTGGTGACGGCAGCGGTTCGTGAAATGTCCTTTGCCAAGCCGGTGAAGATCGGTGACGCGCTCTGCGTCTATACCGAGATTACGCGGGTTGGGCGCAGCTCGATCACGCTGCGGGTGGAAGCCTGGGCACAGCGTTACCTGACCCAGCAGATGGATCTCGTGACCCATGGCGAATTCGTCATGGTTTCTCTGGATGAAAACGGCAAGCCGACGCCGGTGCCGCCGGAGGAATAAAGTATCGTCAAGCCCGGCATTGCGCCGGGCTTATTTAGAGCGGTTCCGGTTAAAACCGGTGGTTGGAACCGCTCTATCTATTTGTTTTCACGCATTATCCTACGCAAAACCGCTTCGTACTTTTACTGGAAATGCTCTATTTACAAGCGCGATAGCCGCTGCGACGCTGCATCAGGTCGAAATGGAAGTGATCGGCATGTTCCGGGTTATAGCCGGGGCCGAGAACTGTCGAGAAATAGCCGCACGCATCGGAGCGAACGCTGTTGAGCAGGCCCTTTTCGCGAAAGGCGAAGAAGCCCGGCTTGCGCACCATGATGTTCTTGCCGTTGTTCAGCACGATCTTGGTGACATCGATGGCGTTGCCGCGTGAATGTTCCGACATTTTCGCGCCGCGACGGCTGTTCATGGTGCGGCAGGAATAGCCCCCGGCATTATAGATCGTGCTCACGCCGGACAGATAGCGCATACGCGAGGCAGGTTGCAGGTCGCCTTTGATCCAGCGGGCAAAGGCCTCGGTCACCTGACAGTTCAGCGTTGCCGCCGGTTTGAACGCGATGGAGCCGCTGTTGAAGCCGGACACCTCGATGGGATTTGCGATCTGGCAGGCACTGCTGCGATAGATCGGCGGTTTTTCCTTGAAGACGACGCCGAGCCGTTTCAGGCGCGTGCGGCAGGCGGTTTCCGCATTGGACATCGTATAGATGTTTTCGGCTGCTGTTACCGGATTTTGAATCGGGGCTGAGAAGCCATAGTCGCCGGAATATTGCGGCTGGCTCTGCTGCGTGGATTGCGTGACGTGGTTCTCTTCCTCCTCGGCAAGCCCGACGATGCGTTCTTGCTGTGGCTCCTGCATGACGGGTGCGTCTACAACCGGGGCAGCATTTGCAATCGGTGCATCGGGAACCATCACGTCGGAATTGCCGACACTGGCCTGCGGGCGCGGAGCGCTTTCACCGGAACAACCGGCGATGATTGCCAGCAGGGCGAGGGATAATGACGGGGCCAGACCTCGCAACCGGGAGCGCTGGCGGCTGACTGGAGCGGTGGCGGACAACGCAGAACTCATGTCCATACCTTTTCTTCAGGAGACCAGACCGATGGCGTTCCACGAATATTAGCTTGGAAGCGTAAAGGAAGAGTCAGCGCTCGCGTTAAGTGCTGTGGCGTAATCAGGGCAGCGACCAGAGCATAATCCGGCCGGAGTGAAACGCGCTCCAGCGCGCAGGATTGGCAAAATGCCGCCTTTGTTCTATCACCATGCAGCGGTTTCGGGCCATGCCGCCGACAACATCCTCCCGGTCCCTGAAGTCATTTCCATGTCAGCACTGATTTCGCCGAGCGTCCTGCCGATCCTGCTTCTCATCGGCTCGAACGTTTTCATGACATTCGCCTGGTACGGGCATCTGAAATTCACCAGCACGCCACTCGTCACCGTCATTTTCATCAGCTGGGGCATCGCTCTGATCGAATACTGCCTCGCGGTTCCGGCCAACCGCATCGGGCACGAGGTCTATTCAGCGGCGCAGCTCAAGACCATTCAGGAAGTCATCACGCTGGTGATCTTCAGCCTGTTCTCGGTGTTCTACCTCAAGGAAGCCTTTACATGGCACCATCTGCTGGGCTTTGCGTTCATAGCAGGCGGCGCGGCCCTGATTTTCAAAGGCTGACCGGGTTACTCGGCAGGTTCGGTGGCGGGTATAAGCGCCGCCTTGCGTTTCCAGAACATGGGAATGAGTTCCACCGCCATCATGGCGGCGAAGATCAGTCCGCAGCCGATAAAGCCTATGAAGGTCACCCGCTCGCCGAGGAAGAGTGCACCGAACAGGGCCGCAAAAAGCGCTTCCGACGACAGGAAGATCGCGGCCTGTGCGGAAGTCGTATAGCGCTGTCCTATGGCCTGCAAGGTGAAGGCAATGCCGGACGAGAAGACGCCGGTGAAAAGAATTTCCTTCCAGGTGAGTGCGATGGCGGTCCAGTTGAAGTCTTCGATCATGGACGCGATCGCAAGTCCTGCGAAGGCACTGGTTGCGAACTGGATGCAGCTCAGCGTTATCGGTCGCCCTGCGCGGTTTGCCCTGCTGATCAGGACCACCTGCAAGGCCCAGAAGACCGCGCCGCAAATGACCAGCCAGTCACCTTGCTTGAGCGCAGTCAACGTTCCGCCGGAAAGCAGGAATATGCCTGCCAGACATGCCGCCGCACTCGGCCAGACGACAGGATGCGGCCAAGTGCGAAACAGGACGACGCCAAGCACTGGCACCATGACGACATAGAGCCCGGTCAGAAAACCGGCATTGGTGACGGATGTGGTGATGAGCCCGATCTGCTGGAGAACAAGCCCGGTGAACAGGCTCAGTCCGATGAACATGAAGAAGAGATAGTTCGAGCGGCTCAGGCTGGTCTTCGCCCGACGGCCCTCGGCTACGGCCCATGGCAGGACAGTAAGGGCGGCGATTGCCGAGCGGATACCGATGAACAGAAACGGGCCGATACTGGCCATTGCCGTCGATTGGGCGACGAAACCCATGCCCCAGATGACGCCTGCCAGAAGCAGCAGCATATTGGCCTGTACGCGCGTCATCATTACCTCGGTTCGGGATATGTCATTGCAGAAAGAGAAACCGGACGCTTTTCAGCCTTTCCCGGTCGTCATGCTATAGGCAATATTATGGGCAGGCGGCAAGGGAACTTCCGATTCTGCGACATTCATGCATAGTCTGATTATAATTAGAGCGATTTCTTACTGACGGAGTGTTTTATGCTCTCTTTAAATCGTCAATCCGCTGTTGTGGCATTGATTGCCACAACACTGCTGTTTCTGGCGGGCGGGGAATCGCAGGCTGCTTTCAAGAAGGTTCGCGACACGCTGGTTCTGTGCGATTTCGCGCAAAACTGCACTTTGACCCTTACGCCGGTAGCAAGCGATGGTGCGCCGGGGCTTGGCATCTTTCGCAGCAGCCAGTCAGGCTCGAAGCCGCTACTCCGGCTTTCCTATGTCGATCCATCGCAGAAAACTGGCAAGTTGGAGATTTCCATCGACGGTCAAACACTGCTCGATGTCGATGTCTCGGCTTTGAAGGCGCAGGACGATCAGCTGGATTATACGGGCGATATGGTCAAGGCGCTCGACGGGATGAAGAACGGTCAGAAACTGCAGCTGAAATTTGCCGGAAAGACCTCGACCTATTCGCTTTCGGGCCTTGTCGGCGGGCTGATCTATGTGGACGAACAGCAATCGCGCGACGGAACTGTCGAGGCATTGCAGGTCAAGGGCAGCAAACCGGCGCCTGTTCCGCCACAGCTCAAGCTGATCGAAACGATCGAGCAGATACCGGCTGACATCCGCAAGGATTTTTCCGACGAGGCGGCGGTCTGTGGCGGGGCAAGCCCCGGCACGTTCCGCAATGCAGGCGGTTTCGAGACGAAGATTGCCGATGGCCTCGATCTTATCGGCCTGCCATGCGGATCGCCGGGCGCCTACAATCAGCCTTATGCCTTCTACAGCCGCTACGAAAACAAGACTGTGCCGATCTCGCTACCGACCATTTCCGACGATGGCCCGACTGTGACCGACACGGCATGGAACATCGACTGGGCCCAGAAAACCTTGACGCTGACGGCCTTCTTCAAGGGGAGAGGGCTTGGAGATTGCGGCATTTACGATGTCTGGAAAGCTACTGACAGCGGCGAGGGCCGGGTGCGTTTCGTTCTGGTGCAGGAACGTTCAAAAGGCGATTGCGATGGCAATTATGCCGGAGGCCCGGAGAAGTGGCCCGCGAGCTGGCCGGTTAACGCGCAATAGGTGCCGCTTAAGGGCACAGTTGACAGAGACATATTTTTCCGCGTGAAATGGTTGATGGAAATGCTATAGTTCTGTGAACGGCTATTCGAACGGTTCCGAGGCGGATGTTTCGGTGACCGTTTTCTTTTTGTGTGTCGGAGGCTGGTTGGCCTTCGAAAAGCGCCTCGCACTATCCAAGCATTGCGCGAGGTGAGGCGGGCAAATCAAGATGCCGGTGCGTGCAGGACCTCGGGGAGAGGTGAGTACCGGACGAAGGAAAGGACTGGGTATGGAAAAGTTCCCTATGACCCCTGGCGGTTTCGAAAAGCTCAAGGAAGAGCTGCGCTGGCGTCAGCAATCGGAGCGCCCTCGGATTATTGAGGCGATCGCCGAAGCACGTGCGCATGGCGATCTGTCGGAAAATGCCGAATATCATGCTGCGAAAGAAGCCCAGAGCCTGAATGAAGGTCGTATCAACGAACTGGAAGATCTGGTCGCGCGCGCCGAGATTATCGATGTCTCGAAGCTGTCGGGTGACCGCATCAAGTTCGGTGCCACCGTCACCATGATTGATGAGGATACGGAAGAAGAGAAGGTCTACCAGATCGTCGGCGATCAGGAAGCCGATGTGAAGGAAGGCCGCATCTCCATTTCATCGCCGATTGCGCGTGCGCTGATCGGCAAGGGCGAAGGCGATACGATTGAAGTCAACGCACCGGGCGGCTCGCGTTCCTATGAAATCGTCGGTTTGAAGTTCGTCTGATTTCCGTGTCCGTGCATAAGCCAGATTCCGGACCGGTTCGGGTTCAGGACGTTGAGGTGGTGGCGCCGAATTTCAAGCGCCGCCTCTCCGGTGTCACATCGACAATCGTTCAGCTGATCCCCTTGCAGCGCGCAAAGGGGTTGAACATTGCGACGATGGGGCCGGGCCTGCCGGATACGCTTCCGCATCTGGGATGGAGCGCTCTTTGGTCCTTCTGGTCAAAGCCAGCTACGAAACCGTTCCGCATCTGGCATGCGCGGCGCAATATTGAAATGCTCGCCGGTATTTTCATGCGCGATGTGCTGCGCATGAAACTGAGGCTGATCTTTACCTCAGCTGCACAGCGAGACCACAAGCCGTTTACCAAATGGCTCATCCGCCGCATGAATGCGGTGATTGCAACGAGTGGTCGCTCGGGAAGCTTTCTCGAAGTCCCGCATCAGGTCATCATGCATGGGGTGGATCTGCAGCGTTTCCATCCGCCTGTCGGCGATGAGGACAGTTTCGCGGCGTCGGGTCTGCCCGGAAAATATGCTGTCGGTTGCTTCGGTCGCGTGCGTTCCTCCAAGGGAACAGACCTTTTCGTCGATGCGATGATTGCGCTGTTGCCGCAATATCCGGGCTGGACGGCCATTATCACCGGACGCACGACTGCAGAACACCAGTCTTTCGAGGATGCGCTGAAGGCGAAGATCGCCGCTGCCGGTTTGCAGGACCGTATCCTCATTCTGGGGGAAGTGCCGGATATCCGCGTCTGGTATCGCCGCCTGACGCTTTATGTTGCGCCTTCGCGCAATGAAGGTTTCGGGCTGACACCGCTTGAAGCCATGGCGTCGCAAACGGCAGTCGTTGCCAGCGATGCGGGTGCCTATGCGGAAATGATCGTGGAAGGCACCGGAACATCGGTTGCGGCCGGTGACGGAGATGCCCTGCGCAAGGCTATCGAACCTTATCTGGCAGATCCGGCTCTGGCGGAACGCGATGGCGAGAATGCTCTCAGGCATGTTCGCGCGACTTTTCCGCTCGAAAAGGAAGCAGCTGCCATCAGCGCTGTCTACGAGCGCGTATTCGCCGGGACGTAACAAGTAATGACAGGGCGCTGCAATGCTGACGCATCACGCCCTGAAAATGCTCAATCACCGCACGGGCTTAACCAGGTCTTGATGAGGCAAGCTCATCCAGACCTGGTATAATTCCCGGCGCAAACCGTCGAAATATCAGAGAATCATCAGCGGTTCGTCCTTGACCGGACGAATGGTCAGCGCGGTGCGCACGGAATCCACATTGGGAGCGGCGGTCAGTTCCTCGATCACGAAGGTCTGGAACGTGTTGAGATCGCGCGCGACGCAATGGAGCAGGAAATCGGACTCGCCCGAAACCATCCAGGCGCGGCGTACCAGAGGCCACTGCTTGGATTTCTCGGCAAAAGCCTTGAGGTCGGCATCTGCCTGGCGATGGAGGCCAACCGAACAGAAAGCGACCAAATCCTGTCCAAGGGAATTGCCATTCAGAATGGCCCGATAGCCCCGGATAACGCCGCTTTCTTCCAGCTTGCGCACACGGCGCAGGCAGGGCGGAGCCGAAATACCGACGCGTTCGGCCAGCTCGACATTGGTGATGCGCCCGTTATTCTGGAGCTCCCGAAGGATTTTCCAATCGATTTCATCCAGATCGGCCTTGATCGGCATGCGTAACTCCGCGCGCAAGGAAATTTCATTCCGGGGTAATTATAGAACATTCGTCGCCATCGTGGCGCAATCTAATCCTGCTCATATCAAATGAAACGGGCGGATGTAAACTGCCTAACGTTCTGTCAACGCACCCAAAAAGTGCGAGTGAACAGGATATACACGGTAACGAGCTCCAGACGCCCTGCCAGCATCAGGAAGGAAAGGACCCACAATGCCGGGTCGTGAATGGTGGAAAAGTTGCCGACGGGGCCAATGGTGTCGCCAAAGCCGGGGCCGATATTGGAGAGGGCAGTCAACGCGCCAGTGAAGGCCGACACGAAGTCGAGGCCCAGTGAAGCAAGCAGCACCGCGCCTATAATCAGCGAGGCGCAGTAGAGGAACAGGTAGAGAAGCACGTTCTGTGCGATTTCGCCGGAAACTTCCGAGCTGCCGTAGCGGATCTTGATGACAGCATGTGGCATGATGAGCCGGGCAAGATTGGCGCGCGTCAAGCTCCAAAGGATGATGAGACGGTTCATCTTGATGCCGCCTGATGTAGACCCGGCGCAGCCACCCAGAAATGAAGCGAGAAAGAAAATTCCAATCGCCGGTGGTCCCCACAGGAAATAATCTTCCGTGGCATAGCCTGTTGTCGTCATGACCGAGACAAAATGAAACGAAGCCGAGATCAGCGCGTCGCCGAAAGGCACATCGGACCCAAGTCGCAGAACCACCGCGAGTGCAAAGCTGAAGCTGATTGCGATCGTGAAGAACAGTTTCACCTGCGGGTCGACAAGCGATTCCATGCGGCGTGGCATGAAGGCCTTGATATAGAGCACGAAGGGCAGGGCCGAGAGGGCCATGAAGATCGTGGACACGACCAGGAGCGGGCGGTTTCCCTGATAAAAGCCGATGGAGCTGTCGTGAGTGGAAAAGCCTGCTGTCGCAATCGTCGTGAAGCCGTGGTTGATGGCGTCGAACATGCTCATGCCGACGGCAAAATAAGCAATGATGCAGGCGGCGGTCAGGCTGAGATAGGCCAGCACGATGCCGAGCGCGATCTGGTTCATGCGCGGGAGAATTTTTTCCGACTTGTCGGAATTCTCCATATGGAAGAGCGCCAACCCGCCCGCCCGCAGGGACGGCAGCATCAGCAGAGCCAAGCCGATAAAGCCGATACCCCCGATCCAGCAGAGAAGCGAGCGCCACAAAAGAATGCCGCGCTGCATGTTGTCGAGCCCGGTCAGCGCGGTCGCGCCGGTTGACGTGACGCCCGACATGGCCTCGAAGAAGGCCGTCGCATAGCTGATCGGCAAATGCGAGAAATAAAGCGGTATCGAACCCAGAAAACTCGCTGTCAGCCAGAGGCACGCCGTCAGCAGAAAGCCAAGGCGCGGGGTGAAGCGCATCGTCTGGTTCTGGGTGGCCAGCAGAATCAAGGCTGAGAGCGCGCCGGTTGCCGCAGCTGAACGTACAAAGATCAGCCAGTCGTCACTCCCATCGCGCAGGTCGATTGCTGCAGGCAGAAGCATGGCTACCGCCATGAGGAGGCCGAAACGCGCACAGATATTGGCGACTGTCTTATAAATGGCGGACGGCTCCGAGGTTGGGCAAATTTTCCATTGTTTAGCGTGAGATCGATCCACCCGCAATGCGCTGGCTGTCAAAGGCTTTGCTTAAAGGTCACAAGCTGTGGCTAAAGCACAGCAAATCCCTGTGGAACCTTGCAAACATTGAGGGGCAGACCTACCTTGGCCATAATGTCGGGGCATTGGCCAAACAGGCGCGAAAGCGATTCTGGTGAGCCGGAACCCGCCGCTTTAAATCGATTTTAGAGTACCCCCGAAGTGTGGAACATTTTGGACAAGGTACATGTGAAAACAAACATGTGGAGCGCTGATCTGGATCAATCAGATCAAGACGTTCCGGGACCGGAGAGAACTTCATGTCACAGCGTCACGCGCCAGTCATAGTCATCGGCTCAGGTCCTGCTGGTTATACCGCTGCGATTTATGCTGCTCGCGCCATGCTGAAACCACTCATCATTGCCGGTCTCCAGCAGGGTGGTCAGCTTATGATCACCACCGATGTGGAAAATTATCCGGGCTACGCCGATCCGGTGCAGGGGCCATGGATGATGGAACAGATGGCAAAGCAAGCGGAAAATGTCGGCTCCGAAATCGTCCATGACATTATTACCGAGGTTGAAACCACGGTGCGTCCTTTCCGCCTGAAGGGTGATTCCGGCACGATCTATACCTGCGATGCCCTGATTATCGCCACGGGTGCGCAGGCCAAGTGGCTTGGCCTCGACAGCGAGCAGACCTTCATGGGCGGTGGCGTTTCTGCTTGCGCGACCTGTGACGGTTTCTTCTATCGCGGCAAGGATGTGGTCGTTGTCGGCGGTGGCAATACCGCTGTTGAGGAAGCGCTTTATCTTTCCCATATCGCCAAGAGCGTGACGGTCGTGCATCGCCGCGATGGCTTCCGTGCAGAGAAGATCATGCAGGATCGTCTGCTTTCGCGCCAGAACGTCTCGGTGGTCTGGAACAGCGTGATCGATGAAATCCTTGGCACCGAGGCAAAGCCGCCGATGGGCGCAACTGTGACCGGCGTACGCCTCAAGAATGTCGTGACGGGCGAGACGCAGGAACTCGACACGCACGGTGTTTTTGTCGCTATCGGCCACGCACCTGCGGTTTCTTTGTTCGAGGGCAAGCTCAAGCAGAAGCCGAACGGCTATCTGTGGACTGCACCCGATTCGACGGCTACCGACGTTCCGGGCATTTTTGCTGCGGGCGACGTCACGGACGATATTTATCGGCAGGCTGTGACTGCCGCCGGTTTGGGTTGCATGGCTGCTCTGGAAGCCGAGCGCTGGCTTGCCGCACAGGAACCGCTGCACGAAGCTGCGGAGTAAAGCATTTCCAAGCCAAAAGTGTGAGGCGGTTTTGCGTAAGGTGAATGCGGTGAAAACAATGAGAGGGGATAATCGTGGTCGCTCCGCTCGACTGGGATAAACTGCGCATTTTTCATGCTGCGGCTGAGGCTGGGTCGTTCACCCACGCAGCCCAGACATTGCATCTGTCGCAATCGGCTATCTCGCGTCAGGTGAGCGCGCTGGAGCAGGATGTCGGCGTCCCGCTGTTTCATCGTCATGCCCGCGGGCTCATTTTGACGGAGCAGGGCGAAACGCTTTATCGCACGGCGCATGACGTGCTGATGAAACTTGAAAACGTTCGCTCGAAGCTTGCCGAGAGCAAGGAAAAGCCGACAGGCCGTCTCCGCGTGACGACGACTGTTGGTCTTGGCTCCGGCTGGCTGATCGAGCGGATTCAGGAATTCGTCGAGCTTTATCCCGATATCCAGCTGCAGTTGATCCTCGACAATGAGGAACTGGACCTGACGATGCGTCATGCGGATTGTGCCATCCGGTTGCGGCAACCGCAGCAGCCAGACCTGATTCAGCGTCGGCTGTTCACAGTGCATATGCATGTCTATGCGTCGGCTGGTTATGTTTCGAAATATGGCAAGCTGAATTCGATCGATGAGATCGATCAGCATCGTGTCGTGACTTTCGGTGAACCGGCGCCAAGCTATCTGACAGGCCTAAACTGGCTGGAGATTGCCGGGCGTGCCGATGGTAGCACGCGCATTCCCGCGTTGCAGGTGAACAATCTGCTGTCGATCCGTCGCGCTGTGCAGCGTGGCGTCGGCATCGCCGTTCTGCCTGACTATATGGCCGACAAGGAATCCGGGCTGGTGCAACTTCTGCCGGAACTGGAAGAAATACCGTCCTTTGATACGTTCTTCTGCTATCCGGAAGCCTTGAAGAACTCTGCGAAACTGCACGCTTTCCGCGACTTCCTGTTCTCGAAGGCCCGCAACTGGACCTATTAATCGTATCTTACTGTTCATAAAAAAAGGCCGCGCTGATCGCTAGCGCGGCCTTTTTGCTTATGGCGATGGCTGGTTATTTGCGTGGCAGCAGGCGCTGCACTTCCTTGGACGCATCGGCAAGGGCGTCTTCCGGCGTGGCGGATTGCTCGACGACGCGCGAAAGATTGTCCACGATGGTTTGCGTCACCTTCACGCCGTTCGAACCCGGGAAAGCATACCACGGGATCATCAGTGACATCTGGCTGAGACCGGCTTTGAACAGCGGATTTTCCGCGTAGAATTTGCCGAGATATTCGTCGGACTTTGCAGCCAGTTCGTTGTTCGGCACATAGCCGGTGCCGGGAACGACAACGGAAGCGCCGTAAGGGCCGGCAGCGAACTTGGCGAATTTCCATGCCGCATCCTGCTTGGCCTGATCTTCTGTCAGGATAACAACGGCATTGCCGCCGGTTGGCAGGCGACCCTTTTCAGCATTGATAAGAGGAATTTTCGCGGTACGAAGATCGAACTTGTCGCCGACATTCTTGATCGTGTTGCGCAGCGCGCCAGTCGTCTGGAACGAGAAGCCGACTTTGCCAGCCGCGAAAGCCTGCTCACCCGCTGCCTTGGTCAGAACCGGCATGCCGCCTTCCTTCACCATGCGGTCGACCAGCTTGAAGGCTTCGAGCCCTTCCGGTCCGTCGAAGGCGACCTTCTTCTCGTCTTCGGTCAGCATGGTACCGCCTGCGCCGAACAGAAGCGCCGAGAACATCCAGTCGTCGCCCTGCCAGCGGAAATCAATGCCTTCATTGCCGTTGCCAAGCGCCTTGATCTTGCCGCCGAGCTCGATCACTTCATCCCAAGTGGTTGGAGGCGTGTCGGGATTGCCGCCTGCAGCCTTAACCAGATCGGCATTGTAATACATGATCGGGTTGGAGGTCGCGAAAGCAAGACCAACCTGACGGTCGCCAACGCGGGCGAGGCTCAGCAGGTGATCAGTGAAGCCCTGTGCTTCCATGTCGGTTTCTTTTTCGACCAGCGGCTTCATGTCGACGCCGATGTTGCGCTCGGCCAATACGCGCAGGCGGTTCAAACCAGTGAAGGTGATGTCCGGCATTTCCGACGTTCCGGCCTGACGCATGATCGTCTGGATGCCTTCTTCGTAGGTTGCCGAGGGGCTGACGAAGTTGATCTTGATGTCCGGATTTTCTGCCATGAACTTTCCAGAGATGTCAGCCATGACATCCTTGAAAAAGCCTGGCATCGGATAGTGCACATTCAGCGTCGTTTCGGCAAAGGCGGGCGAGCCGAGGCCTGTTGCCATAGCCAGAGCGGCGAGTGCACCGGAAAAGCGTTTCATGTTTGAACTCCTGTGGAGGATGGGAGGGAAGAATTCAGCCCTTGAGGCCGGTGAGGGTGATGCCTTCGATGAAGCGGCGCTGGGCGGCAAGAAACGCAAGCAGCAGCGGCAGCGTGATGATGAGGGTTGCCGCCATCAAGGCCCCATAATCGTCACCTGCTTCCGCAGCGCGAAAATAGAGGAGACCCAATGGTGGCGTGGCGCGCTCCATGCCGTTGATGACGATCAGCGGCCAAAACAGATCGTTCCAGTGCGCAACTACCGAGAAGATCGAGAAGGCGGTGATGGCGGGCCAGGCATTGGGTACGATCACCCGCATGACGATGCCTGCCTCTGACATGCCGTCGAGACGCGCGGCGCTGATGAGATCATCCGGCATGGCGCGGAAGAACTGCAGAAACAGGAATATGCCGAAGACCGAGATGAAGAACGGAGCACTGAGAGCAAAATAGCTGTTGAGCACGCCGAGCTGATTGAAGCCGACATAGAAGGGCAATGCGGTGGCATGGATCGGCACGAGCAGGCCGAGCATGACCATCATCATCATAGTGCGCTGGCCGCGGAAATTGAGCTTTGCCATGGCATAGGCGCAGGGAATGGCGACCACGACCTGAATGACCAGAATGAGCGCGCAGACGACTACGCCGTTGAACAGCAAGAGCCCCATCGGCACACGGCTGAATGCCTTGGCAAGGTTATCCAGGAGTGCCCAGTTGTGCGGGATCAGCGACAGGGAGGACGAGAAAATATCCTGCTGCGACTTTGCTGCCGTCGACAGCATGAAGATATAGGGCGCGAGAAAAAGCAGGGCACCCAGTGAAAGAATGCCAAGACGGAAAGAACGAGCCAATGTCATCCGGGTTTCCTCAGTAATGGGTGCGGCGGTCCAGCACGCGGAACTGCAACATCATCAGGATCACCAGAACCGCGAGAAAGATCACCGTCATTGCCGAGGCATAACCGACGCGCAGATAGACGAAGCCTTCCTGATAGATGGTCCAGAGCAGGACTTCCGATGCCTTGTTCGGGCCGCCTTCGGTCAGCGTCTTGACCGTCTCAAACACCTTCACGGCATTGATGATGCTGATCGTCGTGACGAAAAGCGTGGTGGGTCCGAGCAGGGGCCACGTGACCAGCCGGAAGCGTTCCCAGCTGTTTTTCACGCCGTCCACTTCGGCTGCGGAATAGAGTTCTCGCGGAATGGCGGTGAGCCCGGCCAGAAACAGCACCATGTTGAAGCCGACGCTCTGCCATACGCCGATCATCGCAAGGCTGGTCAGAACCGTGTCGCTGGAACCAAGCCAATTGGGACCGGCAATACCGATCATGCCCAGCATGGCATTGACGGGGCCGAGTGTCGGATGCAGCAGATATTGCCAGACGGTTGCCATGGCGACGAGGAGCGAAGCGACCGGCAGGAAATAGACCGTGCGGAAGAAGGATTTGCCGCGAACTTCGCCTTCGATGAGGAGGGCCACGCCAAGGCCGAGAAAGACGGAGGCCGGTGCCACGATCGCGGTATAGATGGCGGTGTTCTTCAGCGAGACCAGAAACGTCCGGTCGCTGAAGAGTTCGGCGTAGTTTTCCAGTCCGATGAATTCGAAACCGTCATAGCCAAGCTCGAAATTGGTCAGGCTCCAGAAAATGACGGCGGCTGTCGGCAGGAGGATCAGCAGCACCGTCAGAACGATGGCCGGAGCTGCGAGTTTCCAGGCCAGCCGTTCTTCGCGGCGGCGGGCTTCATCAGCCGCAGTGCGCGCGCTGGTGGCCGCAGGGCCGGATAGCGTAAAATCAGACATGAGCGGCAGCCTTTGCCGGCGATGCAGGTTTGACGATGTTCCCGGCGGGCTGGCGCAGGCGCAAACCATCTTCTCCGAAGAGGTGGGCGTGGCTGGCATCGAAATGCAGGCCCACCGGCAGGCCGACGACAATGTCACGGGCTTGTTCGGGTGTGAGCTTCACAGTGAGATCTTGTGAGGCGCCGGGAGCCTTGAGATAGACCAGTACTTCCGAGCCGAGAAATTCGATCCGCGATACCGTGCCCGCAATGCCAGTCTTGTCATGCGGCTTGAGCTGAAAATGCTCAGGACGAATGCCGATGCGGATATTAGTGCCGGAATGGGCGGCGACGTCCTGCAGGATGGGGCGACCGGCAAAATGCACCATGCCGTTATCGCTGACCAATGCTTCCAGAATATTGATGCGCGGCGTGCCGATGAACTGTGCGACCTCGATATGGCGCGGATCGTTATAGATTGCGGTTGGCGTGTCGATCTGCAGCAGTTTTCCGCCCATCATCACAGCAACGCGGTCGGCCATGCTGAGCGCTTCAGCCTGGTCGTGGGTCACATAGATAGTCGGGACATCGGCGCGGCGATGCAATTCGACGATTTCCGCACGAGTGTGAACACGCAGATTGGCATCGAGGTTCGACAATGGTTCATCCATCAGGAATGCACCGGGCTGGCGGACGAGCGCACGGGCAAGGGCCACGCGCTGGCGCTGGCCGCCGGACATCTGGCCCGGCTTGCGGTCGAGCAGGTCGTCGATCTTGAGGCTTGTTGCGGTTGCCCTGACCTGCTTCTGGATGGCGGCGCGCTTCCTGCGCTGGCCGGGAATGAAAGCGCCGATCATTGGCAGGCGTTCCACGGCGGTCAGATCACGCATTGCAAGCGGCACCGCGATGTTCTGCGCTGTCGTCAGGTGGGGATAGAGCGCGTAGGACTGGAACACCATGGCGATGTTGCGGTCGGCAGGGTGGGCGCCGGTTATGTTACGCCCTGCCAACTCCACGCTTCCTTCATCCGCATGGTCGAGACCAGCCAGAATACGTAAAAGCGTGCTCTTTCCGCAGCCTGACGGGCCGACGAGGGCGATGAATTCGCCTTCTGCTGCTTCGATGGAAATGCCATCGAGAATGCGATTGCCCCCGTAGGATTTGCCGATGTCGCGAAGGACGAGCGTGCTCACTGGCTTGCCTCCTCAGCGACTTTCTCGCCGTCGCCAGCGTGGTGTGGATAGACTTCATGCACCACGTCATCGATGACATAGGGCGTCAGCTCATCAATGCGGACGATGCTGCTTGTGGCGACTTCATCGAGATCGTGAATGGCGGCTCCGAGGATACGTTCGCCGGGGAGGTCGCGTTCCATCGGCCCGACGATGAAGGCTGCGGCAGGCGCCCAGACATAATTCGTACCGAAGGCGTCGCCCGACCATGCACGATGCAGGTGGCCGCTGGCATGAAGCTGAACATTATACTGAGCGAAGAGATCATAAAGACGTTGGCGCGGGGCAGGGCGAATGCCCCAGTAGCCGCTGTCGCCTTCATCCGGATCGTCCACGAAGAGCGGCTTGTGGGCGAAGACGGCGACGGGCTTGCCATCGCTGTTCTTCAATTCGTCTTCGAGCCACTGGAACTGTTCCGCTTCTTCGGCTTCACCGGAGCCGATGACGAGACTGTTGAGGCCGATGATGCGCCAGCTGCCGAAATTTTCCGCCCAGCGGTCCGGACCGATATGACGACGCCAGCGCATCAGGCGCTGCGGATTGACCGGCTGGTGGCTCTCGGGAAGATGGCCGATATCGTGATTGCCCGGAAGACTGAGAACGCGCACTGGAAGCTCGTTCAGGCAGGCGCGGCAGAACAGAAGGTCAGCCTCTACGTCTGCGCCATCGACGGTCAGGTCGCCGGTGTGAATGACGAGATCGGGCTTTTGCTGATCGATCCAGGCAACGAGTGGTTCCCAGTTGCGATTGAAGTGCGGCTTAATGGGGCTGAGGTGGGTATCTGTAATCTGAACGATCCGCACGGCTACGATCCTTCTCGGGTCTGTCTATTGTCGCAGCACTTTTCGCGCGCTGCACATCCGCCGGGCGCGTCATGCGCGGCGTCTTGCCGGGGCTTTTAGGCGCGTTGTGTGACAGGCCCGCTGCATAGCCGTGACAGTTGCATGACATCTGCTTTGAGCGACTCAGAAAGGGCGATTTGCCAAATTTGGAGGCATCGTTGTTTTGCCGATGCTCATGCTTTAGGCGGCTAATTTGCACATTATAATATTACGAAGTAATTCAATTTGCTGTAAGCTTTTGTTTTTAAATAAGTTTCTTGCTTAATCTAGTCATGCGTAAAATGCATAGCTGCATTGCGCTAAAGTCGCATTGCAAAAACAATGGGCAACAGGCATATAAAGATCATCTCAGCGCTGCGTTTCCTCCTCCCATTTGCGCAGGCTGAGTGTTCCCCTCTGGAGGTTTGCCTCAAAGGCACCTTCAAAACTCAAAGCCAGACATTTGTCTGGCTTTTTTTTTGGCTTTTTGCCAAGCCGCCTCTTTTTGTCAAAAATACAGAAACGAAAAAGGGGCCTTTCGGCCCCTTCGTTATTCTATTTTGTTTTGTTTAGCGCAGGCTGGCACAGAAGCGCTGGATGCGCGTGCAGGCTTCTTCGAGAAGCGCGTCTGACGTTGCATAGGAAATGCGGAAATTTGGTCCAAGACCGAAAGCCGAACCGTGAACGACGGCGACGCCTTCTGCTTCCAGCAGTTCGGTGACGAAGTCTTCGTCGCTTTCGATGACCTTACCGGCTTCCGTCTTCTTGCCGATGAGGTCAGCACAGGACGGATAGACGTAGAACGCACCTTCCGGTGTCGGGCACTTGATGCCTTTGGCCTGATTGAGCATCGACACGACCAGATCGCGACGGGCCTGGAAGATTTTCTTGTTTTCCGGAATGAAATCCTGCGTGCCGTTGAGTGCTTCGACTGCGGCCCACTGTGCGATGGAGCAGGCGCCCGAGGTCTGCTGACCCTGCACCATATCCATGGCCTTGATGAGCTGCAGCGGTCCTGCCGCATAGCCGATACGCCAGCCGGTCATGGCATAGGCCTTCGACACGCCGTTCATGGTGAGCGTGCGGTCGTAAAGCGAAGGCTCGACCTGAGCAGGCGTCGTGAAGACGAAATCGCCATAGACCAGATGCTCATACATGTCGTCGGTCAGGATCCAGACATGCGGATGACGAACCAGAACGTCGGTCAGGGCCTTGAGTTCCGCTTCCGTGTAAGCCGCGCCGGTCGGGTTCGACGGCGAGTTGAAGATCAGCCACTTGGTCTTGGGTGTGATGGCCTTTTCCAGATCGGCGGCGGTCAGTTTGAAATTGTCTTCGATCTTCGTGTTGATGAAAACCGGGTTGCCGCCGTTGATCGCTACCATTTCAGGATAGCTGACCCAGTAGGGGGCAGGTACGATGACTTCATCGCCGGGGTTCAGCGTCGCCATAAAGGCGTTGAACAATATCTGCTTGCCGCCAGTGCCGACGATGACCTGTTCCGGCTTGTAGTCGAGACCGTTTTCACGCTTGAACTTGGCAACGATGGCCTGACGCAGTTCAGGAATACCGGCAACGGGCGTGTACTTCGTTTCACCGCGATTGATCGCGTCGATGGCAGCCTGCTTGATATTCGTGGGCGTGTCGAAGTCGGGCTCGCCCGCACCGAGACCAATCACGTCCTTGCCCTTGGCTTTCAGCTCACGTGCTTTCTGGCTGACCGCGATGGTCGCAGATGGCTTTACACGAGAAAGGGCGTCGGCGAGAAATGCCATGATAGATCTCCATAGATGGCAGGCTCTGTTAACCGGCACCGGGCGCGTCCGGTTTTGCGGATTTTCTATGTCCCATCGGCGCAGGAAGCGCAACAGAAGGATTGTGATTTCATCGGCAATTGCTGGATTTCGCAAAAATGTGTTGCCGAAACGAACAGATCCATCAGTAATGCTGACATATTAACGCAACGAAACTGATCGGACCGGGCGATATTTGGCGTCATCCTGCCAGGAGGTCTCGCAAGCTGCGTGTGGCCATTACTTTATAGGCCTCTATCAGCGTCATGCTTTCCTCTTCCGAAACGTCGACGGCGATGCGCATGGTGGATTCGCCAAAATGCATCAGGAGGAAAGCAGTCTCGTCCAGTTGTGCGGACACCTTGCCGGGGGCAATCCGGCGGATCGTATCAGCAAGCAACTGACCATTCTGCCTGCTTTCGGCAATTTCCAGTTTTGACAGGGACTTGTCGGTCTGCGTGGCCGACCAGATGTCGCACATTGCCGGTTCCTGACGCATCAGTGCCAGATATTCATCGATCAATGCATTGAACGCGACAATCAGCTCATCGGCAGAATGGGCCGCTGCAAGACCTTCCTCGATGCACTGGCGCGATTGGGCATTGCAGCTTTCAAACAGGTAGCGGATCAGGGCGCTTTTATCGGGAAAATACTGATAGAGCGCGCCAATCGAGATGCCGGCCTGCTGGGCGATCTCACTCATCTTGAGACTGTCGCTGCCTTTGGCGGCGATCAGCGCCGTGGCGCATTCAGCAATGCGACGAATCTTTTCCTGCGCCCGGCTCTGGCTGGGGGTGCGGCGCAGGATCGGTGCACTGGTTGTTTCTGTTTCCGTGGCGGAATTCTGCTTCATGACGGACTCACATTTTTCGCTCTTGACAGAATATGAGAGTTGCTCACATATTGCAAATATGAGGGTTACTCATATTTTGGGAGACGGAAGATGAATACACATCGTAATGATCGTTATCTGGTGATTGGCGCCAATGGCAAAACCGGCAGGCGTGTCGCTGAGAGGTTGTGGGAGAAGGGGGTGTCCGTGCGTTCTGTGTCGCGGAGCACCGAGGTTCCCTTTGACTGGGCCAACCAATCCACCTGGGCTGCCGCGCTTGACGGCATCGACAGTGCCTATGTGTCATACCAGCCGGATCTGGCCCTGCCGGGTGCCGTTGATGCCATTCGCGCATTTCTTTTGGCGGCAAAGAAGGCGGATGTGAAGCATGTCGTGCTTCTGTCCGGGCGAGGTGAGGAGGAGGCGGAAATTGCGGAAAAGGTTCTGCAGGATTCCGGGCTGGACTGGACCGTGTTGCGCGCCAGCTGGTTCATGCAGAATTTCAGCGAAAACTACATGCGGGACGAACTGCTTTCAGGTTCGCTGACCTTACCCGTCGGGCCGACGAAAGAACCCTTCATTGATGTTGACGATATTGCCGATGTCGCCGTTGCTGCCCTCACCGAAACGGGACATCGCAACAAGCTCTATGAACTCACCGGCTCGGAACTGTTCAGCTTCAGCGATGCAGTAAGCGAGATTGCCAGGGCGACAGACAAAAACTTGTCGTTCAATCCGGTCTCATACGCCGATTATGAGGCGGCGCTGCGCGAGCAGGCCTTGCCGGAAGATGTCATCACGCTTTTGCGCTATCTTTTCGTCGAGCTTTTCGATGGCCGCAATGCCAGTGTGGCACATGGTGTGGAGGAAGCTCTCGGGCGCAAGCCGCGCCGGTTTGCAGATTTTGCGCGCAAGGCTGCCATTGAAGGCACATGGGAGGGACAATCATGACGATGAGTTTTCAACTACTTGTTCTGCTGACGGCATGGGGGAGCGCGATTACAGGCGGCATCTTCTATGCGTTCTCAAGTTTCGTGATGGCCGCGCTGGCACGCATTCCGGCCAATGCGGGCATAACGGCGATGCAGTCGATCAATATCACCGTTATCAACGGAACGTTCTTTGCCGCCTTTTTCGGCACGGCATTGCTGTGTCTGGTGATTATCGTACTGGGATTGATGGGCTTTGGAAGCTTGTCGAAATGGGCGGTGATCGGCGCTGCCGTCTATCTTGTCGGCACTATTGGCGTCACGATGGCTTTGAATGTGCCGCTGAACAACCAGCTCGCGGCGATGGATGCCAGTGCCGCCGCGTCGGCCGATGTCTGGCTTACTTATGTGCGCGACTGGACCCTATGGAATCACGTCCGCACCATTGCTGCGCTGATTGCGGCCCTGATTCTGGGCGCGAGCGCGCTGGCAAGGGTGTGAGCAGAAAAGCGGACAAACAAAAAAGGCGGGTCCGAGGACCCGCCTTTTCTCTGCCTTACGGCAAAACTTATGCTGCGACGAGGTTGTCGGCAGACGAACGGCCCGAACGACGGTCCTGTACGATTTCGTACGAAACCTTCTGACCTTCATCGAGCGTGGCCAGACCAGCGCGCTGAACGGCGGAAATGTGGACGAATACGTCCGTGCCGCCCTGATCAGGCTGAATGAAGCCGAAGCCCTTGGTCGTGTTGAACCACTTAACTGTTCCCGTAGCCATGGGAAATTCCTTTGTAACATTAGTAGTAGAGTAGTCCGTATGCTTCGCACACGTCCCTGTGAATCGAATTTATGGACAGGAGATCGTCAGGAAGCACGGCGGGCCGCACGGGTCGCAAAGTCACTTGACCGAAAAATCGATGCGCTAACTATATGCGACAAATTTGACCAATACAAGACAGCTAAAATTGTCAGCTAAAAACTGATTTTACTGAGGCTTTTTGCCATTCCGAGCCCGAGCCGGTTTTGCGCGCTCAATCGGTCGAGCCAGAACAGCCGGAACAGAATCGGGGCGCTTCCGTCGCAGGGCGACATTTCATAGTGATCCCAGGTTTCAGGTACGGCGTTTCTCAATCGCAGATGAAAGCAGTGGCGGCGGTGAGGCTCTGTCTGCCCCTGTTCGGGATAGTCATAATCGACGGTTTCGAGATGGATCATGCCATCGTCATAGACGAGGCCGGTTTCCTCGGCGAATTCGCGATAGGCGGCGGCGAGAATGTCTTCTCCCGCATCGACCGTGCCGCCCGGCACCTGAAGCGGCGTTTCAGGAAAATCCGGTTCTTCAAAAACCAGAAGCCGGTCGTTCCATGTCGCGTAAATGAGTACTTTGTCGGTGGGTTGGATTGTAACGGTCATGGACTTTTCCGGCAGGGTTAGCGTTCAGACCATAATTGCAACGAATGATTTGCGGTAAAACCCGCATATTGTTGTGGGTCATCGCAGCTGGCGCGCGCGAAAAGCGTGTGCTCTCCTATCTTTGACTTCCACGTGACGTAGATATTCAGCATGTTGCAAACATATCTGCAAAATTGAGCGGGCGGATGGGCAGCGAGGCAGGACATGACGTCTGAACCAGACAAGGACAAGACGAAGCGGAGTGCGCCCAAGAAAGAGCGCCGCCGCAAAAAACCCAGGCGCAGTGTCTCGGAGCGCCTTCGCAAGAGTTCGGCCAAGCTGATTGGTGGTTCTCCGTCACGCGACGGAACCGATCTTTTTTCCCAAGTCTCGATGATGGTGGGAGCCTTTATGGTCTCGCCGGTGCGCAACACGCTGATTGCGCTCGGGACCGGTATTTTCGTTCTCATCGTGCTGATCGCCATCGGACAGGTTGCCATCAATCGCTGGAACGAACCCTTCTACGATGCGCTTGCGCGCAAGGATTTGCAGGCTTTCTTCCATCAGCTGATGGTTTTCTTCGGGATTGCGGGCAGCTTGCTTGTGCTCAACGTATCGCAAACCTGGCTCAACCAGATGTTCAAGCTCAAGATGCGTGAAGGACTGGCGCGCGATCTCGTGGGGCAATGGCTGGTGCCGGGTCGGGCATTTCGTCTCGCCAATGCCGGCGAGATCGGCATCAATCCCGATCAGCGTCTGCATGAGGATGCACGTCACTTTGCAGAAATGTCGTGCGATCTTGGGATCAACCTCCTCCAGTCGACCGTCATTCTGGTGAGCTTCGTCGGAGTCCTGTGGTCGCTCTCAAGTGGCTTTGTGTTTCATGTCGCTGGCTACAGCTTCTCCATTCCCGGCTACATGGTCTGGGCTGTCATCATCTACGCGGCCTCTGCCTCATGGCTGACATGGATCGTCGGGCGCAGTCTGGTCAATATCAACGCCAATCGCTATGCGCGTGAGGCGGATTTCCGCGCATCGTTGATGCGGGTCAACGAACATCTGGATGCCATCACCTTGTCGCGCGGCGAGGGGGATGAAAGACGTCGTCTCGATCTGGATATAGATGCGGTTCTGGCCGCAATCCGCAAGATCGTCTATGCGACCACGCGATTGACCTGGGTAACGGCCGGTTACGGCTGGCTGACAATCGTGGCGCCGATCCTCGTGGCGGCTCCGGTCTATTTCGGCGGGGGTCTGACATTTGGCGGGCTGATGATGGCCGTCGGCGCATTCTCACAGGTGCACAATGCGCTGCGCTGGTTCGTCGACAATTTCGGGGCGATTGCGGACTGGCGGGCAACGCTGCTGCGTGTCGCGAGTTTCCGTCAGGCGGTGCTGCGCATGGACGAGCTTGGTCATCTGGACCGGCAGATCGATCTTGAGACGAACGAAGATGACAGGCTGACGCTGGACGGTGTTTCCATCGCCGCCCCCGATCAGTGCCTGAAGCTCTCCCGCAAGGCTTTTTCGGTAAAACCCGGCGAGCGGGTGCTTGTGACGGGCGGGACCGAAACGCAAAGAACGCTGCTGTTCCGCGCATTGGGCGGGCTTTGGCCATGGGGCGAGGGGCGGATCGGCATGCCGGTTGGCGATGGTGTCGCCTTTATGCCGCGCGCGCCTTATTTCCCGCCGGGCAGCCTCAAGGGCGTGATCGTCTATCCGCTTGATATCAAGAAATTTTCTGAACAGGATCTGGAAAATGTCCTGCGGCGTGCCGGGCTTGAACGGCTTTCCACGAGCATGGATCGTGTTGCGCGCTGGGATCGCGTGCTGACGGACGATGAGCGCCAATGTATCGCCTTCGCCCGCCTCATATTGCAGAAACCGCAGTGGATCGTGATTGACGGTGCGCTCGATGGTCTCGACGCTGAAGCCTATGACAGGATTCGCGACATGCTGAACACCGAATTGAAGGATGCAGCCGTGATCCATCTCGGCAAGCCGCATTTGCATGACGGTCTTTTCACACAGCAGATCAATCTGGAAGACGATCCTTCAGGTAAGCCTCTGGAGCTGCCAGCCTTGAAAACAGCATGAAAAAAGCCGCCGGGATGACCGGCGGCTTTTTTGTTTCGGGATGTCTTCAGGCTATCAGCGGAAGTAGTCCTGCAGCGGGCGCACTTCCAGCGATCCGGCCTTGAGCGCAGCGATGGCCTCAGCAGCGGCTTCAGCTCCCGCCATGGTCGTGTAGTAAGGCAGCTTCTGCATCAGCGTTGCGCGGCGGATCGACTTGGAGTCGGAAACAGCACTGGCGCTGTCCGTCGTGTTGAAGACGAGATGAATCTGGCGATTGCGGATCGCGTCTTCCACATGCGGACGGCCTTCGATGACCTTGTTGATCTTGGTCGATTCGACGCCGTTGGCTTCGAGGAACTTCTGTGTTCCGCCGGTTGCCATGACCTTGAAGCCGATGCTTGCAAGCTTGCGGACCGCACCGAGCACGCGTTCCTTGTCCTCGTCGCGAACAGATACGAAGACCGTGCCTTCACGCGGCAGTTCAACGCCTGCGCCAAGCTGTGCCTTTGCGAAGGCCAGAGCATAGTCGTAGTCGAGGCCCATGACTTCGCCGGTCGAGCGCATTTCCGGTCCGAGCAGCGTATCGACGCCAGGGAAACGGGCAAACGGGAACACAGCTTCCTTGACCGCGATATGCGGGCGGGAAGGCGTCTTCGGCTTGCCGCCATAGGCGCCGAGTGCTGCTTCCAGGCTTTCACCGGCCATGACGCGGGCTGCAACCTTGGCGATCGGAGTGCCGACCGTCTTGGCGACGAACGGAACCGTACGCGATGCACGCGGATTGACCTCGAGAATGAAGATTTCGCCGTCCTTGATGGCGAACTGCACATTCATCAGGCCGCCGACATGAAGCGCCTTGGCAAGCGCCGCCGTCTGGCGTTCCAGCTCGGCAACGGTTTCAGGCGAAAGTGTATGCACCGGCAGCGAGCAGGCCGAGTCACCGGAGTGAATGCCAGCTTCCTCGATATGCTCCATGATACCGGCGACAAAGCTGTCCTTGCCGTCACACAGGCAGTCGACGTCCACTTCAATGGCTTCCGTCAGATAGGTATCGAACAGAAGCGGGTTCTTGCCGAGCAGCGTGTTGATCTGGCCGGTCTTGTCGTTCGGATACTTGGCCTTGATGTCTTCCGGCACCAGCTCCGGCACGGTGTCGAGCAGATAGTTCTGCAGCGAGCGTTCATCATGGATGATCTGCATGGCGCGGCCACCCAGAACATAAGACGGGCGCACGACAAGCGGGAAGCCGAGGTCGGCTGCGACGAGGCGTGCCTGCTCCACCGAATAGGCGATGCCGTTCTTCGGCTGGTTGAGATCGAGCTTGATCAACAGCTTCTGGAAACGGTCACGATCTTCCGCAAGGTCGATGGCGTCCGGCGACGTGCCGAGGATCGGGATACCGGCCTTTTCAAGCGCATTGGCGAGCTTGAGCGGGGTCTGGCCGCCAAACTGTACGATGACGCCGTGAAGCGTGCCCTTCTCCTGTTCAACGCGCAGGATTTCCAGCACGTCTTCCGCTGTCAGCGGTTCGAAATAGAGACGATCCGACGTGTCGTAGTCGGTCGAAACCGTTTCCGGATTGCAGTTGATCATGATGGCTTCATAGTCAGCATCATTGAGCGCAAAAGCCGCATGGCAGCAGCAATAGTCGAACTCGATGCCCTGACCGATGCGGTTCGGACCACCGCCGAGAATGACGACCTTCTTGCGATCCGACACCTCGGCTTCCGAGCGCGGCTGGCCGACGAAAGGCGTTTCATAGGTCGAGTACATGTAGGCAGTCGGCGAAGCGAATTCGGCAGCGCAGGTGTCGATGCGCTTGTAGACCGGATGCACGTCGAGTTCGCCGCGCAGCTTGGCCACGTCTTCCGCGTCCTGATCCGTCAGGCTTGCAAGGCGCGCATCGGAGAAGCCCATGGCTTTCAGCATACGCAGGTTTTCAGCGTCCTGCGGCAGGCCGTGTTCGCGGATGCGCTCTTCGGTCTTTACGATGGCTTCGATCTGTTCGAGAAACCACGGATCGATCTTCGATGCGTCGTGCACCTGCTCGGTGGTCAGGCCGAGGCGCATGGCCTGCGCGACCATGCGCAGACGATCCGGCGTCGGCGTGCCGATGGCAGCGCGGATGGCGTTCTTCTCGTCGCCTTCCTCGATATTCGGAATGGCAATTTCGTCGAGGCCGGTCAGGCCGGTTTCAAGACCGCGCAGCGCCTTCTGTAAGCTTTCCTGGAAAGTACGGCCAATGGCCATGACTTCACCGACCGACTTCATGGCGGTGGTCAGGATCGGCGAGGAACCGGGGAACTTTTCGAAGGCGAAACGCGGGATCTTGGTGACGACATAGTCGATCGACGGCTCGAACGAGGCAGGCGTTGCGCCGCCGGTAATGTCGTTGTCGAGTTCGTCGAGCGTGTAGCCGACGGCAAGCTTGGCTGCGACCTTGGCAATCGGGAAGCCGGTCGCCTTGGAAGCAAGCGCCGAAGAACGCGACACGCGCGGGTTCATTTCGATGACGATCATGCGGCCATTGGCCGGGTTGATCGCGAACTGCACGTTGGAGCCGCCGGTTTCGACGCCGATCTCGCGCAGCACCGCAATCGAGGCGTTACGCATGATCTGGTATTCTTTGTCGGTCAGCGTCAGCGCAGGCGCGACGGTGATCGAATCGCCGGTGTGTACGCCCATCGGATCGAGGTTTTCGATCGAGCAGATGATGATGCAGTTGTCCGCCTTGTCGCGGACGACTTCCATTTCATATTCTTTCCAGCCCAGAACCGACTCTTCAATCAGCACTTCGGTCGTCGGCGATGCGTCCAGACCGCGCTCGATGATTTCGAAGAATTCCTGGCGGTTATAGGCAATGCCGCCGCCGGTGCCGCCGAGCGTGAAGCTTGGGCGGATGATGGCAGGCAGGCCAACCACGTCGAGCGCCTGCGCAGCCTTTGCAAGTGCATGCGTCATGTAACGCTGCTTGCGTTCGACTTCGCCGAGCTGCCATTCGGTTTCAAGCTTGTCGAGCGCCTTGTCGAGATCGTCACCCGAAAACTGCGCCTTGACTTCGGCGCGCTTGGTTTCGTGGCGCTTGCGGTCTTCGTCCTTGATTTCGGTGGCGTTGGCGAGGCGGGATTCCGGCGTATCAAGGCCGATCTTTTCCATGGCTTCGCGGAAAAGCGCGCGATCTTCCGCCTTGTCGATGGCTTCCGCATTGGCGCCGATCATCTCGACATTGTAGCGCTCAAGAACGCCCATGCGGCGGAGCGACAATGCGGTGTTCAGCGCGGTCTGGCCGCCCATGGTCGGCAGCAACGCGTCCGGGCGTTCCTTGGCGATGATCTTGGCGACCACTTCCGGCGTGATCGGTTCGATATAGGTTGCATCCGCCAGATCGGGATCGGTCATGATCGTGGCCGGATTGGAGTTGACGAGGATGATACGGTAGCCTTCCTCTTTCAACGCCTTACAGGCCTGCGTGCCCGAATAGTCGAATTCACAAGCCTGGCCGATGACAATGGGGCCCGCGCCGATAATCAGGATCGATTTGATATCTGTACGTTTCGGCATGGGCGCTCGTCCTATCTTCTTCGCGCGCATGATCTTGTCCGAAAACCGGTTCCCATTTTCGGGATCATGCTCTTGTTTTACGCATGTCTTTGTCTCGAAACCGCTTCCCACTTTCGAGAGACATGCTGCTTAGCCTGCCAGAAAAGCCCGCACGGTTTTCCGGCGGGTTGGCAGCGTATGAATTCTGTGGGCTAAGCGGGCCTTATAGGCAATCGATTCCGAAAGCGGAACCCCACAAATCGTTTTATTTCAAAGAAAGTGCGGGCATTCACGAAAATTCTTGCCCGCCTCATACTTTCTCCGTCGATGTTATGACCGAAACACAGTGCTCGCGGGCCGTTCAGGCTTCTGCCTGAGCGACTTTCAGCGATGGTTTGTTGCGCTTTGTGAGCATATGGCCGAGCCTGTTCGACGGTAGTTCGATCAAGCGATAGGAAATCTTTGCTGCGATGATCGCACCAATCACGATGGCAGCCATGCCGGCGATCTCAAGTGTGGGGCCGAGGTTCAGCTTCCGCATCACCGCCCAGCCAAAACCGACCACGAACATATGTGTCAGGTAGAGCGAATAGGAAGTCGCCCCGAGATCGACAAAGAAATTGTCTCGCAGGTCGCCGAGCCAGCGCTCGATGCCCAATGCACCGGCAACCAGTAAAACAGCCGCACCGCACATGATGAGATAAGTGAAGAAGTTGTTGAATGCGACCAGTGGGGTGGAGAAGGTGCCGTAAAGAGCCGCTATGGCGAGGACGCCAATTCCGGCCAGCGCCACCGGGGGCAATTTTTCCCACAGGCGGTGTTTTTCCGCTTCGGCCAGCCACATGCCGCACATGAATGTCAGCAGGTTCTTGTGAAGATAGAATGCAGCGATGCTCGCCGATGGTTCGACGAAGAAGCTTCCGATGACACATGCGCCGAAGATACCGGTCAGCAAGATCGTGCGCTGTAAGGCATTTTTGCACCACCAGAACAAGGCGAATACGAGATAGAAGAACAATTCGTAGTTCAGCGACCAGCCGAGTTTGAAGATCGGGCGCCAATCGCTTGGGTCACCCGGTGTGGCGGCGGGTATGAAGAACAGCGATTTGATGAAATAGCCCACATCCGGAACCGTCGTCTTGAACAGTGACGGCAGATAAAGAGCGCAGATGAAAACCGTGATCGTGCAGAGCCAGTAAAGCGGCACGATGCGGAAAACGCGGCGCAGCAGAAAGTCACCGGGCCTGAACGGGCCGTCGGCATTGACATAGGCGATGATGAAACCGCTGATGACGAAGAACAGTTGAACGCCGAAAACACCCAGCATCGTGATGGCATTGTTTGTTTCTGCGCGCGGATGCTCAATCGTATGGGCGATCAGGACGGCCGTTGCCGCAAGACCGCGCAATATCTGGATCGAATAAAGCTGTTTTCGATTCTGCATCGTCTATGCCCCCATTGACAGAGCATGCTTTAGCGAATGCCGCGCATTTCCGCAATTACTAGCGTATAGATTGTGAAGGCTTCGCCTTCATGTTTGTGACATTGTGAAGGAAGCCGTCAATTTTTCTAGGATCCCTTCCATTGATGCTTGTTTTGACAGGTTTTGTCTATCGAAGCGGAAAGGGATTTCTATTGTCCAAACTATTGCGAAAGAGTCTTCGTTTGTGATTGACACTGCCATTTACTTTTTATGTTGCCGTGCCAACTCTTTATGCGACAATTACATGTATAGTTTGGTGCTGCTTCGTCGAGAGCGGCACGGTGTAGGGGAGTTGGTCAATGCGCTGGCAAGGCCGTAGGCAAAGTGACAATGTGGAAGATCAGCGCGGGGCGCAGGGCGGTGGCATAGGTGGCGGCTTCGGTCGCGGCGGGGGCCTTGGCGGTCCCGGCTTTCGAATCGTTCGCGGCGGCGGCATTTCCGGTATTCTCATTCTGGTGGTGATGTTCTTCGTGCTGCGTGCGGTTGGTATCGATCCGCTGCCGATCCTGTTCGGCGATGGCAGCATGGGGCCGAGCGTAACCCAGCAAGCCGGTCAATCCGGACGGACCGCTGCCGAGGGGGGCGCGGTTGCCAATGATGAGACAACGCAGTTCGCCCGCACCGTACTGGCTGAGACGGAAGACGTCTGGAGCGGCATTTTCAAGTCACGCGGCCAGACCTACACGCCGCCGACCATGGTGCTCTTTTCCGGACAGGTTCGTTCGGCCTGCGGCTTTGCTTCCGCGGCGTCCGGGCCGTTTTATTGCCCCGGCGATCGCAAGCTCTACATCGATCTGAGCTTCTATAAGGAACTGGCAAACCGTTTTGGCGCTTCCGGCGATTTCGCACAGGCCTATGTCCTTGCGCATGAGGTCGGGCACCATATCCAGAACCTGCTCGGCATTCTGCCGAAATTCAACCAGATGCGTCAGCAGATGAGCGAAGCGCAGGCCAACCAGATGTCGGTTCGTGTTGAGCTTCAGGCCGATTGCTTCGCCGGTGTGTGGGGTTACTACACGGAACAGAAGGGCATTCTGGAGGCGGGCGACCTTGAAGAAGCTCTGAATGCGGCACACCAGATCGGCGATGACACGCTGCAGCGCCGTAGTCAGGGTTACGTTGTGCCGGAAAGCTTCAATCATGGCACATCCGCCCAGCGCGCCAAGTGGTTCCAGCGCGGCTTCGATAGCGGCAAGCTGGAATCCTGTGATACATTCAGCGGTGATGTTTAAAGTCGTTCTGATACTTTAGAAAAAGGCGGTTTCGACCGCCTTTTTCTTTGTGGAGGAAAAACGCCCGTTCTTTTTGTCGAAAGCCCGCAATATTCGCCTTGTCGTGAAATAATTTTCCAGATAAATGCATTCGCACCGGCGCGGCCTTTTTCCGATTTGCAAGCGTGACGCTCAATTTTGAGCGGCGATGGCGCGCGAGTTCTCCAATCAACACAATTTATGAATGTTCCACCTTTTCAGTCGTGGAGCATATTTCAGGTGTCCCATGCATGATCCCCAGTTTGTACGGCGGGGCTTGTTACTCGTCTTTATGACACTGTTCCTCGACATTATCGGCATTGCGATCATCATGCCGGTTCTGCCGACTTTTCTCGAAGAGCTGACCGGTGCGGATATCAGCACCGCAGCCGTCGATGGTGGCTGGCTTTTGCTGGTCTATGCCGGAATGCAGTTCCTGTTCGCGCCGATGATCGGCAATCTGAGCGACCGTTTCGGGCGACGGCCGGTGCTGCTCGCCTCGATTTTCACCTTCGCGCTCGACAATCTGATCTGTGCGCTCGCAACCACCTATTGGATGCTGTTTGTCGGCCGTGTGCTGGCAGGCATCAGCGGAGCAAGCTTCGCGACGGCATCCGCCTACATTGCCGATGTCAGCGATGACAGCAATCGTGCGCGCAATTTCGGCCTGATCGGCATTGCTTTCGGTGTCGGCTTTGCGCTTGGTCCGGTGCTGGGCGGCTTGCTGGGGGAGTTCGGTCCGCGCGTTCCGTTCTACGGAGCGGCGTTCCTGTCTTTCATCAACTTCATCCTCGCCTATTTCCTGTTGCCGGAGACGTTGACGCGCGAAAACCGGCGCACCTTCCAGTTCGCCCGGGCCAATCCGCTGGGCGCGCTCAAGCAGATGCGAAACTATCCCGGCATCGGCTGGGTGGTGCTGGTCTTCTTCCTGTTCTGGCTGGCTCATGCCGTCTATCCGTCCGTCTGGGCCTTCGTCGGTGCTTATCGCTATAACTGGAGCGAAGCCCAGATAGGTCTGTCGCTGGGGCTTTTCGGTATCGGCGCAGCGTTCGTGATGGCGCTGGTTCTGCCAAGGGTCTTGCCGGTGCTTGGCGAGCGGCGCACAGCGATCACAGGCGTGCTGTTTTCCTGTCTTGGCATGATTGGATACGCCATCGCATGGGAAGGTTGGATGGTTTATGCCGTCATCTTCCTGACGGCGCTGGAAGGTCTGGCCGATCCGCCGCTGCGCAGTATTGCGGCAGGCAAGGTTCCGCCTTCCGCGCAAGGCGAATTGCAGGGTGCACTGACAAGCGTGTCGAGCATTACGACCATCATCGGCCCGCTCATCTTCACGCAGCTATTCGCCGTGTTCACCGGCATGAATGCGCCGTTCGTCTTCGCTGGAATGCCCTATGCCGTCGGAGCCGGACTGGTTTTTCTGGCGCTGGTCATCGTGGTGGCGCGGGTGCGTCCAACGCCCTCGGCCAAGCCCTCAGAGGTTTGATCGATACGGAAAATGAAAAGGCCGGAGTTTTTACTCCGGCCTTTTACTTCGATAATTCTTTTAGAGGGCTTAGAGCGCGTTTCGATCTGATTGAATCAGATAGGCGCTCTAACTTTTTGTTTTGACGCGCATCTCTTCCGAAAACCGTTTCACACTTTTCGGGATGCGCTCTAAGCCGCCTGTTCGCGTTCCGGAAGCGGCGTTTCGCCCTTCTTTTCGCGGATCAGGTTGATGAAGCGGCGGAACAGATAGTGCGAATCCTGCGGGCCGGGCGATGCTTCCGGATGGTGCTGCACCGAGAATACCGGCTTGCCGACGACGCGCAGGCCGCAATTGGTGCCGTCGAAGAGCGACACATGCGTTTCCTCGACATTTTCCGGCAGCGAGTCTGAATCGACCGCGAAGCCGTGGTTCATCGATACGATCTCGACCTTGCCGGTCGTGTAGTCCTTCACCGGATGGTTGGCGCCGTGATGGCCCTGATGCATTTTCTCGGTGCGTCCGCCAAGTGCGAGCGCCAGCATCTGGTGGCCGAGGCAGATGCCGAAGACCGGAAGGTCGGTTTCGACAAGCTTCTTGATGGTTGGAACGGCATATGCGCCGGTCGCTGCCGGATCGCCAGGACCGTTGGACAGGAAGACACCATCCGGGTTGTGGGCCAGAACGTCCTCAGCCGTTGCCGTTGCAGGCAGCACGGTGACCTTTGCGCCGAGGCCGGTGAGCAGGCGCAGAATGTTACGTTTCACTCCGAAATCGAGCGCCACCACGTGATATTCCGGGGTGTCCTGTTCGCCATAGCCGTCTGCGAGCGTCCATGGAGTTTCTTTCCATGTGAGGCTCTGGCCAACCGTGACGTCCTTGGCGAGATCGAGATTTTCAAGACCGCTCCATGCGGCGGCGCGTGCCTTGAGTGCTTCGAGGTCGAACTTGCCGCTCGGATCATGAGCAATGACTGCGTTCTGTGCGCCGCGCTCGCGGATGAGCGAGGTCAGCGCGCGCGTATCGATACCGGCCAGTGCAATGACGCCGCGGTGCTTCAGCCACGCATCCAGATCTTCCGTTGCGCGGAAATTCGATGGTGACGTGATGTCAGCCTTGAAGATCGCGCCGACTGCGCCGTGGCGATTGGCCGGCGTCAGGTCTTCAACGTCTTCGGCATTGGTGCCGACATTGCCGATATGCGGGAAGGTGAAGGTTACGATCTGACCGGCATAAGACGGGTCGGTCAGGATTTCTTCGTAACCGGTCAGCGCCGTGTTGAACACGACCTCGGCTTCAATCGCACCGATTGCACCGAGGCCTTTGCCTTCGATCACGGTTCCGTCCGCAAGTACGAGGATGGCGGTTCGCTTCTCAACAGTCCAGGGTGCTGTTTTCGGTGTGGTTTCTGTCATGGTCTGCACTCCTGATTGTTAGCCGCGCGCCAGCGTGTGCTGTTATTTCGTTGCCAGCTAGAGCGTCGAACTGATGGAATCAAATCGACGCTCTAACTGTTTGTTTCCATGCATGCCGTTGTCCCAAAACCGGTTCCCACTTTTGGGCGGCATGCTTTATGCGGCACGCGTTCGTGTTCCAACGACCACCGGAAGGGTGGCTTGAAAGATGAAGCGTCAAGGGTCATATATGCGCCAAAAGGCAGCGGGGATTTTAAACCTCCCGCCGCGAGCACGTGCCGATGTCCTGCTAAGCCTTGAGCAATAGAGAAACTTGGACGCCGGGTCAATCGTCCGAGGCCATGCTTTCCTGAAATAATGACGATAATCGTCGTATTATTATTTCTCGGGATGGTGGTTCGGACAGCTCGGCGATTCTATTCGCTTGTTGTATAGATGCAGGAAACGAACAACAAAGAACTTACACCGTCAGGAGAGACGTTATGCTTCGCCAGGAGATTTCCCAGGCCCTCACGACCGCGCTGAAAGCACAGGAGAAGCGTCGCATGTCGACGCTGCGTTTGATCCTGGCTGCGGTAAAGGACCGAGATATCGCCAACCGTACTGCTGGCAAGGACCCGGTCGGGGATGAAGAATTGCTGGGTATTCTCGGCAAGATGGTCAAGCAGCGCGAAGAATCCGCCCGCATCTATGAAGAAGGCAGCCGTCTTGAGCTCGCTGAAGCCGAGCGTGAGGAAATCACGATCATTTCCGAATTTCTGCCGCAGCAGATGAGCGAGGATGAGGTCAAGCAGGCCTGTGCGGATGTGATTGCCGAAATCGGTGCTCAAGGTCTGCGCGACATGGGCAAGTGCATGGCCGTTCTTAAAGAGCGCTATGCAGGCAAGATGGATTTCACCAAGGCCAGCGCCATCGTGAAATCGCTTCTGCAGTGAAAGCGTGAGGCATAAGTGCCTTTCGCTTTTGTTTCAGCCCCCGCTCTGGCGGGGGCTTTCTATTGTTTGGGCGCTATACTCAGCCCTGCTTGACGGCTTTCAGTCGCGTATCGCTGAGGAGGCCCTGTTCTTCGAGGACCGGATAGGCCATTGAGGCGAGAAGCGAGTTGATCTGCTTGAGGTCGCGGATCGTGTCGAGATGGATGCTGCTGGTCTCGATGCTGCGGGTGGCGCCTTCGCGCAGTCGGCTGAAATGGCGCATGCTGGTCTGCTTTTCCAGTTCACGCAGCTGGTCCTTTTCCTGCACTAGCTGACGGGCCGTACGGCCATCGCGTGAGACGATCACATTGAACGCCATGTGCGCATTGGCCAGAACCATGGCGTGGAAATGGCTGAGTTCCTTCCAGCCTTCTTCGGTGAATTCCAGCTTGTGGTCCATCTTCTTTTGAACATGCGCCAGCATGTTGCGCACGATGATGTCGCCGACCTGCTCAAGCTTCACACATGCGCCCAGCAATTCCTGCATGCGCAGCGACTCGAAATCACTCAGCTCATGGGTTGCAAGCTTGGTCAGATAGAGCTTGATGGCAGCATGGCGCTTGTCCACGCGGTCATCGAGAGCTTCAAGTTCATCGATCCGCACCTGATCGGGCTTCTCATAAAGCTCGATGATCCGCCGCAGCATGACTTCGATCGTGTCGCAGACGCCGACCACTTCGCGGGTTGCATTGGCAAGCGCCTGTGAGGGCCGGTCGAGCACGGCAGTGTCGAGCGCGCTATATTGCTCGATCTCGATGGGCTGCTGTGAAGCCGGGGTGCCCTTGTCCGCATTGAGATTAACCAGAGCCTCTGTTGCGCGCAGCACGAGGCCAGAAAGCGGAATACCGGCAATCATCACGATGACATTGAACAGGATATGCGCATTGACCACCTGCGAAACCGGATCGGTGCCGAGGAAGGCAACCGACGGTTTGAAGGTCTGGTAAAGCACGAGCATGATGAGTGACCCGGCGCCGCGCATCAAAAGATTGCCGAGTGGCACGACGCGGGTTTCAGGTGGCGCATGCCGGGTCAGGATCGGGGCGATGATCGAAGACCCCAGATTGACGCCGAGAACCATCACCACGGCGAGCTCTGGATGGATCAGCCCGCGCGAGGCAAAGGTCGTAAGCAGGATGACGGCGGCAACGCTGGAATGAAACAGCCATGTCATGAGTGCTGCGAGCAGATAGGCAGTGATCGGGTCGCTTGACAGATAGTCGACGATGACCGGCAGCAATTCACTTTGCCGCAGCGGCTCGGTGGCCTGTCCGGTCATTTCCAGTGACATGATGAGCAGGCCGATACCGACCAGAATGCGTCCGATCTGCCGCCAGTCGCGGCGCTCGGTGGTCATGAAGATGCCTGTGCCGATGACAAGGCAGAGCGGTACCAGAAGCGTGAGGTCGTAGCTCAGGATCTTGACGACGAGGGCGGAGCCAAGCTCGCCGCCGCGCACGGCCATGAGGCCTGCAACGCCGCTTACGAAACCTGAACCGACAAATGAACCGACGAGAAGCGTAACCGCTGTCGAGCTTTGCAGGGCGACAGCAAGGGCAAGGCCGAAGGCGACGGAAAGCAGCGGGTTCTGCATCTGGTTGCGCAAGCGTCTGCGCAGCCGGTCGCCATAGGCACGCTCCACCCCGGTCCGAACCATGCGTGTCGCCCAAAGCAGGAGCGCAACTGCACCGGCCAGATGCAAAAGGACCAAAGAACCATTCACGGCAAAATCCCTTCGGGTTGGAGGTTGACATCTGTGATTAAGCTAACGCAACAAATGAAGAAAAAATATGTTCCGGCTAATCAATTCTTCAAGAGATATGGGCTTGTTCGCAATTAAAAGCAATCCATTCCCGCAGCGTCATGACGGATATATGACAGTTTTGTGACAGCGGGCTTGTTTGGCAGCGACATGTGATTAGCGGGGAGGGACATGCCTGCACGATGGACTGTCAGAACGGGCGCGCCTATATACTCTAAGGAATACACTCCCGCTGTCTGAACGAACTGAAAGTGAAATCTGTAATGCGTTTTCCGCCCTCCTTTCTCGATGAGATCAGAGACCGCGTCCCGATCTCGACGCTGATAGGAACGCGCGCTTCGTTCGACCGCAAGAAGAGCAATCCTCCGAAGGGTGATTTCTGGGCCTGCTGTCCGTTTCATGGCGAGAAGACGCCAAGCTTTCACTGCGAAGATCGCAAGGGTCGCTATCATTGTTTCGGCTGCGGCGTAACCGGCGACCACTTCAAGTTTCTGACCGATCTTGAAGGCCTGAGTTTCCCGGAAGCAGTGGAGCGTGTGGCCGATATGGCAGGCGTTCCGATGCCTGCGCGCGATCCGGAAATGGAAAAGCGCGAGGCGCAGCGCGCAACGCTTTATGACGTCATGGAGCTGGCCGCGCAGTTCTTCGAAAACCAGCTGCAAAGCGCCGTTGGAGCCAAGGCACGCGCCTATCTGCGGGATCGCGGACTTTCGACCGCAACGCAGCAGTCGTTCCGCATTGGCTATGCGCCAGAGTCGCGCAATGCCTTGAAGGAGTTTCTGGCTGGCAAAGGCGTGTCGCGCGAGCAGATCGAAGCGTGCGGTCTCGTCGTGCACGGCGAGGGGATTGCCGTTTCCTACGACCGTTTTCGCGATCGCGTCATGTTCCCGATAGAGGATTTGCGCGGGCGGATCATTGCTTTCGGCGGGCGTGCGCTTTCTGCGGACGCTCCGGCCAAATATCTGAACTCGCCGGAAACCGAACTCTTTCACAAGGGGCGGGTTCTCTATAACGGATTGCGGGCGCGCAAGGCCTGCCAGCCGCAAGCTGGAGAGCCGGCCAAATCCATCATCGCTGTTGAAGGCTATATGGATGTGATCGCGCTTGCGCAGGCGGGTATCCATCAGGTGGTGGCTCCGCTCGGTACGGCGCTGACGGAAGAACAGCTCGAACTTCTCTGGCGCATCAGCCCTGAACCGGTTCTGTGCTTTGATGGCGATGGTGCGGGGCTTCGCGCCGCCTATCGCGCCGTCGATCTTGGATTGCCTGCCTTGCAGCCCGGCAAATCGCTGCGCTTTGCACTATTGCCGGAAGGGCAGGACCCGGACGATCTGGTCAAGGCGGAAGGCCCAGCCGCATTTCATGCGGTCCTGCGTGACGCCAGACCGCTGGTCGATATGGTGTGGACGCGGGAAACGACGGGCGGTGTGTTCGATACGCCGGAACGCCGCGCCGAACTGGAGGCGCGGCTGCGTGAAATTACCAGCCGCATCGCGAATGAGGACATTCGGCGCCACTACAGTCAGGATATGCGCGACCGGGCGCAAGCTTTTTTTGGCCAGGGGCGTCAAGGGTATCAAGGCGGCGGTCAGCGCAATTCGTCTTTCAACCGCAGGAATGATGGCGGACGGGGACGCGGCGGACCGGCGGGCGGCAATGGCCGCCTTGCGATTTCCGACAGTCTGGTGCGCTCCACGCTGGTAAAGGGCGGCAGGCCGGGCGCTGGATCACATGCCCCCTTGCGCGAAACGGCCATCGTGCTGACGCTTCTCAATCACCCACGGCTGATTGAAGAAGATTTCGAGACGCTGGCGGCACTCGATCTGGGACATGAGGCACTCAAGTCGCTGCATCTGGCCATGCTGGATGTGCTGGCTGCCGGCCATATGGAAGATGGTCACGCCATGCGGCACGCACTGGTCAATGCCGGTCATGGCGAGCAGATTGAAATGCTCGAACTCGTGGTGAAGGGTGCGAAACTCTGGACTGCGACGGCTCTGGCCGCAGAAGACGACGCGCGCGAAGCCCTTCGTCAGGCGCTTCACTTGCATCAGCGTGCGCGCACACTACATAAGGAGCTGCGGGCCGTTGAGGCCGCACTTGAAACAGACGAGACGGGCGAATTGTTTGCACGTCTCAGAGATATACAAAATCAGATTTTGAAAGCTGATGCGACTGAAGCTCTGATCGACGGTTTTGGACTGTCTTCGGGGCGCCCACCCGGCGGTTTCTGATTCGGATTTCCGAATCAGTTCTGCGAGAACAGCCGGAAATGCGGGGTTGCGATCCGGAAAACGTGCTCTATCTGGCCAACGAAGAGGTCGCGACAACAAATGATTCGCTTTTTAAGCCCGAATCATGTGAGTCGCTCTTGACGTGTGGCGTAAATGACGGAATCACGACAGTTCGAACAAGGAAAAGAACAGAAACCGGTGATATCCGATGCTGCAAGGCAGCAAGCCGGATTTGGGCCGGAAAAGTGGCCCGGAAAGTGGCGTTGTCTGGTTGACCGCCTGATCTGCCCACAAGAAATCGGAGATGAAGAAGCCCGATACCGATGGCAAGGTTAATCCGCCATTAACAGGAAATCGGCTACTCGCAGAATCAACTGACGGATTGCGGCCTCGCAAAACTGTCCGAGAACTCTATATATCTTAGAAGCGACCGGGGTCGCCTGGAGAAGAACATATGGCAACGAAGGTTAAGGAAAACGAAGAAGCCGAAGTCGAGCGCGAAGGTGCTGCCGACGGTCCGCTTCTCGACCTTTCTGACGATGCTGTCAAGAAGATGATCAAACTCGCGAAGAAGCGCGGCTACGTCACCATGGACGAGCTGAATGCCGTGCTGCCTTCCGAGGAAGTGACATCCGAGCAGATCGAAGACACGATGTCGATGCTTTCCGATATGGGTATCAATGTCGTTGAAGATGACGAGCAGGACAACGACCGCGAAGAAAACAACGACGACGACTCGGAAGAGGGCGGCGATCTGGTCGAATCCGGTGGCACGGCTGTTGCCACCACCACGACCAAGAAAGAGCCGACCGACCGTACCGACGATCCGGTGCGCATGTATCTGCGCGAAATGGGGTCCGTCGAGCTTCTGTCGCGCGAAGGCGAAATCGCGATTGCAAAGCGTATCGAGGCTGGTCGCGAGACCATGATCGCCGGGCTTTGCGAAAGCCCGCTGACCTTCCAGGCGATCATCATATGGCGCGACCAGCTGAACGATTCCAACATTCTGCTGCGCGAAATTATCGACCTCGAAACCACCTATGCCGGTCCGGAAGCCAAACAGGCTCCGGTGATCGAGCGCGTGGAAGAGGAAAAGCCGCGCGATGACAAGCCTCAGCGCCGCTCGCGTGATGACGACGACATTACCAATGTCGGCGGCGACATGCCCGCGGAAGAGGAAGAAGAGGACGAGGACGAAGCCAACCTGTCGCTGGCGGCCATGGAAGCCGAACTGCGTCCGCAGGTCATGGAAACGCTCGACCTTATCGCCGACACCTACAAGAAACTGCGCAAGCTGCAGGACCAGCAGGTCGAGGGCCGTCTGGCCGCGACGGGCGAACTGTCGTCGAGCCAGGAGCGTCGCTACAAGGAACTGAAAGATCAGCTCATCAAGGCAGTGAAGTCGCTGTCACTGAACCAGAACCGTATCGAACAGCTCGTCGAACAGCTTTACGACATCAACAAGCGTCTGGTGCAGAACGAAGGCAAGCTGCTGCGTCTGGCCGAATCCTTCGGTGTGCGTCGTGAGGAATTCCTGAAGGAATATCAGGGCCACGAGCTGGACCCGAAATGGGTAGAGCGCGTGAGCACGCTTTCAGCCCGTGGCTGGAAGGAATTTGCAGCCAAGGAAGAGCGCGCCATCGACCGTCTGCGTTCGGAAATCCAGATGCTGGCGACCGAAACCGCGATCTCCATCGGCGAATTCCGCCGTATCGTCAATCAGGTGCAGAAGGGCGAACGCGAAGCGACCATCGCCAAGAAGGAAATGGTGGAAGCCAACCTTCGTCTCGTCATCTCGATTGCCAAGAAGTACACGAACCGTGGTCTGCAGTTCCTCGATCTCATTCAGGAAGGCAATATCGGTCTGATGAAGGCGGTCGACAAGTTCGAATATCGCCGTGGTTACAAGTTCTCGACCTATGCGACATGGTGGATTCGTCAGGCAATCACCCGTTCGATTGCCGATCAGGCGCGCACCATCCGTATTCCGGTGCACATGATCGAAACGATCAACAAGATCGTTCGTACATCGCGCCAGATGCTGCATGAAATCGGTCGTGAGCCGACGCCGGAAGAACTGGCTGAAAAGCTCGCCATGCCGCTCGAAAAAGTGCGCAAGGTGCTGAAGATCGCCAAGGAGCCGATCTCGCTCGAAACGCCGGTTGGCGACGAGGAAGATTCACATCTGGGCGATTTCATCGAGGACAAGAACGCGCTTCTGCCAATCGATGCAGCGATTCAGGCTAATCTGCGCGATACGACGACCCGTGTTCTGGCTTCGCTGACGCCGCGTGAAGAACGTGTTCTGCGTATGCGTTTCGGCATCGGTATGAACACCGACCACACGCTGGAAGAAGTCGGCCAGCAGTTCTCGGTTACCCGCGAACGTATCCGCCAGATCGAGGCCAAGGCGCTGCGCAAGCTGAAGCATCCGAGCCGTTCGCGTAAGCTGCGTTCGTTCCTCGATAGCTAGGGCCTGGATAGCTGAACTGAACAAACACATACGGGAAGGGGAGGCGATATGTCTTTTTTGAAGCGTCTTTTCGGTGGAGGCTCTGCCTCCGAGACACCGGCAGAGCCGAAAGAGGCGGGTCGCCTTGAACACAAGGACTTTCTGATCATTGCCACGCCCTATAGCGAGGGCGGGCAGTATCAGGTCTGCGGCGTCATTTCCAAGACGATCGATGGCGAAGTGAAGGAATATCGCTTCGTTCGCGCCGACCGTTGCCCCGGCATCGAAGATGCCGCCAGCATTTCGCTGAATAAGGGACGGCAGATCGTGGATGAACAAGGCGAAGCTATTTTCCGCTGAGCCGCCTGCGAGAGAATTGAAAAAGCCGCGCATCAAGATGCGCGGCTTTTGCTTTTTAGAGCATAATCCGACCGGAGTGAAACGAGGATCGATAAGATTATGCTTGAAATAGAAGACGTTAGAGCGCCGATCTGATCTTATCAGATCGAAACGCGCTCTAACTGTTAATGCGGGTCGCACACCATGGCGACCATTCTGCGCACGATGGGCAGAATGGCGAGGAGAACCGGAAAGGCGACCACCCACGAAAGGGCCCATGCCGTCATCCAGCTGGATGCGAGATTGGGATGGGCAATGCCAAGGGTCTTGGCGGTTGCAATCAACGACACAATGAACGTCATCATGATCGATAGGATGAACGGCATCACAATAGATGCATAGCGTGCAGGCAGCTTCCTGCGGCGTGCGCATTCAAACTGAGACATGTGTATTCCTGAATATTATGCAGGGAAGGCGCAACGAAACATCAATGCGAATTGCCGTTCCCGGCGAGATTGATGCGTTGCCTAACGTAAGACGCTTACGGTCATGATGATGACGCGGGTCTAATAGCCCGATCCGGATCGAATATCAAGTGTTCTGAAATGGCGGCGATTTGTCCACGCCATTCCCGACATAATTCCATTATACGCTGCGTTATGAACGACAAACCATTCTGGCGCACCAAGACCTTGAACCAGCTCACCCGCAGCGAGTGGGAGAGCCTGTGTGACGGTTGCGGCCAATGTTGCCTGCATAAATTGCAGGATGACGACACAAACGAGATTTACTGGACCAGCGTTGCCTGCACGCTGCTCAACCCGGACAGCTGCCAGTGCCGTGATTATCCGAACCGCAAGAAGACGGTGCCGGACTGCGTTTTTCTGACGCCGGAAATCGTTGACGAGGTGGACTGGCTGCCTGTGACGTGCGCCTACCGTCTGGTTGCAGAAGGTTCGGATCTCTATTGGTGGCATCCGCTTATTTCGGGTTCACCCGAAACGGTGCACGAGGCAGGTATTTCCGTTCGCGGCAAGGTGACGGCTTTCGATCACGATCTGGAAGATGACGACGATTATCTCGATCATATGGTGATGCCGAGCCACCGCTGATGGCTCGTTTGCGTTTTTCAAACATTGCGTAAATTTAATCTATGCTTCAAATATAGCAGCGCGGATTTTGTTTCCTTATAACGCATTGAATTTATTAAGTTTATAAAAGCAGTGCGCAGGCATTCCTTCTACTTCATATGAAGCTGAACGGCACATGAACGTTGGTTTTTCATTCTGTTCATCTATAGGGCGCTACTTCTCGGGTGCCTCAGGCAAGACCTGAAAACAAATCGAAGAGGTTCAAAGATGTCTGCTATTTCGCTCAAGTCGTTCGTCGTAACCGCCGCTCTTGGTGTTGCCGCCATCTTCACGACGGCAGCTTCCGCCAGCGCCGCATCGCCGGTTGTCGCTCCAACCATCAGCACGTCGGCAAGCTCTGCCATCGTGAATATCGATTACCGAGGCTACCACCATAGCCGTCCAGCTTATCGTGGCCGTGCCTGCTCCATCGAAGGCGCCAAGATGAAGGCTAATCGCATGGGCATCCGCAATGCGCGTGTCGTCTATCGCGGCAAGTCGGTTCAGGTTCGTGGCTTCCGTCATGGTCGCCCTGCCGGTGTCGTGTTCGCAAATGTTCGTGGTTGCCCGATCATTCGCTAAGGCGCACGGTTTAAGTTTCAAAAGCCCCGGCCTGAGTAAATCAGGCCGGGGCTTTTCTTTGTGGCGGGTAAAAGAAAAGGGGCGCTGGAGCGCCCCTTCGCAATTGCCAATTGGATTGCCATTATTCCTTGATTTCGAAAACGACATTGACCGAAACGTTATAGCTGTTCTCGCCAGCTGCAACGGGCACGGCATCTTCCGGCGCTGCTGCAGCCATGGTCTTATACTGAGCACGAGCGATTGGCATCGGCATGGGTGGGCGGCTCTGCTCGTTGATCTCGACAACGCGGCCAATGCCTACACCGGCAGCATCGGCAAGGGTCTTTGCCTTGGCGATGGCGTCGGCAACGGCACGCTTGCGCGCTTCATTGATCGTGGCGGCTGGGTTGTCGTTCACGAAACTCAGATCGCCACCCTGATTGACGCCGAGCGTGACGGATTCATCAAGCACATTGCCGACCTTGGCCAGATCGCGCACGCGTACAGTCAGGCTGTTCGAAACCGTATAGCCGGTAATGCTTGGTTCTTTCAAACCATTCTTGTCGTCCGGATAGACGTAGCGTGGCTGGATGTTGATGCCGCCGGTCTGAAGATCGCGATCTTCGATACCAGCTTTCTTCATGGCTTCGAGTACTTTCGCCATGGCTTCGTTGTTGGCGGTCATAGCTTCGCGAGCGGTCTTTGCCTCGCGCAGTACGGAGAGATTGAGGATGGCCATATCGGGCGAGGCGGTCATGGTGCCTTCGCCAGTGACGGCGATACGCGCAGGCTGCTTCGTCATCTGATTCTCCTGTGCCAGAGCTGGCAGCGTCAGCGCGCCTGCGAGCATGATTGCAGAAAAGGAGGTTGCAAGAAGAGTGGTAGCGCGGTTGTTCATAAAATCTCCTGTAGAGAAAGTTGAGGCAGCTCTGGCAAAGCTGGTTACACCGGAGCGGCTGGCCACTTTGCCTTTGAAATCGCTTATTTCTTAAGTTCCCTCTTATGTATGAAGCCGACGATATCAGATTCGAATTGCGTGCCAATTACAACTGCTGGTTCAAATCAGAAATACCGTGGTTTTAGAGCGGTTCCAGTTAAAGCGGAGTCGCTGGAACCGCTCTAACTATTTGTTTCGTCGCATTATCCTACGCAAAACCGCTTCGCACTTTTGCTGGAAATGCTCTAGGTTGTATGCATCGCAACTGAATATGTGCGCATTAGGGCAACTGATGCATTTGACAGCTTGTATCCCGGCTTTCTTTAGGGTAGGTCAACGTTGCGTGGGGCCTGTAGCTCAATTGGTTAGAGCCGGCGGCTCATAACCGCTTGGTTGGGGGTTCGAGTCCCTCCGGGCCCACCATTTTCTCCCTCAGTAATTTATTTGGCTTATCTTTGGCGAGTTCGCCGTTCTGTGCGCTCGTTTGCAACTCTAAACGAGACTCAGCCAAACCATGTCCAGTTGGTGCAAGTAAAGCGGCTATTCAAGTTGATATTTACAGCAATTAGTTTTTGCATATGATTGAGCATATTCAAGCTCTTTTAAAGAGTATTATGCTGGACTGATACGGATGCCGAATAATCGTTTTCGCTGATCCCGCAGATTCGTATGAGAAGCACTAATTTCGTTGAAACAGACAGATGAAACATCCGTTCTGATTAGCAAAGTGGCTTTGGGTGACAAAGACGCTTTCGCCTCACTTTATAAGGATACTAGCCCGAAACTATTCGCGATTTGCCTTCGTATATTGAAAGACAGATCGGAGGCAGAGGAAGCCCTTCAAGACGTCTATATCAAGATTTGGAAACGTTCGAGTACGTTTGGGATTGGTGAAAGCGTGGCTTCAGCTTGGTTGGCAACTATCGCCCGCAATCATTCAATAGATGTCATTCGAGCAAGAAAACCTGTTACGGAGGATCTTGACGAAGTTCATGATCTGGCTGACGACGTCAATCCAAGCCCCGAGAAGGAGGTGCTGGCAAGAGACGAAGGACGCCGGATAGATGATTGCATGCGAGAGCTTGATCAAGTTCATGCGAAAGCGGTTCGGCAAGCTTATGTGGAAGGTCTCAGCTATCTTGAGCTCGCCCAGGAATTACAAGTGCCTTTGAATACTGTACGCACTTGGTTGCGACGCAGTCTATTGAAACTGAGAGAGTGCATGCAGCGATGACATCAAGCGAGCAAAATCATGGCAAACGCGGTCAGGATGACGTGCTGGCTGGTGAATACGTGCTCGGCGTTTTGTCAAATGAGAAGCGTCGCCAAGTGGAGCAAAGGATGCTTCATGACAAGGAGTTCGCGTTACTAGTTGAGCGATGGCAGATCAGTTTCTCGCATTTCAATGACGACTATCAAGAATTGCCAGTGAATGAAAATATATTCGGAGAAATAGAGAAGCGATTGTTTGGATCGACACAGGATGCAGGGCATACTGTGTCGTTATGGAGTTCTGTTATCTTCTGGCGATGGGTTTCTTTGGCAACAACAATCGCTGCCGGTGTAGCGATTATCTTCGCTTTCGGCGGTAATCTAACGTCTAAGAACAGCGGTCCTCTGGTTGCCGAACTGTCAGCAACAGACGTACGTGTGAATTTGCTCGCTTCCTATGATCCGGCCAGCGGATATCTTCAAGTCATCCCTGTTGCAGCTGGAGCCTCCGGCGAGAAATCGCTTGAACTTTGGTTGGTACTGCAAAAAGGCAACCCGGTTTCGCTGGGCATCTTTAAGCCAGGCAAACAAGGGGAACTTACCATTCCGCTTGAACTACGCGACGATATTACAGCGGGTACGACACTCGCCGTCAGTCTTGAACCATTTGGCGGGTCTCCAACCGGGGTACCATCTGGCCCAATCGTGGCTAGTGGTATTGTGCGCCCATTGTAAGGTGCCACAAGTTTGGCTTGGCTCCTGAAACTTTTCTCTTTCTAATCTCGTCTTCCTCATTGGCTACCTTTTCAGGAGCTTCTGGGCAGGTGTTATCTCCCAGAATTGTTTGCTTTAGGAGGAGACAGACTATGAACCCCTTTACGTTCCGTGCACTTTCAGCAGCAACTGTAATGCTGGTTGCTGCCACATCTGCTTATGCCGAAAACCCCAATGTCGGCGGCTCGCCAATGTATGCGAACAAAAACATAGTTGAAAATGCGATGAACTCCAAAGACCACACTACACTGGTTGCAGCAGTAAAGGCCGCAGACCTTGTGGAAACGCTGAAAGGTAAGGGGCCATTTACAGTGTTTGCACCAACAAACGAAGCGTTTGCCGCACTTCCAAAAGGCACTGTTGATGAACTGCTTAAGCCTGAAAACAAGGCAAAGCTAACCAAGGTTTTGACGTGCCACGTCGTTGCAGCGGACGCGATGTCAAAGAACATCAAGAAGATGATTGCCGATGACAAGGGCTCGCATGATGTGAAGACAGTCGGTGGCTGTATTCTCAAGGCAAAGGAAAGCGGCGATAAGATTACGTTAACCGACGAGAATGGCAATGTTGCGAACGTAACCATTGCTGATGTGAAGCAGTCAAATGGCGTTATTCATGTAATTGATAAGGTCTTGCTGCCAAAGATGTAATCAACGCGTAACATTGAGATATGCCGATCTACATATATACGTGGTCGGCATGTCTTCATGGACTTTTTTGAACTTAACTGTACTCGCGATTGTCGGGTGCCGCGTTATCCTGTGCAATGCAGGCAAAAACGGCAATGTGGTACCAGACCAAATATTTCGGGAGGTCTAAGGGGGGGCTTCTTGGGGATTGCGATGTCTCCTTCAATCAATTTTGTCGCGTTGCGCGATATTTCCATTGGAGCTGTTACCTTGTGCGGTATCCGGTCTGTTCAACAGACCGGTGTTTTTGCTTTCCATCGCAAACTTTCAACAAATTTTAGCAGTTCGTTAAGAAAATAGTAACGCAATGAAACAATTTTTTAAGTGACGTGAACTGGCGACAAAATGGAGGTTTTGGGCGATGAGAAAAAATGCAACCACCGTTGCGCTGGCATTGGCAGGGTTGGTGGCGAGCTCTCTCGCGGCTTCAGCGAAGACGAGTTATTTGGGTGAATTCCGCGATTGGGGCGTTTACCAGAACACCGAGCTTGCGGGTAACAAATGCTATGCTTTGACTGTGCCGATCAATTTTCAGCCGACCGGCGTGCAGCACGGCGATAATTTCGTGATTATTTCCAAGGCGGATGGCCAGTATAGCCCTCAATTGGTGATGGGATATCAGCTGAAAGCCAACAGTTCGGTCAATGTGATGGTGGATGGCGCGCGCTTTCCGTTCTTCAGCGAGGGCAATCGCGCCTGGGCGGAAAATGTTGCCGACGAAGCGAAGCTGATGCGGGCAATGCGCGCGGGCAAAACGCTCAATGTGCAGGCAACGTCGGCACGCGGTACACAGACTCGCTATACCTTCTCCCTGATGGGGCTTTCCGCCTCTCTGCAGCGCGTGGATGGCTGCCGGTAATAATTGAAAAAGCCCTGCCAATGGGCAGGGCTTTCTCTTGAAGGATGCGGCTTTATGAAAGCCAGGTCTGGCGATTGTACCAATCATCCAGTTCAGAACGCACGCGGTCTTTTTCTATGCCGTAGCGTTCCTGGATTTTGCCTTCCAACTGCTCGCGCCGGCCATTGATCTGGTCGAGATCGTCATCGGTAAGTTTACCCCACTGTTCCTTGATCTTGCCCTTGGCCTGTTTCCAGTTTCCTTCAACGCGATTCCAGTCCATTGGTTGGTCCTCCGTTCTGGGTTGGTTATGGATAACTAACGCAGCGGAGCGTGATTGGTTCAGCAAAAAACTGTAGAACCAGCTCAAAGACCGAGGAACTTGAAGGGCTCGCTTTCCTTGAAACTGTCGTTGACGACGCCATTGAACGTGTTGGTCTGATTGACGCCGAGGTCGAGTTTCTTGACCTTGCCGGTCTCTGGCGAAAAGTCGATTTCCTTGAGATCAACCCAGAAGACATTGGGTGTCAAAGCCGATTCGAAGAAATAAAGCATGCGCTTCTGGTCGGCCACCGTCCGCCAGCGCGTCGAGGAAATGTTCGGCTGGTCAGGTGTTGTCAGGCCGAAAGGCACCGAAGTGTTCCGGATGACGCTGAAAACACTGGCAATCGACTCAACAGGGTCGTCGGTTTTCGGGACGGCGTTTACATAGAACGATGCGCGCGCGAAACGGTCGGCGGCGCGATTGGTGCCCGGCAGCATGACAGTGCCGCCGATCTGGGTCCAATAGGAGTTGAGCGCAAGCTGCTCGTCGAATGTCGGCGAATTGGTCATCACCTGATATTGCTTGCCGTGATGGATCACCTGCTTGCCGTTGATATATTCGATGACCGCGCTGTCGCCGCTGGAATCGGATATGGCCAGATGCAACGTGGCCAGTCTGTCTTCACCGGGGACCTTGTCCGTCACGATGGTGAAAGGCTCTGCGCGCAGAGTTTTGACCGCCTCGTCGACTGTGGCAAAGTTATCAAGCACATATTGCGCCCAAGCCGCGATGCTGAGGCCCGGTGTGGTGCCGTCATATTTCGGATATTCCGATTCAACGAGCCACAATGCGCCAACGGAAAGTCCTGCTTCGTTCAGTCCATCTGTCGTGGAAATGTCGTAACCGGAGGCGATCACACTGCCATATTTGGATGTCCACTGAAGCGAGTTCTTGCCGGCCTCGCCGGAACGTTTCATGCCGCGTGGAAAGACCCAGAGATTGGTCGCAACATCCACTTTCCAATCCATGGATCGGGCGGTCATCACCTGATCGTTGGCCCCGTGATACACGAAACGTGTGCAAGCTTCGGCAATCGGTGCGGCAAGCATGCTGCCTGCAACGAGCGCTGTAGTGCAGATGCTGGAAAAAGACCGCTTCAAAATCGGCATGGATCGTCCCCTCTGTGATGCCCGGTAATCTCTAGGGCAGGATGCCCGTTTGCTATTGAGTGAATGCCCTTCGCAGGGCGATATAAGGCAGTGATTGTAAGTGGAAAGACGGGCGAACGAGTTTTAACGCTCGCCCATATAACCGCGCTGCTTCCATTGCTGCAGCGGCATGATGTCTGGCGGTCCGCCGCCTGCCTCATACCAGGAATCGACGGCCCATTTCTGGCCCTGCTTGTCTTCGACAACTGCCGTCCAGTGTGGATATCGTCCATCGAAGAAAGCGCCGCGGGACGTGCGTCGCGCGACAGTGTGGTGCTTCAGCCAGCCGCGTGATTGCAGGTAGCGCAGGAAGTTATCGGTATTGGTCGATTCATCGATGCAATCCATCTGGCCCTTGATTCGGGCCTTGCCGAATTGCATTCTCGGCTTGTCCCGGACGCCAATCGCTGCGGTACCGCGCTGTTCGAAGATTGCAACTGCCGTTCGCAGTGCTTTCCGTTCGCCATCTGCGCTGCGACTGCCATTTTGCAGAAGGTTCCGGATACGCTGTTGGTCCTTCGCGGTCAGCGTAACTTTGGTCCGGTAATGGCATTCATAACCGTGGCAGACGCTGAAGGTTTGTGCAGAAGCCATTCCGACCGGGAAGGCCAAGCCTATGAGGGCGCCAGCGCCCAGCAGTTTCATCAAATCGCTGCTCCGCGTTCGATTGAGAAGATTTCCCTGCAATTTCAGCAGGATAAAATAAATCGAATCTCCAGGTATCTTAACCGTGCTTGTGGCTGGTGAAAAGCAGGGACGGTTCAAGGCGTTCCAGCCCCTGATAGGGATTGGCGTGGATTGCGAGAATCCAGAGGCAGAATGAGGCTGTCAGCGAATAAATGACGAGCGCCTTTACACCAGCTCGCACACGGTCCGCGTGGGTCGCTGCAATGGTTATCGCCGTGAGGAATGTAAGAGAAAGCACGAGATACCATTTGTAATAGTCGATTGAGGTCGATCCGACAGCCAGACGGGTATTGCGCGCGTCCTGCAGTTCATCGAAGTCGTTGATGAGCTGGGAGATAACGGGTGACGGCACGTCGGCGCGTGCCAGATTGATGATCTCGCGCCGGATACTCTGCAACGCCGTTTCAACGGAACCTGCTGGCTCGACATTGATCTTTTCGCGCCATTCGTCATCGATCACGGCAAGGCGATAGCCGGTGAGGGCGGCAGTAAGTTCAGGCGCATTCAATATCTCGGCCCTGGACGTTCCGATCAGACGGGAAATGGCCGAGCGTTCTTCACTGATCGCCTGATCTGCCCGGGAATTGACGCTCCAGATATCAGCGGCAACAAAACCGAGCGACAAGGCCCAGGCCGTCGCAATGGTGCTGATGAAAGCACCGATCGGAATGGACAGAGCGTCGCTGGCGGCATGTTTGGACAGCATGTCGAGCGCGAAACGTCCAACCGCATAGAACACAATTCCAAGTACGGCGAAGGCCGTAAAAGAAAGATAGATCGGCAGCTCGAAGATATAGGTCATTCATTCCCCCAGATTATTCCCCGCTTATTATTACCGGAAGTCGTTGAATTTTACTTAGAGCTGATCAAGGGGAGAGAATAGCAAAAAACCCGCCGGTTTTGCCGGCGGGTCAAACAACAGAAACTAATTTGTTGTGCACTAGAACGAGACGGAAAAACCGACGACTGGCCCATGCTGGGTCACGTCATACTTGAAATTCTCAACCGTATCGTTGTCCTTGTAGTCCTGATAAAGCGCCCGGTAGCCGACACGGAATGTCGTGGGAATATCGAAAACCATTGTTCGATATCCAAGATAGATCTGGCCATTGGCGCTGAGTTTGGTTCCAGCTCCGAAACCACCAATGTCGGCTTCTGCAAAAATGTTCCACCGGTCATTGATGTCGTAGAAGACACGCGCGCCTACAAAGGGATCGGTCCATTCCACCTTGCGCGACTCGCTGTAAGGGCCAACTTCAAGTCCGGCCTCCAGTCTTGTCCAGCGAACACCCACGGTTGGTTCAATCGCGAAAATCCGCTGGTTTCCGAAGAGCGTCGTTCCCTCGAGCTGCTGTTCATAGACGCGATAATAAGCACCAGCTGCCAAGGTGGTTGTCTTGATATCGAGGGCGAGTTCGTTGTCGCGGAGGTTTTCATCCTGACTGGTCTTGACGTACTGACCGTCGATGAAAAAACCAACCGTGCCGTTGCTGATATCGACATTGCCCATGAAAGTCATATCGAGATTATCGAAAATCTCGCGAAAGGGGACGTTGACATCGGTGCTGCGGCCTAGCAGACCAGCGGTGCCGTTCAGCGATGCACCCCAGACATATGGGCTGAAAATCACGCGCCAGCGCTGCTGGTCCTGAATTTCTGGTTGTGTTGTCACGGCATCTGCCGCGAACGATGTCGCTGACATACCTATTAAAACAGTTGATGCTAATATAATATTTCTGGAAAATTTTAACAGTAAATTCCCGTTCTGGTTACGCGATCTTCCGTCTTTCACCGAAAAAACCCCCTGGATTATGTATTAGCAATTTCGATAATACATCAGATTCAAATCTTTCTCCATATATATGTTAATCATTCCGGGAAATAAACTGAAAATTGATACTTATATTAAGGTTTGTTCTGTTGACTTTCATCAGGTGCAACCATTTATTCGGAATGGGAGCGGCGCCTCTTTTCTCATTGAGGCGAGGCGAGGAAGTTATTTTGGCAATTCTTAATATGACAAATCGTGGAGTAACGAGGTCATCATGAAAACGAAACAATCTATCTGGAAGTCGTCTCGCCGGATGTTTGCGCGGGGCGCTGCAACTGCTCTCATCGCTGCAGCTCTGGTCGTTCCTCAGGCAGCTTTCGCCTGCACCAGCTTCGTTCTCCCGACGAGCGACGGTGGTATGGTCTATGCGCGCACGATGGAGTTCGGGTTCGAACTCAAGTCCGATATGATCGTCGTTCCGCGAAACTATGCTTTCACGGCGACCGCCGCCGATGCGAAACCCGGCAAGCAATGGAAGAGCAAATATGCCGTGATCGGCATGAATGCATTCGGCATTCCGGCTCTCACGGATGGCATGAATGAGAAGGGACTTGCGGGCGGCATCCTCTATTTCCCGGATTACGCCAAGTTCCAGGATCCTTCCACGGCCAAGGCGGAAGACAGCCTTGCTCCTTGGGATGTTTTGAGCTGGGCCCTGACCAATTTCTCCACCGTGGCGGAAGTGAAGGCAGCTCTTGGCAGCATTGCCGTCATTGATGTCAAGCAACCCAATATGGGTTTCGCACCACCTGTGCATTATACACTGCACGATGCGACGGGTGCATCGATTGTCATTGAACCCATCGATGGCAAGCTGAAGGTTTATGACAATCCGCTCGGAGTGATGACGAATTCGCCGTCCTTCGACTGGCACATGACCAATCTGCGCAATTATGTTCACCTGTCGCCGGACAATACCAAGCCGCTCAAGGTCAATGGCGCTACTTTCACGCCATTGGGTGAAGGATCGGGTATGCTGGGCGTGCCTGGAGACACGACGCCTCCATCAAGGTTTGTGCGCGCAACGGCTTTCGTTCTGTCGGCCGCAAAGGTGCCGAGCGGGCCGCAAAGCGTTCGTCTGGCCGAGCATATCGCCAACAACTTTGATATTCCCAAGGGCTGGATCGTGGACCCGGCAACGCCGCTCGAATACACGCAGTGGACGACCATCGCCGACATGAAGAACATGACTTACTACGTCAAGACCTATGACGATCAGGTTCTTCGCGGTGCTGCTTTCAAAGATTATAATCTTGAAGCCAAGGATCTGGTGACGATCAAGATGCAGGAGCGTCTGAATCCGCCAGCCCTGACTGACAAGTAAGCCTTTTCAGGAATTGAGAGTCTGGAGCGCCGAGCTGATTGAACCGGGTCGGCGCTCCAACTATTTACGCGGTCGTTTTCAGGACGCGCTATCGAAAAGCCTGCGCTTGCTACGGCACCTCGTCGGAGGCAGTCGGGCCGCCCTCGTTCTCCAGATTGGCAATGCGTTTGGTCTCCGAACGATTGAATTTCAGGCGTACCCCGACACCGCCACCATTTTCGGGAATGAATTGCGCACCGGCTTTTTCCAGCGCATTGGCCAATGCCTGTATCTGTTCGCCCGTTGGCGTACCGAGCTTGCGCTCAAACTGCTCGATGGTCGCTGCTTCGATCCCCGATAGTTGGGCCAGACGGTCGCGTGAGAATTCCACAAGCGCTCTGGCTGCACGGCATTGAGGTCCGGTTATCATCATCTGTGTCTCCCCTTGCAGTCATGTATCGAAAGAAAAATACTGGAAATGCGCTCTAAATGTTTGTTCTAACGCACATCTAATGATGGTCGGAGTTGCCGACCTTTTTCCCAGCGCCATTGATAATCGTTTCGAGCAGCCAGGGCTTGTGGTCGATTATTTCGGAAAGCTCCTGCAGACCTATTTGCGAACCGGCTTCCTTCAGCAGTGCGTCGGCCACCGAGGCTGATCCGTTCTTGCCTTCCTGCGCCAAACGATGCGCCCGCCGGATCAGAAGTTCCGGTTGTGAAAAACTGCTCTCGGCAAGTCTTTTTTCTATTCGGCGCTGTAGCTCTTCCGGAGCAATCATCTGTTGAATTCCCTTATTCCTGAAAGGCCCGCAACCGGCAGCGGTGCGCAGCCCACATTATAAATCTATGTTGTGATGAAGTTTTTGCCACGTGACAATTCGCACAAATCTGACGTTCCGGCAGATTTTACTATGAGGGCGAGTAGGTGGAGCTGTGAGGCTGTTCTACTTTAGTATCACAGAATAGTAACGAAATATTTCAGCACATCAAATCCGCAAATTGGCCAAATTATTGCCACGCTTTCTCTTGTTTGCATCTGGCAAGCTACTTACATAGCCGGTACGCCTTGGCGGGAAGAGCAGTGGTCAGGTAGCGCGCGCGACGGGAAGCGGATTTCGCTTCACGGCAGTGTGCTGTAGCGGCCAGTGTCTGTTTCCGTTTGATAAACAATAAGAATTCAATGGTTTGAAATGGCCACTCTTCGTTACTTTATTTGGCCCATGGTTTTTACCGTACTGGGTCTCGCTGGTGCCGTTTGGCTCGGTTTCGAAATGACCGGCACTTTTGGGGGAATGGTCTCCGTCTTCATCATCTGTGCAGTTTTGAGCGTTCTCGAAATATCGCTTTCTTTCGATAACGCTATCGTCAATGCGCGCATCCTGCGCGACATGACGCCGGAATGGCAGCATCGCTTCCTGACTTGGGGCATTATCATTGCCGTTTTCGGCATGCGCATCATCTTCCCGCTTGCCATTGTCGCCGTTGCCATGTGGACCGATCCGATCTCGGCATTGAAACTCGCGATCTGGCAGCCGGATGAATATGCTCGCGTGATCTCGGAATCCCATACAGGTATTGCTGCCTTTGGCGGTACATTTCTGCTGATGGTCGGCATGAAGTACTTCTTTGATGTCGAGAAGGACGTGCACTGGATCAAGGCCATCGAAAGCCGTATGTCGAAGTTTGCTTCGGTGCAGGGGGTCGAGATCGGTGTGGCAATCGCTCTGATCATCTTCTTCTCGTACCAGCTTGATGCCGAACATTCGCACACCTTCCTGATCGCAGCCCTGTTCGGTCTTCTGACCTTCCTCGCTGTCGAAGGACTGGGCGAGGTTCTGGATGCGACGCAGGAGCAGATGGATATGGTCCATCGCGGTGGTCTCGGCGCCTTCATCTATCTTGAAGTGCTAGATGCCAGCTTCTCGTTCGACGGTGTTATCGGTGCGTTCGCGCTGACCACGAACCTGTTCATCATCGCTATCGGTCTCGGTATTGGTGCATTCTATGTGCGTTCGCTCACTATCATGCTTGTCGAGCGCAAGACGCTGGGTCAGTACCGCTACCTCGAACATGGTGCTTTCTATGCGATCCTGGTTCTGGCGGTCATCATGTATGTCCAGACGCTGGTACATATTCCGGAAGTCATTACCGGCCTTATCGGCGCGGCTTTGATCGGTCTCTCGTTCATGTCTTCGCTGCGCTACAACCGGCTCAATCCGAACTGGCAGGAAGAAGCCGAAAAGGTGACAGGGCACTAGTTGGCCTTGTATCCTTGGATTAGAAGGGCAGCTTCGGCTGCCCTTTTTGTTGGCCTTGACCGAATCGCCGGAGTTGAGGACCATCACCGGACGCGACTGACATCGCGCTTTCATGCTGCAGATCGTTTTCAGGGGATCATGATCGGCGCGCTGCGGCTCATTCGGGGAAGGGGATTTCCATGATCGTAACACGTTTGAGCAAAACCGCCTTCGTGGCGGCTATAGCCTTTTTCGCAACGCTGGTTTCGTTCGGTAATATCACCGATTACGACACGAATTTCGGGTTCGTGCAGCACGTCCTGATGATGGATACCATCTTTCCCGATGCCACTATCAAGTATCGCGCCATCACTAATCCGATGCTGCACAATGCCGCCTATATTCTCATCATCGCGGCAGAGACGCTGACGGCGATCCTGTGCTGGATCGGGGCGTTTGCGATGCTCGGCCGTCTGACTGACCGGGCGGTCAGCTTCAACCGTTCGAAGAAATGGGCCATTGCCGGTCTCGCACTCGGTTTTCTGGTCTGGCAGGTCGGCTTCATGTCGGTTGGCGGCGAATGGTTCGGCATGTGGATGTCGCAAACCTGGAACGGGATCGAATCCGCGTTCCGGTTCTTCATCACCATCATCGCTGTGTTGATCTTCGTCGTGCTGCCGGACGGCGAACTGGTGGATTGAATTTGACGTTTGAATCCCGACTTCATGAGATGCTGTTTCAAACGTCAAATTCGAAAAATCCACTAGATACATGAAGTTACCAGTGGTCTTTGCGATTCCGACATTTGCTCGGCGCCTGTATCAGAGGGACGCAAATGTCGGAATCAGACCACTAGAGTAAATGTGATGCTGAAACAGGCTCGTCAATCAACTCGACACCAGCCTGTTTCATCTTCTGCAGCATGATGTCCATTGAGCCATTAAGGTCGATCCCGCGGCACGCATCCAGACGGACGCGCACCTGAAAGCCTTCTGCAATGGCGTCGAGCGCCGAATAGGCGACGCAGAAGTCGGTTGCCAGTCCCGCCAGAGTGAGCGAACCAATGTTACGTTCGCGTAAATACCCGCCAAGACCGGTCGGCGTGCTGCGGTCGTTTTCGAAGAATGCAGAATAGCTGTCTATGCCGATGCGAAAGCCTTTGCGAATGACGAGCTGTGCCCGTGTCCACTGCAGATCGGCGTGAAAATCTGCACCATGACCGCCCTGAACGCAATGGTCGGGCCAGAGCGTCTGCAGGCCATAGGCCATCTCGATCGTATCGAAAGGCTGGGCGTGGGCATGAGTCGAGGCGAAGCTTGAATGATTGGCCGGGTGCCAGTCCTGCGTGAGGATCACGTGTTCGCTTTCATCGATCAGCCGGTTGACGGTGGGAATGATTTCGTCACCGCGATCGACGGCTAGCGCACCGCCGGGGCAGAAATCATTCTGGACGTCGACAACCACAAGTGCATGGCCGATCATAAGGTGCTCCCGCTTAGAGCATGTCTCCCGGAAGTGGAAACCGGTTTCAGGATAAAGACATGCGTAAATACAAACATCCAGCTTATTCCGTAACCGACTATAGCCAGACAGGGTTCACGAGACCAGCAATAAGCCGCGTTCTGGTATAACATCGGCAAGAGTGCTACGGACGGCTCAAATCAGACATCAGACAGGAAACCATCATGACAGATGTTATCGTCCGCGACAGCAATGGAACTCAGTTGAATGACGGTGATTCCGTCACCTTGATCAAGGACCTGAAGGTCAAGGGAACCTCCACGACATTGAAGCGGGGAACGCTGGTCAAGGGCATTCGCCTCACCGGAAATCCGGACGAAGTCGATTGCAGCACCAAGCAGGTCAAGGGACTGGTGCTGCGGACCGAATTCCTGAAGAAAGCCTGATTATCAGAGCGCGCATCTTATTCCGAAAACCGCTTCGCACTTTTCTGGATGCGCTCTAAGCATCGATCTCCACGCGACCGCGTGGGCGGCTGCAGCAGGCGAGGATATAGCCCTCGGCAATTTCGTCGTCGCGAATGCCGCCATTGTGGTTCATCTCGGTCTCTCCGCCGAGGCACTTCACCTTGCAGGTGCCACAGATTCCGAACTCGCAGGCGCTCGGAATCTTGAGGCCGCCACTACGGGCGGCAAGCAGGATTGTGTCGTTTTCCGTACATTCTACTTCCACGCCGGAAAGGCTGAAGACGACGCTGGCTGCTGCCACGGCCGGGGCGATGAGTGCTGTCACTGTGCTCGCCGGTTCGGAGAGCGTGGACGGCACCGGAACCGACGAAATCTCGCTGGCCGGATTAAAGCTCTCCTGATGATAGTTGGCCATGTTGAAACCGGCGTCTTCCAGCAAGCCTCGTACACCGTTCATGAACGGCTCCGGTCCACAGCAGAAGACCTTGCGATGCAGGAAATCAGGCGCCAGCAGTTCAAGCCGGGCGCGGTCTATTCGCCCATGCAAGCCCGGCCAGACATGGCGTGCCGATGATTGCTCGACAATGAAGGCCAGATGCATTGCTTCCATGCGACCGGCGAGCAGCTCCAGTTCACGGCGGAAAATGATGTCGTCCGGCGTGCGCGCGCAATTGATGAACGCGACGTCGGTTGCCGGTGCGCAGTCGAAGAGCCAGCGCGTCATGGAGACCATCGGCGTGATGCCGGAACCTGCAGAGACGAAAAGATACTTTTCGCCCGGATGATTGGCGAGTGAGAAATCGCCGTTCGGTCCGTAAGCCTTGATCTTCATCGGCGGACGCAGATTGTCGAGCATCCAGCGCGTGCCGATGCTGTCCTTCTGCGCCTTGACAGTGACGGAGACGTGGTAGGGGCGGGATGGGGTCGAGGAAAGCGTATAGGTCCGTAGCACCGGGCCGAGGCCATCTGCCCGTTCAATCGGCAGTTCCAGAGTGACGAACTGGCCCGGCGTATAGCGGAACCAGTTGTCCTCGGCGGTCTTGAAGGAGAAGGTCATGACGTCTGGCGCTTCTTCGATGGCCGAGATGCATTCCAGCATCTGCAACCTGTCGTTCCACGGCAGCATCTCGTCCAGATATTTCAGAGGCTGCATGGCCTTCTCACTTCTTCAACTGCATTTCAAAAATCAGGCGACGCGGCTGAGCTTTGCCGCTTCACCACGCAGGCGCGGCGTAATGGTGTTGGTGTACCATTCGAGGAACTGCATCACGCCGCCTTCATGTTCAACCGAGTAAGGGCCCGGCTGATAAGCGGGCGAGCGAATGCCCACCGCATTTTCTTCAACGATCTGCCGGTCCTGGTCATTGGTCTGGATCCACACATGGGTCAGTTCATCGAGATCATAGTCCACGCCTTCGACGGCATCCTTGTGGACGAGCCATTTGGTGGTGACAAGCGTTTCCTCGGCATTGATCGGCAGAACGCGGAAGGAAATCGCATGATCTGCCATCAGGTGGTTCCAAGTTGATGGATAGTTGAACATCAACATTGCACCGATATTCGTGTTACCAGCTACCTGATCGCTCAAAGGCTTCTTGACAGCCGCCTTGCCAGACATGGTGTAGCTCACCGCGTCGCGCAGAAGTGGGATGCGGGTGATGCGATAGCGCCCATCCTCGGACATGTTGAATTCTGCAGGCAGACCGACGCTGGCGCAATTCTTCCAGAGCTGGTTGATCTCCGGATCTTCCATCACGCCCTGCACGCCGGTTGCCGACGGAGCTTCCGGATAGGTGCGGCAGAGTTCTGGATGGTTCGCGGCGCAGTGATAGCACTCGCGGTTGTTTTCCCAGACGAGCTTCCAGTTGCCCTTCTCGATGATCGAACTTTCGAAGGCGACCTTTGCATCCTTGATATTGTGCGGTGCGAGATAAGGCTCGACCAGATTGCGGAATGCAGCGAAATCGGGCGCTTCCTCGGCGACGCAGACATAGATATAGCCGGCGACGGTTTCGCAATGGACCGGCTTCAGGCCGTATTCGGCAGGCTTGAAGTCAGGGCCGACCTGACGCGCGAAAAGCAGACGCCCGTCCAGTTCATAGGTCCACTGGTGATAAGGGCAGACGAGCTTCGCGGCGGTTCCCTTTTCAGCCGCGCAAATGCGCGAGCCACGATGGCGACAGGAATTGTGGAAAGCACGAATGCCGCCCTGCGCATCGCGAACGATGACAACAGGATAAGCGCCGATCTGCACGGTCATATAGGAACCGGTCTTCGGCAGCTCGCAATCATGGCCGACAAACAGCCAGTCCTTGTAGAAAATGTTCTCCAGATCCAGCTTGTGATATTCTGGATCGGTGTAGAATTTCTGCTCCAGGCTGAAATTGAGGTCGCGCCCGGTCAACAGCCCCAGCATTTCGTTGCGAACGTCCATAGCCTCGAACCCTTGCTTTCCATCTTGGATCTGCCTTCTGCTGTTCTCCCAGCGACTATGGCTCGATCCGGTGTTCCCTTTGTCTTCCGGAAGCACGGCTTGTCCCGTTATCTCAATGGCTTGCCCACATCTCCCGAGGTCTGTGAACTAGCTTCCGTTATCCCGATTCAATCACTGAACTATTCTAAACGCGCATTGGGATGCGACATGGTTTTCGCGTAAAGACGACACGCCAAAATGTCGCTTTTGCGGCGCGATCAGATCGTCGCAAATATGTGTTACATCCGCCTTCGGAGCGTTTCCGGGATTGCAAATTGGTTTAAAAGCCAGTTACCACGTCAACCACATCCCAATCTGTTTCATTCCATGGGAGGCTCGGTGGCCATGAAACGTTCTGAAATCAACGAAATCATCCGCGAAAGCGACGCTTTCATCCGCTCTTTCGGCTATGTCATGCCGCCTTTCGCATATTGGTCGCCCGAGGAATTGAAGGCGCGGACCTCTTCGGATGCGCATGCCATTCGCGACGCGCGCCTTGGTTGGGATATTACGGACTACGGGCAGGGCAAATTTGCCGATCTCGGCCTGTTCCTCTTCACCACGCGTAACGGCAATGCAGAAGACCTCAAGCGCGGCGGCGGCATGCTTTATGCCGAAAAGATCATGATCTCGCGCAAGAACCAGCTTTCTCCGATGCACCGGCATGTGGTGAAGGCCGAAGACATCATCAATCGTGGTGGGGGCACGCTGGTGCTGGAACTGTTCAACTCGCTGCCGGATGGCAGTGTGGATGAGCAAAGCGACGTGACTGTTGCCACCGACGGACGCCTTGTGACGCAGAAGGCTGGTGCTCATCTGAAGCTGCAGCCGGGCGAAAGCGTGACGCTGCTGCCGGGCAATTGGCATGCTTTCTGGGGGGAAGGCGGCGATGTGCTGATCGGCGAGGTTTCGACCGTCAACGACGACCTGACCGACAATATTTTCCGCGAGCCGATTGGCCGTTTTTCGAATATCGATGAAAACGAGAAGCCGCTGCATCTTCTGGTATCCGACTACGACAAATGGCTGTGAGCCTACCGATATTTCGGTTCTAGCCGCCTGCAAATGGCGTTGTTTGACGTTTCCGGTCTGCATGTAACTTTAAGTGAACGATGCTCCGGTTCTCTAACGCTGCCATTTCCGGCAAACCGGGGCCGGAATCTCACACGAAGCCAAACTGAAGGACTGAGCATATGAAGCTGGCGATGATCGGAACGGGCTATGTGGGTCTGGTTTCGGGTGTGTGTTTTGCCGAATTCGGCTTTCACGTTACCTGCGTCGACAAGAACCCGTCGATCATCGAGCGGCTGAAGGCCGGGAAAGTCACCATCTTCGAGCCGGGGCTTGATGAGTTGATGACCCGCAATATTCGCGATGGTCGGCTGGAGTTCAGCACCGATCTTCCGGCAAGTGTCGCGGATACCGATGTCATCTTCATCGCTGTCGGCACACCGTCCCGTCGCGGTGATGGCGAGGCGGACCTGCAATATATCGAAGCAGCTGCGGATGAAATCGCCGCCGCCATGAAGCCGGGCGCGGTGGTCGTCATCAAGTCGACGGTCGTGGTTGGCACCAATGCGCGCATACGCGACCGTATCAAGGCTGCCAATCCGGCTGTGTCGTTCTCGATGGTGTCCAATCCAGAATTCTTGCGGGAAGGCTCGGCGATCGAGGATTTCATGCGACCCGACCGTGTTGTTGTTGGGGTGGAAGACGAGCGCGGCAGGGCCGCGATGCAGCGCCTCTATCGTCCGCTTTACCTGCGTGAAACGCCGATGGTCGTCACGTCGCTGGAAAATGCGGAAATCATCAAATATGCGGCCAATGCTTTTCTGGCCATGAAGGTGACGTTCATCAACGAGGTTGCGGACCTTTGTGAGAAGACCGGCGGCAATGTGCAGGAAGTCGCGCGTGCCATCGGTATGGATAATCGCATCGGCTCGAAATTCCTGCATGCCGGTCCGGGCTTCGGCGGATCGTGCTTCCCGAAGGATACGCGGGCCTTTGCTGCGACGGGCAAGAAATATGATGCGCCGCAATCGCTGATCGAACAGGTCATTGCGGTCAATGAGACGCGCAAACAGTCGATGGCCGAACGGATCGTGACTGCGGCCAAGGAAAACGGTGCAGACACGGTTGCTGTTCTGGGCGTCGCCTTCAAGCCGAACACCGATGATATTCGCGAGTCTCCTGCGCTCGACATTATCGCGGCCATTCAGAAAGCCGGGATCAAGGTTCAGGCGCATGACCCTGAGGCCATGGACGCTGCCAGGGCGGTGCTTCCTGATGTTGTCTGGTGCAATTCAGCTTACGAAGCGGCGAAGGGCGCAGGCGTCGTTGCCCTGCTGACCGAATGGAACGCTTATCGTGCGCTCGATCTTAAGCGAGTGGCCAATGTCATGGCCGGAAATGTGCTGATTGATCTGCGCAATGTCTACAAGGCAGAAGATATTGCAGGCACCGGGCTAGATTATCGTTCGGTTGGGCGGACGCTTCGGGCCTGACCAGAGCATTTCCAATAAAAGTGGAAACCGGTTTTGCGTCCAGAAATGCTCTGGAAACGACCGGGGAGTTTACTCCCCGGCTGTCAGCCGCTTCTTCTCATTGGCGATGAGCCAGAGATTGCGAACATAGACGATGAGGCCAAGTCCTTGGCCAGCGATGAATACCGGGTCTTTACGCTGGATCGCATAGATCAGCAGCAAAGTGCCGCCGAAGAGTGAGAAGAACCAGAAGGCAACCGGCATGACGCTGCGTTTTGCCTTTTCGGAAGCCAACCACTGCACAACGAAGCGCATGGTGAAACAGGCCTGAGCGACGAAGCCCAGTACGATCCAGCCATCCCACTGCGCCACGAAAACCTCGTGCAGCCACAGTGACAGGCTGTTGAAAATATCAGTCATGGGTGATCTCTCTCACACGCGGAACGACCTTGCGGCGCTTCCGCAGCCACCAGACGCCATAAAGGTCCAGAATGCCACGCACTCCACGGTCCAGAATGCCGTAATTGGATTTGCCGTGGCGGCGTTCGCGGTCGACAACATCGACATGCACGACGTCGAAACCTTCGCGGATTGCCAAAGCAGGCAGATAGCGATGCCATCCGTCAAAGAAAGGCAGTTGCCGGAACAGGTCAGTGTGCAGCGCTTTCAGGCCGCAGCCGGAATCGCGGGTCTTGTCCTTGAGGATCGCGCCGCGCAGATTGTTAGCAAAGCGAGACGAAAGCTGCTTGAGTTTCGTATCCGTGCGCTTGAGGCGCTGTCCGGCTGCAATGCCGTAATCAGGCCCGGCTTTTAACAGTGCATCTGCCAGAACCGGGAGATAGGCGGGGTTGTTCTGTCCGTCGCCATCCATAGTCACGACGATCTTGCCGCGTGCCGCGAAAACACCGGAGCGCACAGCAGCGCTCTGGCCTGACGACCGGTCATGGCGCAGATGGCGGAGTGGCTTGCCGGCATGAATGCGGCCCGCGAGTACATCGCTGGTCGAGTCCGTCGAACCGTCGTCGACGACGATGACTTCGTATGCGCGGCCCTGCATGGCGGCATCGACTTCATCCAGCAAAAAGGCAAGATTGTCGGCTTCGTTGCGGCAGGGGATAACCACAGAAATCGTCGGTGTGTCCAAGCGGAGTGTTCCTTTATTCCTCGCGCTATCTGCTTAAGCTCGGCTTTCCTGCCCGGAAACCCGATAACGCGCAAGGCGCGCTCCATAGCATTGATTGGATGGCAAAGCCAAGACGGTTCAAGTAAACGTGAGTTCTGGCCCGGATAATAGCTCGATTGATCGGTTGACTGCCGTTTTTTAGCCGGACATTGCCGGATACGGAAGAGCCTCCGCCAGCCAATCCAGAAAATTCTGTGTCACCTCATCCCGGTTGATTTCATTGAGGCTCTCGTGGCGGGTGCCGGGCAGGATCGTGCAATTGACACGCTCGAAACCCATTTTCCGCATTCTGTCTGCCAGTCTGCGCACGGCGGCACCGTTCACCGTTGCAGGGTCTTCGGTCCCACCAACAAGATTGAAGGGCATGTTTCGCGGGATATTGGAAAAGTTCCGGTCGTCGGCGCCACGGCGGATCAAGCGGAAAATGTCGATCCATAACGCCACGCTGGCATCGAAGCCGCAAAGCGGATCGGCGACATAGGCGTCGACCTCTGCCGGGTCGTGCGAGAGCCAGTCGAATAGCGTGCGGTGGCCCTTTATGGATCGACCCCAGGCGCGGAAAGTCATCCTTGGCAGAATGGTACTCGGAACATCCGAGCCTTTCAGTATGCGCTCCATATAAAGAAGTGCGAGCGCTGCAGCGCTTTCCGCGCCACCATCGACATTGGCATTCCAGATCGCGGCGGCATCGACTGTGTTAGCGTAGTCCAGCACATAGTTCAGCGCGATCAGCCCGCCCATGGAATGTCCGAAAAGCACGACCGGAAGGCCCGGATGGTTCTCGTGAATATGCCGGTTGAGCGCCAGCACGTCCTCGATAGCCACAAGATGGCCCTGCTTTTGTGCGAACATTCCTCTTGGCGCATGAGCGCCGATATTGGCGCCGTGGCCGCGATGGTCGTGGATATAGACGTGGTAGCCTGCTGCGACCAAGACGGACGCGAAGCGTTCATAGCGTGCGGAATGTTCGGCAAGGCCGTGGCATATCTGGACAACGGCTCGCGGTGTCCCGGCGCGGACGGTGCGGAACGGGAGTTCTGATTTGTCTGAAACCGGCAGATGATGAATGGTTTTGAATGTCATTTCGCCATCTGATTTTATGCCGTGCAAATAGTCAATCTCCTCCGTTGCGGCGTCGCTTAAACAGGCACTGGAACGGAGTGTGAATGAATTTTAGGCAATTGCGTTTTTTGTGCAGATTCCGCTTGAAAAGCGCAAAAGCTTGGGCAAATCTAGCTTTGCAGACGGGGTTTTTGAAGGGCAATCAGGGGCGTTTTAAACGGGATTCCACGTCATAACTTGCAGGCCGTCCGATGAAAGGGAGGAAACTTTCGCGGACGGTGGCCAGAGGGGAAACCGGGTGACGGAAATATCCGCGCCCGGTTTCATTATTTATGGTTTTCATCAGAGTTTGATTTGCGGTTCCGGCTGCTTCCGTTTGGTGGGTTGCCGTTTGCGTCCGGGGCATATTTGGCCTACATACGCGTCAGCAATTTCCGCGCGGTTCGGCAATGTTAAGACCGATCGCGCTTCTCAACCTGCGGAGACGACGCGCTTTATGGCACGCCAGTTCATTTATCACATGTCCGGCCTCAATAAGGCCTATGGCAACAAGAAGATTCTGGAGAATATCCATCTCTCCTTCTATCCCGACGCGAAGATCGGCATTCTCGGCCCGAACGGCGCCGGTAAGTCGACCATCCTCAAGATCATGGCCGGTCTCGACAAGGAATATACCGGCGAGGCCTGGCTGGCCGATGGCGCGACCTGCGGTTATCTTGCTCAGGAACCGGAACTCGATCCTTCCAAGGACGTGCTCGGTAATGTGATGGAAGGTGTGGCCGCCAAGAAGGCGATCATCGACCGTTACAACGAACTGATGATGAACTATTCCGACGAAACTGCGGATGAAGGCGCGAAGCTTCAGGACATCATCGACAGCCAGAACCTCTGGGATCTCGAAAGCCAGGTTGAAATGGCCATGGAAGCGCTGCGTTGCCCTCCGGGCGATGCTGACGTGACCAAACTATCGGGCGGTGAAAAGCGCCGTGTGGCACTTTGCAAGCTTCTGCTTTCGAAGCCTGATCTGCTGCTTCTCGACGAACCGACCAACCATTTGGACGCCGAAACGACTGCATGGCTTGAAAAGCACCTGCGTGAATATCCGGGTTCAGTGCTGATCATCACCCACGATCGCTACTTCCTCGACAATGTGACGGGCTGGATTCTCGAGCTCGACCGTGGTCGCGGCATTCCTTATGAAGGCAATTATTCCGCCTATCTGGAAGCCAAGGCCAAGCGCATGCAGCAGGAAGGCCGCGAAGAGGCTGCCCGTGAAAAGGCGCTGTCGCGTGAACGTGAATGGATTTCCGCGAGCCCAAAGGCGCGTCAGGCCAAGTCCAAGGCGCGTATCAAGGCCTATGACGAACTGGTCAAGAGCGCGGAAGAACGCCGCCCTGGCGATGCGCAGATCATTATCCCGGTCGGCGAGCGACTCGGTCAGGTGGTCATCGAGGTCGAGGGTCTGTCGAAGGGCTATGGCGACCGTCTCCTGATTGACGATCTGAGCTTCAAGCTGCCAGCAGGCGGCATTGTCGGTGTGATCGGCCCGAACGGCGCCGGTAAATCGACGCTCTTCAAGATGCTGACGGAGCAGGAACAGCCGGATAACGGTTCGGTTCGTATTGGCGATACGGTTCATCTTTCCTATGTGGACCAGAGCCGCGACGCGCTCGATGCCAACAAGACCGTCTGGGAAGAAATTTCCGGCGGCAATGACGTCATCAAGCTCGGCAAGTTTGAAATGAACTCCCGAGCCTATTGCGGTGCGTTCAACTTCAAGGGCGGCGACCAGCAGCAGAAGGTCGGCAATCTTTCCGGCGGCCAGCGCAATCGCGTTCACCTTGCCAAGATGCTGAAGTCCGGCGGCAATGTTCTGCTGCTCGACGAACCGACCAACGATCTCGATACGGAAACGCTCGGCGCGCTTGAAGATGCGCTGGAAAACTTCGCTGGCTGCGCCGTTATCATCAGCCACGATCGTATGTTCCTCGACCGTCTGGCAACACATATCCTCGCATTCGAAGGCGACAGCCATGTCGAATGGTTCGAAGGCAACTTCGAGGACTATGAAGCAGACAAGATCCGTCGTCTTGGACCGGATAGCGTCAACCCGAAACGGGTGACCTACAAGCCGCTCACACGGTAAGGTTCGAGATGTTCAGGCTCTGGCGGTCTGCAAATGGCGTGGTTCTGCGCTTCCGGTGCTCACGTACGCAAAGTACGCTCCGCTCCGGTTCTCGAACCTCACCATTTTCGTCTCGCCATAGCCAGAACCTCAACGAACCTTTGGCGCTTTAAAGTTAAGGCCGGTGCAATGCACCGGCCTTTTTTATTTGATGAAGGGAAACATGATGAAAGACTGGTCTGCAAAGCAATATCTGAAGTTTGAAGACGAACGCAGCCGCCCGGCACGCGATCTTCTGGCCCAGATACCGGTCGATAAGCCGCGCAAGGTGGTCGATATCGGCTGCGGACCGGGTAACTCGACGGAGCTTCTGGTTGAGCGTTGGCCGGAAGCTGATGTTTCCGGCTTCGATACATCGCCAGACATGATCGAGAAGGCCAAGGCCCGCCTGCCGAAGGTGGATTTCACCATCGGCGATGTGGCGAGCTACGAGCCGGATGCGGAAACCGATGTCCTCTTCTCCAATGCTGTTTTCCAGTGGCTGCCGGATCACATCGAGCAGATGAAACGCCTCTTGTCGCTGCTTCGTCCCGGCGCGGTGCTGGCCGTCCAGATGCCTGACAATATGGGCGAGCAGACCCATGTCGGTATGCGTGACGTCGCAAAAACAGAGGCTTTTGTCGCCAAGATCGGCACCAAGGGCAGGGGACCTCTGCCCCCGGTGATGGAATATTATAATGCGCTCGCCGGTCAGGCCGCTCGGCTCGATATATGGCATACGGTCTATAACCACCCGCTGGATGGCGTTGATGCGATTGTGGAATGGGTAAAGGCGACCGGATTGCGACCGTTTCTCGATCCGCTCGATGAACAGGAGCAGGCCGACTATCTGAAGGCTTACAAGGCGAGGATTGCGCCGCATTATCCGGCGGCTGTAGACGGTAAAGTCCTGCTGCGTTTTCCGCGTATTTTCCTGGTTGTTCAGAAGAGATAGTTGCCCGAAGATCGCTCTACACGGGGAATTGATCGATTGCCCGTGTAGAAGAAGCCAATTATTTTATAATTATTTCAATGTCTTATATTGGCAGCTCATCGCTCGGCAACGTCAATCATTAATTTGAGCGCTTTCTAATATTGGAATAGATTGCATGCAAACGATTTTGTTCCTATGGTCTGGCCGCATCCTGAAACCGCTCTAAATATGAGCCGTCATGATCGTAACGCCGCGATGCGCGCCATCCCCGTTGCGATTTCGTTCAGGAGGCCGGTGTCGATGCTCTTGCTCCGTTTTTATTTTTCAATGGGAATGAACGCCGAGGCCGCCGGTTCAAGGACTGTTTCAGGCGTCTTTGCGTCTTCGCAATAGATCCAAGCAGCGTGATTTCGACCGGGAGGACATTTCAAATACGAGCCTGCTTTCGGGTTGAATGTGGTTCGTAGTTTTATGTTTACGAAGTGAAACAATCGCCGATTTCGGTAATCCCTGCTTGGGATCGGCAGCTTGCAGGTTGTTTGAGAACCGCCTGCTATCGGGAGTTTTCAGAATGAACAATGCAGAAATGCATGCTGACGCCAATGGCGAGGTCGAAGCGGCACATGATGCCCATGACACGCGCCGCCGCGTCTTTGCCATCGTGGCCAGCGCATCGGGTAATCTGGTGGAGTGGTACGATTTTTACGTCTATTCCTTCGGTGCGCTTTATTTCGCATCGCAGTTTTTCCCTGCGGAGGACCAGACCAGCCAGTTGCTGAATGCGGCTGCGATTTTTGCGGCTGGCTTCCTCATGCGCCCCATCGGCGGCTGGCTGTTTGGCCGCATTGCCGACAAGCTTGGTCGGCGCACATCCATGCTGATTTCGGTTACGATGATGTGCCTTGGCTCTTTCGCCATCGCCATTTTGCCGACCTATGAAACGATAGGTGTTCTGGCGCCATTCCTGCTGTTGATCGTGCGCCTCTTGCAGGGCCTTTCCGTGGGCGGCGAATACGGCACCACCGCTACCTATATGAGTGAGGTGGCGCTGGCCGGGCGCCGTGGTTTCTTCTCCTCGTTCCAGTATGTCACGCTGATTGGCGGGCAGTTGCTCGCTGTTCTTGTGATCGTGGTCCTGCAGTTCTTCCTGACATCGGACGAGCTTCATGCCTGGGGCTGGCGCATTCCATTTGCCATTGGCGGTGTTGCAGCCATCGTCGCGCTTTTTCTGCGGCGGACCCTTCACGAGACCTCGACGGAAGAAACCCGCAACAACAAGGCGGCGGGCAGCTTCGCCAATATCTGGAAGAACCATCGCAAGGCCTTCCTTGTCGTCGTCGGCTTCACGGCTGGCGGTTCGCTCGCCTTCTATACCTTCACCACCTATATGCAGAAATATCTGGTCAACACGGCTGGCATGAGCAAGGAAACGGCCAGCGAAACCATGACCTTCGTGCTGTTGGCCTATATGTTGATGCAGCCGCTTTTCGGCGCGTTGTCCGACAGGATCGGCCGCAAGACGATGATGATCGGCTTTGGCGGCATTTCAATCCTGACCACAATCCCGCTCATGACGTTGATCGGTTCGGTGCAGAGCTCGACCTGGGCATTCATCTATATCGTGATCGCTCTGGCGGTTGTCAGCATGTACACCTCCATCAGCGGCATCGTGAAAGCGGAATTGTTTCCGGCGGAAGTGCGGGCGCTGGGCGTCGGATTTTCCTACGCCATCGCCAATGCGATCTTTGGCGGCACGGCTGAATATGTGGCGCTCTGGTTCAAGCAGCAGGGCATGGAAAGCGGCTTCTTCTGGTATGTGACCGCGATGATGGTGATTGTCTTCGTCGTCAGCCTTGTCATGCCGAACCCGCGTGAACATGGATATCTGCAAGGCCACGGCACCGAGTAGCCGGTGTTCTATTACGTATGAAAACGCCGCCTCCGGGCGGTGTTTTCACATCTCCACGGCTTCGTCGTCCTCGGGCGACAGAAGGCGCGTGGCGCGCCATTCGGTCAGCTTGGTATTGATTGCATCCAGCACGAAGAAACGCGCTGAATCCTTGTCATATCCATCATCCCGCAGTGCATCGTAATCAGTATGCGTGTGGCGCACATGCGCGACTGTCGCCAGCCACACGGCAGTAGATGGTGGCAACGTCTTCATATGGGGGCTGAGCGCCGCAGCGCGGATCGGTTCTGAATCCGAATAGGGTACTGCCGGAAGCAGGAGCGTCAGCGATTTGGCGATTGCCTTCTGGCGCATTGTGCCTGCACGCATGGCTTATCCTTACAGTCAGTTATTGAGGCGAATCCTTTGTCTGCTTCATTGTGCCACGAAAATCGCTTGCGCAGGAATTACTTTCCATATAAACATATCTTTATATCTTTACGGATTGCCGCGATGGACCGTAAATGAGGTGATGGATCAATCAAGAGCGGAAGGCATGACCGGTTTGCAACTGCAACTCGATCTGATGGTGGATGTGCTGAAGGCGGTGGCTGAACCAAGCCGCTTGCGTATTTTGGCGCTTCTTTCGCGCGGTGATCTCACCGTCTCCGACCTGACGACGATATTGGGGCAATCCCAGCCGCGGGTTTCGCGCCATCTGAAGCTGCTTGGGGAAGCCGATCTTATCGATCGCTATCAGGAAGGGGCATGGGCTTATTTCCGTCTCGCCGACAATGCGATCAGTGGCGATCTTGCACGTGGGCTTTTGGCTCGTCTCGACAAGGCGGATGCGCTGGTTGAGCGCGACATGGAACGCCTGTCGCAGGTGAAGTCCAGCCGTCAGGAAAAGGCGGCCGCCTATTTCAGCGCCAATGCCGGCAGCTGGGATCAGATTCGCAGGCTGCATGTTTCCGAGAATGCGGTTGAAGTCGCGCTTAAGAAAGTTATCGGTGACAAGCCGTTTCAGGCGATGCTGGATGTTGGCACCGGCACGGGTCGGTTGCTGGAGCTTTTTGCCCCGCTTTATCTTCGTGGTGTCGGCATCGACATCAATCGTGACATGCTGTCTGTAGCGCGAGCCAATCTTGATCTTGCAGCTATCGGCAATGCGCAGGTTCGCCAAGGCGATGTCTATGCGTTGCCTGTGGAGCGTGAGAGCTTCGATCTGGTGACTATTCATCAGGTTCTGCACTTCCTTGACGATCCGCTTGCGGCCATTCGTGAAGCGGCGCGGGCTTTACGCCCCAACGGACGGTTGCTGATCGTCGATTTTGCGCCGCACAAGCTCGAATTCCTGCGTGAGGAACACGCCCATTTGCGGCTTGGGTTCAGTGACGAGCAGATGCTGGGCTGGATGAGAGATGCCGGTCTTGAGCCGGAAAAGACACTGGAACTGGAGCCGAAGGCGGCCAATGGAGAAGAGGGGCTGACGGTGAAGCTGTGGCTTGCCCGCGATCCACGCCTTCTTATCGCCGATCCGGCTTCGCATGTCTCCCAAAAGTGGGAACCGGTTTTGGGATAAAGACAATGCGACAAAAACAGATAATGAGCATGACGGAGACAGTTTGATGGGTTTTTACGGTCTTTCCCGCCGACCGGATATTGGCCAGACCACCCGGGTATCGTTCGAATTCTTCCCGCCCAAGTCGGAGGAAATGGAACAGCGTCTCTGGGATACGGTGACACGGCTCGCTCCGCTGCAACCCGAATTTGTCTCCGTGACCTATGGTGCTGGCGGTTCTACGCGTGAACGCACAGCGCGTACCGTGGCGCGCATCCTCAAGGAAACAGATGTCAAGCCAGCGGCGCACCTGACCTGCGTGGATGCAACACGCGAGGAAGTCGACCGCGTCGTGCGTGAGTTCGCAGCTCTTGGTGTCAACCGCTTCGTGGCGCTGCGCGGCGACCCGGCCGCCGGTATCGGCGAAAAATATGTACCGACGCCGGGCGGCTATCAGAACGGCGCCGAGCTGGTCTCCGGTTTGCGCAATATCGCTGATTTCGACATTTCAGTTTCCGCCTATCCGGAAAAGCATCCGGAAAGCCCGGATTTTGCCACCGATATCGATATGCTGAAGCGCAAGGTCGATAATGGTGCAACGCGCGCCATCACCCAGTTCTTCTTCGAGAACGACCTTTACGAGCGTTATGTCGAGCGCGTTCGCCGTGCTGGTATCTATATCCCGATCGTTCCAGGTGTCCTGCCGGTGCACAATTTCAAACAGGTCAAGAATTTCTGCGCGCGGTCGGCAACGCATATTCCAAGCTGGCTGGCGGAGCGTTTCGAAGGACTGGACAACGATCCGCAGACGCATCAGCTTGTAGCCGCAGCAATTGCCGCCGAGCAGGTGATGGATCTGATCGAACGCGGCGTGCAGGATTTCCATTTCTACACGATGAATCGCGCCGATCTGCCCTTTGCGATCTGTCACATGATCGGCATAAGGCCGAAGACGGAAGCAGCTTTAGAGGTTGCTTGAAATAAAAGAAAGCCCGGCGGTGACGCCGGGCTTTTCATTTTCGTGCGGGTCGGCCTATCCTCAAAACCGAAGCCGCCGTAATGGTTTAGGCTAATTCCCCTAAGGGATGACGCCTGCTATCAACGCTGCAACAAATGCAAATGCCGCACAGATCATGAGGACATTCAAAGATCGCGTAAGTCCCATTGGTCTGTCTCCTTCATATGCGCCCGGGTGACCGGACGCGCGCTGGTAGGAAACTGGAATCTAAGCGCAAAACGCCTCGAACAAAAGAAGATTTCGTGCTGCAATCTGGCGTGATGGAGAAATAAACCTATCGTTTACCACCTAAACTATTGAAATATTTGACTAGAAAAATTTGTTCACATTTCATGAAAAAGACACCGAACTGCCACGTTTGGTACTGTTTTCGCCGTAGTTGCCACCGGCTTTTGGCGATATTTTTGCGCTTTTTAGCGAATTAGCGCCAAATATGCCGACAAGGTGAGGATAGATATCACTGTCGAGTAGAGGATGACGTTGGAGGTTATCGCCGCCTCGCGACGATAATGCTCGGCCAGCATGAAGGGGCCCGTGCCGGTCGGAAGTGCGGCAAGAAGAGCAGCGCTTTGTGCGAGCAGGGGAGGCAATCCGAATACATAGACCGCCAGCAGCCAGGTTGCGAGCGGCTGGACGATGAGTTTCACCGAAACGAGAAAAGCGATGGCATTGACGCTTTCGCGTTCGATCTTGCGCGGCTGGGCGAGAAACAGGCCAAGCGCCACCAGCGCGCAAGGGGATGCGGCACCACCGAGCATCTTCAGGAAGGTTTCGGCCGGGGCAGGGACGGTGAGTCCCAGAAAGGACACCAACGCGCCGAGCGCCGGAGCGACAAGCAGTGGATTGCGGATCAGGGACCGCATGACTTTCCAGATGAGATGAAGCGGCTTCTTCTCTGTCTGCAGGCCGATTTCGATCAGCACGATCGCCAAAGCAAACGTGACGCAGACGGTGATGATGATCGAAATGGTGGTCGCTGCCAAAACGCCTGACCCGAAGGCGATCATCGAAAGCGGAATGCCCATATAGCCGGTATTCGGGTAGGCGGCGTTCAGCCCGTCAAGCGCGGTATCCGCCAGAGGCAGCTTTCCACGCAGTCGCACCAGAAAGGGCAATGCGAAAGCAATGGCGCTTGAGAGCAGAAACACTGCGATGAACCCCGGCTGCCAGAGCTCGCTGCCATGTGTATTGGCCATGATGTCGAAGAGAAGAGCAGGCAGGGCCAGATAGACGACGAAACGGTTCAGCTCCGCTATCGCATGAGGCCCGAGTATTTTCAGCTTGAAGGCACCCCAGCCGGAGAAAATCAGCGCAAAAACGGGAAGGACGACAATCAGCGTTGTGAGCATGGGGCGCATTTCATTTCAGGAAAGGAAAAGGCGCGGTTTTTTGAACCGCGCCTTGTCGAGATCAGAGCCTATCGAGAAGCTCTTGTGTCGGCCATGAATCGGCAGGCATTCCAAGGCGCATCTGTTCGGCGCGCACGGCATCGCGGGTCAGGAGACCGAACACGCCGTCGATTTTTCCGCCCATGTCGTAACCGCGGGCCTGGAGCTTGGTCTGAAGTTCCTTTAGCTGGTCCTGTGTCAGACCCGGAACTGGATTGCCCGGATCGAAGGCAGGTGCACCAGCCAGACGTGTTGCGAAATAAGCAGCCGTTGTGGCGTAGACGATGGACTTGTTCCATTCCACGAACACGTCGAAGTTGGGATAGGACAGGAAAGCCGGTCCCTTGCGGCCCAGCGGCAGTAGAAGCGACGCGTCGCCATCATCCGGGCCGAGTGGACCGTTGAGGCCCATCACACCCTGCTCAGCCCACCAGGAATGTGGCTTGCGGTTGGTGCGGATCGCTTCTTCCCAAGGCAGATCCTTGGTCAGGCGAACTTCCTCCAGCCAAGGTTGGCCACGCTTCCAGCCGAGTTCCGAAATCATGCGGCCAGCGGTCATCATGGCATCGGGAACGCTGCTCTTCAGATCGACCTTGCCATCGCCGTCGCCATCGACGCCACGTTCAAGATAATCCTTCGGCAGAAGTTGCATCATGCCGATTTCGCCAGCCCATGCGCCGGTTGTCGCGGCATCGACGACGCCCTGATCAAATAGCTTGAGAAGGGCGATCAACTGCGGGCGGAACAGATCTGGACGGCGGCAGTCATAGGAGAGGGTGACAAGCGCATTCAGCGTGTCGAAATCACCCTGAATGGCGCCATAGTCGGTTTCAAGCCCCCAGAACGCGGCAAGGACTGGCCCCGGAACGCCATAGGTATCTTCAACCTTCTTGAAGACGTCGGCATATTTGACCAGATTTTCGCGGCCCTTCTTCAAACGAGCTTCCGAGATGAGGCGCTTGGAAAACTCGGTGAAAGTCAGGTTGAAAACAGTCTGCTTGCGGTCGCGATCAAGCACCTTTTGCTCAAGCATGGCCTTGTGCAATTCGGCGATGCCCTTTTCGCCGACACCGGCTTCCCGGGCTTCCTTGGTCAGATTGTCCATCCACTGGCCGTAATCGATCTCGCATTCCGGCTTGGGAAGATTGACGGTGTTTTCAGTTGGCGTCGCAGCAGGCGCTGGAGACGCGGCGGCCTGTGCACCCGACATGGTTGTCGATGCAAGCAAGGCGGCTGCGATAACTGAAGCAAAAAACTTCATTGGTAACTCACACTAATAGATTGGGAGCAAAAGGCTCCCTTTCGGGGATTGTTTTAGCTATTGCCCCAACAAGCCCCGGAAATGAAGCAAAACTTGGTGTGAACTGCCAAACTGCGCCGTGTTAGCGGACCTTGTTGCTTTCCAGCCACTTTTTCCACGAGTTGGCATCGCCTGCGAAGACATTGATATCGGCGTCGCCCTTAATGCCGGGAATTGAGCCGGTGCCGGTATATTGCCAGAACGTCCACGGATGCGGGCCGTACTTCTCGTCCGGATGACCGGCAACGGAGCGCAGCCAGAACGGATAGTCTGCCATCTGCCGCAAGTCGTTGTCATCGAAGAAATCGACCGTCGTGTAAACAATCGGGCGTTTGCCGTAATGCTTTTCCAGCGCCTGCAGGAAGATGCGCATTTCCTTGCGCACAACGGCTGCGTTGGGGCGCAGCTTGCAGGTCGGCGATTGCGGGTTCCACTCCATATCGAGAACGGGTGGAAGCGCGCTCGGATCACGCGGCACGTTCTGGATATACCAGCGGGCCTGTTCGATGGCCGGGCGGCAGAAATAGTAGAAGTGATAGGCGCTCCGTGCGATGCCTGCCTGATGGGCGCCGTTCCAGTGTTCCTTGAAACGGTCGTCGACGCGGTCACCGCCTTCGGTCGCCTTGATGAAGGCGAAGGAAATGCCGCTGGCGCGCACGGCGCTCCAGTCAATGTTGGTCTGATATTTGGAAACGTCTGTGCCGTGGATCGGATAGTGCCAGGGCGTTTTGCCGGTCCAGTCGTGCGGGTCGCGATCACCGAAGCGCGGTGCCTTTACCGAGCCGGACGGCGGTGCGATCCGGGCCACCGAGCCGCCTGATTTCTTTACGTCGGAAAAGTCGTAATCCACCGTCGTGCAGGCGGAGAGAAGTAAAGCGCCGAGGGCGAGAATGCTGCAGCTGGCCAGACGGTTCATATAGTGGTTCCGTGTCGCGAATCAGTCTTCTAACGGTTACGCGATCCGGAGGCGGACGTCACCAGTCTGGCGGGCAAGTTTGGTGCTAATCTGTGGCAGAGGGTGGCATTGTCGAACGAACAACCGTTATCCAGGCAAAGCCGCGATAAAGAATGCGCTTCTCAACGACAGCACTGCGTTCCTGCGCAAGCTGGTCGCAAACCGCGAACAAGTCGCTGCGCGGGGTGACATGGAACCATTCCAGCCATTGGAAGAGTGCCTTTCCGAACCAGCGCGGCAGCCGGGCCTGATCGCCAAAATCGACGATATGCAATTCTCCGCCCGCATTGAGGTGCCGGATGCTCTCACGAATGACCGACTGCCATTGCGGTATCATCGATACGGCATAGGAAATGAAAATCCGGTCGAAGCCGGCTTGCCCGAACAGTCGTTCTGGATCGAACTGGGCCGCATCCGCACGATCAAGCCGGACGCGATCTTCGATGCCAGCGCGCTCCGCCGCCCGGCGTGCCGTATCCAGCATTTCTGCTGAAATATCGATGCCGAAGAGTTTTGCATCGGGGTAGTTTTCTGCAGCTTTTATCAGATTGCGGCCGGTGCCGCAGCCGATCTCCAGAACTGTGCCGTCCTTGGGTACGGACAGTCCTGCGATCATGGGGTCGCGACCCAGAAGATAGTATTTGCGGGTCGCGTCATAGAAGTGCCGCTGACGACGGTAGACCCGATCCATGAGGTTGGCATGGTCTATACCCTGAACGCTCCATGGGCTGCGCGACATGTCAGGCATCCTTCAGCGCATAAAGATGGAACCCGCCATAGATCGACGAGCGATCGCGGTCGTGCAGGGCGCGGGATTCGTCCGCTTGATATTCCCAGCGATCCAGAATCTGCGGTGCCACCCGTCCTGGAAGCAGGCTCGGTTCGGCTGCGGTACGAAAGATGACACGGGCATTTGGTGCTGCCGTACGGGTGATTTCACTCCAGAGGGCATTGAGCTGCTCGTCATTCATCCAGTCCTGCGCATCCAACAGGATATAGCGGTCGACGGATGCCGCAGGCTTGGCAGCGAGAAAATCGGTATAGCTTGCGTTCTGTACGGTCATGCGATCAGCGCGTGCCCGTACCGTTTCGAAGTTGGTGCGCGACAGATAGGGCGGGAGAGGCCCGGTCTCCTCATTGCCGCTATAGCCGCGCCCGAACGCCTGCCAGGCGAAATAATTGTCGGTAAGGGGGAAACCGCAAGCGAGTTTCTCAAGACGGCTGCGCAGGACAAGCGCCATGTCGCCGTTTCCTGCAGTGGCAAGGGCATCATATTGCTGTGGCGGTATGCCCAGTCCGAAAAGGGATGATTTGCGGGCTGTGGCCCAGCGCACCATGCGTTTTTCAAAGAGCGGGGCAAGCGCCGTGTCGAAGAAGCTACGCTGCTCTTCCATTGTGCGCGCCTTCAAGATGTCGCGCGGATCGATCCCGTAGAGGCGCGCCACGCGATGGCCCATGCCGATGAAGACGCCAAGCAAGCCGTGGCGATAGAGGTCGCGCCAGAAAATGGAAATTCGCTGGCGACCATTCCATTTGCGTTTTTCCCAATAGGCGCGGCTTTCGCTGTCCAGATGTGGGCGGATGAAGCGCTTGTAGGCGGCAAGATTGGTCTTGTCGTCGGCTTTCCCGTAAAATCGGTAGAATGCATCGTAGTCGGGCAGGTTTTTGACAGCCGCAAGCTTCAGCCGGTTGAACGCGACGTGTGCCTGATTGAGATCGACCGCCTCCACACGTGCCGGATCGGCAGTCAGGTAGGACATGGCATTGCATCCGCCGGACGCGATGGTGACGATGCGATGGTCCGGCTCTATAGCCAGAGCCGCCATATCAACTTCCGGGTCTTCCCATATCTGCGGATAGACCAGCCCTTTGAACAGCCAGGCAAACAGCCTTTCAGAAAAGCCTGCCCGCGAGAGGGCGCTGTTCTGGGTCACGGCCTGTTTTAGAATTGTGTCGGCTGATGCTTGCTGTGTCATCAAAAATTCCCCTAATGCACGAATCCCGACTTTGATTTTGCCAAGTTAAACATCGTCCAATGACAGGGGCGTGACGAATTAATTGCGGGTTTTTAAACCAGATGAATGCGGCTATACGCCTGTAATACTGTCGCTTTATTACGGTCGGTAAGACTATTTGAGAGAACTTTTTCGCGCTGTTGCCGTTTTCTTGTGTGACGGTCCGAGTCGACGGGATTTCTGTGTCGATGAGTGACCGTAAAGGTGATTGGCCGGATCAACCGGTCACGCACGGAGAAAACAGAGAGAGGCGTTTGGCAATATTGCCATTTAATGCCTGAAACCAGGCCAACGAGCCTGATCTAGGAAGGAGAGCCAACGTGAAGAAGTTTCTGATTGCTTCTGTCGCCGCCGTATCGCTTCTCGGCCTTGCAGCGTGCAATGACAAGAAGGACGACACGAGCAACGCACCGGCACCATCCGCGCCGGCAGCGCCCTCGAACAATGACACGACGACGACGCCAGCCCCGGCAACTCCGGCACCGGCTACCCCGGCGCCAGGTACAGGGACAGCGCCTTCCAACTAAGGTTGGGAAGTCGTAATGCACTAGCATGCGGGTGGCGATCCGGTTTCCGGGTCGCCATTCGTGCCAATAGGCTTCGGTCAAAGGCTTTAGGCCAATGGCTTTAAGCCAATGGTTTTAGGATTGAGATGAACGTTAAAGCAACCATGTCGGGAAAAGACGGGCATTCTGCGTTTTCCGTGTTTCAACGCAGGCTCGGTTCGGTTATGGCTTTTGTCATGAACCGTAACTTCCTGTTTTTCATCTCTGCGATTGTTCTTGTTGTGCTTGCCGCTTGCGGCAAAGGAGACGACGAGACTGCTGCCACCACGAATGGCGGCGAGCAGGGCGCTGCTGCTGTATCGCAGCCTGCCAAACCGGCAGAAAGTGGAAGCACGGAGAAAGGCCCCGATCTGGTCAAGTCGCTCCGCGACAGTTCCGGTGTGGTGAGCCCGGAAGAGAAGGCAGCAGCCATTGAACGCGCACGGACCAATGCTGTCGCTGCGGCAAAATCTGTCGGTCAGACGGATCAGCAGGCACAGACGGCTGGACAAGCAGCAGCCACGGCCGCACAGCGTTCCTTCGACGAACGCGAACCCCAGCAATAAGCGTTCGTTGCGGAACTCGGCAACAATCTAAGCCAATGTCCTGATATTCTTTCTAAATGTTTGTTTTTTAGACTTTCGCTCGCCTGGGCGGTTTTCAGTTCATTCGGAATTCTATAGAAAAGTCCCATGTCGATTTGGGTTCGCATCGGTGAGTTTGTCACTTACGTGGCGTCGAATGCCATTACTGGCGTTATCGAAGCCGTGCGCACCGTTTTCGAAGGTGACGCCGATACACGGCGCCGGGTGGCCTTCTCCATTGCGATGATCGCGCTTTCAGCCAAGATGGCCAAGGCCGACGGGGTCGTCACACAGGACGAAATCCGCGCCTTTCAGGACATATTCGCTGTGCCGAAGGAAGAGACGGCGCATGTCGCGCGGCTCTACGATCTCGCCAAGCAGGATGTCGCTGGCTATGAATCCTATGCGCGTCAGCTCGCCGGATTGTGCAGTGAAGGGCAACCCGATTGCCATCTGCTTGAGGATATCCTCGACGGTCTTTTTCATATAGCCACCGCTGACGGCTATGTGCATGAAAAAGAGATGGCCTTCCTTGCAGGCGTTGCGGATATTTTCGGCTATGATGAAGTCGCTTTCGATCGTATCGCGATCCGGCATGTCCAGCGCGGTGCTGATGATCCTTATGCCATTCTGGGGCTGGAGCGCGGCGTTTCCTTCGAGATGGCCCGCAAGCGCTATCGCTCTCTGGTCAAGGAACATCATCCGGACCGGCTGGTGGCAGAGGGCTTGCCGCTTGAATTCATAACCATTGCCAACAGGCGTCTGGCAGCGATAAACGCTGCCTGGGCAAGCATTGAGAAGAATCTGGAGGCTGCATGAGCAGCGTGCGCGAAATCGAGAGCGAGTTGTTGCGGGAGCTGGCGCTTGACCGGCCCGATTTTGCCGGTGCAACGCTTGATCCGTCACCCAATTTCGGTCCGCGTCGCGACGGCAAGGTGCCTGCCTTTCTCATTCTCCATTATACCGGTCTGGCGACTGCCGAAGAGGCCGTGCAGGTTCTTAAATCGCCAGATATGGAAGTTTCCGCGCATTACCTTGTCCATGAAGACGGGCGGATCGTGCAGATGGTTTCGGAAAAGGCCCGTGCCTGGCATGCGGGCAAGAGCTTCTGGAAGGGCGAAACGGACATCAATTCCGCTTCCATCGGCATCGAGATCGTCAATCCGGGTAATCTCGAAGGCTATCCGCCGTTCAAGGATGCGCAGATCGATGCGGTCATCCGCCTCTGCCGCGATATATGCGAGCGTCATGCCATCAAGCCGGAAAATGTTCTGGCCCACTCGGATATTGCACCTTCGCGCAAGACAGACCCGGGCCATAACTTTCCCTGGAAGCGGCTCCACGAGGCGGGTATCGGCCACTACATCGAGCCGACGTCGATCCGCGGCGGGCGGTTTCTGGCACGTGGCGAAAACGGCCAGCCGGTTGAGGCGTTGCAATCCATGCTGGCACTTTATGGCTACGAAATCGCCATCACTGGTGTCTTCGATGAAGGCACCGAGACTGTGATTAAGGCCTTTCAGCGACATTTTCGGACACAAAATGTGGACGGGGTGGCCGATGTATCTACTATAGATACCCTCTACAGGCTAATTTTTTCTCTGCAGAATGTTACCGCCTGACGAGATGCGGGCGGTTAATCTCTCTATCCAGCGTTGATTCGTATTTCTGTAATGATTTCATAAAAATAGATCGATCCAGCCCGGTTGCAGAAGGGTTGTGGCGAAGGTTTACGCCGCGTTTGCGTGAATCGCGAATGTTACAACCTGTAAGACTATTTTACTTTTACAACCAATCTTCGGCTGCATTTGCCCGGCACTTCATCGCTCAATCCCAGCGGACAAGGGCCTGACAACCCATATCGGGCGGGATCAAAAAACAGGACTGTTTTTACCCAAGACAGACAGTCTGAGAAAAGAAACGTTCCAAGACGGTAGGTTATGAAAATTAAATTTGTTGTTGTTTGCGCCCTTGTTGGCGCGATGAGTTCGTTTGGCCTGAATCCAGCACTGAGTGCCCCTTCAACTGAACCGACCAACCTCGCAGCTCTCCTCAAGGCACGCCAGCAGAACAAGACTGCCGAGGCGGAAAAGCCAACCAAAGCGCCGAAGAAGGCATCGGTCGTAAGCCGCCGTGCGGCTCCGACTGCCAAGAATTCTACGGGCAAGGGTTCTGCTGCTAAGCGTTCGCAGTCGAAGGACACGACTGCTCGTAACGCCAAGAGCGGCGGCGCTTATTCGAGCATTATCAATCGTTACGCATCGACCTATGGCGTGCCTTCCGCACTTGCCCATGCGGTTGTGCGTCACGAAAGCAATTTCCAGCCGAATGTGCGTGGCAAGGCCGGTGAAATCGGCCTGATGCAGATCAAGCTCTCGACCGCACGTGGCCTCGGCTACACGGGTTCAGCCAAGGGTCTCTATGAGCCTTCCACGAACATCCAGTTCGGCATGAAGTATCTGGCCCAGGCGCAGAAGCTCGGCGGCGGCAGCACTTGCGGCACGATCCTGAAGTACAATGCCGGTCACGGTGCAAAGCGTATGAACCCGACCTCGGCGAAATATTGCAGCTCGGTCAAGGCCTATATGCGCGCTCTCTGATGCATTTTCAGGATGCGAATGCAGATTTACGTCGGCGGTCGCGTAGAGTACAGGCCGCCTGATGTGAACGGAAAGCCGACAGTGGAGACACTGTCGGCTTTTCTGTTTCCGGTGACTGCAGATTTTTTCCGGAATCCGGTTCCACTGTTCCGCTATCGTTGCTATATGCGCGCTGTCAGTCGGTTGGGCAGCCGCGCTTGTCATATGCCGAAAGGCGGCAGGTGAGGAAAGTCCGGGCTCCATGGAAACACGATGCCGGGTAACGCCCGGCGGGGGCGACCCCAGGGAAAGTGCCACAGAAAGCAGACCGCCCCGTCTTCCGTACCGTTGCGCAACGAAACGGCAGGGATGACGGGGTAAGGGTGAAAGGGTGGGGTAAGAGCCCACCGCGTCTGCAGCAATGCAGACGGCACGGTAAACCCCATCGGGAGCAAAACCGAATAGGGACGGCGCGCTGGCTCGCAAGGGCCGGCAATCGGTTTCCGGATCAGCCGTCCGGGTGGGTTGCACGAGGCGGGTGGCGACATCCGTCCCAGATGAATGGCTGCCACGTCGGGCGAAAGCCCGGCCATACAGAACCCGGCTTACAGACCGACTGACAATTTTCTCTAGAGCGGCTTCTATTTTAAAAGAAGCATTGGAACCGCTCTAACTATTTGTTTTGTCGCATTGCCCTACGCAAAATTGTTTCACACTTTTGCTGAAAATGCTCCTAATCGACTGCTTCAGCATTCAAACGCAAGAAACGGATAGTTGCGTTACCGCCGGGACTTTAATTGGGACCTCCACGAAATCACGGAGGTTCAGTATGTCCAGTTTGAAAGACAAGGTCGCAATCATCACCGGCGCATCGTCCGGAATAGGGCGCGCCGCCGCATTGCTCTTCGCCAGAGAAGGCGCAGCCCTTGTGCTGAATGCTCGCGGGCTTGCCGGTCTGGAACGTGTTGCGGAGGAGATCGCGGCGTTTGGCGGAAAGGCGCATTGTGTTGCAGGCGATGTCTCAGAAGCTGAAACGCATGAGGCACTTGCTACGGCAGCGAAGGATAAATTCGGCGGGCTTGATATAGCTGTCAACAATGCTGGCACTGTAGGCCCTATCGCGCCGCTTGCCGAAATCGTGCCCGATGATTGGGAAGGGGTGCTGGCGGGCAACCTGACCTCGGCATTTCTGGGAGCGAGATCGCAAATCCCGCTGATGCTCGAAAGGGGCGGCGGCTCGATTGTCTTCACCTCGACATTTGTCGGCACGAGCGTTGGCATTCCCGGCATGTCGGTTTACGGAACCTCGAAGGCAGCTCTCATGGGGATGGTCAAGGGCATAACCGCTGATTACGGCGCCCGTGGCATCCGGGCGAATGCGCTTCTGCCGGGCGGTGTTGATACGCCAATGGGTGGAGATGAAAAGCAGAAGGAATGGGCCGCAGGCCTGCATGCGATGAAGCGGATCGCCCAGCCTGAAGAAATCGCGCAGGCAGCGCTGTTCCTGGCAGGCCCGATGTCGAGTTTTGTTGCTGGTTCGGCGCTTTATGCCGACGGTGGCAACGCCGCAGTGAAGTAAAAGAAAGGGCGGCTCCGCGATACGGAACCGCCCATTCCAAGAGCCTCGGGAGGGGCTTAAATTGGCACGCCGGACATGAAATCGTAAATCAGCTTCATGTTCAGGACGACGATGATCGCGGCGGTAATGGCGGCAAGAATCGTCACCCAGCGTGGAGCGACCAGCGATCCCATCTTCTTTTTCTCCGCCGTGAACATGACGAGTGGAATGATGGCAAAGGGCAGCTGAAGACTCAACACGACCTGAGACAGGATCAGAAGCTCGGTCGTTCCTTGCGAACCATACATGATCGTCACGACAGCAGCCGGAACGATGGCCACGAAGCGGGTGATCGCGCGGCGCAGCCACGGCTTCAGACGTATGTCGATGAAGCCTTCCATCACGATCTGACCGGCCATCGTCGCGGTGATGGTCGAGTTCAGGCCGCAACAGAGAAGTGCAATCGCAAAAAGTGTTGGTGCGAGGGCCGATCCCAATAGCGGGTTCAGAAGAGCATGGGCCTTGTCGAGATCTTCGACACCGGTATTGCCGGTGGCGTTGAAGCTTGCCGCAGCGAGGATCAGGATCGATGCATTGACCAGGAGTGCGAATGTCAGCGCAATGGTGGAATCCAGCGTCGCATAGCGTATGGCTTCGCGCTTTTCAGCGGTCGTGTGGCCGTAATCGCGTGTCTGGATGATGCCCGAATGCAGATAGAGATTATGCGGCATGACCGTGGCGCCGATGATACCAAGGGCGATATAGAGCATGTCCGGATTGCGGATGATGTCGGTCGTTGGCGCAAAGCCCTTGATGACTGCGCCCCATTGCGGCTGCGCCATCAGAATCTGAATAAGGAAGCAGAGCGCAATCACGCCCAGAAGGGTGATGATGAGCGCCTCGACACGGCGAAATCCCTTGTTCTGGAGATAAAGAACCAGAAGCACATCGGCAGCAGTGATGATGACACCGATTTCCAGCGGAATGCCGAAGAGCAGGTTGAGGCCGATGGCGGTGCCGATGACTTCCGCCAGATCGGTGGCGCAGATTGCCAGTTCGGCGAGGAACCAGAGCGGCCATGCGAGAAAGCGCGGATAGGCATCGCGGCAAGCCTGTGCCAGATCGCGGCCGGTTGCGACGGCAAGACGTGCGCAAAGCGCCTGCAGTAGCACGGCCATAAGATTGGACAGCAGCACGACGGATAGCAACGTATAGCCGAAGCGAGAGCCGCCAGCGAGCGAGGTGGCCCAATTGCCGGGGTCCATATAGCCAACGGCTACCAGATAGCCGGGACCGAAGAAGGAAAGTGCGCGACGGAACTTTGAACCTGAACGATTGACTCGGATCGAGCGGTGGACATCGGACATGGATGCTTCGCCGCGATCACGTCGCCAGCCTTCAAATGTTACTTCGCCAGCGCCGGAGGGGCCTGCTCCATGGGGTGCCATACTCAATGCCTTGGGTGTTTATGCAGTTGCAAACTATTTGCATTAAATATGCCAATGATGGGAAGGCGTCAACCGGGGGCGGGGCATCACAAATCATAAGCTTGTGATGCATAGTGTGTGGATCCATCGCATTTGGATTGAAGCAAATATCCGTTTTCGGGCAAGCGCTGAGCGCAAGCTGCCTTCAAAAAATCCCTGTTGAAAATTATGGGGCTGGCACAGTTCTGTAGAAGTGCTGAGCCAAAGGATAACGCTTCATTAAGCTTAATATCCGATAACTGACGAACGAATCCGCCATGTCGCCACGTTGACGGCAAATGGGCGGAATCCGCAAGCAAAACACGAAAGCATGTTTCCTGAAGTTGGGAACCGATTTTGGAACAAAACATGCGTGAAAACAAAAGATTGAAGCGCGAGACGCTTTAAAACGGGCCAAGTACCCGGGAAAGGATCGGAATGATGGCAAGCCTCGGCGGAGACAAATCTCAAGCCGAAGGGGCTGAAGTCCGTCACGTTCCGGTGCTGATCGCCGAAGTGATCGACGCCCTGAAGCCTGTATCTGGCGCAGTGATTGTCGATGGGACATTCGGTGCTGGCGGGTATACGCGTCGCATACTGGAAGCGGGAGCGGACGTGATCGCGATTGACCGCGATCCGACCGCAATCGAAGCCGGGCGGGCGATGGAAAAGCAGTTTCCGGACCGGCTCGATCTGGTCGAGTCCCGGTTCTCTGCTCTTGATGAAGCAGTCTCGAAGGTTAAGGGAGCAGGCAGCAAGGTGGACGGCGTTGTGCTCGATATTGGCGTATCGTCGATGCAGATCGATGAGGCCGAGCGCGGCTTTTCCTTCCAGAAAGATGGTCCGCTCGACATGCGCATGTCGAAAAAAGGACCAAGCGCTGCCGATGTGGTGAACCGTCTCAAGACCGGTGATCTTGCCCGCATCTTCAATTTTCTGGGCGAAGAGCGCCATGCAGGCCGCATTGCACGCATGATCGACAAACGCCGGACCGCACAGCCTTTCACACGTACGCTCGATCTTGCCAATGCCATCGAAACGCTGGTGGGACGCAATCCGAAGGATCGCATCCATCCGGCGACGCGGGTGTTTCAGGCGTTGCGGGTCTATGTGAATGACGAGTTGGGCGAACTGGCGCGGGCGTTGCTTGCTGCCGAACGTATCCTGAAACCGGGCGGTCGGCTGGTTGTCGTGACCTTCCATTCGCTCGAAGACCGCATGGTGAAGCGCTATTTCGCTGACCGCGCTGGCGGTAGTGCCGGATCGCGTCATCTGCCGGAAACACATGTCCGTCTGCCGAGCTTTACACCTGCGGTCAAGGGCGCTGTTGGCCCGACCGCAGAGGAAGAAGAACGAAATCCACGTGCGCGCTCGGCGAAGCTGCGCGCTGGAATAAGGACGGAAAATCCGCCACTGGAAGACGATTTATCGCTTTTCGGACTGCCCAAACTGCCCGAGACGAACGAACTGGCCCGGAGTTGAACGAGTGCTGCGTACTTTCGACATCATCATGATAGCGGCGATGCTGGTGGCGGCGACCGTCACCTACACGATCAAATATGACGCGGAAAAGCAGATCGCGGTGATCGCCAAGCTGAAGCGACAGATCGACTCCGAGAAGGACACGATCACGCTCCTGCGCGCCGACTGGGCATTGATGACCCAGCCTGGCCGCCTGCAAAGTCTCGTTGGTGTCTACGAAAAGGAACTCAACCTCCAGCCGATCGAAGCCGAACAGCTTGTGCTGGGTGTCCACGAAATTCCGGAACGTCCGGTTGACGATATCCAGAAGATCATCTCCGGCAGCGATGAACTGCTTGCAAGTGGCGTGCTTGAAAAGGATGCCATCACGACCGGTAGCGTCAAGAAAAGCGGGGCGAGGCACTGATCATGCGGCTGAGACTTTTCAAAAAAAAGAATATGCAGGCAGATGACGGTGTCGAGCCGGTTGGCGATGAAAAGCTGGCCGGCAACATGGCGTTTGTCGGCTCGCGCAAAAAGCATGGCAACCGCGCGCGCAATCGTCTCTGGATGGCCATCGCCTGTTTTGTCGGCATCTATGGTGTGATGGGCGGCAAGCTCATTTATTTCGGTGTCATCGGCGGCGAAAATGAGGATAATGCAGGTCCGGCGGTTCACCAGCTCGCGTCACGCCCGGATATTCTCGACCGCAACGGCGAAATCCTCGCGACCGACATCAAGACGGCTTCGCTCTATGCAGAGCCGCGCAAGATCGTAGATCCCGACGAAACCATCGAAATGCTGTCGACGGTGCTGCCCGATCTTGATTGGGAAGCGACATATAAGCGTTTGAAAAGTGGTGCCGGTTTCGTCTGGATCAAGCGAGGACTGACGCCCCGCCAGCAGAGCCAGATCATGGCGCTCGGCGTGCCGGGCATCGGCTTCCGTACGGAAAAGCGCCGCTTCTATCCGGGTGGCCCGACCGCGTCGCATATCCTCGGTCTCGTCAATGTCGACAATCAGGGCATTGCGGGCATGGAGAAATATATCGACAGTCAGGGGCTGACCGATCTGCGTTCCGTGGGGCTCGCAACCGGACAGTCGCTGGAGCCGGTGCGCCTCTCGATCGATATTCGTGTGCAGCACATCATGCGTGACGTACTCGTCAAGGCCATGGAACGCTACCGGGCAATTGCTGCCGGTGCTGTGGTGCTGAACGTCAAGACCGGCGAAGTGATCGCCATGGCATCGGTGCCGGATTTTGATCCGAACAACCCGGTCCATGCTCTGGACAAGGACCGCCTGAACCGCATGTCGGCAGGCACCTATGAAATGGGTTCGACCATCAAGAGCTTTACCACGGCAATGGCGCTCGATTCCGGTAAGTTCAACCTGCAGTCGAAACTCGATGCCAGCCGTCCGCTGGTGTTCGGTCGCCAGACGATCCGTGACTTCCACGGCAAGGGCCGCTGGCTGACGCTGCCGGAAGTCTTCATCTTCTCGTCCAATATCGGTTCGGGCCGCGAGGCGGATGCCGTCGGCATTGAAGGCCATCGCGCATTCCTGAAGAAGATCGGCCTTCTCGACCGCATGCAGACGGAGTTGCCGGAAGTGGCGCGTCCCGTTGAGCCGCGTGTGTGGAAGAAGGTCCACTCGATGACGATTTCGTTCGGCCACGGCATGATGACGACGCCGTTGCAGACGGCGGTCGGTGCGGCTGCACTGATGAATGGCGGCAAGCTGATGGAGCCGACTTTCCTGATGCGCACGCAGGCTCAGGCTGATCAGGTGGCCAAGCAGGTCATTCATCCACAGGTTTCTGCGGATATGCGTTACCTCTATCGCCTCAACGCGACCGCTCAGGGCGGCTCCGGCAAGCGGGCCACTGTTCCGGGCTACCGCGTCGGCGGCAAGACCGGCACGGCGGAAAAGGTTGTGCATGGCCGCTACTCGAAGGACGTGCGTTTCAACGCGTTTCTGGCGTCATTTCCGATGGATGATCCGACCTATGTCGTGCTGACCATCATCGACGAACCGAAGCCGGAAGAAGGCAAGTTCAGCGCAACCGCAGGTCTCAACGCAGCACCGATGGTTTCGGAGATCATCCGCCGATCTGCATCGTTCCTCGGCGTGAAGCCCGATTTCCAACTCGAAGCCCAGCCAGCAATGGTTAGCAATTTAAGCGGCAAGCCTGATTTTCAACAGGAAGTGCCGCCAGCAATGGTTTCCAACGAATACGACTGATTCGCATAAAGCAGCCCTTGCAGCGAAACGCGCACAACTGAATCTGGATTTGGTATGACCATGAAACTGAAGGAAATCGCTCTCTTTAAGGAACTGGCCTCCGGCGATGCCGGTGAGGTGGAGATCACCGGCGTCACGTCGGACTCCCGCAAGGTCGAACGCGGTTTTCTTTTCGCAGCGTTGAAAGGCGTGAAAGCAGACGGTGCGGCTTTTGTCGTCGATGCCGTCAAGCGCGGCGCCAGCGCCATCATCGCAGGCAAGGATACGGCTGTCGCTGACGCAGGCGTCCCGGTTCTTCATGTCGATGATCCCCGCCTTGCATTGGCAGTTGCTGCGGCGCAGTTCTATGGCAAGCAGCCACAAGTTATGGTTGCAGTTACAGGCACCAGCGGCAAGACTTCCGTCGCGTCCTTTACCCGGCAGATTTGGGCCTATGCCGGTTTTCCGGCGGCGAATATCGGCACGACCGGCGTGTTTTCGCCGACGCGCAGCGACTATAATTCGCTGACAACACCCGATCCGGTGGAGTTGCATCGTGTTCTGGCAGAGCTTGCCGATGAAGGCGTGACCCATGCGGCCATGGAAGCCTCATCGCATGGCCTTGATCAGCGTCGTCTTGATGGTGTCAAGCTCGCTGCCGGTGCGTTTACCAATCTCGGTCGTGACCATATGGATTATCACGCGACCATCGAGGAATATCTTGGCGCGAAGATGCGTCTCTTCAACACGCTTTTGCCGAAGGGTGCGCCAGCCATCATCTTCTCCGACGATCATTTCTCGGCGCAGGCCATCGAGGCGGCGACGCTTGCTGGATGCGACGTGAAGACGGTCGGACGAAAAGGCAATTTCATTGCTCTCAAGCGGGTCGAGCACGAGCGTTTCCGCCAGCATGTCGAAGTGCGCATCGGCGACGAGATTTTTGAGATCGAACTGCCGCTCGCCGGAGATTTTCAGGTCGCAAATGCGCTGGTTGCTGCAGGGCTTGCCATGGTTACGGGCGTTCCGGCTGCGGCTGCAATGCGTGCCTTGGCGCTCCTCAAAGGTGCGCCGGGACGGCTCGATCTCGTCGGTGCGACGGAAGATGGCGCTCCGGCCTATGTCGATTACGCCCACAAGCCTGAGGCGTTGGAAAATGTTCTGACTTCGGTGCGTCCGTTCACGACGGGCCGGGTGATTGTGGTCTTCGGTTGCGGCGGCGACCGCGACAAGGGAAAGCGTCCGATCATGGGCGAAATCGCCTCGCGACTGGCGGATGTGGCAATCGTCACGGACGACAATCCGCGCTCGGAGGTTCCAGCCCAAATCCGCTCGGAAATCATGGCAGCAGCGCCGGGCGCAACCGAAATTGGTGATCGTCGAGAGGCTATCTTTACCGCTGTATCCATGATGCAGGCGGGCGATACGCTGGTCGTTGCAGGCAAGGGGCATGAAGAGGGCCAGATTGTCGGCAGCATTACCTTGCCGTTCTCTGATCATGCGGAAGTTGCAGCAGCACTTGCTGCCCGCCTTGAGGAGCGCTCGGAATGAGTGACTGGCTCTGGACATCCAACGATATGGTTGAAGCCATGGAAGGCAGGCCCTTTGGCAACCTTCCCGGCGGCATAACCGGCATCTCAATCGACAGCCGTTCGCTGAAACCGGGCGAGGCTTTTTTCGCCATCAAGGGCGAACAGTTCGACGGGCATGATTTCGTAACCAGCGCCATGGCCGCTGGTGCGGGTCTTCTTGTGGTGGCCGAGCATCGTCTGCCCGCATTCGGCAATTCCAAAGTACCGATGATCGTGGTCGAGGATGTGCTTGAGGCCCTGACCAAGCTTGGCATTGCCTCGCGGGCACGCTCGAAGGCGCAGATCATCGCGGTGACTGGTTCGGTTGGCAAGACGACGACCAAGGAAGCCCTGCGTCACGTTCTTTCGGAAGTCGGCAAGGTCCATGCTTCTGTGGCGTCGTTCAACAATCATTGGGGTGTGCCGCTGACGCTTGCGCGCATGCCTGCCGATACGGATTACGGCGTTTTCGAAATCGGCATGAACCATCACGATGAAATTCGTCCGCTGGTGAAGATGGTGCGCCCGCATGTGGCGCTGATCACGCTGATTGCACCGGCACATCTTGGTCATTTCGCCAATCTGGAAGAAATCGCCGTTGCTAAGGCGGAGATTTTCGAAGGCATAGTTCCAGGCGGCTATGCGCTTCTCAATCGTGATGACAAGCGCTTCAAACAGCTGGAAGAACTGGCCGAAAAGGCCGGTGTCGAACACATTGCCACATTCGGCGAGAACGCCCGGTCCGACTATCGTCTGCGCGAAGTGAAGCTGCACCCAACCTGCTCCTGCATGACGGTCAAAATCGGAACGCATGAAGCAGCCGTGAAGGTTGGTATGCCGGGCCGTCATATTGTGCAGAACATGCTCGCCGTTCTTGGGGCCGCTGATCTGGTCGGAGCTGATATCGCCAAGGTGATGATGGCCATGGCGACGCTTTCTGCAGAAGGCGGTCGTGGTGCGCGCCATGTGCTTCAGCATCCTGAAGGAACCTTCACGCTGATCGACGAGAGCTACAACGCCAATCCGACCTCGATGCGCGCAGCCCTGTCGCTGTTGCATTCGACCACACCGGAAGGTTCGCGTGGCCGTCGCATCGCGGTTTTAGGCGACATGCTGGAGCTTGGCCGTCAGTCGGGCAAACTTCATGCCGATCTCGCGCGCCCGATCGTGGATGCTGAAGTGAATACGCTTTTTATCGGTGGACCGGACATGTCGGCGCTGAAAAATGCCTTGCCGGTTGAAATTCAGACCGAGTACAGGCAAAGCACCGACGAATTGTTGCCGCTGGTGATCAAGGCGGTCCGTCCGGGCGATGTCATCATGGTGAAATCGTCGAAGGGGATCGGCTTTTCCAAAATCGTCAAGACGTTGATTAGCCAGTTTCCGCCGGTGGAACCCGCGGAGTAAGCGGTATTTGAGGGATTTTTCTCTACATGTTGATGCTTCTCACCTTCTTCGCCGAACATATGACACCGCTCAATGTGTTCCGCTACATTACCTTCCGCACCGGCGGCGCGATGATTACATCGGCGCTGATCGTGTTCCTGTTCGGCCCGTCGATCATCAACTCGCTTCGGGTGCGTCAGGGGAAAGGCCAGCCGATCCGCGCTGACGGTCCGCAGACCCATTTCAAGAAGGCCGGTACACCCACCATGGGCGGCCTCATGATCATGACCGGCATTCTTGTGTCATGCCTGCTCTGGGCCAATCTGGCCAGCGTCTATGTCTGGGTCGTTCTGCTGGTTACGGTGGGTTTCGGCGCCATCGGCTTCTATGATGATTATCTCAAGGTGACGAAGCAGTCCGACAAGGGTTTTTCCGGCAAGGCGCGTCTTGGCATCGAATTCCTGATCGCCGCTATTGCCGCGTTCGTCATCATGCGGGCAGGGCAGGAGCCGTTCTCGTCGTCGCTGACATTCCCGTTTGCCAAGCAGTTCGTCGTCAATCTGAGCTGGTTCTTCATTCCGTTTGCAGCCTTCGTCATGGTGGGCGCAGGCAATGCCGTAAACCTGACAGATGGTCTCGACGGGCTTGCAATCGTACCGGTCATGGTGGCCGCAGCGTCTTTCGGCTTCATTGCCTATCTTTCCGGCAACGCGATCTTCGCCGACTATCTGCAGATTCATTTCGTGCCGGGCACAGGTGAACTTGCCGTGGTTCTTGGCGCTGTTATCGGCGCGGGCCTCGGCTTCCTGTGGTTCAATGCGCCTCCCGCCGCTATCTTCATGGGCGATACGGGTTCGTTGGCGCTGGGTGGTATGCTGGGCACTGTTGCGGTTGCAACGAAGCATGAAATCGTTCTCGCCATCATCGGTGGTCTGTTCGTCGTCGAAGCGCTTTCCGTCATCATTCAGGTTGGCTCCTTCAAGCTGACCGGCAAGCGTGTCTTCCTCATGGCGCCTATTCACCACCATTTCGAAAAGAAGGGCTGGACCGAGAGCCAGGTCGTGATCCGCTTCTGGATCGTTGCGATCATTCTCGCGATGATCGGCCTTTCCACCCTGAAGCTCAGATAACAGGCATATCGAATGATCCCGATCACCGCCCTCAAGGATAAGACAGTCGCCCTTTTCGGACTGGGCGGGTCGGGTATCGCGACCGCCAAGGCCATTCTCGCGGGCGGCGCAAAGATCATTGCCTGGGATGACAATCCCGACAGCGTTGCCCGTGCCCAGAGCGCGGGCATTGCCACAGGCGATTTGCGGCAGGCTGACTGGACGCAATTTGCGGCTTTCGTGCTTTCGCCGGGCGTTCCGCTGACCCATCCAAAGCCACACTGGACTGTCGATCTGGCTCATGCCGCAGGTGTCGAAATCATCGGTGATGTGGAGCTGTTTGTCCACGAGCGCAATCACATTGCTCCCGATTGCCCGTTCATCGCCATCACCGGCACCAACGGCAAATCGACGACGACCGCTTTGATCGCCCATATCATCAAGGCTTCCGGTCGGGATATGCAGCTTGGCGGCAATATCGGCACCGCAATCCTGACGCTGGAGCCGCCGCAGGCAAATCGCTTCTATGTGGTCGAATGTTCATCCTATCAGATCGATTTGGCGCCATCGCTGAACCCGACGGCGGGCATTCTGCTCAATCTGACACCGGATCATCTCGACCGTCATGGCTCAATGGAAAACTATGCCGCGATCAAGGAACGTCTGGTGGCGGCGAGCGACACGGCAATTGTCGGCGTTGATGATGATTATTGCGAAGCCATTGCGGACCGGCTTTATCGCGATGGTGTACACGTCGTGCGAATTTCCAAGGAAAGGCACCTTGGCAAAGGCTATTTCGCTGACGGCGCAAAGCTGCTCTGGTCGCAGGACGGGGAAATTGACGAAATCGCTTCCCTGGAAGGTATCGGTTCGCTGCGCGGTGCGCACAATGCGCAGAACGCGCTTGCGGCTGTCGTCGCCTGCCTGTCAGTGGGCTTAAGCCTTGAAGAAATCGATGCGGGATTGAAGAGCTTTCCCGGTCTGGCCCACCGCATGGAGCAGGTTGGGCATCGCGGGAAAGTCCTGTTCGTCAACGATTCCAAGGCAACCAATGCGGAAGCAACGGCTCCGGCGTTGTCCTCCTTCCCGCAGAACATCTACTGGATTGCAGGTGGTGTGCCGAAAGCTGGCGGGATTACCTCGCTGGCCGGGTTCTTCCCGCGAATTGCCAAGGCCTATCTGATCGGCGAAGCCGCAGCGCAGTTTGCGGCAACGCTTGGCGATGGGGCGCCATTTGAGATTTCTGACACGCTTGCAGTTGCCGTCGAACATGCGGCTCGCGATGCCGGTAACGATGCGGCTCCCGAACCGGTTGTGCTGTTGTCGCCCGCTTGCGCGAGCTTCGATCAGTTCCAGAATTTTGAAAAACGCGGCGATGCATTCCGCAGCGCTGTTCTGGCGCTTCCGGGCGTCGAGCCGATAGGAGGGAAAAGCTGATGGTAAGCCGTGTCGATCGCGGTCCTGTCGCCAATTGGTGGTGGACAATAGACCGCTTCTTCCTCGCTGCATGTCTTGCTCTAATGGGGCTTGGCATTCTGCTGTCATTCGCCGCAAGTCCTGCCGTGGCCCAGCGTATCGGGCTCGACGGGTTCCACTTTGTCGAGCGCCAGATTTTCTTCATGCTGCCGGCAGTTGGCGTCATGATCGGCGTGTCGTTTCTGTCGCCGCGCCAGATCAGGCGATTTGCTTTGATCCTGCTCGGCATTTCGCTTGTATTGATGGTTGCCGCACTGTTCTTCGGTATCGAAGTGAAAGGTGCGCGGCGCTGGGTCAATCTGGCAGGGATCTCTATCCAGCCGTCAGAATTCATGAAGCCTGCATTCGTGGTGGTTTGCGCCTGGCTGTTCTCGGAGCGTGAACGCGGTGGCGAAATGCCCGGCAATTTTCTTGCCATGCTGCTGTTCGGCACCGTTGCTGCTTTGCTCGTCCTCCAGCCTGACCTTGGCCAGACAATGCTGACCACAGGCACATGGGGTGCCATGTTCTTCCTCGCCGGTCTGCCGATGTTCTGGATTCTGGTCCTGGGTGGTCTTGCTGTTTGCGGCGGCGTTTCAGCCTATTTCATGTTCGATCACGTGGCCGGGCGTATCAACCGGTTCATGACAGGCGAGGGCGACACGTTCCAGGTCGATGCCGGACGCGAAGCAATCCTGCGCGGCGGCTGGTTCGGACAAGGTCCGGGCGAAGGTACCATCAAGCGCATCATCCCGGACAGCCATACCGATTTCATTTTCTCGGTTGCGGCAGAAGAATACGGCATCGTTCTGTGCATGATCATCATGCTGCTTTTCGCATTCATCGTCGTGCGCGGCCTTTCGATTGCGTTGCGCGAGCGTGATCCGTTCACCCGTCTGGCTGTCTCGGGGATTGTCATTCTGTTCGGCTTCCAGTCGATCATCAACATGGCTGTGAACCTGCATCTCATGCCTGCAAAGGGAATGACCCTGCCGTTCATCTCCTATGGCGGTTCCTCGCTCATTGCCATCGCCATCACGATGGGCATCCTTCTGGCTCTGACGCGCCGCCGTCCGGAAGCCCGCATGACCCATACGGTCGGTAGCGGTGTCGATATGGGCAAACGCATTCCTGCGCTGTGAGGGGCTGATGGTAAAAGGCGTAATCGTACTGGCCGCCGGTGGAACGGGCGGTCATCTTTTTCCGGCGGAAGCGCTGGCGCATGAACTGAAGGCGCGTGGTTGGGACGTCCATCTGGCGACCGATGCGCGCGCGCAGCGTTTCGCGGGTGCCTTCGCGGAAGATCATGTTCATGTCATTCGTTCGGCAACAATTGCAGGCCGCAACCCGATAGCGCTCCTGAAGACGTTCTGGTCACTATGGCAGGGCAATCTCGATTCCCGTAAATTGTTCCGCAGGCTGAAGCCCAAACTCGTTGCGGGCTTTGGTGGCTATCCGACGCTGCCGCCGCTCTATGCCGCGAGCAACATGAACATCCCGACGATGGTGCACGAGCAGAATGCCGTCATGGGTCGCGCCAATAAGGGCCTTGCAGGTCGCGTGAAAGCAATTGCCGGTGGTTTCCTGCCCGAGACCGGTGGGGCCCATGCCGAAAAGACGGCTACGACCGGCAATCCGGTGCGTCCACCAGTTCTGACTGCAGCCGGAACGCCCTACAAGCCGGTCAAGGCGGATGAACGTTTCCGCCTGCTGGTTTTTGGCGGTAGCCAGGGCGCTCAGTTCTTTTCGACTGCCATTCCCGCTGCCGTGGCTTTGCTGCCAGAGAACGACCGAGCGCGGCTGCTGATCACCCAGCAGGCCCGCAAGGAAGACGAAGCCGCTGTACGCGAAGCTTACAAGAAACTTGGTGTTCCCGCTGACGTTGCGCCGTTTTTCAACGATATGCCAGCACGCATGGCGGATGCTCAGTTCGTGATTTCGCGGTCCGGTGCTTCGACCGTTTCTGAGATCACCGTGATCGGTCGTCCGGCGATGTTGGTGCCGTTTCCGCACGCGCTCGATCATGATCAGGCAGCGAATGCAGCAGCGCTCGCGGCTGTCGGCGGTGGCGAGGTTGTTCGCCAGTCGGAATTGTCGCCAGAACGCCTTGCCGAGATACTCCAGGCTGCGATGAATGAGCCACAGCGCCTCGAAGTACAAGCAAAAGCTGCAAAAAGCGTTGGTAAGCCGGATGCAGCGCAGTTGCTTGCTGATCTGGCAGAGGCTATTGCAGCAGGTAAATCTGTTCAGGAATTCAAAGAAGGAACTCGGCCATGAAAATGCCGCTGAATATCGGGCTTGTCCATTTCATCGGAATTGGCGGCATCGGCATGAGCGGTATTGCCGAAGTGCTGCATAATCTCGGCTACAAGGTACAGGGCTCTGACCAGTCCGACAGCGCCAATGTGCAGCGCCTGCGTGAAAAAGGCATTGAGGTCTTTGTCGGCCACAAGGCTGAAAATATCGGTGATGCCGAAGTTGTTGTCGTTTCGACGGCGATCAAGAAAAACAATCCCGAGCTGGTTGCTGCACGCGAAAAGCTGCTGCCTATCGTGCGCCGCGCCGAAATGCTGGCCGAGTTGATGCGCTTCCGTCATGCGGTTGCGATTGGCGGTACGCATGGTAAGACCACCACGACCTCAATGGTCGCCGCATTGCTCGATGCCGGGCATCTTGATCCGACCGTCATCAATGGCGGTATCATCAATGCTTACGGTACCAATGCCCGTATGGGCGATGGTGACTGGATGGTGGTGGAAGCCGACGAAAGCGACGGCACGTTCCTCAAACTGCCAGCCGATATCGCGGTCGTCACCAATATCGATCCGGAACATCTCGACCATTACGGCAATTTCGATGCCGTGCGTGCGGCTTTCGCGCAGTTTGTCGAGAATGTTCCGTTCTATGGCTTTGGCGTGATGTGCCTTGACCATCCGGAAGTGCAGGCTCTGGTGAGCCGGATCGAAGACCGCCGCATTGTGACTTATGGCCAAAACCCGCAGGCTGATGTGCGTTTTGTCAATCACCGCATGGATGGTGCTGCGAGTCTGTTCGATGTCGTGATCCGTTCGCGCAAGGGCGAGGCAACCGAGATCAAGGATCTGCGTCTGCCGATGCCGGGGCAGCACAACGTATCCAATGCGACGGCGGCAATCGCCGTTGCGCATGAGCTGGGTATCGTGGCCGACGATATTCGTCGTGGCCTTGGTTCGTTCGGCGGTGTGAAACGTCGCTTTACCCATACGGGCACGTGGAACGGCGTAGAGATATTCGACGATTACGGCCATCACCCGGTTGAAATCCGCGCCGTGCTGAAAGCTGCACGTGAAGCCACAAAAGGTCGTGTGGTCGCCATTGTGCAGCCGCACCGCTATACGCGTCTGGCAAGCCTGTTTGATGAATTCGCGGCATGTTTCAACGATGCCGATACGGTTATCGTGGCGCCGGTCTATACGGCTGGCGAAGACCCTATCGAAGGCGTCAATTCCGAGGCGCTCGTATCGCGCATCAAAACCGCAGGTCATCGCGATGCACGCTATGCCAGCGGGCCAGAAGCACTGGCACCGTTGGTTGCTTCGATAGCGGAGCCGGGCGACTTCGTGGTCTGCCTCGGCGCAGGCAATATTACGCAGTGGGCATATGCGCTGCCGAAAGAACTGGCTGAACAGGGTAAGAAGTAAGATGGAAAGCGGCGAGACGCTTCTGAAGAAGCTCGACGGCAAATTGTCGGGCTTGCGTGGTCGGCTGACGCCCGATGCTGGTATGGACAAGATCACCTGGTTCCGCGCTGGCGGACCGGCACAGGTTCTGTTTCAGCCTGCCGATGAAGAAGACCTCTCCTCGTTTCTGAAGGCTGTGCCGGAAGAGATACCGATTCTCGTGGTTGGCATCGGCTCCAATCTGCTCGTGCGCGATGGCGGTGTTCCAGGCTTTGTCGTGCGGCTTTCCGCAAAAGGCTTCGGCGAAGTCGATCAGGTTTCTGAGACGCAGCTGCGGGCAGGCGCGGCGACGCCTGACAAGCGCGTGGCCGCAGCGGCGCTGGAAGCGGGGCTGGCTGGCTTCCACTTCTACCATGGCATACCCGGCGGCATGGGCGGGGCTTTGCGCATGAATGCAGGCGCCAACGGCGTGGAAACGCGCGAGCGCGTCGTGGAGGTTCGCGCCCTTGATCGCAAGGGCGATGTGCATGTGCTTTCCAATGCGGATATGGGCTACGCCTATCGGCATTCCTCAGCATCGCCGGATCTGATTTTTACCTCTGTCTTGTTCGAGGGAACTCCCGGCAAGCATGAAGCGATCAAACAAGCCATGGACGAGGTGCAGCATCATCGCGAGACGGTGCAGCCTGTACGCGAAAAAACAGGTGGCTCGACCTTCAAGAATCCGGAAGGCACATCGGCCTGGAAGGAAATCGACAAGGCAGGTTGCCGCGGTTTGCGCGTCGGCGGCGCGCAGATGTCCGAAATGCACTGCAATTTTATGATCAATACAGGCACCGCAACGGGGCTCGATCTGGAGACTTTGGGCGAAACGGTTCGCGCCAGAGTTTTTGAAAATTCGGGTATTCGCCTTCATTGGGAAATCAAACGTCTCGGTTTGTTCCGCGAGGGCGAGGCGGTAGAAGAGTTTCTTGGAAAATTTTGATAAAAAAGTTGCCCGGATTTTCTACCTGATATTCCGGGCTTTTTTGCCTTCACAAGCGACGCGTAAGGTTCGTCCCTTTCTATAGGGTCTTGTCACGGAATCAATCCTCTGATTCTTTAGGGTTAACCACACAGTGATTTGATTCGGCAGGATTTTCCTGCCGCGGGTGCCTGCGGCCTTCGCTGCTGGGTTGCTTGGATTCTGTTTAATTGATGCGCAGGGGATTGCGCAGAGGGGATGCTAACATGACGGGAAAGCACGTCGCCGTTTTGATGGGCGGTTTCTCTTCGGAGCGCCCGGTCAGTTTGTCCTCTGGAACGGCTTGCGCTGCGACCCTTGAAGAGCGCGGCTATCGCGTGACGCGTATTGATGTGGATCGCAATGTTGCCAGCGTTCTTGCCGAACTGAAGCCTGACGTTGCGTTCAATGCGCTGCATGGCCCTTTCGGTGAGGATGGCGCTATTCAGGGCGTTCTCGAGTATCTCCAGATTCCCTACACGCATTCGGGCGTGCTCGCATCGGCGCTCGCCATGGACAAGGACCGCGCCAAGAAGGTTGCGGCTGCTGCCGGTGTTGCTGTTGCTTCCTCGCTTCTGCTCAACCGTTTTGAGATCGGCACTGAGCATCCGATGGAGCCGCCTTACGTGGTCAAGCCGGTTCGCGAAGGTTCGAGCTTTGGCGTCGTGATCGTCAAGGAAGATCAGGCGCATCCGCCGCAAATCATCAGTTCGGCTGAGTGGAACTACGGTGCCGAGGTTCTGGTCGAAAAATACATTCCCGGCCGGGAATTGACCTGTGCCGTGATGGGTGATCGCGTCATGGACGTGTGTGAGATCATTCCGGTAGGCCATCAGTTCTACGATTATGATTCAAAATATGTTGCAGGCGCGTCATCTCACGTGTGTCCGGCAAAAATTTTACCAAATATTTACCAAAAAATACAAACAATGGCCCTTACGGCGCATCGGGCAATCGGGTGTCGGGGCGTAAGCCGGTCAGACTTCCGTTTCGACGATCGTTTCTCTGATGATGGCGAAGTTATCTGGCTGGAAATCAATACCCAGCCGGGGATGACTCCTACCTCGCTCGTGCCTGATATCGCCAAAGCGGCTGGTATCTCTTTCGGTGAATTGTTGAGTTGGATGGTGGAGGACGCGTCTTGTTTGCGTTGAACGGAAAATCGGACGGATATGGGCGCTCGGGCTCGATGCGGGATGCATCGGGGGCGACGGGTGCTGCTTTTGTCCTGCCGCGTTTCCTGCGCAAGCCGTTTCGCTTTGCTGCTCGCCTTTTCCAAGGCAATGTAAATATTCCGCGCCATGCAGGCACTGTCGGCATGCTGGGTTTCCTTGGTGCTACCGGCCTTTATGGCATGGCGGTTGGCGGTCACACGCCGGAGGTGGTCAAGGCGACTGCTTCCACACTCGGTTTCGCAATTGAGGATATAAAGGTCGTCGGCAACAACGAGACGTCCGATATAGATATTCTGGGTCAGCTCGATCTTGATGGCGAGACATCTCTCGTCGGTCTGAGCGCTGAAGAAGCGCGCCAATCCATCGACAAGCTGCCATGGGTTGAAAGCGCAGAAGTTCGCAAGGTTTATCCTGGTACGGTTCTTGTCTCGTTGCATGAACGCAAGGCGTTCGCCATCTGGCAAAACGACAAGGATCTGGCGCTGATCGACGCCGCCGGGGATACCATCGTTCCGTTCCGTCCGGGCCGTTACAATTCGTTGCCGCTCGTCGTGGGCGATGGCGCGGAAAAGAAGGTCAAGGGCTTCGTTGATGAAATCGCTGCCTATCCGGGTCTGGCCGGAAAGGTTCGCGCCTACATCCGTGTCGGCGACCGTCGCTGGGACCTGCTTCTGGATAATGGCGTGCGCATCATGCTGCCGGAAACCGATCCGCTGAAGGCGCTCGCGCAGGTCGAGAAGCTCGATCAGGACCAGCATCTTCTTTCGCGCGATATCGCTGCGGTCGATCTTCGTCTGGATGATCGCGTGACTGTTCAATTGACTGCAAGTGGCATGGAGCAGCGCCAGAAGTTTCTGGCAGAGCGTAAAAAAGAACTATCCCGCACGGGGAAGCGCGTATGAGTATTCTGGGCGGCAAGGGATCATCACAAGGCGGAACTGCAGGGCGCAAGGTGCGCCTGTTAACGGTTCTGGATGTCGGATCGAGCAAGGTTTCCTGCGTTATCGCACGGTTGCGTCCGCATGAAGGCGGCGCACTGCTGCCAGGCCGCACGCACCGTATGGAAGTACTGGGCATCGGCCATCAGCGTTCGCGCGGCGTCAAGTCGGGCGTCATCATTGATCTGGATGCGGCAGAGCAGTCGATCCGCCTTGCGGTCGATGCAGCTGAGCGCATGGCTGGTCTTACCGTCGATAGCCTGATCGTCAATATTTCAGCCGGTCGCCTCAAGAGCGAAACCTTCACGGCCAGCGTCAATCTGGGCGGCCATGAAGTCGAGCAGACCGATATTCGTCGTGTTCTGGCTGCCGGTGCCAAGCAGGCGCTTGCAGCCGAGCGTCACCTCGTTCATTCGCTGCCGGTTGGCTACACGCTCGATGGTGAACGCGGTATTCGCGATCCGCTCGGCATGTTGGGCGATAGCCTCGGCGTCGATATGCATGTGCTGACGGCCGACGCAGCGCCACTGCGCAATCTGGAGCTTTGCATCAATCGCTGCCATTTGTCGGTGGAAGCCATCGTTGCAACGCCTTATGCCAGCGGTCTTGCCGCTCTGGTCGGCGACGAAGCTGAAATGGGCGCGGCCTGCATCGATATGGGCGGCGGCACGACGACGATCTCCGTCTTCTCCGAAGGCAAGTTTATTCACGCCGATGCAGTGGCCATTGGCGGCAATCACGTGACGATGGATGTGGCTCGCGGCTTTTCCACCCGGATGGAAGATGCCGAACGTCTGAAGGTCATGTATGGCTCCGCTCTGCCGAGCGCTGCCGATGACCGCGATCTCATTTCCGTTCCGCCCATCGGCGACGATGAGCGTGATGTACCCAATCAATATCCGCGCTCGGTGCTGACGCGGATTATCCGTGCAAGAGTGGAAGAGACACTGGAACTGGTGCGCGACAGGCTTAACCAGTCAGGTCTTGGACATATTGTCGGCAAGCGTGTGGTTCTGACCGGCGGCGCTAGCCAGCTGCCAGGAATGCCAGAGGCAGCCAGGCGAATCCTTGCAAGAAATGTACGAATCGGGCGTCCTCTAGGAATAGCGGGATTGCCTGAGGCGGCTAAGGGGGCAGCTTTTGCCGCGACCGTTGGACTTCTGATTTACCCGCAGGTGGCCGGGATAGAAGAGCGGTCGGTGAAAGCGGCTTCCTCCGGTCTCATGACCGGTACGGGTGGGCGCATTCAACGTGTCAGCCAATGGCTGAAAGAGAGTTTCTGAGTAGTAAGTATTGTGTAAGCTGTTGAAATAGCGTGTTGAATTATTGGGGCGTGACCATCTGGGTAACAACCAATCCACACCGCGGCGGCGAAGCGGTGGTAAGGCTTAAGAGGAACAAGGACCTATGACTATCAATCTGCAAAAGCCGGATATCACCGAGCTGAAGCCCCGCATCACCGTATTCGGTGTCGGCGGCGGCGGCGGCAATGCGGTCAACAACATGATCAATGCCGGTCTGCGCGGCGTGGATTTTGTCGTGGCCAACACCGACGCTCAGGCTTTGACGATGTCGAAGTCCGAACGCATGATCCAGCTCGGCGCTGCCGTTACAGAGGGTCTTGGTGCTGGTTCCCAGCCAGAAGTTGGCCGTGCGGCTGCTGAAGAGTGCATCGACGAAATCGTCGATCACCTGAATGGCACGCATATGTGCTTCGTGACCGCCGGCATGGGCGGCGGCACCGGCACCGGCGCTGCTCCGGTCGTGGCGCGCGCTGCCCGTGAACGGGGCATCCTCACCGTTGGCGTCGTGACCAAGCCTTTCCATTTCGAAGGCGCCCGCCGCATGAAGACTGCCGATCTCGGCATCGAAGAACTGCAGAAGAACGTCGATACGCTTATCGTCATTCCGAACCAGAACCTCTTCCGCATCGCCAACGACAAGACCACCTTCGCCGATGCTTTCGCAATGGCTGACCAGGTGCTTTATTCGGGCGTTGCCTGCATCACCGACCTGATGGTCAAGGAAGGCCTCATCAATCTCGACTTCGCCGACGTTCGTTCGGTGATGCGCGAAATGGGCAAGGCTATGATGGGTACGGGCGAAGCTTCCGGCGAAGGCCGTGCAATGGCTGCTGCCGAAGCTGCAATCGCTAACCCGCTGCTTGACGAAACCTCGATGCGCGGCGCGAAGGGCCTCCTGATCTCGATCACCGGTGGTCGCGACATGACCCTGTTCGAAGTCGACGAAGCTGCTACGCGTATTCGCGAAGAAGTCGATCCGGATGCGAATATCATCCTTGGCGCAACCTTCGACGAAGGCCTCGAAGGCGTCATCCGCGTTTCTGTCGTCGCTACCGGTATCGATAAGCAGTTAGGAGACGCGGCGCCTGCGCCGCTGGAATTTCGCCAGCCGGTAAAGCAGACTGCACAGGCGAAGCCAATGGCTCCGCATGGCGCACTTCGTCCTCCAGTTGTTGAACAGCCGCGTCAGGTCGATCCGATTGCCCAGGCGATCCAGTCTGCCGAAGCTGAAATTCCAGCCGCACCAGCAGCTCCTGCAGCTTCTGCTGAGCCGGAATTCCGTCCGCAGAGCCGCATTTTCCAGGCTCCGGCACCGGAGTCCTTCGAACGCGCTCCGGTTGCCCGTGCACCGATGCCGCAGGCACCGGCAGGTCATCAGGCAGCACAGCCACAGGCCTACCAGCAGCCGCAGATGCATGAACAGCCGGTTCGTGAACCGCGTCCTGCTCCGCGCATGCCTGCCGTTTCGGATTTTCCGCCGGTTGCACAGGCTGAAATCAATGCCCGTCGTGCTCCGCAGCAGCCTGCACAGGAAGAGCCGCGCGGCCCGATGAGCCTCCTGAAGCGCCTGACTCATGGTCTGTCGCGTCGTGAGGAAGATCAGCCTGCAGCCCGTCTGGAACCGGCTCAGCATCGTGAACCTGGCATGCGTCCGGCTGAACGTCGCGCTCCGCAGCAGGACACGTCCATCTACGCACCGCGTCGCGGCCAGCTTGATGATCAGGGTCGTCCGCAGCCGCGCGCAGCTTCGGAAGAAGATCAGCTCGAAATCCCGGCCTTCCTGCGCCGTCAGTCGAACTGAGCCATTTCGGTGAGTGAATAGGAAAGCCGCGGGTAACCCCCGCGGCTTTTTCGTTTCAGTAAACAAAATCAAAACATTCGTAAGAAAGCGTGATTTTCTTCAAGTCACGCAAATTATTATTTTAATTGTAACGGAGTATGGTCCGGGCAGCACGAGTTGGTGAACCCTCTGTATTTCCTGTCGCAATTTTAGCTATATCTATCCATATAGACGCAAAGAATTGCGAAATGGGCTGTGTTGAAATTCCGTTTAAACGGCCTGTATTCATTTTATTCAGCAGATTGGAACTCTCTTGAGCGCTTATCAAAAGACAATTGGTCGTGCGGTTACGCTTTCGGGCGTCGGCGTTCATGGCGGAGCTCCAGCTTCGGCGACGTTTTTCCCGGCCGATGCCGATACGGGAATCGTATTCCAGCGTTCAGATCTGAAGGGAAAGGCGCCGGAAGTACGGGCCCATGTTTCACAGATTGGCGCCACTGACCTCTGCACGTCGCTCGGACCGAAAGAATCCAAGATCGACACGGTTGAGCACCTGATGGCGGCGGTCGCCGCACTGGGCATTGATAACCTTGTCGTTGAAATCGACGGTCCTGAAGTTCCCATTCTCGACGGTACTTCTGCGCGTTTTATCGAAGCTTTCGATGAGGCGGGTGTTGTCACACAGGAAGCAAAACGACGCTTTATTCGCATTCTGAAAACGGTCCGCGTCGAAGCTGGCGGTTCCTGGGGTGAATTCCGCCCCTTCGCCGGTACGCGGTTTGAAGTTGAGATCGACTTCGAATGCCCGCTGATCGGTCGGCAGAAGTTTGCAGACGATGTGGACGAAGCGACCTTCCGCAAGGAGCTTTCCACCGCGCGGACTTTCGGTTTCATGAAGGATGTGGAACGCCTCTGGGCTTCCGGCCATGCGCTTGGCTCGTCGCTCGACAATTCGCTTGTCATTGGTGACGACAATTCTGTCATCAATCCGGGCGGGCTGCGTTTCAAGGACGAATTCGTTCGTCACAAGACGCTCGATGCCGTCGGCGATCTGGCACTTGCCGGTCTGCCGTTCATCGGCTGTTTCCGTTCCTACCGCAGTGGTCACAGGCTGAATGCGGAAACGGTGAAGGCGCTGCTGTCGGACAAGACGGCGTTCGATATTGTCGAGGCTTCCGGTGTTCGCCAGAACTCGAGAGCATCGGATTTCGTTGCTGTGAAGCCGAATATAGCGGCTCCATGGGCGCTCTAAATTTAGCCAAGAAATAGTATGTATCGGCGCATGGCCTTAATTGAGCCGTGTTCGCCGGTTCACCTCACAATTGAGTCGGTGCGCCGTTCTACGGTGGATTGATCGGGGAGCAACTACCCATACGGGTAGCCAATACCGGGGCCAATTCACACTGGTTACGCGTTTCGATACGCCGTCCGGCGGATTCAGACCACTAGACGATTGCCGATTTCGCCTGCATGTGGTTTATGGACGGCCAAAACAGCGTCAGCTATGTTCGTACATTCGCTGAAGCTGAATGATTTGTATGGATGGAGCTGCCGTGCAGTGCTAGAAGCACGCAACTCCAAACAGGAATGACGCTGTCAGAAGGCCGGAGACCGCATGACGAGTTTCAAATTCAAGGGTGTGACGAAAACCGCGCTGCTGACTGGCGCTATCGCCGTTCTTATCCCGCTCGCCGGTTGTGCCAGCAAGGACGACGACATCGATCTCACCAAGTATGTCGAGACGATTGATCCTGCCGACAAAACCTACAATGAAGGTCTCGCCAATCTGGACGCAGGTCGCCTTGATGAAGCTGCGAAGAAGTTCGCCGCCGTCGATCGCCAGCATCCCTACACGGAATGGGCACGCAAGTCGCTCGTGATGGCTGCCTTCACCAACTACCGCAAGGGCAATTACGAAGAAGCGATCTCGATGGCGAAGCGTTACAACACGCTTTACCCGACTTCGCCTGAATCGGCCTATGCCTATTACATCATCGGTCTTTCCTACTTCCGCCAGATTCCGGACGTGACCCGCGATCAGGCTGCAAGCCGTCGCGCAATCGCTGCGATGCAGGAAGTGGTCGATCGTTTCCCGGATTCCGAATATACGGATGATGCCAAGGCCAAGATCCGCTTCGCCCGCGACCAGCTCGCTGGCAAGGAAATGCAGGTTGGCCGCTATTATCTGGAACGCAAGGAATACCTTGCCTCTATCAAGCGCTTCCGCGGCGTTGTGGAGGAATATTCCAATACCCGTCAGGTGGAAGAAGCACTGGCTCGTCTCGTCGAAGCCTACTATGCGCTTGGCTTGACGTCGGAAGCCCAGATGGCCGCTTCGGTTCTCGGCAAGAACTATCCGGACAGTCCGTGGTACAAGGACAGCTACAAGCTTCTGCAGAGCGGTGGTCTTGAGCCACGCGAAAACGGTAATTCGTGGCTGGCCAAGGCTTCGTCGCTCATCACCGGCGGCGGCTCATAAGCTGATTCTCACATGCTGTCGCACCTGTCGATCCGCGATATTGTTCTGATTGAAAGGCTCGACATCGAGTTCAAGACAGGCTTGTCCGTACTTACCGGTGAAACCGGGGCGGGCAAGTCTATTTTGCTTGATTCGCTTTCACTGGCACTTGGCGCACGTGGCGACGCCTCGTTGGTGCGTCATGGTGCCGATCAAGGGCAGGTGACTGCAGTGTTCGATGTGCCGGGCGCGCATCCGGCTCGGATTTTTCTGCGTGACAACGGTTTTGACGATGATGGCGACATCATTCTGCGTCGCCTGCAGATGGGTGATGGTCGCACGCGCGTCTTCATCAACGATCAGGCGGCGAGCGTCGCGCTTCTTCGTGATCTCGGACGCAGGCTGGTGGAAATCCATGGCCAGCATGACGACCGCGCGCTGATCGATACCGATCTTCACCGTACATTGCTGGATGCTTTTGGCGGTCTCGAGCCAGAGGCCGCAGTGGTTCGCGAGCGTCACAAGGCTTGGCGCGATGCGGAAACAGCACTTGCCAAGCATCGTGCCCGCGTCGAGCAGGCCGAGCGTGAAGGCGATTACCTGCGGTCTTCAGTTGAAGAACTGACCAAGCTGGATCCGCAGCCCGGCGAGGAAGAAGAGCTCGCCGAGCGCCGCGCGATCATGATGAAATCCGAAAAGATCGCGGGTGATGTGAACGAAGCCGGTGAGTTACTGTCGGGGCAGGGATCACCTGTGCCGTCTCTGGCAAGCCTTGTGCGTCGTCTGGAGCGCAAGATCCCGGAAGCGCCGCATCTGCTGGAGCCGGTTTGCAAGGCAATTGACGAGGCGCTCAACAGTCTGGCTCTCGCGCAGGACGGTATAGATCATGCCATGCGCGAAATCGATTTCGATCCGCGCGTGCTGGAACAGGTTGAGGAGCGGCTTTTTGCTTTGCGCGCCGCCGCACGCAAATATTCTGTCGCAGTAGAGGGATTGCCTGCGCTGCGTGACAAGATGGATGCTGATCTTGCCGATCTGGATGCCGGAGCAGAAAAGCTGATCCAGCTTGAAAGTCAGGCGGCCGAAATGCGGGTGGCCTATGACACGGCGGCGGCCAAGCTTTCCAGTTTGCGTAAGGAAACAGCAGAGCATCTAAAGGTTGCAGTAATGACCGAATTGCCGGCGCTGAAGCTTGAGCGCGCCGAATTCATTGTCGAGATGACGACCGACGCGCAAGCACGGGCGGCTGAAGGCATCGATACTGTCGAGTACTGGGTGCGCACCAATCCGGGCACACGGGCCGGGCCGATGATGAAGGTCGCCTCGGGTGGCGAGCTTTCACGTTTCCTGTTGGCACTGAAGGTGGCGCTTGCGGATCGCGGTTCTGCTCCGACGCTCGTATTCGATGAAATCGATACCGGCGTGGGCGGTGCGGTGGCAGATGCCATCGGGCAGCGCCTTGCACGGCTTTCTGGTCGCGTACAGGTGCTTTCGGTCACACATGCGCCGCAGGTGGCAGCGCGTGCTTCCACGCATTTCCTGATTGCCAAGTCTGCGACCAATGAAGACCGTATGTCTACCTCGATCCGTTCCATCGGGGTGGATGAGCGGCAGGAAGAGATTGCCCGCATGCTGGCCGGTGCCAGCATTACCGACGAAGCGCGCGCAGCAGCAGAACGCCTGCTGGCTGAGAATTGAGCATTTCCAGCAAAAGTGCGAAGCGCCTACGCGGGGAAATCAGTCCACTGGACTGATTTCTGATCCCGCTTCGATGCGTCGGATAATGCGTACAAACAAAGAGATAGTGCGCTCGTCTCCTGACATGACGCTGTCAGGGGATATGCATGTTCGTAATGTCGGGCCGGTGTAGGCGCGATGCCATTTCTTGGTTATGTTGAGCAAAATTGAATCAGCAGGTTTTGCTCCGCTTATGACCGATACTCCCGTCGAAAAACTGACTGAACCTGAAGCCGCTTCAGAACTGGAACGGCTGGCGCGTGAAATTGCGCATCATGATGAGCTCTATCATGCCAATGACCGGCCAGAGATTTCGGATGCCGAGTATGATGCGCTGAAGCGGCGTAACGATGCGATTGAAGCGCGCTTCCCGCATCTGGTGCGGACAGACAGCCCGTCCTTGCGTGTTGGTACAGCACCTGTTTCCAAATTTGCGCAGGTTGTTCATGCACGCCCGATGCTTTCGCTCGGCAATGCGTTTTCAGACGATGACGTCCGCGATTTCGTGGGCAGTGTCTATCGCTTTCTGGGGCATCTGCCGGATAATTCCATCGCATTTACCGCTGAACCGAAGATCGACGGGCTTTCCATGTCGATCCGCTATGAGAATGGAATTCTGGTTAGCGGTGCGACGCGTGGTGACGGCACGACCGGCGAGAATGTGACGGCGAATATCCGCACCATTGCCGAAATTCCGAACCGGCTTCCGGCTGGAGCGCCTTCCGTCGTTGAAGTACGCGGTGAGGTCTATATGGCTAAAAGTGACTTCCTCGCGCTCAACGAACAGATGGCCGCTGAAGGCAAGCAGACCTATGTGAACCCGCGCAACACGGCAGCAGGTTCCCTGCGCCAGCTCGATGCCAAGGTGACGGCGAGCCGCAAGCTGAAATTCTTTGCCTATGCCTGGGGTGAGATGTCGGACATGCCTGCCGATACGCAGACGGGTATGGTCGAGGTTTTTCGCGAATGGGGTTTCCCGGTCAATCCGCTGACGAAGCGGCTTCACGGTGCAGATGAATTGCTTGCGCATTACCGTGCCATTGGCCTTGAGCGCGCTCAGCTCGACTACGACATTGACGGTGTCGTCTATAAGGTTGATCGGCTCGATCTGCAGACGCGGCTCGGTTTCCGCTCGCGCAGCCCACGATGGGCCATTGCGCACAAGTTTCCGGCAGAACAGGCTACGACGATCTTGCGCGGCATCGACATTCAGGTCGGGCGCACCGGCGCGCTGACGCCAGTGGCGCGGCTGGAGCCGATCACTGTCGGTGGCGTGGTCGTGACCAATGCGACGCTGCACAACGAGGACTATATCAAGGGTATCGGCCTCAAGGGTGAGCGTATTCGTGCTGATGAGCATGATATTCGCGTCGGCGATACGGTAATCGTGCAGCGCGCAGGTGATGTGATCCCGCAGATTGTCGATGTCGTGCTGGAGAAGCGCAAAGCCGATGCAACGCCGTTTGTGTTCCCGCATGAATGCCCGGTCTGTCACAGCCATGCTGTGCGTGAAGAGGGCGAGGCGGTCTATCGTTGCACCGGCGGCCTGACCTGTGCTGCGCAGGCGGTCGAGCGCATTCGTCATTTCGTATCGCGCAATGCGTTCGATATTGAAGGCCTTGGCGAGAAGCAGGTCGAGTTCTTCTTCCATGCAGAAGATGACAGCCTGAAGATCAAATCGCCTGCCGATATCTTCACGCTGCAAAAGCGACAGGCGGATTCGCCTCTCAAGAAACTGGAGAACATTGAAGGTTTCGGCGCGACTTCCGTGAAGAAGCTTTATGATGCGATCAATGATCGGCGCGAGATTGCCCTGCATCGCTTTCTGTTCGGCCTTGGTATCCGTCATGTTGGTGAGGTGAATGCCAAGCGCTTTGCGCGCGCCTATCTGTCTTATACCGCCTTTGAAAAAGCGGCTCTGGAAGCGGTTCCGCCAAAAGAAGGCGACCGCACCGACAAGGGTAACGACGCCTGGCAGGAATTGATTGCGGTTGAGGGCATCGGTTCCATCGTTGCAGAGGCAGTCGTGGATTTTTATGCGGAGCCGCATAACGTGCAAGTGTTGGCGGCTCTTCTCGCCGAAGTGACGCCGCTTGACGAGGAAGCACGTGTTGCCACCGGTTCGCCGGTCGAAGGCAAGACGGTGGTATTTACCGGCAGTCTGGAACGTATGTCGCGCGATGAGGCGAAAGCCATGGCCGAGCGCTATGGGGCAAAGACGGCTGGATCGGTTTCGAAAAAGACCGATCTTGTGGTGGCCGGACCGGGCGCTGGTTCCAAACTCGCCAAGGCGTCCGAGTTGGGTATCGAAGTCATCGATGAAGACGCCTGGTTCACACTGGTCGGAGAAGAATAATGGCCCCGTTCAGCGGTTTTGGTGAAAAAGCGATCCCGTTTCTGAAAGCTCTGGATTTTCACCAGAATCGCGAATGGTTCGTCGAGAACAAGGATCTTTTCGAGCAGCAATTGAAGGAACCGCTTGGCGATCTTGTCGAGGAACTGACAGGTCGTTTTGCAAAGGCCGGTCTGCCGTTCAAGGGCGACCGGGTGAAATCGCAGTTCCGTATCAAACGCGATACGCGGTTTTCCAAGGACAAGGCCCCCTATAACCGTCACCTGTCTGCGCTGCTGTCGCAATCGGGTACAAAATGGGACGAGAGCGGCTGCTTCTATGTCTGTATCGGCCTGCCGGGTGTTCGCGACTGCTACGCCTGTGTGGCTTGGTGGGGAGCGAGAAAAGAGCTGCTTCTGGCTATACGTACGGCCATTGCCGAGAAGCCGGAAGAATTCCGCGCCATGGTCGCGAAACTCAAGAAAAACGGTTTGAAAATCAGCGATTACGACCGGCTGAAACGCACGCCACGTGGTTTCGAGGCCGTCACTGATGATGATTTGCTGGAAGCAATTCGCAATCGGCATTTCTCGGTGCGGATGGAAATCGACCCTGAAACGATTACCCGTGCCGATCTGGCGGATCGTCTTGTCGACTTCACCGAACGGGCTCGTCCGCTCGTAGACTGGATGCACAAAATCGAAAAGACAGTTCCGCAACAATCATGATCGTTCATGAATGCATCAGCCGGATTTATGAGTGATGCGCAAATGCGGCATTCCTGTTTAATAGTATGATTTTTTGGGAAATCATATTCCAACAGGCCCCAGAATTTCCTAACTACTCTTCATTCGGAGGAGTGAATATTCGTGGATCAGACTTTTCGGCCCGTAAGGGCTTCAGCGCGCGCCGATATTATTGACGGTGTCCGGCGCGGACTTCCGCTTGTCGTTGCCGGCGCGCCCTTTGGCCTGCTGTTCGGTGCGCTTGCTGTCGATAACGGATTGTCGCTCGCCGAAGCGGTGTTCATGAGTTCCATCATCTATGCCGGTGCCAGCCAGATGGTCGGGCTAGATCTTTTCGGCCAGAACATTGCGCCGTGGATGATTGTCATGTCGATCTTCGCCGTCAATTTCCGGCACGTGCTTTACTCGGCGAGCACAGGTCGGCGTATCCGTCACTTCAAGCCATGGCAGAAGGCACTGGCCTTTTTCGTACTGGTAGACATCCAGTATGCGGAAGTTGAACAGCGAGCGGAAGCCGGTAAGCCGGTCACCTTCGTCTGGTATATGGCCATCGGGCTCACATTCTATCTGACCTGGGTTCTCGAAGCGCTGATTGGCGGGCTGTTCGGCAATCTGATCACGAATCCCTACGCCTTCGGCATCGACTTTCTGCTGCCGATCTATTTTCTCGGCATGGTGATGAGTTTCCGTCACCGACAGAACTGGCTGCCGGTCGTTATCGTCAGTGCGATTTCAGCCGTGGCGGCCTACAAGTTCGTGGGATCTCCGTGGCATGTATCGCTGGGCGCACTTGGCGGCATTGTTCTTGCGGCGATTATTGCCAAGCCACGCGAAGGGGAGGCGTAAATGTCCACCACAATCTGGATCATTCTTGCGGGCGCGCTCTGCACTTATCTCACCCGTATTGGTGGGCATCTGGTCCTGTCACGCTTCAGCCGTGTGCATTACCGGGTGGAAGCGGCGCTCAACGCCGTGCCTGCAGCCGTTCTGACGGCCATCGTGGCTGCGCCTGCTTCGGATCATGGCTGGCGGGAACTGCTCGTACTCGCGGTTTGCATCGTGCTTTCGTTGCGGCTCAGCATGATGACCATGTTCTTTGCTGGCGTAGCGCTTTTGATCGCGCTACGCCATTTCACGGTGTGAATGCATTATCAAAGCGGCGCGGTTGCCGCTTCAAGCCATTTGCGTTCAGCGTCCTTGAGGTGGCCTGAAAGCTTCTCGCGCACGCTGGCATGGTAGCTGTTCAGCCAGTCGATTTCCTCGTGCGTGAAAAGTGACTTGTCGATCAGGCGCCGGTCGATAGGGCAGAAAGTCAGTGTCTCGAAGCCCATCATCGGAATGTCGCCGCCTTCCGGCACTTCCGGTTCGGTGACGATGATGAGGTTTTCGATGCGGATGCCGAATGAACCGGGTTTGTAATAGCCCGGTTCATTGGAAAGGATCATGCCCGGCAGCAGTTCCTGCGCGCCCTTTTTCGAAATGCTCTGTGGGCCTTCGTGCACTGACAGGTAGGAGCCGACGCCATGACCGGTTCCGTGCGCATAGTCAAAACCATACTTCCATAGTGCGATGCGCGCCAGAACGTCGATATCCTGCCCGCGTGTGCCTTTCGGGAAACGCGCCGTCGTGATCGCAATCACACCTTTCAACACGAGCGTGAATGCCTTGATCGTCTCTGGCGTTACCTTGCCGATGGGGACGGTGCGGGTAATGTCGGTGGTGCCGTCGCGATATTGTGCGCCGGAATCGACCAGATAAAGCTCGCCATCTTCAAGCGTTCTGTTGGTGTCGGTATTGACGCGATAATGGATGATTGCGCCATTTGGCCCCGCACCGGAGATCGTGTCGAAGGATATGTCTTCCAGCGGCATTTGGAAGTCGCGCCCGGCATCGGCACGCGATTCTTCCAGCTTCTGCGCTGCGCTGATTTCATCGATTGTGCCGGGCTTCTGGCCGTCGACCCATGAGAGGAAATTGACCATAGCCACACCGTCGCGCTCATGGGCGGCGCGTGAGCCATCAAGTTCCGCCTTGTTCTTGATTGCGCGTGGAATACGGGCAGGGTCTTTGCCTTCGATCACACTGCCGCCTGCGCTGGTGACAACGAGGCGGAGCTGTTCAGCCGCAAGGGTCGGGTCGAGAAGAATAGCTTCTGCCTTGGCCGCGAGAGCACTGAGGTGCCCTTCCAGATCGCTCGGTGCCGAGAGCTTGGCGAGCTGGGTCAGATAGGCGCGTGGTTCGATGGCGAGCTTGCGTTCATCAATGAAAAGCTCTGGTTCGCCCTTTGCAGGGATAATGGCAAAGCTCAGCGGCAGTGGTGTGTTGGACACGTCTTTGCCGCGGATATTGAACACCCATGCAACTGATGACGGATCGGTCAGGACAGTTGCGCTGGCGCCGCTTGCGGCGACTGCCGCCTGCATTTCCTTGATCTTGTCTTCCGCTTCATGGCCGGAGAAGCGGGCAGGCTGGATCGTCACCTCTGCCGTTGGCACTTCAGGCTGATCGTTCCATACGGCGTCAACAAGATTGATTTCGACGGGAACGAGCTGACCGCCCTGATTTTCAAGCGCTTCGCGCAAGGCGCGGGCTTCGGAAATTGTATGGAGCCAGGGATCGAAGCCTATATTCAGGCCTTTGCCGTTTTCTGCCAGCCAGGAAGCCGGTGGATTTGTGACAAGGCTTTCATAGGAGAAGACCTTTGGGTCGGTCTGGGCGCGGACCTGCAGTTCATAACGTCCATCGACGAAGATATAGGCGCTGTTCTCGAGGATGAGCGCGGCACCAGCCGATCCGGTGAAGCCGGTCAGCCAGGCAAGGCGCTGCGCATGGGGCGGAACATATTCACCCTGATGCTCGTCTGCGCGAGGAACCAGAAATCCGTCAAGGCCAAGTTCGGCCATTTTCGCGCGCAGCTTCGCAACGCGTGGGCCGCCATTGGCCGGATTTGTGGTGACGTCGAAACTCTGAAAAGCCATAGGTTTAACTCGCTCAAAACAGGAATACGCCGTGGTTCAAACGGCCTGTTATTTCAGATGAATTGCTACCCAGCCTTCGCGATGCAGCGTCTTTTGGTGGGTGAGTCCCTGTGCCTGATAGGCAGCGAGCACTGCATCGTGTTGACTGTCAAGTATTCCGGAAAGAACAATGGAACCGCCGGATGCCAGATGCTCCTTGAGGGAAGGTGCCAGCTCGATAAGCGGATTGGCAAGAATGTTGGCGACGATCAGGTCGAATGGCGAATAGGAACGGAAGATCGGGTGACTGAAGCCTTCCGCCGTTGCCGTAACGATATGTTCTGCCACACCGTTCTTGGCGGCATTTTCTGCGGCGACGGTGACAGCGACAGGATCGATATCGGTAGCCAGTACAGGAATGGGAGCGAGCTTGGCTATGGCGATGGCAAGAACAGCGCTGCCGGTGCCAAGGTCGAGCGCATTGGTCGGATGTTCGCCGTTGACAGTTTCCTCGATCAGTTCAAGGCATCCTGCCGTCGTTCCGTGATGGCCGGTGCCGAAGGCAAGACCAGCATCGATTTCAATGGGGATGTCGCCTGCTTCGATCTTGTCGCGGTCGTGCGAGCCATGGACAAAGAAATGCCCGGCTCTGACAGGCTTCAGACCTTCCAGCGAATGCGTGACCCAGTCGATGTCAGGCAGTTCTTCGACGGAGAAAATGTCCGCACCGACCAACGCATCGATCCGCTTGGCGACATCTTCGGCATCGTCCTCGACATAGACCGACACCTCGAAAATCTGCCGGTCTTCATCGATTTCGGTGATAGCGATGGGGAAGCCGTCTTCCTCGAAAGTCTGTTCGAGAATGTTGTAGACGCGCTCGGCTTCCGCCTTATCCGCCGAAAAGAAAAGTCGTGACTGGGCCATGAAGTAATAAAGCTCTCTATCTTTGAGAGTCTGTACCAAAAGCCGACCTGTATGGCTGCAAATGGCAATTTTTCTGCGTTCCGGTGCTCATGTAGCTTTCTCGGGTGCATAGTCTTATCCGTAAAGTCTGCAACTTTTCGGGACCATGCTCAGAAGTACATTGCGTTCCGGTACTCGAAAATCACCATTTTCGCACATACATGCCGCTTTTTGATTCAGGCTCTGACGCATTTCCGATGGAAATGCTTCGTAGATTCTATTTAGCTCTTTGCAGCGCCTTTGGCCAGATTCTTCAACTTTTCCAGAGCCGTATCCGGGTTTTCCTGATAGGCGATTGTGCTGCGGAAGCGACCGCCTTTGTCGAGCAGAAATACCGATGCTGTATGATCCATCGTATATTCGCCGTCTTCGCCCGGAACCTTCTTGGCATAGACGTGGTAGGATTTGACCATATCAGCAATATTCTGTGGTGTACCGGTGATGCCAATGATGCGGTCGGAAACGTTGCCGACATAGGTCTTCATGACTTCCTGCGTGTCGCGTTCCGGATCAACGGTGATGAAATAAGCCTTGATGTCACTGGCTTCCGGCCCAAGCTGCTTCAGCCAGCCATCAAGCTCATAGAGCGTGGTGGGACAGACGTCCGGGCAATGGGTGAAGCCGAAAAAGATTGCTGCTGGCGCAGCGCGCAGGTCGTTCTCGGTGAAAGGCGTGCCATCCATGGTCACAAGGTTAAGCGGACCGCCGAAGGGTTCTTTAGCCGCTTCCTTGTCTCGGAAAAGATTGAGACCCGCAGCGCCGACGATAACGACGATGAAGGCGATGATGAAGATGGGCAGGAATTTTTTCATGTCCAGTCAGCCTTGAATTTCCGAACGCGCCTTGATGCGCTGATCAACAATCTATCTTTTCTTTATGCGTTGCAGAACGGTCGATATAGCCGCATCCTGCATCATGAAGAGCATGGCGGTAATGTACGGCCATTTGCTCAATTTTCAATAATTTCTGAAACTTTTGACTATTTGTCGCGCGGTGGAAATGGCTCTTCGCACAGTTTGGCTCCTGTCTCATTCGCGTGACCAAAGTTGAACAGCTTCTTCGTTCTTTCTTTTTGCAAGGTTGATCGAACTGATATATTTCGGTCATAAAATTGCAATTTCTTGTGAGAGCAATATTGGAAGTCGATTACGTAATCGCTTGGGTTGACGGGCAGGATCCCGCGCATACGGCTGCCAGAAAAAGGTTCGCGCCAAATTCTGATCGCACGCATTTCGAAGCCGTTACAAACGAACGTTATCTCGATAATGGCGAGATTTATTATAACATCGCTTCCGTCATCAAATTCGCCCCGTTCATCAAGCGCATTTTCATCATCACCGATCATCAGAAGCCACGTTTCCTCGATGCATTCAAGCATGAGGGCAAATGTGATGCTTCTTTTATTCAGATCGTATCACATGATGATATTTTTGATGGTTTGCCGGCTGCTCGCCCTTCGTTCAACGCCCGCGCTATTGAAGGTGCGATGTGGCGGATACCCGGGCTGTCGGAGCATTTTATTTATTCCAACGACGATTTCTTCGTGAATGCTCCGCTGACAGTATCCGATCTTTATGAGAACGAGCGCCCTGTTCTTCATGGCGATTGGGTGCGGCCTGAAAACACCCGCTGGAAGTACAAGCTGCGCCATTTGCTTGGCAAGATATCGCGGTATGAATATACGTTTCCGAAATTCCGCATGGCGCAATGGAAAGGCGCTGTCACTGCTGGCATGAAGGATCGATTCATGTCGATCCATCATCACCCACATCCGTTGCGGCGCAACACGCTGGCGGCTTTTTTCACCGAGAAACCCGGCGTTCTGAATAAGCAGGTCAGTTTCCGATATCGCGATATCGAACAGTTCAATACGGTTGCTCTCGCCAATCATCTGGAGATTTTGCGGCACAAAGCTTCTGTTCGTCCGGCGAGAGAACTGGCTTATCTGGATTTTGTCCAGGAAAAACATTGGGCGGAAGAACTTGAGGCGATCGAGGCCGGTTCAGCGCCCTTCGGCTGCGTGCAGGGTTTTGAGCGTTTCGATCCCGCATTTCGAGCCCAAATTCACCAGACCCTCATTGCGAAGTTTGACGATGTTCTGCCGAATGTTATCAAGGATTATCTTTCCGGCGAGCAAGATAGTTCGCAGGAAGCGGCTTAAGCAGTTCGTTCCAGAGCTGACTGCGCTGCAGGGAAGCTTGAGGTGAGTTTGCAATGATGTCGTCAGATGATCTCCGTTTCCAGAACAGTGAACCCCGCATTCATTCGACGGCTCAACTGAAATCCGTCAAGCTGGGACGGTATGCCGATATTGGCGAGCGTGTGATTCTTCGTGAAGTCATGGTCGGCGACTTCACTTATTTCGAGCGGAACGGCGAGGGAATCTATGCCGAGATCGGCAAGTTCTGTTCTATTGCCGCGAATGTTCGCATCAATGCGCTCGAACACCCGATGGAGCGGCTCACGACTCATAAAGTCAGTTATCGACCGAATGAGTATTTTCGTTATCTGGGCGTTGATGGCGAGTTCCGGGCAAGGCGTCAGGAGCAGCGCGTGATCATCGGCAACGATGTATGGATCGGCCACGGCGCGGTCATCACACCGGGCGTTCAGATTGGCCACGGTGCCGTGATTGGTGCGAATGCGGTCGTGACGAAGAATGTGCCACCCTATCATGTGGTCGGCGGTGTTCCCGCTCGTTTCATCCGCAAACGCTTCGATAATGCTGTCATAGACCGACTGCTCGAACTCGAATGGTGGAACTGGTCGGTGGAAAAGCTCTATGAAGCGGTTCCAGACATCCAGACGCTCGAAATCGAGGCGTTTCTGGAAAAGTGGAGCAGCTGAATTCCGGCTCTTGCAAAGCCGCAATTGTTTACCCACCTTGGCATCACAACAGTTCTGGAGGCTGGAAGATATGGTCGGACTGAAGCGTTTTGCCGGGTTGTTGCTTGCTCCCATGCTGGTCGTTGCGGCTTCGGCCGCTCCGGCCGAAGAAGTTGGCAAGGTTGGCGTCGACTGGCTTGGAAACGATATTGTCATCGATGCGGTACAGGACCCGAAAGTGCAGGGCGTAACCTGTCATCTGGCGTCGTTTTCGCGCGGCATGATCGACCGGCTGCAAAAAGGCAACTGGTTCGAGGACCCGTCCAATGCTTCCATCTCTTGCGAGCAGACAGGGCCGATCACTATCGCAGATATCGATCTCGGTAAGGGCGGGGAACGGGTGTTCTCCGAGCGTACAAGCTTGATCTGGAAGAAGCTTGTCATCACGCGCATATACGACAAGACAAACAATACTCTGCTCTATCTCGCCCATGCGACACAGGTTCAGGATGGTTCAGCGAAAACGTCGCTTTCAACCGTGCCGCTTTACAAGGGTGATGTAACATGGGCGAAGGGCAAGCCGGAATAATCCGGCTGCCCTGATCCTTCATCTGTGATGGAAACTAGATCGGCTGGACGAAACTATCGAGAACGCGCTTCTGTCCGGCCTTGTCGAAATCGATGGTCAGCTTGTTGCCGTCAATAAGCGAGATCGTTCCGTTGCCGAACTTGATATGGAACACGCGGTCGCCCGCCTTGAAGGCCGATGGCTTGTCGGCCACTGACTTGGCCACCAGTTCACCGTCAATCGTGCGTCCCTTGATGGAGCCACGACCAGCTCCAAAACCGGAATCGGTCTCGCCATAGCCGATGCGTTCCACTTTGCTGCCCGAACGAGAACCCCAGTTGTTACGGGTGGCATCGGAGCGATTCTGCTGCGCGCGCTGCCAGCCGGGTGTCGAATAGGAATTCTGGAATGGATCAGCCTTGTCGAAGCGGGACTGTCCATAGCCACCGCCGTAACCGCCGTAATTGCCTTCCAGTTCGGCCACTTCCACATGCGCTTCCGGTAGTTCTTCCAGAAAACGGGAAGGAATGGTCGATTGCCACATGCCGTGGATGCGTCGGTTGGAAACGAACCAGATATGCAGGTTTTTCTTGGCGCGGGTCACGCCGACATAGGCGAGGCGGCGCTCTTCCTCAAGGCCGGAACGCCCGCCTTCATCAAGCGCGCGCTGGTGTGGAAACAAGCCTTCTTCCCAGCCGGGAAGGAAGACGGTTTCAAATTCCAGACCTTTGGCCGAATGCAGCGTCATGATGTTGACGGCATCCAGATCCTCATTCTGCTCGGCGTCCATCACGAGTGCAACGTGCTCAAGGAAACCGCGCAAGCTTTCATATTCCTCCATGGAACGGATCAGTTCCTTGAGGTTTTCAAGCCGGCCCGGTGCTTCTGCTGATTTGTCGTTCTGCCACATGCCCGTATAGCCGGATTCATCAAGGATGGTTTCGGCCAGTTCGGTATGCGGCGTGTTGTCGATCAGGGACTGCCAGCGCAGGAAGTTCTCGACCACTTCGCGCAGTGCGGAACGTGGCTTCGGCTTCAATTCCTCGGTTTCAATGAGATCGCAGGCCGCAGAAAACATCGAAATATCGCGTGCGCGGGCATAATCATGGATCTGGCGGATGGCGGCTTCACCCAGACCACGCTTCGGCGTGTTGATGATGCGCTCCAGCGCCAGATCGTCGGCCGGTTGTGCAACGACACGCAGATAGGCCATCGCATCACGGATTTCGAGCCGCTCGTAGAAGCGCGGGCCGCCGATGACGCGGTAGTTGAGACCGAGTGTGACAAAACGGTCTTCGAATTCACGCATCTGGAAAGAAGCGCGGACGAGGATCGCCATGTTGTTGAGGAGATGCCCCTGACGCTGGGCCTGCTCAATGGCTTCGCCGACAGCACGGGCTTCCTCTTCCGAGTCCCAGGCCGCATGAACTTTGACCCGTGGATCGTCCGGATTGGGTGCTTCGGTAAACAGCGTTTTGCCAAGGCGACCCTCGTTATGTGCGATCAGGTGGGCGGCTGCACCGAGGATATGCGCTGTGGAGCGGTAATTGCGCTCAAGCTTGATGACGACTGCGCCCGGAAAATCCTTTTCGAAGCGAAGAATATTGTCCACTTCTGCTCCGCGCCAGCCGTAAATCGACTGATCGTCGTCGCCGACGCAACACAGATTGACTTTATCTCCGCTCACGCCGAATTCGCTGCGCTCATCGGTCCTGCGGGAGGCTTCGGATGCCTTGGCGGGCTGTACCGGCGAGCCTCCGGCCCGCGTTGGCGCTGTCGTTCGTGATTTTGGTCGTTGCGCCAGCAGACGCAGCCACAAATATTGCGCCGTATTCGTATCCTGATATTCATCCACCAGAATGTAGCGGAATTTCGCGTGATATTCGCGCAGGATATCCGGATGATTGCGGAAGATACGGATCGGATGCAGCAGAAGATCGCCGAAATCGCAGGCGTTCAATGTGCGCAGGCGTTCCTGATAGGCCTGATAAAGCTCGCGTCCGCGACCATTGCCGAACGAGCGTGCATCGCCTTCTGGAATATCGGATGGTCCGAATCCCTTGTTCTTCCAGCCATCGATCATGTTGGCGAAGGTGCGGGCAGGCCAGCGCTTGTCATCGAGGCCTTCAGCCTGAATGAGTTGCTTGATGAGGCGGATCACGTCATCAGTGTCGAGGATGGTGAAATCCGATGTCAGATTTGCAAGTTCCGCATGGCGGCGCAAAAGCTTAACACCGATCGAGTGGAACGTGCCGAGCCACGGCATGCCTTCGACTGCGCCGCCGACCAGATGACCGATACGCTCCTTCATTTCGCGCGCGGCCTTGTTCGTGAAAGTCACGGCGAGAATCTGGCTTGGATAGGCAAGGCCGGTGGTCAGAATATGTGCGATACGCGTTGTCAGAACGCGCGTTTTTCCCGTGCCCGCACCGGCAAGCACCAGAACAGGACCCTCTGTCGTCAGGACAGCCTGACGCTGTTCCGGGTTCAGCCCTTTTAGGTAATCGGGTTCGCCACGCTGCTGGTTGCGTGCTGCCATGGCACGTGCGGCAATGCCACCGGGAGCAGGCGTGCGGCCTGCCGGAGCGTCGTCATCGCCGAAAAACGGCATATCGTCGGGAAAGTCAGACATTTGACCCGAATGTAATGATTCGCGGCTGAAAGACCAGCGAAAGGGTTAAAATATTCGACTACTCTAATTGAGTAACGCGACGATCCGTAAAGTTCAGGCGATGCGAGGCCAGTGCTTCAACCAGTCCACGCAGTTCCGGTTCACGCTGCAGAAGATCATCGAGCTCCGTCATCTGGTTCATTGCGATTAGCCGCAGAATGTCGTCTCGGATGGTCCCATCGGCGCGCCGCGGCAGATGCGCAACCGGCTGGATCAGTTCAACCTTTTGGCCTTTGAGCCTTGCACGCAGACTTTTCTCATCGGCGTTCAGTGTTTCCACAAAAGCGTAGATGCCGACGCCCTTGGCTGGCAGTGAATAGAGCGCGAGCGCTACATCGGTCACGCGTGGATCGGATTTGAGGGCAGCCTGAATTGCAGGGCCTTCATTGTCGATCCGGTCACCAGTGCCTTCACCGTCCGACCAGCTGAAAATGCCGCGAGTGATGAAGTTGTAGACTTTCTTGCCTGTCGCCAGCCAGATGCGCGACGGCAGAGAACGGCGCGCCAGAATGCGCTTTTCCGTCGGTGTCATCAGGTCTTTTGCGAAAGCACGCTTCTGCTTGATGAGATGGCGGAAGTCTTCATAGGCCATCAGGCGATAGAGCGCGCCACGACGACGATGAACGCTTGCAAGCTGGAAATCGATGACCGCTGCTTCACCTTCGGGTGTCATCAGCCAGTTTTGCGGTTTGGCGAGGTCGTTGTGGGTGACACCAAGACGACGCATATCGCGCAGGATGCGGTGCGCGGTGCGATACCATTTCGGATCGGAAGGCCGCGCAAGATGCAGCGGTGTGCCTTCCGTCCAGGATCGATACAGCCCGTCCTTGTCGATGGCGAGGAGCTGTGGGACACCTTCGATGCCGCGTACCGTCTTGAGGCCGCGGATTTCGCGCCGGGCCAATATCCATGCCAGCGGCTTCGACCACCATGGAGCAGCGCTTACGACGCGCCGAATGATGCGGGTCTCGGGGTTGCCTATGAAATAACCGGCATGCGTTTCCGAGAACACGTCGCGCTTGAATACGGCGGTTTCGACAAATTCCGGTATTTGATCGCCTTTCAGAGGCACATCTATATTGGGGTTCTGAACCATAGGGCTCCACTAGTGGATTGCATCCGATCAATCAAGTTTGATGGCGGACAACCCTTATTGCAATCACGTGATCGAAGGCGCACAAGGAACGCACAGATTTCGTGCAGCTCATCGGGGAAATGCAGAGAATGGCACAGGGCGACGACAGCAAGCAGGCGATTGCGCAGATCATTCGGCAGGAACAGGCGCTTATTTTTCCGTCATTTGACGAGAATGAAGCATTCGCGCTTGGTCATCGCATTCGCGATATCGCCGTGAAGGAAAAGCTCGGCATTGCCACCGAAATTTCCCTGTGGGACCGGCAATTGTTTTATGCGACGACCGCCGGAAGCACAGTGGACAATCAGGAATGGTTGCGCCGTAAGTTCAATGTCGTGCGCCGCTTTCATGCTTCGACCTATCGTCTTGTTCTGGAGCAGAATCGCGACGATCGCATGTTTGCTCTCCATAAAGCATTGAATGTCGAAGATTACGCGCTGGCGGGCGGCGGATTTCCGATCCGCGTTGCAGGGGCAGGCGTGATCGGCGCCGTAATCGTATCGGGGCTGCCGCAGCGCGAGGACCATAATCTGGTGATCCGCGCCGTTGCCGAGCATCTTGGACAAGACCCGGTCGCATTGGCGTTGCCTGTCGTTTGACTATGAATTTCGGAGAATGAACGATGTCGCTTGAAAATGTTGTTGCGCTTGCACGCAATGAGGACGGTATTGCCGCAGCAGTGGGTATTCTCAAGCAGCGTTTCGGTGAGCGTGCGCAGACCGGTCAGGCTATCCGCGAACAACACGGTCACACGACGACCTATGTGCCGACGCAGGCGCCGGACATCGTCATCTTTGCCCAGACCGCACAGGAGGTGCAGGATGTAGTCCGCATCTGTGCTGAACATCGCGTTCCGGTTATCGCCTTCGGTGCCGGTTCGTCGCTCGAAGGGCAGGTGAACGCGCCCGCTGGTGGTGTCTCTCTTGACCTTACGCGCATGAACAGGGTGATTGCCGTACATGCGGAAGATCTGGATTGCGTGGTGGAACCGGGTATTACGCGCCGGGAATTGAATGAATATCTGCGCGATACCGGACTGTTCTTTCCAATTGATCCGGGCGCCAATGCCACACTGGGCGGTATGGCTTCCACCCGTGCGTCCGGTACGAATGCGGTGCGTTATGGGACTATGCGTGAGAACGTGCTGGCTCTGAAAGCCGTGATGCCGGATGGACGGCTGATCGAGACCTCCAAACGCGTGAAGAAGACGGCTGCGGGTTACGATCTCACGAGGCTGCTTGTCGGAGCCGAGGGAACACTTGGCATCATCACCGAGCTGACATTGAAACTGCAGGGGATTCCGCAGGCAATTTCCGGCGGTATCTGTCCTTTCCCGGATGTGGCTTCGGCTTGCCGCACGGTGATCGAAACCATCCAGATGGGTATCCCCGTTGCACGTATCGAGCTTGTAAACACGCTTCAGATGCAGGCGTTGATCCTCCACTCCAAACTGCCTTATGAGGCGCAGCCCTATCTGTTTGTCGAGTTCCACGGCACGGAAAGCGGCGTTGCCGAACAGGCGGAATTGTTTGGAGAAATTGCTGCAGGCAATGGTGGTGGCAATTTCCAGTGGACCCACGATGCCGAGGAACGCGACCGGCTATGGCGGGCGCGTCACGACGCCTATCTTGCATCTTTTTTGCTGAGGCCCGGTTGCAAGGGTGTTTCCACTGATGTCTGCGTACCGATTTCGCGTCTGGCCGATTGCATCGGCGAGACGGAAAAAGACCTTGCCGAAACAGGCCTGATAGCACCAATTGTCGGGCATGTGGGGGATGGTAATTTCCATCTTCTCCTGCTTTTGGACACGGATGATATGAGCGAAATGGAGCGTGCCGAAGCATTCATGGACCGATTGGCAAAACGTGCCATTGCCATGGAGGGAACCTGCACCGGCGAACATGGCATCGGGCAAGGCAAGATGAAGTATCTGGCCATGGAGCTGGGTGAAGCCACGGACTACATGCGGGCCATCAAGAAAGCGCTTGATCCAGACAACATCATGAATCCGGGCAAAATACTGATTTCCTGATTCAATTCAGCTGTTTGGGCGGGTTTGCCAAGAGTTTGATTCAGGCAGGCGTGCATATCGATATGGCTGTGATGCAATTTGCCTTGTTGTCGCCGGATCGATGCCGTTATGTTGCGCAGATAAAGACAGCGTGATTCACTCTTTGTTTCGCGCTAACTTACAATCTGTTTGACCGGAGCTGGTTCTTGGGCCGCATATTCGTCATCGTCGGCGGGCTTCTCGTGCTGCTGTTGACGGCAGCACTTGTCGTGCCGCCTTTTGTTGACTGGAGCGGCTATCGTGCCGATTTCGAGCGCGAGGCGAGCCGTGTTCTGGGGCGCCCTGTCAAGGTCGCTGGTGACGTCAACGCCCGATTTTTGCCGTTTCCCTCTGTCGCTTTCTCCGATGTGCGCGTCGGGGCCGATGCTGCTCATCCGGTGATGACCGTCGATACGTTTTCGATGGATGCTGAACTGATGCCGTTTCTGCGCGGCCAACTTCTGATTTTCGATATGCGCGTGGATCGCCCGCGAGCCACGATTTCCCTGGACAAAAGCGGCAAGGTCGATTGGGCGATCCGCCCGTCGACACCGCTCGATCCGACGAAAATCAAGCTGGAGCGGCTTTCCGTTAGTGACGGAACAATTACCCTTCGCGAAGAGGCAAGCGGCCGCAGTCATACAGCTACCGGACTCAATGCCGTGATCTCCGCAAACAGTCTTGCAGGTCCGTGGCAGGCAAACGGAAGTCTCGTTCTTCAGGGCGAAAAGCTGGCGATCGACCTTACAAGCGGCGAGGCGAAGCCGGACGGTTCGCTGCGCGTACGCGCTCGCATTTCGCCGGAGGCAATCCCGGCTACTTTCGAGACCGATGGCGATGTGACCGTGACCGAAGGTCGGCTCGACTACGCCGGTGATTTTTCGCTCCGCTCTTCCGATATGGTTGCCAAGACGGCTAAGGATCAGAAGACACCGACGATAACGCCTTTTTTCAGTGGTGTACGCGTAACCGGTAAATTCAAGGCGGATCGCAGTCGCTTCGATGCCAGCGAATTCCGGATGGAGCAGGGGCCTGCCGACAATCCTTATGTGGTGAATGGCAAGGCATTCATTGATTATGGCGCCAAGCCGCGTTTCGAGGTCAGCGCCGACGGACAGCAGCTTTTCTGGGGCCCGAATGAAGCCGCCAGCGAAGAACAATCCGGTTCTGCCGTGCCGGTTACTGATCGTATTGCGATAGCGCGCCGCGTTCTCGAACAACTTCCCATTCCCACCATACCCGGCAATGTGGATTTGCGCCTTCCTGCCGTCATCGCGGGCGGCACAACGATACGCTCGGTCACAGTGAGCGCGGAACCTGACGGAAAGAACTGGAATATTCGTCAGTTCGCTGCTGATCTTCCGGGGCGAACCAAGGTGGAAGCCAAGGGTACGCTCTCGGTTGGCAAGGATTTCGGCTTCAAGGGGGATATGCTCGTTGCCTCGCGTCAGCCGTCCGGTCTCGCAAGCTGGCTGAACGAGACCGTTGACGATTCCGTGCGCAAGCTCGAAGGCGCGGGTTTTTCAGGACAGGTCGATCTTCGCGACGGAATGCAGCGGATCAACAATCTCGAAATTGCGTTGGGGAAAACCACACTCAAAGGTTCGTTTGTTCGCGAAGTAAAGGGTCTGGCACAGCCTGCAATTACGCTCGCCCTCAATGGTGGAGCGGTGGAAAGCGAAGTGCTGCAAGCTTTTACAGCCTTTTTTTCCAGTGGTGACGGGCTGGATTTTCTCGATGGCCAATCGCTGAACCTGGCATTCAAGGCAGGGCCTGTCCGCTATCAGGACATGGAAGCGGCCAATGTCGACATGGCGCTCCGGCTGCATGACGGGCGCTTCGATTTCGACCGGCTGCTGGTTGGCGATGTAGCGGGCACGACGCTTACTGCAACAGGCACCTACGAACCCTTCTCCAATACGCCTTCCGGCTCGCTCGATGCGACGATACTGTCTGGAGATCTTTCGCGTTTCCTCTCGCTGATGGCCAACCGCTATCCCCAGCTACCGCTGTTTCATGCGCTTTCGTTGCGCGCGGCAAATTTCCCTGGGCTGTTCGAGGATAGCGAGATCAATGTCATCGCCAATGCGGTGGCGCCGTCCGTGCCAGTGGCGGACAAGACACCTGCTAAAGGCGCGGCATCCAAGGGTAAGAGTGCCCGGCCTGCTGAGGCGAACACCAAAAGCGCTCCCGGTGTCGGGGAGTTTTCGTTCAGTGTTACCGGAAAAACAGGCGGCATGAAGCTGGACCTGTCGGGCACGGCGAGCGGTGGCGAGGGTGAGAGCGAGCCGTTGCAGATGCAATTGAACGGCACTGCTACATCGGATCAAGGTGAAGTGGTACTTGCGTTGATCGGTATGCCCGCCTTGCCCTTGGGGCTGGCTGGTGAACTTACCGCCGACCTGAGCATGCAGGGCGCGCCGAGTGCAGGTATGCGGACATTACTCAAACTGGCGGCGCCTGACGGGACGGCCACAACTGATGGCGTGATTTCGCTGGTCGGAGGGGATATCGCTGCCAGTGGCAAGGCCCAGCTGAGTTCCGCCGATCTGCAACCATTCATCGCAACGGTCGGTTTCGCGCTGCCCGGATTTGGTGAAGGTCTTTCAGCAGACCTTACCAGCGATTTTCAGTTCGCAAAGGGTATCTTGCGGTTTCCCAATCTGACAGGAAAGCTGGATGGCGAAGATGTTTCCGCGCGGCTGGAGGCCAATTTTGCCGATAGCGGCCTGCCGCAGTTGAAGGGTGAGGCAAAGCTCGCGACGCTCGAGGTTGATAGTCTTGCTGCTATCATGCTTGGGCAGGATGCATTTGAGCCGGCAAAGCCCACCGCGAAGACAATCTGGCCACGTGGTGCATTCGCGGTCCGTCCGTCCCTGCCGTTATTGCTGGATATGAAGCTCAACGTGGCGCAAGCTCATATGGAAGGGTTCGGGACCGCTACGGAGTTTTCAACACGGCTTCTGAAGACCATGGATAGTCTTCAGTTGAACGAATTGACCGGCAACTGGGCAGGTGGATATCTGGTTGGAAATGTTTCTCTGAGCAATAGCGACAAGAATGCACTCCTCTCGACAGAGCTCAAATGGAGTGGCGCAAAGCTCAAGGATTTTTACCAGCTAGAGAACGGTTCTGCACCGCTGGGCGGTGTGGTGAAAGCTGCCGTCAATCTGAATGGTAGCGGCGAGAGCGTTGCGGCGCTGGTCGGATCGCTGGCGGGAGCGGCAAGTTTTGACGTGGAGAATTTCACCGTCGACGGTCTGGATGGGGCGGCATTGCCTGCAATGATAGCGGCGGCCGATGCAACGGGCGATCAGTTCTCCGGTTCCGACAAGCTTGCTTCCAAGCAATTTGTCGGCATTGCCGACAAGGCAGCCGGGCAGGGCACATTTGCGCCAGGCAACACGCGGTTTGACTTTACGATCAGCGGCGGTGTCGCGCGTATGGCTGCGGCAAATCTGAGCGATGGAAATGCGGCTCTTCTCAGCGATCTGCAATTCGATCTGTCGACACTGGGAATTGGCGGAAACGGTACTTTGACGTTCCAGAACGGGGATGGCGCCGATACAGGTATTTCTCCGCAGGTGGCCTTTTCTCTCGGCGGAAGTTATAGCGCGCCGGAGGTGTCATTCGACAAGCAGCCGCTCGTTCAGTTTCTGACCCAGCGTGCGCTTGAACGCGAACAGGAACGTGTTGAATCCATGCAGGCGAGTTTGATGGAGAAGCAGCGCCTTCGTCGTCAGCTTGGGCTGTTCGAAGCAGATGAAGTGGAACGTGATCGTTCGCAGCGTGAGGACGAGGTGAGACGTCGTGCCGAAGCCAGTGCGCGCGAAGCGGCTCGGAAAACCGCCGCGGAAGCTCAACGGCTTGAGGCTGAGAAGCCGCAAGGCGGACCGGCGGGTGGATCGAAAGATCCTCTGGCATCGCCGGAAGGTGGTCAATCCCTCAACGAATTCCTGAAAAGTCTGGAAACGACGCCTGTGGTGCCTGTACCTCAGCCTTGAGTTACTCTGGATTTGAGCCAATCCAGAACATGAAGTCTAAGTGCGGAAGACAGATTGATTGATCTGTCACGCTTGCTGTCGACTTCTGCGATCAGGGCCGCTACGGAAAGCTCCCGTGTGGCCGCAATTTCCTCAACCAGTTCGAAAAACGGGTCTTCAAGCGTATAGCTGGTTGCGTGCCCGCGAATACTGACGGAATGTTTGCGTAAACGTCCTGACGAGTTCACTTTGTCTCGTCCGGCTTATCGTTTTTTTCCAGACGGTTCTGATCCAGAAAACGTTCCGCTTTTGTCGTCTCCGTGCGAGCGAAAGCTTTTTCGGTCTTCGTACGACCGAATTGAATGCGGTTCTGGTCAGCCTGCTTTTCTTTTTCAGCGCGGGCTTTCTGCTTTTTGAACTGTCTGAGATTGACGATATCGCTCATGGAACCACGCGGAAATGTTGAAGGCTCCTGAAAAATTACCGCGTTTCGGCCCTGTCTCGCAAGCTCGTAATAGGCTGGTTCTACTTCTGTGGATCTTTGGGGTTGGTGAACCACCAGATGGCCAAGGACGCCAGAATAAGAAGTATAAGCCCAACTGTCATCTGCAGAAGCGGAAAGTTGGGTTCGTCTTTTGCCACGAAGAAAGCCGCGACAATGCCGCTTACCCACAATACTGCCTGAGCAATTGCACGAATCATCGAACTCAATCCTGAACTGGTTGCCGTCAGAACAGAGTATAAAGCGCCGGTTTGCTTTTCACCATTGATCACGATCAACAGTGAAACGGAACTGTCCAATCAAACAAACGGGTTTCTGGCCCATTATTCACATGAGGATGGTGTGTGCGGAATTACTTTTTCCGGAAAGCATCCAGTGAAACAACATCGGCAGAAGGTTTGGCTTCCTTGTCGGTGCCATCATCTGGATTGTTGTCTTTGGCCGCAGCGGCTTCTTTTTCGGCTGCAGTCTTGCGCGACTTCGATTTAGGCTTTTCTGCCTTCTCGACCGGTGCTTCCGTGGGGAGGATTTCGATAGGGGCTACATTGCCGCCTTCGTCATTGTCGCTTTCTGGCTGTGCGATCGCGACATCGAATTCGAGTTCGAAATTGACCGAAGGGTCGTAGAAACCACGGACGGCAGAAAAAGGTACAGTCAGCTTTTCAGGAATGTCACCGAAAGACAGACCGACTTCGAACAACTGATCCGTAACGAGCATGTCCCAGAACTGATGCTGTAAAACGATTGTCATCTGCTCGGGATATTTCTCCTTCAGGCGCGAGGAAATTCGCACACCGGGCGCTCCAGTCAGGAACGTGATGAAGAAATGATGGTTGCCTGGCAAGCCAGCCTTGGCCACTTCCGCAAGAACCTTGCGAATGACGCCGCGTAGGGCTTCCTGAGCGAGAATATCGTAACGGATTAGGTCCTGTACCATGGTTTGCTTATCCCACGGATTCGGAGGTCGATGTCAAGTTCGTTCTCGCCGGAACGGATGATATATGATCTGAAAAAGCAATAGGGCGACGCCTGTGGCGGAAAGATGTGCAATTTTTGAACGCAATAGGGTGCGCTTGCCTCTATCGACTTCCGAAGGCCATCAGGAACGTGCGTACTCCGTTGACGGCGCTCTTTTCGATGATTGCATCGTCCACACCCTGACCGGTTAGCATATGGTAGTGCGTGTCGGCATTGATAAGCGCCATGAAATGGCGTGCGGCAAGGTCCGGATCGTCGACGCGCAGATGACCATCCATGGCGAGGCGCGCCAGACGGGCTGCTATGGCCGGGATGGCTTGTGCCGGGCCTTTGGTGCTGCAAATATTGGCTGCAAGCGGCAGGTTGGTCTCATTGGTCTGCATTACCTTGCGCAGAAACGCACCGGACGAATCGTATATGCAATTCCGGCTCATACGGATCGAGAAAGCCACCAGATCATGCTCCAGATTTTCGCCAGTCTGGGGGAAAGTGGCCAGAACTGCGAACAGGCTCGCGTTCATACGTGCAAGCGCATCCTCGACGACGGCAGCAAGCAAAGCTTCCTTATCGCGATAGTGATTATAGATGGTTTGACGTGACACGCCCGCTTCGTTGGCAATGAGGTCTATGCTCGCGCCTTGAAATCCGTCGCGATTGAAAACACGCGCAGCAGAGCACAAAATGAAGTCGCGCTTCATGCACTGTCCGGGCTTTATTACCGCGGAATTCAGGCCCTTTTCGGATGCAGCACGCTTCTCGGGCAGGGCGGCCATGTCGATAATGTCAGTAGGCTTCATGACTCCAACATAAGATAGCTTGACGTTTTGGACAATGGTGTCTAATTTGACATCAGTGTCAAATCTGTTTTGACCATGCGTATAGAATGCCTTTCGCTACAGAGTTTTCAAGTGTCGACCGTAATGGAAAACAGGTCGATATCGTTAAGATGGAACGAAAACCGGTAGCGAATACAAATATTTATCTGTCCTGTACCGGTTTTGCGAGCCCGACGGCGCCATCCTCCCAAGCAAAACCGGAGATCCGAAATCGGTGCGGGAACCTCACGAAACATTGATGAAAGCGCGTCCCCCATGGCTTCCAGTCTTGTGCGCAATGCCATTGTTCTTGGCCTTCTTTCCGCCATTGGCCCATTTGCGATCGATATGTATCTGCCAGCTCTGCCCACCATTGCCGCCGATTTGCACGCGGAAACTGGTGCGGTGCAGATGAGCCTTCTGGCCTTTTTCATTGCTCTCGCGGTTGCGCAGCTTTTCTGCGGGCCGCTGTCCGATATGGTCGGGCGTAAACTTCCGCTCTATGGCGGTCTGGTCTTGTTCGGTATCGGCAGCATTGGCTCCGCCGTCGCGACCGATATAGATGTGCTCGTGCTTTTCCGCTTCGTTCAGGGGCTGGGTGCCGCAGCTGGTATGGTCATCCCGCGCGCCGTCGTGCGAGACCTTCACACAGGTATCGAGGCAGCGCGTCTGATGTCGCTTCTGATGCTGGTTTTCTCCATTTCGCCGATTCTGGCGCCGCTGACCGGTTCCGTCATCATCAGCTTCTTTGGCTGGCGTGGTGTTTTCTGGGCGGTTCTGGTCGCTGCCGTTATTGGTATCATTCTGGTGGCCACTGCACAGAAAGAGACGCGGACAGCAGAGGCCCGGCTTGAAAGCAATCTGGGCAGCGCCTTGCGCGGCTACGGTCGTCTGCTTAAGGATCGCTATTTCCTCGGACTGGTCTTTGTTGGCGGCTTTGGCATCGCGTCCTTTTTCGTCTATCTCGCCAACTCGTCCTTCGTGCTTATCGACCATTACGGCCTGACGCCGACGCAATATGCCATCGCGTTTTCGGCCAATGCAGTATCGTTCTTTGGCGTTTCGCAGTTGAACGGCTGGTTGGGGGCACGCTTCGGGCTTCGCCGTGTCATGCGATTCGCCGTTTCCGGATTTGCAGCGGCAATGCTCGCCATGTTCGCCGCCGCACTCATGGGGCATCAGTCGCTCTGGTTGATCGCAGGCTTCCTGTTCGTTGGCTATGGTTTCCTTGGCCTTGTCATCCCGACAACGGCGGTGCTGGCTCTGGAAGACCACGGCGAGATTGCAGGAACTGCTTCTGCGCTGATGGGTACGCTGCATTTCGTGATTGGCGGCGTTGCCATTGGTGTGACAGGCTCGTTCTTTGACGGAACGGCTGTGCCGATGGTCGGCGGAATTGCCGGTTGTGCGCTCACAGCCTTCGTGCTGACGCAGATCGTTCTTTCGCGCAAGGCAAGTGAACTCGATACGGAAGCCGCCGCTGCATAAGCAATGTGAAAGGGAAAGTGGAGGCTTCTGTTGCCAGGTGCCTCCGAACCCCGCCTTAAGGGGCTAACCCTAAGGACTTTAGAGTGGGTTTCCCGCACCGCCATTAGGCAGCGAGAGCATAACCCTGAGCTTTGTTGTCATTTGCAACTACTCAATTGACCCGATAACGGTGGTATCATGCCGAGTAAAAGAGCGATCTTTACACCCTTGTCGATCCTGTTTCGCCCCCGCCACAATACAAACCGATAGGCTGATTTGTATTCTGGTGGAGGCGCCGGGTACCGCCCCCGGGTCCAATGGGTTTATTACACCGTCCATTTATCACCATAGTCAGCTTGCGCCGACACGCCGTATATAGGCGCGGTTGATCATGATTGGAAGAGGGTGCGTAGTTTTTAACGGGTTTTGCCAATAGGCTCCCGACAACCAGCCCTTGTGTTCATTTTTCATTGACAGCCTGCATTTGCTGGTCAATCCTCGCAACATATCGGGGTCGGCAAGTAAATTCTTATATAGCCGGATTCCGTGGCTGAAACGGGGTGCTGATACCCCATTCGAAGGAGAGTGGATATATGAGTGAATATCTCGCGGATGTCCGTCGCTACGATGCCGGTGCCGATGAAGCTGTAGTCGACAAGATCGTCAAGCATCTGGGTATTGCGCTGCGCAATCGCGATTCCTCGCTCGTTTCGGCAACGGACCCGGAAGAATTGAAGCGCGTCCGCACCAATTGGGTTGCCAAGAAACTCGGCGTTGATGACGAAGCTAAGGGTGACGAAGTCGTCGCGCATGTTGCGGAAGTCATGAAGGGTGATCGCAACAAGAATCGCGTTACCTTCTATTATCTGGTCGCCAAGCAGCTCGGAAAACTCGGCGGCCTTTGATCCACAGCGATCTGGTGAATCCGAAGCCCCGGTGCCTTACACCGGGGTTTTTCTTTATAGTGGCTTAAACGAATCGGATTCTGGATCATCCCCCATGCGCACCTATCTCGATCTTCTTCAACATGTGCTGGATAACGGCACCGACCGTGGTGACCGCACGGGTACAGGTACGCGATCGGTTTTCGGACATCAGATGCGCTTCAATCTCGAAGAGGGGTTTCCGGTTCTCACGACCAAGAAGCTGCATCTTCGCTCGATCATCCATGAGCTGCTCTGGTTTCTGAAAGGTGATACGAATATCGCCTATCTGAAGGAAAATGGCGTCTCGATCTGGGATGAATGGGCAGACGAGAATGGCGACTTGGGCCCGGTTTATGGTTATCAGTGGCGCTCCTGGCCAGCGCCGGATGGTCGTCATATCGATCAGATCGCGAATCTTCTCAAGATGCTGCATGGAAATCCCAATTCGCGGCGACTGATTGTATCGGCATGGAACCCGGCGCTGGTCGATGAAATGGCTTTGCCGCCATGCCACTGTCTTTTCCAGTTCTATGTCGCCGATGGAAAACTCTCCTGCCAGCTTTATCAACGCTCTGCGGACATATTTCTGGGCGTGCCGTTCAATATCGCTTCCTATGCGTTGTTGACGATGATGATCGCGCAGGTTGCCGGTCTGAAACCGGGAGAGTTCATCCATACGCTCGGGGATGCGCATATTTACGCCAATCATTTCGATCAGGCGCGCCTGCAGCTTACCCGAATACCAAAGAAATTGCCGACAATGTGGATCAATCCGGATGTGAAGGACCTCTTTGCCTTTCGTTTCGAGGACTTCCAGCTTGAGGGCTACGAGGCCGATCCGACGATCAAAGCGCCGATTGCTGTTTGAGGCATTCCATGTCCGTACAAGAACCGATTGTTTCGATCATTGTTGCTGCCGCCGAAAACGGCGTCATTGGGCGCGACAATGATATGCCGTGGCGGCTTTCAACCGATCTCAAACGCTTCAAGGCCCTGACGCTCGGCAAGCCGGTTATCATGGGGCGGCGGACTTGGGAATCTATTGGGCGCCCCTTGCCGGGACGGCCCAATATTGTCGTGACGAGGGACAACGGATTTCAGGCTGAAGGTGCAAGTGCTATCGGTTCTCTCGAAGAGGCAATTGCGCTCGGACAAAAACTGGCCGCTGACCTGGGTGTCGGAGAGGTTTGCGTCATAGGCGGCGGGAAAATTTATGCGCAGGCTTTGCCTCTCGCGGACCATATTCACCTGACCCGCGTGCTGGCCGAGATCGATGGAGATACGCATTTTCCAGAAATCGACCTCCAAATCTGGCGCGTCGTTTCGCAGGAGGATGTGCCCGCTGGTGACAAGGATAGTCACCCAACGCGCTATTTTGTGTACGAAAAACGTGCTGTGTAAAGCATAGTTCACGAATTTTGTCGTCTTCGCGTTGAAAGCGGACCTCCCGATGCCTATAAAACGGAAACATTAGTTGATGACGGGAGTGGGCAGCTCGCTTTCCCGTCGCCTGGACGAGAGGTGAGGATGCCCTGGAGTAATCAGAATGGTGGCGGCGGCCCATGGGGTGGCGGCGGCGATAATAACAATAACAACAATAACAACAATAATGGCGGTCCTTGGGGACAAGGGCCAAAGGCCCCACGTGGCGGCGGCCAGAACACACCACCTGATCTCGAAGATATTCTGCGCAAAGGACAAGATCGTCTGAAGCAGGTCTTCCCCGGTGGTGGTGGCAAGGGCGGCAGCAATCGCGGCGTTCTTTTCCTTATTGGCGCGGCAGTTGTCGGCTTCTGGCTCTTCCAGTCCGTCTATACCGTGCAGCCGGACGAACTCGCTGTTGAATTGCGCTTCGGCAAGCCGAAGGAAGAAGTGTCCGAACCGGGACTGCATTTCCATTGGTGGCCGATTGAAACCTATGAAAAGGCGCAGATCGTCGAAAAGCAGATCAATATCGGTGGGCAGGGCAACCGAAGTGCGACGCAGGGCCTGATGCTGACGGGCGACCAGAACATCGTCAACGTTCAGTTCTCGGTTTTGTATCGCGTTTCCGATCCGCAGGCCTATCTGTTTAACGTCGATAATCCGGATGCGATGGTGCAGCAGGTTTCTGAAAGCGCGATCCGCGAAATCGTTGGCCGTCGACCGGCTCAGGACGTTTTCCGCGACAACCGTTCGGCAATCGCATCCAGTGTTCGCGATATTGTTCAGCAGACGCTCGATACCTACAAAACGGGTATCCAGATCAATGCCGTTTCCATCGAAGATGCAGCACCGCCGCGTGAAGTGGCTGATGCCTTCGATGAAGTGCAGCGTGCCGAACAGGACGAAGACCGTTTCGTGGAAGAATCGAACCAGTATTCGAACCAGAAGCTCGGTCAGGCTCGTGGTGAAGCAGCCCAGCTTCGCGAAGAAGCAGCCGCTTACAAGAACCGTGTCGTTCAGGACGCGGAAGGTGAGGCGCAGCGTTTCAGCTCCGTTCTGGGTGAATACCAGAAGGCGCCGGAAGTAACGCGTAACCGTCTGTTCCTCGAAACCATGGAACAGGTGCTGAAGAGCACCAAGAAAGTCATTGTCGAACCTGGAAAGGATGTCGTGCCTTATCTGCCGCTGAACGAACTCATGCGCCAGCAGCCACGCCCAGGCGTGAATGCGACCACGACGACCCCGAGCGGAGGTAACCAGTAATGGCTCAGAACAGGCTCCCAATCATTGGCGGCATTATCGCCGTCATCGCTTTCCTGATCTACTCCGCCACGTTCATCGTATCCGAGCGTCAGCAGGCTATCGTGCTTCGCTTCGGTCAGATCGTTGATGTGAAGACGGAACCGGGCATCTACTTCAAACTACCTTTTGGCTTCCTTGATGCAGATACTGTGCAGTTGATCGATGATCGCCTGCTGCGCTTCGATCTGGACGATATCCGCGTTCAGGTTTCGGGCGGCAAGTTCTATGACGTCGACGCGTTCCTCGTTTATCGCATTACCGATGCGCGCAAGTTCCGTGAAACCGTTTCGGGCAGCACGCTGCTTGCCGAGCAGCGTCTTCGTACTCGTCTTGATGCTGCATTGCGTAGCGTCTACGGCCAGCGCGGATTCGAAGCGGCACTTTCGGAAGAGCGTGGCGACATGATGCGCGAAGTGCGTGACCAGCTTCGTCCCGATGCGACGTCGCTTGGCTTGACCATCGCCGATGTGCGTATCCGTCGTACCGATCTGACGGCTGAAGTTTCGCAGCAGACCTATGACCGCATGAAGGCAGAGCGTCTTGCCGAAGCAGAGCGCCTGCGTGCCCGTGGCCGTGAAGCTGCCCAGCGCATCCGCGCTGTCGCGGATCGTCAGGTCGTCGAAACGATTGCAGAAGCGCGCAAGGAATCGGAAATCCTTCGTGGTGAAGGCGATGCGCAGCGCAGTGAGATATTCGCAGGCTCTGCAGGCAAGGACCCTGGCTTCTTCGCCTTCTACCGCTCGATGTCTGCTTATCGTGAAGCCCTTGAGACCCCGGATACAACGCTGGTTCTCTCGCCGGACTCGGAGTTCTTCAAGTTCTTCCGCGATGCTGGCGGCAAGCTGGCAACGCCTGCCCAGTAACAACCGGGTCAAACGCTCATGAGCGATTTTCTAGCCGCCGTAGGTCTTCTCTTCGTTCTCGAAGGGCTGCTCTACGGCGGCTTTCCTTCCTTGGCGAAGAAGCTTGCTCGTGAAGCGAGTGAGACGCCGGAGAACATGTTGCGCATTGCCGGGATTGCAGCGCTCGCAATCGGCGTCGGCATTGTCTGGCTTGTCAGGGGATAAGCCGCTTTCCTTCCGTTATTTATTGTCTGTAGTCTATGCGGGGCCGTAAACAGGCCGTATTTTGCAGCGATCAAGCCTTAGTACATCTATCGCTAATCAAACGACTGCAAGCAGACAGGAACGGAGCAGGGCTTCATGGTAATTGCACCAAAGGCGGGATTTGCTCGCACCCTTTTCGCAACCGTGGCATTGGGGGCGATGACCGTCGCTGGCACTCTTTCGGTAGGAACACCTCCGGCAATCGCGGCTCAGGGGCCGGCTTCTGTTGCCGATTTGGCCGAAGGGCTGCTGGATGCAGTGGTGAACATCTCGACCTCACAGACCGTCAAGGAAGATGGCGAAGGTGACGGTGCGGTTCCGATGCCGCAGGTGCCGGAAGGCTCTCCGTTCCAGGAATATTTCAAGGACTTCTTCGGTGACAAGGGCGGCGCGCAAGGCGATGAATCACGCAAGGTCCAGTCGCTGGGTTCCGGCTTCGTCATCGATGCCGAAAAGGGCTTCATCGTCACGAACAATCACGTCATCGCCGATGCGGATGAGATCGAAGTCAATTTCAACGATGGGTCCAAGCTGAAAGCGGAACTGGTCGGAAAAGACATCAAGACCGATCTGGCGATCCTCAAGGTTGATCCGTCCAAGCATAAGCTGAAGGCCGTAGAGTTCGGTAATTCGGAAAAGGCGCGTATCGGCGACTGGGTCCTTGCGATTGGCAATCCCTTCGGTCTTGGTGGAACGGTGACTGCGGGCATTATTTCGGCCCGCAAGCGAGATATCAATTCCGGTCCCTATGATGACTTCATCCAGACCGATGCGGCCATCAACCGTGGCAATTCCGGTGGGCCGCTGTTCGATATGGATGGCAAGGTGATCGGTATCAACACTGCAATCATCTCGCCCTCGGGCGGCTCTATCGGTATCGGCTTTGCCATCCCTGCGGAAATGGCTGTGGGTGTTATCGACCAGCTCAAGGAGTTCGGTGAAGTTCGCCGTGGCTGGCTTGGTGTACGTATCCAGCCTGTTACCGAGGATATCGCTCAGAGCCTTGGACTGAAGGAAGCCAAGGGCGCGCTGATTGCCGGGCTGATCGAAAATTCCGGTGTCGACAACAAGGCCATTGAAGCCGGAGATGTCGTGATCCGCTACGAAGGCAAGCCGGTCGATACCGCCCGCGATCTGCCGCGACTGGTTGCAGAAACCCCGGTTGGCAAGGAAGTCGAGATTGTCGTGGTTCGTCAGGGTGAGGAAAAGACGGTGAAGGTCAAGCTCGGACGTCTGGTCGAGGATGACAAGAGCACCGAAGCTGCGACGGAAGATCAGGCTCCGCTGCCCGAGGGCGAGGGCGGTGATGAAGGTGCGGAAACGCCGGATACGTCAAAAAAAGAACAGAAGAGTGACGCTGCCCCGAGCGTTCTTGGAATGAAGCTCAGCGAGCTGAATGACGATGTTCGCGGAGAATTTGGCATTGCCGAAGATGTAGAAGGCGTTGCTGTTCTTTACGTCTCTCCTGGTTCAGCTGCTGGCGAGAAGCGTATCGAAACCGGCGATGTTATCGTCGATATCGGGCAGGTGAACGTGAAGACGCCGGAAGACGTGAAGAAGCGCATTGACGCACTGCGCCGAGAAGGACGCAAGAATGCACTTATGATGCTGGCTTCTCGTTCGGGGGAACTGCGTTTCGTGACTGTCCGGATCAATTGATCCTCAATTGAATGTACTGCTGAAGCGGCATTGCAGGGAAATCTGCAATGCCGTTTTGTTTTGCGGTTTGAGCCACTTGGCGCCAGAACCGTACAAAGAGATTCGAGCACTCCCTTATTTGTCGTTCGAAATGGCAGAGCCTTCTGTTTCATTCGCCTCCGGTATGCTATGGACCGGCGCCATTCGGAGTAGGGTGAGTTGGAAACAGTCGATATTGTGGTCATAGGCGCTGGCGCGGCAGGCATGATGTGTGCCATCGAGGCGGCCAAACGCGGGCGTTCCGTGCTGGTCGTGGATCACGCAAAGGCAGCCGGTGAGAAAATCCGCATATCGGGCGGTGGTCGCTGCAATTTCACCAATCTTCATGCAAGTCCGAAAAATTATCTCTCGCAGAACCCGCATTTTTGTATCTCTGCTATGAGCCGCTACACGCAGCGCGACTTCATTGCGCTCGTGGAACGTCATCGTATCGCCTATCACGAGAAGACACTCGGGCAGCTCTTCTGTGATGGCTCGGCGTTGCAGATAATTGAAATGTTGCTGGGGGAAATGAAGCGCCATGGCGCGCGACTAAAGCTTGGTTGCAGTGTCAGTTCGGTCGAAAAATCCGCACATGGTTTTACGCTTCAGCTAACGGATGGACCGGTTCGCTGTCGATCACTGGTCGTGGCCTGTGGCGGGAAATCTATCCCGAAGATGGGAGCTACAAGCTTCGGCTACGATATCGCGACACAATTTGGATTGCGGATTGTCGAAACCCGCCCGGCACTGGTGCCGCTGACATTTGAACCCAACACGCTGGAACGGCTGAAGCCGCTGGCCGGTGTTGCCGTCGATGCCGTTGTCTCCTGTGGCAAAACGAAATTTGCCGAAGCGATGCTTTTTACACATCGCGGTATCAGTGGCCCTTCGATCCTGCAGATTTCTTCCTACTGGCGTGAAGGAGATGAAATCCGCCTTGCGATGCTACCGGAGACGGACATTTTCGAAGCCCTGCGTGAGCAGCGCAAACAGAACGGCAAGCAGGCATTGCAGACCGCACTGGCGCTTTATCTTCCGAGAAAACTTGCGCAGACCATAGCCGAGGAAATTGGTGTGACCGGTCATCTGGCGGATATGTCCGACAAGATGTTCCGCCGTGTCGAGGCCGTGATAAACGACTGGCGCATCAAGCCCGCCGGTTCGGAAGGCTATCGTACGGCGGAGGTTACGCTTGGAGGGGTCGATACGCGCGATCTCGACTCCAAGACCATGGAAGCCAAATCCGTTCCCGGCCTGTTTTTCATCGGCGAAGTCGTCGATGTTACCGGCTGGCTCGGCGGCTATAATTTCCAGTGGGCATGGTCTTCGGGCTGGGTGGCCGGTCAGGCTGCTTGAATGCGGTAGACCGAATGAAGCTTCAAATGCGGAGTTTCATCCGGCACGCGGGGATGGTCGAAATCGCTCGACGGGTCGCCGGTCATGCCGATGCGGCGCATGACGGCTGTAGACCGCTCATTATTATGGACAGCGAAGGAAACCACTTCGGTGAGGCCAAGGGTGCCGAAAGCGTATTCGATCAGCGCTTTGCCTGCTTCGGTCACATAGCCTTTGCCCCAAAAGGGAGGGGCCAGCCGCCAGCCGATTTCAACGGTGCCATCCGGTAAATAAGGTTCAAGGTCAGTGCGGGCGAGACCGGCGAAACCGATGCACTGACCTTCTTCTTTTTCTTCCAGCGCATAGAAACCGAGACCCGTTTCAGAAATCATCTTCCGGAGGTGGTCGAACAGTTCATCCGATTGCGAGCGATTTCTGCGAAAGGGAAAGAAACGCATGACTTCTTCATCGGAATTGATGACATGGAAAAGGTTGCGGTCGCGATCTTCCCAGTTCCGGATGATGAGGCGTGGCGTTTCCAGAATGATCATTGAACGAAATCCGTCTTTCGATAGCCCTGAATATAGAGGAGGGCGGTCAGGTCGCCATGGTCAACCCGCATTCTGGCCTGCGCAGCTACGGTCGGCTTTGCGTGGAGTGCGACGCCGGTGCCTGCAAGCTGAATCATGCCGAGATCGTTCGCCCCGTCACCTACTGCGATTGCATCATCTGGTGTGAGGCCAAGACGTTCGGCGATTTCCTCGAGTTTCTCGACCTTGGCTTCCCGGCCGAGAATTGGTTCTGTGACCAGCCCGGTCAGATGCAAGCCATCGTCGATCAGCCTGTTCGCACGATCTTCGTTGAAGCCGATCATTTCGGCGATACGCTGGGTGAATGAGGTGAAACCGCCGGACACAAGCGCCGTGTAGGCGCCATGTTTACGCATGGTGCGCACGAGTTCCGGGCCGCCGGGCATCAGTGTAATGCGGGTTGAAATGACCTTGTCGATTACGTTGAGCGGCAGACCTTTCAACAAGGCGACCCGCTCGCGCAAGGCTGGTTCGAAAGCGATCTCGCCGTTCATGGCGCGCGCGGTGATTGCAGCCACATGCTCGCGCAGCCCGGCTTCCTCTGCCAGTTCATCGATGCACTCCTGCTGGATCATCGTGGAATCCATGTCGGCAATCAGAATTTTCTTGCGTCGGTGCTCCTGTTCCTGCACCACCACGTCGACCGGCGCGCCATCAAGCGAATGGCGCAGCAGGGTTTCGGCTTCGTCACTGCTGATCCCCGATGGAAGCGCAATGTCGCAGGCAATGTTGTCGGCCAGCCAATAGAGTCCAGTTGCATTCACTGCCGCTGAGGCTTTAATCCCAAGCGCTGATGCAAGCGAGGCCTTGGCCGGATTGGCAATCAAAGTGGCGACGAGAGAAACCTGTTGGGACATGGAGAGCAATTCCGACGATGAATGAGGGTGCGATCACGAATGCAATCCTGATAGCTGGCCCGACGGCCAGCGGCAAGTCGGCACTTGCCATTCGCATGGCTCATGAGACCGGCGGTTTCATCGTGAACACTGATTCCATGCAGGTTTACGATGTTCTTGACCTTCTGACTGCGCGGCCGAACAAAGCGGATCTCGCTGCGGCAGAACATCATCTCTATGGACACGTCGCGCCATCGACGTCCTATTCGACCGGACGATGGCTGGATAATGTAGCTGACCTGCTAACGCAACCTGCCATGAAGCACAGGACCCCGATCTTCGTTGGCGGGACGGGGCTTTATTTCAGAGCGCTTCTCGGTGGACTGTCGCAGATGCCAGAGGTGCCGGGTGATGTTCGCGCCTATTGGCGAGGACGTATGGAGACGGACGGTCCGGAACTTCTTCACCGGCTTCTGAGCGAACGTGACCCGGAGATGGCCGCAACCCTTCAACCTTTCGACAGCCAGCGCATCGTTCGGGCGCTGGAGGTTTTTGAAGGCACTGGAAAGTCGCTTCTTGTATGGCAACAGACGAAGGGACAGGCACTGGTAGACGATGATAGCGCCCGCAAGATCGTCTTGCTGCCGGACCGGACATGGCTTTCAGAGCGTATTGCCCGGCGGTTTGCCCTGATGTGGGACAATGGTGCGATTGACGAAGTGAAGGCATTGCTGGTGCTTGATCTCGACCCGGCATTGCCGGCAATGAAGGCCATCGGTGTGCGTGAAATCACGGCATTTTTGCAAGGCTCGATGTCGCGGGAAGAAGCCATTGAACGTTCGGTTATCGCCACTCGGCAATATGCAAAGCGTCAGTCGACCTGGTTTCGAAATCAGCTTGATGATCGCTGGTGCACGCACGCAAATTCCGATGATGCCTTCGCTCAATTAACGACAACGAAATAACTCGCTGGCACTCTCTGAAACAGGAGAGGTGGGCGCGGGCTATGCGGTTTCATAAATCGGAACGGGCATTTTTTATTCTGATTGTTTTGATGTTCGGTATCGGGCTGTTGCTTTATCAAGCTCGTGTCGACATCGGACAATTGCAGACATTGCCTCTTGATGCGAACGCCTATGAGCTGGTTTCGAGACTCGACCAACTGAACCACGTCACAATCTGGGTGCTGATTGCGACAATCGCTTGCGGGTTGTTCCTGATCTATCCCCAAATTCGCACCGATGCGCTGGACCACGGCAAACTGCAGGTCATCACGCAGGATCTTTCCGAACGGTCGCAGACCCTCGAACATGCCGCGCTGACGGACAGCCTGACCGGTATGCAGAACCGGCGCTATTTCGACGAGGCGCTAAAGGAATATCTGGTCCAGTTCGACCGTATACAGCGGCCTGTCGGACTGATGATTATCGATCTCGATCACTTTAAGGCCGTGAACGATACCTACGGACATGACATTGGCGATGTCGTGCTGCAGGAGGTGGCGCGGTGTCTCAAGGACTATACACGGTATCATGATGTTGTCGCCCGGCTTGGTGGCGAGGAGTTCGCAGTCCTTGCGCCGAACATGGACGCGGAATTGATGATCAAGCTTGCTAATCGTATTCGCAAGGCCATATCGACGCTCGAAATCGATCTTGGCGATGAAAAGCTTGGCGTTACCGTCAGTATCGGTCTTGCGATATGGGATCGGCGCGAGACCTCGAAAGATCTCTATCGTCGCGCTGACAAGATGCTCTATGCCGCGAAGAATATGGGCCGTAACCGCGTCTGCGCCTAGCTTCAGGCTGATAGGACTTTCGGATTCGCTACACTATCTAGCGCTCGCGATCCTTGCGAAAGCTGCGCACCAGTTCGCCCATCTTCTCAATACTCTGTTTTGTGTCGAGACTGAGTGATGTTTGTGGCCTCGGCGAAGAAGATGAGCGATGGTAAGCTTCGTCGGTAGGCGCTTGGTCACGGCGACTGGTGGAGACTGGGCTGCCCCACAGATTATCCTCGTCTCCGAGTTGGTCCACCGGTTCCGTCTGTGAACTGTTCTCAAAAGCACGTAATTTTTCAACGATACGGTCGAGGGATATCTTTTCGTCGTTGCGCCAGCTGGAAAGAGCGCTCTCGCTTTTGCTGCGTCCGGGAAGCTGATGAGGTGGGATGGTTTCGAATGTGAGACGCATCGGTGTTGAGAACGCTTCGCCGAAGGCTATCGCTTCGCGGTTGGCGATGGATGACAGGAAGCCTGCCATGCTCTGTGCGCCGCCGCGAATGGCACCTTTGATGATTTCCTGATCACGTTCATTACCGAGCCGCATCGCAAAAATCGAATTGCACTGTGAGAGGATCGTTGGATCAAGCTCGCCGGGGCGCTGGCTTATAACTCCGAGATAGGAACCGTATTTTCGACCTTCTTTGGCAATTCGGGATATTGCCTGCCTTGTCGGCCAGAACCCGGCGTCGCGGTCGGTTGGAATATAGCGGTGGGCTTCCTCGCAGATTACCAGTGTCTGTAGGCTGCCCTCACTTGAAAGGGCGATATCGAATGCCAGTCTGCACAAGATGGAAGCAACAGCGTTGACAACCTCGGATGGTAAGCCTGCAAGCTGGAATGTGCAGATGGGTTTTCCGTTCAGCGGGATGCGAAAAATCCGGCCAATGGCCTGTCGCATTGTTTCCGAGCCGCCAGTTACAGCGAACATGAAACGGAAGCGGGGATCGGCAGAGATCGATTCAAGCCGAGCTTTGAGGCTGCGCAGATAGGGACGTTCCGCCTTGCTGTCGAGGAGACCCATACGCTCATCGATGAGGGCTATCAGGTCAAGCAGACGGTAGGCGATGGGAGTGTCGGCGCTGACGCTCTGGCGGTCGGCAAGCTGCCGTCGCAATGTTTTCGCGGCTGACAGTTCTGTGCCCTGCATTTTTTCGCGGGCTAGCTGAACCAGATCACGCAATATATCGAGTTCCATCGGGTCCGGCGCGCGCCCGCGAAAGATCACATCTGCAAATTCATCCAGCCGCAGCATCCAGAATGGCAGTTCGATATTCGTCTGATCGACCGCCACGGCCAGATCGGGAAATGCGCTCGCGAACTCATTGTGTGGATCAAGAATGAGCACACGCAGATTGGGCTTTTCGGCGACGATCCGGCGTAGCAGCAGGATGACTGCGCTCGATTTGCCGACGCCCGTTGTGCCGACGATAGCGAAATGTCGGGAGATAAGATCATCGACCGATATGTAAGCCGGAACGGTTGCGTCCTGCGTGAGTGTACCGATTGAAACGCTGCTGTGACCTGTTTGCGCATAAATGGCAGCAAGGTCGGTGGCGCGGATACGGTGAGCAATAGCGCCGGGATGGGGAAACTGCGAAATACCGCCGTTGAAAGTGGTCTGCCCGGTCGGTTGCACGCGAACTTCACCCAGAAACTCGACATGGACATGGAGCGTGTTGTCACCGCCGCGTATCCAGACATCACCGGGAACAAGCACGTTGCGGATGAGTCCCACGACGCGATTGTCGCCTGCCTGAATGGATATAAGCTGGCCTACGGCCCAATAATCGTCAGATGCTGCCGAAGAGGGGCCTGATAGCGCTGAGACGATGGCACTCTCGCCATCGCATTGGATGACATAGCCTTCCGTGCGATTGCGCTGCACATATTCGCTCTGTTCTCGCGCGTTGGAACTGTCCCCGATTTCGCTCATGCTGCCCACTCCGCCCCAACTTTCAACAGGAGGTTTCGCGTCAGGATAAGAATCTTCCGTTGAAATAAAGTTATCGTTTGGGGCGGGTGAGCCTAAGAAAATATCGCGGGCGATGTATTTATGCGTTGACGACGCCAAATCCGGCTATTAGTGTCCGCCACCATGAACACGATTATTATTCTTGTGGTACGGGCGCGCATGGGCAGGATGGTGTAACCATCCGGCGAAAGCTCCCATGCGCGAAAGACAGGCTCCCTCGGGGGCCTTTTTTATTATCCAAATCAGAAATGAAATGCAGACGACGGGAAGAGAACAATGACTGCAGGTAAACGTGAGGCGGACGCAAACGCCGCAGAAACGCAGGAAGCAAGCAATCCACGCGAAATGACCGGCGCAGAAATGGTCATTCAGGCTTTGATCGATCAGGGTGTGGAGAGCATCTTCGGTTATCCCGGCGGCGCTGTGCTTCCGATCTATGACGAACTGTTCCAGCAGGACAAGGTTCAGCACGTTCTGGTCCGACACGAGCAGGGCGCAGGACACGCTGCGGAAGGCTACGCGCGTTCGACCGGCAAAGTTGGTGTGATGCTTGTTACCTCCGGTCCGGGTGCGACCAATGCCGTTACGCCGCTGCAGGATGCCCTGATGGACTCCATTCCGCTGGTTTGCATTTCCGGTCAGGTTCCGACAACGCTGATCGGCTCCGATGCGTTTCAGGAATGCGATACGATCGGTATCACGCGCCCCTGCACCAAGCACAACTGGCTGGTGAAGGACGTCAACGATCTGGCACGCATCCTGCACGAAGCCTTTCATGTCGCTTCCACCGGTCGTCCCGGTCCCGTTGTGGTCGACATTCCTAAGGATATCCAGTTCGCCAAGGGTATTTACACGCCGCCGGAAACCGCGCCGCGCACCAGCTACCGTCCGGTTCTCGACGGCAAGGCGCAGGCAATTTCGGACGCCGTTCGTCTGCTCGTCAATGCAAAGAAGCCCGTCATCTATTCTGGCGGCGGTGTGATCAATTCCGGCCCGGCAGCTTCCCGTCTGCTGCGCGAGCTGGTTGAGATCAGCAATTTCCCGATCACATCCACGCTGATGGGGCTGGGCGCCTATCCGGCCTCCGGCAAGAACTGGCTCGGCATGCTCGGTATGCATGGCACTTACGAAGCCAACATGACCATGCATGACTGCGATGTCATGCTGTGCGTCGGTGCCCGTTTCGATGACCGTATTACCGGACGTCTGAACGCATTTTCTCCGAACTCGAAGAAAATTCATATCGATATCGACCCATCCTCCATCAACAAAAGCGTTCGCGTTGATGTTCCGATCATCGGCGATGTTGCGCATGTTCTGGAAGATATTGTTCGGCAGTTCCGTGCCTCTGACAAGAAGCCGGAAAAGCAGGCAATCGGTGCCTGGTGGGAACAGATCGATCGCTGGCGTGCCCGCAATTCACTCGCCTATGCGCCGAACAAGGACGTCATCATGCCGCAGTATGCAATTCAGCGGCTTTATGAACTGACCAAGGATCGGAAGACTTACATCACCACGGAAGTTGGTCAGCACCAGATGTGGGCTGCGCAATTCTATGGCTTCGAGGAACCGAACCGCTGGCTGACCTCTGGTGGCCTCGGCACCATGGGTTACGGACTGCCGGCAGCGCTCGGAGTACAGATCGCACACCCTGATGCACTGGTTATCGATATCGCGGGCGATGCCTCGATCCAGATGTGCATTCAGGAAATGTCGGCTGCCATCCAGCACAATGCGCCAATCAAGATATTCATCCTGAATAACCAGTATATGGGCATGGTGCGCCAGTGGCAGCAGCTCCTGCATGGCAATCGCCTGTCGCACTCATATACCGAGGCGATGCCGGATTTCGTGAAGCTGGCTGAAGCCTATGGCGCACATGGTATCCGTTGTGACAAGCCGGGCAACCTCGATGCCGCCATTCAGGAAATGATCGACATCGACAAGCCGGTTATTTTCGATTGCCGCGTGGCAAATCTCGCCAACTGCTTCCCAATGATCCCATCGGGTAAGGCGCATAACGAAATGTTGTTGCCGGATGAAGCAACGGATGAAGCTGTCGCCAACGCCATCGATGCCAAGGGCCGCGCGCTCGTCTGATCCGGAGGAAAGAAATCATGAATGCACAGAACCTAGCTTCCGGATCGGCCTATTTCATTGCAGCCGAAACGCAAACGCCGGAAACGCATACGCTTGCGGTACTCGTCGACAATGAGCCGGGTGTCCTTGCCCGTGTGATCGGTCTTTTCTCCGGACGTGGCTACAATATTGAAAGCCTGACGGTTTCGGAAACCGAGCATGAAAAGCACCTGTCGCGCATTACGATCGTGACGCGCGGCACGCCGCACGTGCTTGACCAGATCCGCCACCAGCTGGCCCGGATTGTTCCGGTTCACCGCGTCGTTGATCTCAGCCATCGCGCCTCTGAGCTTGGCCACGACCGTCCGGTTGAACGCGAACTGGCACTGGTGAAGGTTGCCGGCAAAGGCGAGGCGAGGGCGGAAACGCTTCGTCTTGCCGACGCATTCAAGGCCAAGGTGGTTGACGCGACGACAGATCACTTCATCCTGGAGATCACCGGGAAGACTGCCAAGATTGATCAGTTCATCTCGATCATGAAGCCACTCGGACTGGTTGAGACCTGCCGTACGGGTGTTGCAGCCATGAACCGTGGCCCGGAAGGCATGTAAAAGCTTTCAACTGAAATCGATACAATATGTTTGAAAACCGGCACAATGTTTCGATTGTGCCGGTTTTTTATTGAGCTAATTTGTCCCCATAAATTGGGGCCGTCCTATGTCTGTTGAAATTTTTCTGGCGCTTCTTGTCTTCGCCTTCGTGTCGTCCGTTACGCCGGGGCCAAATAATCTCATGCTTCTGGCATCAGGCGTAAATTTTGGTTTCCGTCGAACGATCCCGCATATGCTGGGAATCGGTGTGGGCTTCTTCGTGTTGCTGCTTGCGATCGGCTTCGGGCTCGGCGCTTTGATCGAAACGGTGCCGTCATTCTATGCCGCGCTGAAATTCGCTGGTGGCGCCTATATGCTTTACCTTGCCTGGAAGATTGCTATGTCGCGTTCCATCGGAGAGGCAAAGCATCGAGATAAAGCTGAGCCAATGACTTTCTTGCAGGCAGCGGCATTCCAATGGGTCAATCCGAAAGCCTGGGTAATGGCGATCACGGGAATTGCCACCTATGCCAATCACGACAACTATTATGTCGCCGTGCTCCTGGTCAGCTCCGCCTTCGCGATTGTGAATTTGCCGAGCGTTTCGGTCTGGGCAGGGTTTGGCACATTGCTGCGCAACTGGCTTTCCGATCCTGTTCGATTGAAATGGTTCAACCTTATCATGGCCCTGCTGCTCGTTCTGAGCCTATGGCCGATGCTGAAATAGAGAATGAAAAGGCGAATGATGAACCAGCTTCCAACTTATGATGATGTTATTTCGGCCGCAAAGCAGATCGAAGGATACGCGCACCATACGCCGGTGTTCACGTCGTCAACTATCGACCGCGAAACCGGCGCTCAGTTCTTTTTCAAATGCGAGAACTTCCAGCGCATCGGTGCCTTCAAATTTCGTGGTGCTTTCAATGCTCTGTCGCGGTTTACGGATGAGCAAAAAGCGCGAGGTGTGCTGGCTTTTTCGTCCGGTAATCACGCGCAGGCGATCGCGCTTGCGGCAAAACTGCTCGGTATTGGCGCGACCATCATCATGCCTGAGGATGCGCCGCGCGCGAAACTTGATGCAACGCGAGGCTATGGCGCGAAGGTTGTTACCTATAACCGTTATGAAGAAGACCGCGATGTGCTTTCGAAGCGCCTGGCCGAAGAGGGTGGGCTGACCCTCATTCCGCCATTCAATCATCCTGATATAATTGCGGGGCAGGGAACTGCGGCAAAGGAATTGATTGAGGAAACCGGTCCCCTTGATGCCCTGTTTGTCTGTCTTGGCGGTGGTGGCCTGTTGGCCGGTTCAGCGCTAGCGGCAAAAGCCTTGTCGCCGGAATGCGACGTCTACGGTGTCGAGCCGATGGCCGGAAATGATGGCCAGCAGTCGCTCCGCTCCGGCAAGATTGTGCACATCGACGTGCCGAAGACCTTGGCGGACGGCGCCCAGACGCAAGCTCTTGGCGACATGACCTTTGCCATCATCCGCGAAACTGTTCGTGATATTCTGGCCGTTAGCGACGATGAACTGGTTGACGGCATGAAATTCTTCGCCAGCCGGATGAAAATGGTGGTCGAACCGACAGGCTGTCTCGCTTTTGCTGGCGCACGACAGATGGCGTCGAAGCTGCAAGGTAAGCGTGTAGGGGTGATCGCCAGTGGTGGCAATGTCGATCTCGACAGATTTGCAGCACTGGTGAGCAAAACCGTTTGATCACGGTTTGATCTTGTTTTCGGGCGGCGAATCCTGTCTGAAAGGATCATGCAGTTTTCACCGGAACAGGATCAGGCGCTGAAGGCCGTCGGGCAGTGGCTCAAAGACGGCCGCAGCCCTATTTTCAGATTGTTCGGCTATGCGGGTACGGGCAAGACGACGCTCGCCCGCTATTTTGCCGAGCATGTGGATGGCGATGTGCAGTTTGCGGCCTTTACCGGCAAGGCGGCACAGGTGCTGCGCTCGAAAGGCGCTAGCAACGCACGCACGCTTCATTCGCTGATCTATCGCCCACGTGGCGAAGAAGCGATTGAGGACGAAACGACTGGCAAGACTTCCATCGCGCCGACCTTCTCGCTTAACCGGCAGAGCCCTGTCGCCAAAGCCGCGATGATCGTCGTGGACGAATGTTCCATGGTCGATGAGGCGCTGGGGCGGGATTTGATGAGTTTCGGCACGCCCATCCTCGTTCTTGGCGATCCGGGGCAGTTGCCGCCGATTTCCGGCGGCGGCTTTTTTACGGAACACGAGCCGGATTATCTTCTGACCGAGATTCATCGTCAGGCGCAGGACAATCCGATCATCCGTATGGCGCTTGATGTGCGGGAAGGGCGTGAACTTCCTTATGGTGACCATGGCGCTGCAAAGGTTATCGGAAAAGGCGACGTCAATCAGGAGATGGTGTTAGCCGCCGATCAGGTGCTCGTCGGTACCAACCGGACGCGCCGCCGCTATAACCAGCGCCTTCGGGAGCTAAAAGGCTTTACTGCTGATTACCCGCAGGCTGGCGACAAACTGGTTTGCCTGCGCAACGATCCTGCCAAGGGACTTCTCAACGGATCGCTCTGGAAGGTGATGACATCGTCCAAGGAAACGGTGAAGCCCGGTATCAATCTGCTGGTTACACCTGAGGATGATGATCGCGGTGTGGCGAAGATCAAGCTGCTGAAGGCGCAGTTCGAAGACCCCGACAGTGAAATTCCGTGGCAGACCAAAAAACGCTACGACGATTTCGATTACGGTTATGCTTTAACTGTGCACAAGGCACAGGGCTCCCAATGGGATGAAGTCGTGCTCTTCGATGAAAGTTTTGCGTTTCGCGATACGCGTGAGCGGTGGCTTTATACGGCGATCACGCGGGCTGCCGAACGTTTGACCATTGTAAAATAATTATTCGTCTGTCGGTCGGGCACTCAGCCATTCCCAGGCCTCGTTTTCTTCGTCGGCTTCGAAAGCGCGAAGCTCTATGGACAGGAAAGGCTGCATGAGGGTTATGCTGGCTTGTATCCACAAGGGGCCACCGACGATTGCATAATGTCGGAGCTTTTTCAGGGATTTGGAGCGCATGGACAGCATGCTTTCCGAGAACGCAGCCGTCCAGTCGAAACCTTCATATCCGGTGAGGCGGATCAGGAGGTCAATTTCTTCATGCGTTTCGTAAGCTGCGTCGAGAAGCCCGTAGAGGTTCTCCAATGACGCATCGTCGAGATGTCCTTCAATTGCAAAAGCAAAAACGTCTTCCCGGTTTGTTGGAATGCGGCGAATGACGGGTATGTCCTCATTTCGCATCATAGACCTCCATCATTGATCAGATTTAAACGTCGAAGCGGGGGCAAAGGTTGCGGACAGTCTCCAAATTGATGCGAACTGGAAAAACTATGCAAACCCAGTTTGTTGCAGGCAGATTTCATGGTTGGGGATTGCGGCTGCGGTGCGACGGCAAAGCACTCACATTTTTTCGTGGCAGGCGTTATAAAGCGGGATATCTATCCGGGAGTCTCCAATGCCTGCGAAATTATCGGTCAATCTCAACGCTGTTGCGATGCTGCGAAATCGGCGTGATTTGCCTTGGCCAAGCGTTACCGGTCTGGGCCGCGCTGCGCTTGCAGCAGGCGCTGCGGGATTGACAGTGCATCCGCGTCCCGATCAGCGTCACATCCGGTTTTCCGATCTGGGTGATATACGCGCTTTGATCGATGACGAGTTTCCGCAGGCGGAGTTCAATATCGAAGGTTTTCCAAGCGAAGCATTTCTCGATCTGGTGGAGAAACATCAGCCTGAGCAGGTGACGCTCGTTCCTGATGATCCAACACAGGCGACCTCGGATCATGGATGGGATTTCGTGTCGAAATCTGACTTTCTGGCTCCTATCGTGGCCCGTTTGAAAGTAGGCGGAATGCGGGTGTCATTGTTCGCCGACCCCGATCCGCTTGGATACGAACGCGCAGCTGCTATCGGTGTGGACCGTGTGGAGCTCTATACCGGCCCTTATGGTGCGACCTATGATGACCGGGCAGCCGCAATACGTGAACTGGATCGACTGGAAAAGGCTGCAAATGCCGCTACGGCGCTAGGCCTCGATATCAATGCGGGGCATGATCTTACAGTAGACAACCTGCCGGCGCTGGTAAAACGTATCCCTCAGTTGAGTGAAGTTTCCATTGGACATGGATTGACCGCCGATGCACTCATGTATGGAATGCCGGTAACTGTAAGCCGCTATATTGCGGCATTGGCATAAGATGTTAGTCAATGCGCTTGGTGCATGGCTCGGGTTGAAGCTTTGCAAAAAGCGCATTTGCATTCGGGTGAGACAAGCTTTAGGCGTCCGCCACTATTCAGATGCGTTGGGGGACGCGGGATCGTATGAGGGAAGCATTGAAGCAGTTTTCCGACGTCTGCTTTCTGCGCCGAGGCAGTTCTATTGCGGTTGCGTTTGGACGAATTGCTACGTTCAATCGATACCATGCTTATGATTAAAGCTGATTTGGGCAACGGTGCGGCGGCGATGCGGCAATTCGCAACTTTTTGCGAATACACTCATTATCTGAAATCGATCTCCAGTAACTCCAGCCAGAATCTTTTCAGGAAGTTGCGAGGTGCCTGCATATGAGCGGCGAGCTAAATGGCAATGACACGCCCACACAGGCCGCTATGCCTGCCGTTGGTGTTCCTGAAAGCGTCGCTTTTGCTGAAGATGCCGAACAGCACAATGAGAGCATGAAAACGCTGGTGCTTGGGGCGCTGGGCGTTGTCTACGGTGACATCGGCACCAGCCCCATCTATGCTTTTCGTGAAGCCCTTCATGCGGCGGCGAGCGATGGCATTCTCGCCCGCAGTGACATTCTGGGCGTTGTTTCTCTGATCTTCTGGGCCCTGACGCTGGTTGTGACCATCAAGTATGTGCTGTTTGTTCTGCGCGCTGATAACAACGGTGAAGGTGGCATTCTTTCGCTGATGGCTCTTGTCAGAGGTGCGTTGAAAGGCCGGCCTGACCTTATCTTGGGGGTAGGCATCTGCGGTGCGGCGCTGTTCTTCGGCGACGCGGTCATCACGCCCGCAATCTCCGTTCTATCGGCGATGGAAGGTCTTGAGATTGTCGCTCCTGATCTTACTCCGTTCGTCGTTCCCATAACTGTCGTTATTCTTGTGACGCTGTTTTCGGTGCAGAAACTCGGCACTGGCAAGGTGGCCATCGTCTTCGGACCGATTATGGCATTGTGGTTTTTGGCGCTGGGTGCGTCGGGTCTCTGGCATATTTTCGATGATCCTACGGTGATGGTGGCGCTGAATCCCTATTATGCTGTACGCTTTCTGATGATCAGCCCGGGCATTGCCTTTATCACGGTTGGTGCCGTGTTCCTCGCAATGACCGGTGCCGAAGCTCTTTACGCCGATCTCGGTCATTTTGGACGCAAGCCAATCGTTCGCGCATGGCTTTGGATCGTGTTCCCATGCCTTCTGCTCAACTATTTTGGACAGGCAGCCTTCATCCTTTCACATGGCGAAGCCGCTGCATTGCCATTCTTCCAGATGATGCCGAGCTTCGCGCTGTTGCCCATGGTCCTGCTGGCAACTGCAGCGACTGTTATCGCTAGCCAGGCAGTTATTACGGGCGCTTATTCGGTGGCACGTCAGGCCGTTCAGCTCAACATTCTGCCGCGCCTTGAAATCCAGCACACCTCGGAAAAGCTGCACGGCCAGATTTATATTCCGCGCGTCAACCTGCTTCTGGGGCTGGCGGTGGTTATTCTGGTGCTCGGATTCGAGAAGTCCAGCAATCTGGCCGCTGCATATGGCATTGCAGTTACCGGCAACATGCTGGTCACGACGGTCCTTCTCTATATCGTGATGACACGCATCTGGAATTGGCGCGTGAGCCGCGCCCTGCCGATTATTGTTGGCTTCCTGATCATCGATATTATGTTCTTCGGTGCAAATATCATCAAAGTCCATGAGGGTGGTTGGGCTTCGATTGGTATTGCCGCGATACTTGTTCTCATCATGTGGACCTGGGTGCGCGGAACGCGGCATCTCTTTAACAAGACCCGCAAGGCCGAAGTTCCACTGGATCTGATCGTCCAACAAATGACCAAACGTCCGCCGACCATCGTGCCGGGCACGGCTGTGTTTCTGACGGGCGACCCTAAAAGCGCTCCCACTGCGCTCATGCACAGCTTGAAGCACTATAAGGTTTTGCACGAGAATAACGTCATACTGACGGTTGTGACGGCATCGAAGCCGTGGGTTTCAAGTGCCGACCGCGCGCGTGTATCCCAATATAACGAGCGCTTCATGCAGGTGACGCTTACCTTCGGCTATATGCAGCAACCGAATATTCCACGAGCGCTCGGCATCTGTCGAAAGCTTGGCTGGAAATTCGATATCATGACGACGTCGTTCTTCCTGTCGCGCCGCTCGCTCAAGGCGTCGGCTCATTCCGGCTTGCCGCTATGGCAGGACAAGCTGTTTATCCTGCTTGCCCGAACGGCATCGGACGCGACCGAATATTTCCAGATTCCCACCGGTCGTGTTGTGGAAATTGGAACGCAGGTGAATCTGTAACTCATCTGAATTGATAGTTTTAAAGAGCGCTTTTCCGGTTTTGGGGAGGCGCTTTTTTGCATTTGTTGTCGATGAAAATTAATCCCGCTTTAGGCGACCGTAATTTTTGAAAACATGCTTGACCGCTGAAGAAACAGTAATTATGAATTGGGAACCGTACCGTACGGTACAAGGTGGAGGAAAAGACCCGTGACTGATACCAGCGACGAAATGCAGGCTCAAAAGCAGCAGGCTCTTTCGCCGCGTCAGAACGATGTTCTGGAGCAGGCGTTGCGCCTTCTAGTGGAAGGCGGGGACCGCGCTTTGACGACGGCAAGTATTGCTCGTGCCGCCAACTGCTCGAAAGAAAGCCTCTATAAATGGTTTGGCGATCGCGACGGTCTGTTGACGGCAATGGTTCGCTGGCAGGCATCGAAAGTTCGCGTCGTTCCGCTGACCCGTGAAAAGCTGGATGCGGAATCTCTTTTTTCGAGCCTGGAACATTTCGCGCGCGACTGGCTGCTGGTGCTGTCGGGAAAAACCTCCATTGCCCTGAACCGGCTGGCGGTCAGCCATGCGGCGTCCGGCAAGTCCACATTAGGTGATATCGTGCTGGCCAACGGTCCTGTGGCCATGGCCAAGCGCCTCAAGCCCATTCTCCATATGGGGCAGGAGGCACGTTTGCTGGCCTTCGACGATATCGATGAGGCATTTCGCACGTTTTTCGGGCTTGTCGTCCGGGACATGCAAATACGGTTGCTGCTTGGCGACCATCTCGAACTGACTGACGACGTGGTCATCCGGGACGCCCGGCGCGCCACCAAGCAGTTTTTCGCCCTCTATGGGGCCTAATCACATCGGTGGACGCAAGGAAGCCGAAGAACAATCTGAACGAAGGGAATAAGGAAATGCGCGTTTACTACGATCGGGATGCAGACGTTAACCTGATCAAGTCGAAGAAGGTGGTTATCGTCGGTTATGGCAGCCAGGGCCGCGCCCACGCGCTGAACCTCAAAGACTCCGGTGCCGCTAACGTGCGTGTGGCCCTTCGTGAAGGTTCTGCGACCGCGAAGAAGGCACAGGCTGACGGCTTCGAGGTGATGAATGTTGCTGACGCCGCCAAGTGGGCCGATCTCATGATGATGGCAACGCCTGACGAATTACAGGCTGACATCTACAAGGAACACATTCACGACAATCTCCGTGATGGCGCGGCAATCGCTTTCGCTCATGGTCTCAACGTGCATTTTGGCCTCATCGAGCCGAAGAAGTCGGTTGACGTCGTCATGATCGCACCGAAGGGCCCAGGCCATACGGTGCGCGGCGAATACCAGAAGGGCGGCGGCGTTCCTTGCCTCATCGCCATTCATCAGGATGCCTCGGGCAATGCTCATGATCTGGCTCTCTCCTACGCTTCGGGCGTTGGCGGCGGTCGTTCAGGCGTCATCGAAACTACCTTCAAGGAAGAGTGCGAAACCGATCTGTTCGGCGAGCAGGCTGTTCTCTGCGGCGGCGTGGTTGAGTTGATCCGCACCGGTTTCGAGGTTCTCGTTGAAGCTGGCTACGCGCCGGAAATGGCTTACTTCGAGTGCCTGCACGAAATGAAGCTGATCGTGGACCTGATCTACGAAGGCGGCATCGCCAACATGAACTACTCGATCTCGAACACTGCAGAGTGGGGCGAATACGTCACTGGTCCGCGCATCATCACCGCCGAAACCAAGGAAGAAATGAAGCGTGTTCTGAAAGACATTCAGACCGGCAAGTTCACTTCCGATTGGATGCAGGAATATCGCGCAGGTGCTGCTCGCTTCAAGGGCATCCGTCGCAACAACGATAGCCACCAGATCGAAGAAGTTGGCGAAAAGCTCCGCGGCATGATGCCATGGATCGCAGCGAACAAGCTTGTCGACAAGGCTCGCAACTAAAATCGGCGGGGTTCAGGTTCTGGCCGTCTGCAAATGACATGGGCGCCAGAACCAGAATGCCATCTGGTTTTCGGCCTCGATGAAGGTCGAAAAGAGGGGGCGCTTCTTGCGCCCCCTTCGTAGTTGGCACTCTATGGCCGGGTTGATCGTCAACGTAAGGCGAACGAAAAGAACCCAAATTCTGTGCCAGATTTTTCGTTTCGTGCACTTTGAGGCCCAAAACAATTCCGAATATCTTTATTCCATAGAAGCATGGGAAAAGCTGTTCTCGCTTGCCGAAAAGTGCGCTAGAGCTTCACATCCAATAGCCAAGTTTTGAGGAGACTTAGCTATTACAAGTTCCGTAAAATGTACGGATAGTCTAATTGAGGAGATTTCCCGTGTTGGACTGGGAAAATGTATTTGCAACGCGCTCGAAACGTATGCGCGCATCGGAAATCCGCGAACTGCTGAAGCTTCTGGAACGCCCAGATATTATTTCGTTTGCGGGCGGAATTCCTGATCCGGCTCTTTTCCCGCACGAAGAATTCCAGGCAGCCTATAAGGACATTCTTACGGGTCCAGAAGCCAACGCAGCGCTGCAATATTCCGTTTCGGAAGGCTACAAGCCGCTGCGCACCTGGTTGGTCGGAGAACTTGCCAAGATTGGCATTCCCTGCACGGAAGACAATGTGTTCATCACATCGGGTTCGCAGCAGGCTCTCGATTATCTGGGCAAGCTGTTTTTGTCGCCCGCCGACACAGCACTGGTGACCGCACCGACCTATCTTGGCGCGCTGCAGGCTTTCAACGCTTACGAGCCCAATTACGATATGCTGGCGATCAACGGCAACCGCACGCCGGAATCCTATGCAGAGGCTGCCAAGAAAGCCGGCGGTCAGGTCAAGTTCGCTTATCTGTCTGCCGATTTCAGCAACCCGACAGGGGAAACCGTCGATCTTGCCGGTCGTGAGAAACTGCTCGCACAGGCTGATGAGCTCGATATTCCGGTTATCGAAGATGCGGCTTACCAGTATCTTCGCTACAATGGCGATGCGATTTCGCCAATTCTGGCGTTGGACATTGCCCGCAATGGCAGTGACATCGAGAAGACCCGCACCATCTATTGCGGTTCCTTCTCCAAGACGCTGGCTCCGGGTTTGCGTGTCGGCTATGTGGTTGCGTCGAAGCCAGTCATTCGTAAGCTTGTTCTCATGAAGCAGGCTGCGGACCTTCATTCGTCCACGATCAACCAGATCGCTATTCAGCGTGTTGCGAGCAGCGGCTTTGGTACTCAGGTCGCGAAGCTGCACAAGGTTTATAAGCACCGTCGCGACAAGATGCTCGAAGCGCTGGCGAAATATATGCCTGAAACCACAAGCTGGACGAAGCCTGAAGGCGGTATGTTCATCTGGGTCACGCTGCCGGAAGGCATGGATGGCGCAGCGCTACTTGCTGCATCCATTGATAGCGAGAAAGTGGCGTTTGTTCCCGGGCGGGCATTTTTTGCTGATGGCAGCGGTGCCAACACGCTGCGCCTCAGCTATTCATGCGCCAACGATGAGATGATCGATGAAGGCATCAAGCGCCTTGGTCGTTTGATACGTGCTCATACGAAATCCGCTGCCGCCTAGGTTGGTGGAAATAAAAAAGCCGGGTTCAGACCCGGCTTTTTTCTTACTGGAATGGCGAATTGCAGCCTGTCCTGGGACCAGCCAACGGCTGGAATGTATTGTCGGATGTTCGGTAACTGCGATACCGATTTGAACACCACTGGATATGATTGCTGCTGGGGCGCGCGCCTGCGGTCGGTGGCTGCATCGTGCGTCGATATTGCAGAGTATCGCCGTTCTTGTAGTTTAATACGCCATGTTCGGTGATATAAGTTCCACTTTCCCGGCAAAGCGTTGAACCGTAGCAGTTGCGAGCGCTCGGATCTGTGCGATTGGCACCCGCCTGACCGCCGATAATCAACGGTCCGCTCGGTTTCAGCGAGGGAAGATATTGGCTGTTACGCAGTTCGACGGCTGAACCCACACTTGCAATGCCTGCAACGAATAGCCCTGTCAGTATCGTCAGGCGCACAATTTTTCGCATCGTTTCAGCTCGCTTTAATCATCGTTCTCCCGATATATGGGTATACTTTATATCCAAGTCACCGCTTCGGCAGAAATTTATTGGTTTCGGAAATCATCCTCTTGCCAATCGCCCAGCAAGCAGAGAGATTGCGAAGACATGTTTACCATAGCTACTTTCAATGTCGAAAATCTGATGCGCCGGTTTGATTTTTCCGGCTTTCGCAATGAATTGCATCAGGATCGCACCCTGCAATTGTTCGAGATCAACGATGAGGCGCAGTATCGCCTTCTTGAGCAGGCGCGCGCTGTGGCGCACGCAGACGACACACGCCAGATGACGGCTCTGGCGATTGCCGAAACGCGGGCTGATATTCTCTGCCTGCAAGAGGTGGATAATCTGGCGGCGTTGAATGCGTTTGAATATGGCTATCTTTTCAAGATGATAGGCCACGGTTTCCGACATAAATATCTCATAGATGGCAATGACAGCCGCGGCATAGATGTTGCCGTTATGATGCGCGACACGACACGGGACGGACAGCCCATCGAAGTCGACGAAGTCACCAGCTATGCTTATGTAACCTATAATGATTTTGGCCTCTACGAGCCCGTACTTGGGGAACTTGGGCTGGAACCCCATGACCGAATCTTCAAGCGGGATTGCCTGAATGTGGATATCCGCATTGCCGGGAAGCCCATATCGCTCTTCGTTACGCATCTGAAATCGATGACGGGCGCGCGCAACGGATTTGACGGACGGACAGCATCTCTGCCGGTGCGACGCGCAGAGGCGCGCGCCATGCGCCGTATCATCGAAGATAAGTTCGGACCATCCAATGTTGCAGATCGCCGCTGGCTGATTTGTGGTGATTTCAATGATTATCGTGAGCGGATCATTATCGGGGGCGATGAATTGAACGGCTATCAGTTCACGCCAATGGTTGAAGAAGAAAGTGCGTTGGACGTGCTCTTAGCCGACGGGTTTGCGGTCAATCTGGTCGAGCGCCGTCCCGTTATGGACCGCTGGACGCTTTACCATACGCGCGGGCCGCAGGAGCGTCATCTTTGCCAGCTTGATTACATCATGGCATCGCCTTCTTTTGCGAAGAAGAATGAGAAGGCGGTTCCGAATATCATTCGGCGTGGCCAGCCTTGGCGCACGATTTTTCCACCTGATCAGCAGATCGAGCGTTATCCTAGAACAGGTTGGGATCGCCCGAAAGCAAGCGATCATTGTCCGGTTGCAGTGACATTGAACATGGTTTGAGCGATGAAGCAGGTTCGGGAAAATACTGTCCACATTATTGACAGTGCCGATGTCCGGGTACTGCCCGGTCCTTTATCATATACCGTGGATAACCACGAAGCGATTGCTTCGAACTGGACACGTGAGCGGGCAGCCAACCCCACTTTGTTCGATGGCGAATTCTATCTGGCACCACACGCAGAACTGATTGGCGGCATGTTTCAGGCCGGCTTCAAGCGCACCAGTTTTGCAACGCTGATGCACTGGCGGCATGACGTATCGCAGGAACGTCCGTGGCACATTTTCGGTGTCGGTGTGATTGTCTCGAGCGAAGGACATTTGATCGCCGGGCGTATGAGCACACAAAATGCCGGGGCGGGAAGGGTCTATTTTCCGGCAGGCTCAGTGGATGATAATGACATTGTCGATGGAGCTGTCGATTATGACGCCAATCGGCAACGGGAGGTTCGCGAGGAAACGGGTCTTGATCTTCTTGACGCACGTGCGGAGCGACAGATCAATCTTGTGACAGGAAACCGTAGCATCGCGCTTTTCCGCCGTTATTATTTCGATGCACCGTCAACCGATCTGGTATCACGGATTGAACGATATCTTTCTGCGGAGGAAGAACCGGAACTATCAGAGATCATACCAGTGAAGGCAGCTCAAACGATGGGAGACGCAACACCGTCCTATGTGCGAGCATTTGCCGACTGGCATTTCAACAATCTCTAAAGCTTGGCCAGACTTGCAGATGACAGCGGCGCGAAATTGGCTATGCTCGCAGACAATGCGAAGCATGAGACATTGGAGTGAAACCGACCTCGCAGTCGGTTTTGTGTGTAGGTCGAGGGGAGAATAAGGGATGAATGACGCCGCCGTTTCCGGCAGATTCTATGAGGTTTTCGACGTTTTCGCCGACAAGGCTCTGGCTGGAAATCCGCTGGCTGTCGTCCATGATAGCGAAGGTTTGACCGATGCGCGTATGCAGGCCATCGCACGCGAGTTCAATCTTTCCGAAACGGTTTTCATTTTTCCCCCGAACAATCCCGCACATGAAGCGGCGGTGCGTATCTTCACGCCTGATTATGAGCTTCCCTTTGCCGGGCACCCGACAGTAGGGGCTGCCGTGTCGCTGGCTCGCCGTCGTAAAACGGGTGATGAGACCGACAGGCTCGTGGCTCTGGAAGAGAAGGTCGGTATTGTTCGCTGCGGTGTGATATTGGGAGAGAATAGCGCCTTCGCCGAGTTCGATTTGCCCCGCCTGCCAGAGCGAGTTGATGTCAAGGTCGAGAAAGAGGAGGCCGCTGCTGCGATCGGTCTCGGTACACATGAGATCGGATTTGAGAACCATGTGCCTGGCGTCTGGAGCGCGGGTACACCTTATCTGCTCGTGCCGGTTCACAATCTGATTGCCGCAGCAAAAGTGTCCATTGACCCGGTCTATGTGAACGAAAGCCTCCCACACGTCGATGGCCGACCTTTGCCGATTTACGTCTATTGCCGCGAAACGATTTTGTTCGACAGCAATTTCCATGCGCGCATGTTTGTAACGGGGGCGAATGTCTATGAAGATCCGGCTACGGGCTCGGCTGCAGCCGCCTTTGCAGGCATGATCCAGAAGAACGACAAACCTGTTGACGGCAGTTCGCAGTGGTGGATCGAGCAGGGAATGGAGATGGGGCGACCTTCGCGGATCCGTCTCGAACTGGACGTTGCCAAGCAGCAGCTCACAGGAGCGAGGATTGGAGGCACGGCGGTCAAGATCGCGGAAGGGCGTTTGTTCGTCTGATAAATTAGCTCTGCTTGTGTTTTGATTGCAGTCAAAGCTGTAGGCCCGCCCTATGTTAGTTTGTTGGCAGATAAACAAACAACGGAGGCGTGCCATGATGATCAGGGAAATGTCGGAATACGATATCCGGGACATGATACAGCACACCCATCTCGGGCGGCTGGCTTATGTTCTCGAAAATCGCCCGTTTATCGTACCGCTTAGTTTCCGGTTCAGCGGCGGCTCGCTCTATTCTTTTACCACCGATGGGCAGAAGACCGAGGCCCTGCGCAAGAATGATGCAGTTTGTATTCTTTTCGATCATATCGAATCCCGGACAAACTGGCGCACCGTTGTGCTGAACGGTCATTATCGGGAAATCGATGGTGATGACGAAAAAAATGCGATCGTCGCGCTTATGGCTTCGGAACCGACCTGGTGGGAACCGGCATACATAAAGACGGTCGCGAAGGACGGACACGAACGCAAACTTGAACCGATCTTCTTCCGTATCGATATCGAAAGCGCGACGGGTCACCAGACTGGCTGAAAAGGAAGAAGGTCCGATAATTTCGGGCCCTTTCGATGTGGCTTTATTTTACCACTAGAACCGGTGTGTTGCTGCGCGTCAGGACCTCGTAGGTTTGACTGCCAAGAAGCATACCTTTCAGTCCGCGACGACCATGGGAAGCCATGACGATAAGATCGTTGCGCAGTTCTTTAGAAGTTTCGATGATTGATGTCGCCGGATGTGGCGCAACCACATGCAGCGTATGAACTTCGACTTCCGTTTCAGCCGCCAGTTCGCGCGCACGAGCGAGGGATTTATCGGCATACTCGTTCCATTCTTGTTCGAAGCGCTCGATGAAGGCAGGGCTATCAGTCCAGCCGCCAGGAAGCCCCGAAACGGAATAGGGAGCGGTGACAGTCAGCACCGTCGCCTTCGCGCCGACTGTTCGTGCCAGTTTAAATGCGTGGACGAGCCCGCGCTCTGCAAATTCTGACCCATCGGTGGTTACGAGAATATTCTTGTACATGCTGCCCTCGCTGTTGCTTTTCTATCTTTAAGCTACAGCATCGGGCCAAAAATCGGGATCGATTTTTTGGAAAGCACGATGCGTAATTTCAGTAAATTAGAGCGACCTTTGTGCGTCCAAATGGACCCACGGCGCTCTGATGCGTTAAAGAACCATTTCAAACCCTTGCCTGACGAGTTGTTTAGACGGAACGATTTCATGCCCCTCGACTGCGATGCATTTCATGCCAGCTGGATAGCGACAGTTCTCAATCTCGATTGGCCGTCACGCAGTTCGTCCCGTATCGAGGACGATGCCGAACGCATAAAGCGTCAGAAAGAAGAGCTGCTCAGACTTTTCGATGAAGCATCTGAGCATGGTATCAATGCTGTCATCTTTCAGGTTTCGCCGACTGCCGATGCATTTTATCCGTCATCCTATTTGCCGTGGTCGTCCTATCTGACTGGAACTCTCGGTAAAGATCCCGGCTTTGATCCGCTGAAATTTGCAATTCAGGAAGCGCATAAGCGCGGCATAGAACTGCATGCATGGCTTAATCCCTACCGTGTTTCGATGGATACGAAGCCGTCTACCCGCAAGGAATTGCGGAATTCGTCAAACGAGTCGCCAGTCAGTGTTTTCAAGTCCCATCCCGGCTGGGTCGGTGTTTCAGCCGACCGTTACGTCCTTGATCCTGGCATTCCGGCTGTCCGTGAATGGGTGACGAATGTGACGGCAGAGGTCGTCCAGAAATACGATGTCGATGGGATTCAGTTCGATGATTATTTCTACTACGAAACCGCATCGTCGAAACTCGACGACGACAAATCATATGCACGGTTTGGCACACGCTTTTCGAGCAAATACGAATGGCGACGTTACAATACCCATACATTGGTGCGGGAGATTTCGGACAAGATAAAAGCCATCAAACCAAATGTCCGTTTCGGCATCAGCCCGAGTGGCGTTTGGCGCAACGCTGCGGACGATCCCCGCGGTTCTGCAACCCGCGCCGGGAAAACGAACTATGACGGAGATTTTGCCGACACCCGGCGTTGGGTGAAAGAAGGCATGATCGACTATATCGCGCCGCAGATTTACTGGTCCTTTGGCCGCAAGGATGTGTCTTACGGGACGATTGCGAAATGGTGGGCCGATACCGTTCGCGGCACGAAGACCGATCTTTATATTGGTTTGGCACTCTATCGGGCCGGTTCTGGAACCACACTTGAACCCAGTTGGCAGGCGGGCGAGGGCGTGACCGAAATCAAGCGCCAGCTAGAATTCAATGAATCTTTGCCGGAGGTGAAAGGGAGCATTCTCTTTCGTCAGGGTTTCCTCTCCGACCCGAAGCTGAAAGGTGTGTCGAACTATCTGAAAAAGACGTGGGGCAAGTGCAGGCCCCGGAAAAACTAACGGCAAAAAACGACGACGATTTGCGGAATTGTTGTTTGTTTGATTGAAATCAAAGAGCTTCGTTTGAGTGGGTGCTAACCAACAATCGTTGCCGGTTTCCACCAGAGTCGGTGACCCGGGGTGCCGAGGCCCTACTCGAATGGCACCCCGGCTAAATCAATCTGTCGAGCGCATGAGCGCGATCTTTCTGTAACGTCGTCTATCGACAGCCAGCGGGTGCTGTCGGCGTTACTCCCCTCTGTTTCATAAAATCAGCACCCGCGTCTCTAGCAACATTGTTCTATATTTTAGCAGTTCTTGATCCTAATCAAGGCGGGCAACCTTTACTCCGATTAGAGCAGGTCTAACCGGGAGTTTGCGATTCTGGATCGCTTCCCCCAATTCACCGGTTGCTAAATGAAAAGGTAGTTCCATATCATTCCCGAGAAGGTTCTGGCAGATGCCGGAGGCGGGGCGGTGGGGACAATCAAAACCCTTGCAGGCGGCGACTGCTTGCCGGTGCTTCGTTTGAAGACGGCGTTGTGACGACGATGGCAATGAGGGTGTTTCATTATGGCTTTCAACCGTAAGCAATGGATATTGGCTGGAGCGATTATCGTCCTTGCCGCAAGCGGGTACTATGCTTGGAAAACGCTGAATGGCGATGGGTTGCCGGACGGTATCGCCAAGGGCAATGGACGCATCGAGGCGGTTGAAATCGATATTTCGACGAAGAGCCCGGGACGCATTCGCGAAATCCTCGCAGATGAAGGGGATTTCGTTCAGGTAAATGATATTCTTGCACGTATGGATACGGATCAGCTGGAAAGCCAGCGCAAGCAAGCTGAGGCGCAATTGCGCCGGGCAGAGATCGGTATCGAGACAGCGCGCAGTCTTGTCACGCAGCGCGAAGCCGAACACACGGCTGCAGAAGCGACGGTGGCACAGCGCGAAGCGCAACTGGATGCCGCCCAGCGCCGTCTGGCCCGCTCCCAGCAATTGACGCAATCGCGCACGGTTTCCCAGCAAGTCCTGGACGATGACCGTGCAACTGCGCAGGGTGCAGAAGCTGCTGTCGGTGCAGCCAAGGCGCAACTTGCGGCCACCGAGGCCGCCATTGGGGCTGCCAAGGCACAGGTCGTGGATGCCGAAGCATCGGTTGAAGCCGCCAAGGCGGCAATCGCGAGCATTGAAGCCGATATCAACGACGCCACTTTGAGAGCGCCGAAGCCGGGACGTGTTCAATACCGCGTTGCCCAACCGGGTGAAGTGCTTTCCGCAGGTGGGAGGGTGCTCAATCTTGTAGACGTCAGCGACGTTTACATGACTTTCTTCCTGCCGACGGGGCAAGCCGGGCGGGTGGCCATGGGGGCCGACGCCCGGATTGTTCTCGATGCCGCGCCGCAATATGTCATTCCTGCAAAGATCAGCTTTGTGGCCGATGTGGCCCAATTTACGCCGAAGACCGTAGAAACGGAGGAAGAGCGCCAGAAGCTGATGTTCCGCGTGAAGGCTAAAATCCCGCAAGAACTGCTTCAAAAATATATCCAACAGGTGAAAACCGGATTGCCGGGCATGGCCTATGTCAAGCTTGACCCCAATGCCGAATGGCCGAAGAATCTCGCGGAAACCGTGAAATGAATGGTTCTACTGTCAAAGCTGGCGCCAATGACGACAGCTTTGTCGTCCGGGCGCAAGGCGTAGGGCTGTCCTATGGGAAGACGCGTGCTCTGCGCAACGTCAACGTTGATATTCCCGTCGGCTGCATGGTCGGTCTGATCGGACCTGATGGGGTCGGGAAATCAAGCCTGTTATCGTTGGTCGCCGGAGCGCGAACGATGCAACAGGGACGCATTGAGGTTCTCGGCGGTGATATTTCGGACAAGCGTCATCTTCAGTCTGCCTATCCCCGTATCGCCTATATGCCGCAGGGACTTGGGAAGAACCTCTATCCCACGCTTTCGGTGTTCGAGAATATCGACTTTTTCGGACGGCTGTTCGGGCATAATCGAAAAGAGCGTGAGCGTCGTATCGCCGATCTTCTGGCGCGCACGGGTATGTCGGCTTTCGCCGATCGTCCGGCTGGCAAACTATCGGGCGGCATGAAGCAGAAGACCAGCCTCTGCTGTTCGCTCATCCATGATCCCGATCTACTCATACTCGATGAGCCGACGACCGGTGTCGACCCCTTATCCCGGCGCCAGTTCTGGGAGCTGATTGATGATATCCGCAAGGATCGCCCCGGAATGAGCGTCATTGTCGCGACCGCTTATATGGAAGAAGCCGAGCGTTTCGACTGGCTGGTCGCGATGAATGATGGACAGATTCTGGCGACAGGTACACCGCAGGAATTGCTGCAGCGCACCAACACTCCAAATCTTGATGCGGCCTTCATTGCGCTCCTGCCGGAGGAATTGCGGAAAGGCCATCAGGATATCGAAATTCCGCACCGCGACTTCGGTGCGGATGCTGAAATCGCGATTGAGACAGAACACGTCACCGTTCGTTTTGGCAGCTTCACTGCGGTGAATAATGTAAGTTTTCGAATTCCGCGCGGTGAAATCTTCGGTTTTCTGGGTTCCAACGGTTGCGGCAAGACCACGACCATGAAGGTTCTGACCGGGCTGTTGCCTGCCAGCGACGGAACGGCGCGACTGTTCGGGCGAGAGGTCGATCCCAAGGATATCGATATACGCCGCCATGTCGGATATATGTCGCAAGCGTTTTCGCTTTATTCGGAGTTGACTGTTCGTCAGAATTTGGAACTCCACGCCAAATTGTTCGATATGGCGCCGGATCTGACCGAACGCCGTATCAAGGAATTGACCGAACGCTTTGATCTCATTGAGGTCATGGATTCCTTACCCGATGCCTTGCCGCTCGGTATCCGCCAGCGCCTGTCACTGGCTGTGGCTTTGATCCATTCACCTGATATTCTCATTCTCGATGAGCCGACATCGGGTGTGGACCCGGTCGCTCGTGATGCTTTCTGGCAAATCCTCGCTGATCTGTCGCGCAAGGACAATGTGACGATTTTCGTCTCTACCCATTTCATGAACGAAGCGGAGCTTTGCGACCGGATTTCGCTGATGCATGCGGGCAAGGTGCTGATCAGCGATACGCCGAAGGCGATTACCAAGAGTCGCAATGCTGAAACTCTGGAAGAAGCCTTCGTCGCATATCTGCAGGACGCTATTGGCGAGACAGAACAGTCAGCGCCATTGCCGGTAGCTATTTCAGATCAAATGGGAGAGGCAGGTGAAGCACATCCAAAGAAGGCTCCAGGCTGGTGGCCGGACCTGCGGCGAATGCTGGCGTACACACGACGTGAGGCTTTGGAACTGAAGCGTGATCCGATCCGCGCAACGCTGGCTATTCTGGGTAGCGTTATCCTGATGTTCGTTATTGGTTACGGTATTAACCTGGATGTCGAGGATTTGAAGTTTGCCGTGCTTGATCGTGACGATACGACGATCAGCCGCGATTACACGCAGCAGATTGCAGGCTCGCGATATTTTTCTGAACAGGTTCCCATAACCGATTATGACGATCTGGACCGACGAATGCGCGATGGCGAGATCAGTCTGGCTATCGAGATACCACCAAATTTCGGCGCAAATGTCATGCGCGGCCGCCCGGTGGAAGTTGCTGCCTGGATTGACGGTGCGATGCCCACTCGTGCCGAGACGATCAAAGGCTATGTTCAAGGCATGCACGCCAACTGGCTGACGCAAAAAGCCCGTGAGCTTTATGGCAATGCGGCGAATGTTGGCAGTTTCAATCTGGAGATACGCTACCGCTATAATCCGGATGTGCAAAGCCTCGTAGCTATGGTGCCGGCGGTGATTCCATTGCTGCTGCTCATGATCCCTTCGATGCTGGCGGTATTGAGCGTAGTTCGGGAAAAGGAACTGGGGTCGATCATCAATTTTTACGTGACGCCGGTGACGAAATTCGAGTTTCTGTTTGGCAAGCAGTTACCCTATATCGGGCTGGCATTTTTGAATTTCCTGATGCTGACAGCCTTTGCGGTGTTTATTTTCCAGGTGCCGTTCACAGGGAGTTTTCCGACTTATGCGCTGGCGGCGCTGCTCTATGTCACAATTGCGACCGGCATGGGGTTGGTGCTGTCCACCTTCATGAACAGCCAGATTGCAGCGATCTTCGGAACGGCACTTCTGACACTCATTCCGGCTGTGCAATATTCCGGTATCATTGACCCCGTATCGTCGCTGCAAGGTGCGGGCGCGTTCATCGGTAAAATCTATCCCGCGACTTATTTTGTGACCATTTCTCGCGGGGTTTTCTCCAAGGCACTGGGTTTTGCCGATCTGGCAGGTTCGTTTTTGCCGTTGTTGATCGCGGTGCCGGTTCTCATGGCGCTCGCTATCGTTCTTCTCAAGAAACAGGCGAGCTAAGATGCGGATATCTAACATATTCCAGCTTGGCGTGAAGGAACTGCGTGGTTTGGCTCGCGATCCGATGCTGCTGATCCTGATTGTCTATGCCTTTACGCTTGCGATCTATACGGCATCGAAAGCAATGCCCGAAACCCTCAACAATGCGGCGATAGCGATTGTCGACGAAGATCAGTCGCCGGTTTCGAGCCGGATCACGACGGCATTTTATCCGCCATATTTCGTGCCTCCGAAGCTGATTTCATCCTATGAAATGGATGTCCGGATGGATGAGGGGCTTGATACTTTCGCTCTGAATATACCGCCGAATTTCCAGCGTGATCTTCTGGCGGGTCGTTCGCCGACAATTCAGCTCAATGTCGATGCAACCCGAATGAGCCAGGCCTTTACGGGTGGCGGCTATGTGCAGTCGATTGTGTCGAGTGAGGTGGGCGAGTTTCTAAATCGCTATCGCGGTGGCGCACAAACGCCGGTTGAACTCAATCTCAGAGCGAGATTCAATCAGGATTTGAACAAGGGCTGGTTCGGCGCGATCAACAATGTGATTTCATCGGTTACGATGTTATCGATCATCCTGACGGGCGCGGCGCTCATTCGGGAACGCGAACACGGAACCATAGAACATCTATTGGTTATGCCCGTGACGCCGGTTGAAATCATGGTCAGCAAGATTTGGTCCATGGGGCTGGTCGTGCTGGTTGCCTCGGCATTTGCATTGGTTTTCGTGGTGCAGGGGCTGCTTGCCGTTCCTATCTATGGGTCGGTGTCGCTGTTTCTCGTTGGTGCAGCGCTCCAGCTTTTTGCGACGACCAGCCTTGGCATCTTTCTGGCAACTGCGGCTGGTTCGATGCCGCAGTTCGGAATGCTGCTCATGCTGGTGCTTCTGCCTTTGCAGGTGCTTTCGGGAGGGACAACACCTCGCGAAAGCATGCCTGAAATCATCCAGACAATCATGCTGGCAGCGCCGAATACGCATTTCGTCATATTGGCCCAATCGATCCTGTTTCGCGGAGCAGGGCTCGGTGTCGTCTGGCCGCAATTTCTGGCGCTGATCGTCATTGGCTCTGTGCTGTTCTACTTCGCGCTTCAGCGTTTCCGTGCGTTCCTGCGATAGGAAAATTCTTTAAAATCAGGAGGCTGAATCCATTCCTTGCCAATGTGATTCAGTTTTCTGTGCCGGATTGTGCTTTAGCGGAGTTGCGAATCCTTAACCATGTTGCTATCGCAATTCTCAGGAAACGGTTCCGCTGTTCAGGCGGATGAAAAGGGAACACGGTGAAGCCATTCTGGTTGATGCCGCGACTGCCCCCGCAACTGTAACCGGAGAGCTATCCTCCACAGCCGTGTGAGCGGTAAAAGCCACTGAAAGCATTAGGTGCGATCGGGAAGGCGGAGGGGAAGCGAAGACCCGGAAGTCAGGAGACCTGCCGTATCCGGTCACCCATGCATGGATACGGGGTGTGTCCAGGCGCGGCTGTCCGTGGCGGTGACATTGTTGAAATGTTGCCGTCGGGAAGAAGGGCCTTCAGTGCCACGATCACTTCAACCTGCGGTGCGAGGAAAAGCCGGTATCGTTCTTCGGTTCGGCGGGTTGAGGGAAAAATGCATCTTTTGAAATCATCTGTTTTATTGGTATCGGCCAGCGTTCTTGCGCTGCCGTCCACGACGCTTGCTCAAAGTCTGCCGAACGGTGCTGACAGTGTCGTCCTCGATACAATCGTGGTTACGCCATTGCGCCGCGCGTCTTCGCTGCAGCGCTCGACCTCATCTGTAACGGTTATCGATTCAGCGGATATCGAACGGTCGGCTGCTCCCGATCTCCAATCGTTGCTGAAGTCCTATAGCGGTATCTCCATAAAGACGAACGGCGGGCAGGGCTCGTCGTCGGACATTTACATGCGTGGCATGTCTTCCAAGCAGACGGTTGTTCTCATCAATGGTGTGCGCACAGCGTCGGCGACAACCGGAGCAACTGCGCTTGCGAACATTCCTCTGAGTTCCATCGACCGTGTTGAAATTGCCAAGGGTTCTCATTCTGCGCAATACGGTGCCGATGCCATGGGCGGGGTGATCAATATCATCACCAAGCAAGGCGGAGCCTGCGGTGAGCGCTCGTGGTGCGGCAGTCTTTCTACCGGTGTCAGCCATCCATGGGGTGGATATGCTTCCGGGACCATACAGGGAAGAAGCAACGACGGTGTCGACTATGCCTTTGGTGCGGCCATAACCGGCACGCAAGGATATGACTTCACCACATCGGATGCCTATGGCCATGAACCAGATCGCGATGGATTCTTGCAGGGCTCGTTCAACTTTGCCCTGTCGAAGGATTTCGACTGGGGTAAAATTTATGCGGACGGTCTCCTCAGCCGAGGGCGCAATCAGTATGATGCCAAGGCACCGTCACCGAACCAGGCCGATAGTACCGCATTTACGGGCAAGATCGGAACACGCATTGATCATACGGCGGATTGGTCATCCACGCTGGAATTCAGCACCGGTATCGACAACAGCCGTAACTTCCGAAAAGACGTGAGCGGTTCGGACCGGTTTGAAACCAAGCGTTATGGCGTTTTTGCCTCGACCGAGAAGAGTTTCGACACCGGCACGGTTAACCACACCGTGACCGCCGGTGTGGAAGCCTATCGCGAGGAGATCAACACCACCGTTGCTTATGATGAAACCAGCCGCGATCTGGCTGCTGTATTTGGTCAGTATTCGCTGGAGTATGAGGCGCTGCGCTTCGATGGCGGGCTGCGTTACGACCATAATGGGCAGTTCGGCGATGTCGTGACCTACAATCTCGGTACGAGTTATGAAGTTCTGCCGGACCTTGTTTTGCGGTCATCCTATGCCACGGGTTTTCGGGCGCCGACTTTCAACGAGCTTTATTATCCGGGCTTCGCCAATCCTGATTTGCAGCCGGAAAAGTCCCGATCATATGAAATCGGCTTGAACTGGCAGGCTACGGCTTCGACAAGCCTTGATATGGCTTTCTACCAGACATGGTTGCGCGATGCGATCATGAGCACCGCACCATCCTATCTGCCTTATAATGTTGCCAGCGCGAAGGTTACGGGTTTCGAAGCCACATTGGCGCATCGTTTTGATGATCGCTGGGGCGTCAAAGGTTCTATCGACCTGAAGCAGCCAATCGATGACGATACGGATAAGGATCTTCCTTATCGCGAACGTTTCAAGGCTGCGGCTGAGGTCAATTTCACGCCGATTGAAAAGCTCGATCTGACCGCAAGGCTGATCTATGGCGGTTCGCGTTATGCAGATGCTGCAAATAGCAAGAAACTCGGAGATTATGTGACGGCTGATTTTGTGGCGCTCTATTCCATCGACAAGCAATCGCAGTTGAAGTTCTCGGTCGAGAATATTTTTGACAAGGACTATCAGACCAGCTCTGGCTATATTGCACCGGGACGCACGATCAATCTCGGATTGACCCGGAATTTCTGAGGCTGAACAGAGAATGAAAAGGGCATCCGCAAAATGGATCACCAGCTTCTGCCTCGCGGCGGGGCTGGCCCTATTCGTTCGAAATTCGGCAGACGCGGGGGACATTCCCCATCACGTCGTTTCCATTAATGTATGCACCGATCAGCTGGCATTGTTGCTGGCTAATGAGGGCCAGTTGCGATCGGTTTCTTACTTGTCGCAGGACCCGGAACTATCCGTCATGGCTGTGAAAGCCTGGGAGCTTCCGGTCAACCATGCGCAGGCAGAAGAAGTCTTTCTGATGAAACCTGATCTCGTGCTGGCGGGCACATTCTCGTCGAGAGCAACGGTTGAGCTGTTGCGCAGACTGGGTATCCGTGTGGAAGAGTTCGCGCCCGCCCGCACGTTCGGCGATATAGAAGATCATCTGCGTCGCATGGGTGAGGTGCTTGGAAGACAGGCGGAAGCCGACCGGGAAATCGACAAAATGAAAACCGCTCTGGCGGCAATCCAACCTCCGACCCGTCGCAAGACAGTCGCGCTTTATTATGCCAACAGTTACACATCCGGTCGGGGAACGCTGGTCGATGAGGCTGTGCGTCTTGCCGGACTTGATAATCTGGCCGACAAGGCGGGGGTCAGCGGTTCAGCTCTGCTGCCGCTGGAAAAGCTGGTGCTCGAGAAGCCGGATATTCTGGTGCGTAGTTCAAGAGATCGCGCGCCTGCGCTGGCTTTCGAGAATTTCGAACATCCGGCGTTGCGAGTGCTTGAAAAACAGGCGAGGGCGGTGACGATAGCGGATAATCTGACGGTTTGCGGTGGGCCATTCAGCGTCGAAGCTGTGGCAGAACTTGCGGAGGCGGCGCGTGACTGAACGGAACCGCTTCTATCTTCTGCTCGTCGGACTGGCCATGCTTGTGGCTTTGCTTTTCATCGTTTCGTTGCTGACGGGGCCTGCTGCGATCGGTATGACCGACAGCCTCAGGGCGCTTTTCGGCGATGACAGCGAGATGATCGTACTGGTCATGCGCGAAATCCGCCTGCCGCGGGCACTGCTCGCGCTCCTCATCGGCGCTTCTCTTGGTTTGTCCGGTGCTGCCTTGCAGGGTTACCTGCGCAATCCACTTGCGGAACCCGGCCTGCTTGGTGTGAGTGCATCCGCGTCATTCGGTGCTGTTATTGCTATTTATAGCGGTCTCTCGCTTCTGTTCCCGCTGGCTTTGCCGCTCCTCGCGCTTGCAGGTGCCTTTGTGTCGGTGTTTCTCGTCAAGCTTCTGGCGGGGCGCAATGCTGGTACGCTTGCGGTCATATTGGCCGGTGTCGCGGTGACCAGTCTCGCCGGTGCATTGACGGCGCTGGCGCTCAACCTGTCACCTAACCCCTTTGCTGCAATGGAGATCGTCTTCTGGATGCTCGGTTCACTGGCCGACAGATCGATGACGCATGTGGCTCTCGCCGCACCATTCATCCTTGTTGGCTGGGCGATGCTTCTGGCACTCGGGCGATCACTCGACAGTCTGACACTGGGGGCTGATGCTGCGGCAACGATGGGCGTCAATCTGGCTCGTGTGCAGCTTTTTGCCGTGCTGGGCACAGCGGCCTGCGTGGGTGCTTCCACCGCTGTTGCCGGTGCAATCGGTTTTGTGGGACTGGTGGTTCCTCATCTTCTGCGACCGCTTGTCGGTGCACGTCCGTCACGATTGCTGGTTGCCAGCGGTTTCGGCGGGGCTGCCCTATTGTTGGCTGCTGATGTGTTGGTGCGCATCGTCATGCCGGGACGTGAACTGAAACTGGGCGTCCTGACGGCAATCATTGGCGCACCATTCTTTCTGTGGCTTGTGTTCAAGTATCGGAGGCAACTCGTATGACATCGCTTTCGATAAAGAATCTTTCCGTTACGCTTGGCGGGAAGGCAGTACTCAGCGAGGCAAGTTTCGATATGCATGGTGGTGAATTCATCGGACTGATCGGACCTAACGGTGCTGGCAAGACGACATTGTTGCGCGCCATTTTGGGACTTGTGAGGTCCAGCGGGGAAATTTCGCTCGACACAGGCGATGTGCGCCACATGAGCGCTTCGACAAAAGCACAGAACCTCGCTTATCTGCCGCAGGAGCGTGATGTCGCGTGGCCGGTATCCGTGGAGATGCTTGTTTCTTTGGGACGCTCCGCCTTGAAGCCGGTTTTTGCGAGCATGAGCGCACAGGATAAAATGCTCATCGAGACCGCAATGCAGCGTATGGATGTTACCCGATTTCGGGAACGGTCGGCGATCGAGCTTTCCGGCGGAGAACGGGCACGCGTGCTGATTGCGCGCGTTCTGGCGCAGGATACGCCCGTAATACTCGCCGATGAGCCGGTGGCCGGGCTCGACCCTTCTCATCAGCTTGGATTGATGGAAAGTTTTGCCGAACTTGCAAAAGAGGGGAGGACTGTTGTCGCCTCATTGCATGAGCTGAGCCTTGCGGCACAGCATTGCACGCGCCTTATTTTGCTCGACAAGGGACGTATCGTTGCAGATGGGGAGCCAACGAAAGTTCTCACGCCACAGTTGCTGCACGACGTCTATGGTATTCGAGCGAAAATCATGACGGTGGATGGCGAGTTCATCGTCCATCCGACCTCACGTATTGGCTAGTGGATTGAATTTGACGTTTGATACCCGTCCGATATAAATTTCGTTTCAAACGTCAAATTCGAAAAATCCACTAGATTCATAAAGTTACTAGTGGTCTTTTTGATTCCGACATTTGCTCAGCGCTCATATCCGAGGGATACAAATGTCGGAATCAGACCACTAGACATTTTTCCACCGATGCTCGCGGGAAGAGGCGTAGATGGTTTCTACAGCCTTCTGGACTTCGTAACCCTCGCGGAAGTCGGCGTGATTGGTCTTCTGCCCCGCAATGGCCAACAGGAAGTCGCGAACTTCGATCGTCTTGAGATCGTTGAAGCCGATCTGGTGGCCGCCCGCTACGCAAAATGCGCCATAGGGTTCGTGTTCGGGGCCAGCAAAGATCTTGCGAAAGCCTTGTTGTCCTTTTTTGTCGGAAAAGAGAAACAGGTCGAGCTCATTGAAGCGTTCCTGTGAAAAGAAGAGGGAGCCTTTCGATCCGGAAATTTCGAAGTCGTGCTGCATCTTGCGACCGCTGGCGATCCAGCTCGCTTCGATTGTGCCCGTTGCCCCGTTTTCAAAACGCACGAAAGCGCGGCAGACATCGTCTGTTTCCACGGGTTTCATCTGCGAAAGGTTCAAACTATCTGGGCGTTCATTGATGATGGTGACGGCGTCTCCCATGACCGTTGTTATCGGCCCAACGAGATAGCGCGCGGCGGCAATGATGTGACTGCCGATATCGGCTAATGCTCCGCCCCCACCTGCCGGATAGAGCCGCCAGGTCCACGGAATGCGGGCATCGGCCATGAAATCTTCGGCATGAATACCGCGAAAACTGCGAATTTCACCTAGCTCTCCGCTGTCGATGATTTCCTTGGCCAGTTTTATCATAGGGTTTTTCAGATAGTTGAACCCAACGGCTGTCTGAACACCTCGCCGTTCTGCGGCGAGCGTCATTTCGAGGCACTCGGCAGCGGTGGGTGCAAGCGGCTTTTCGCAATAAACGTGTTTGCCCGCTTCAATGGCGGCGAGCGCCATCTCCTTGTGAAACCGGTTTGGCGTCGTGATGTCGATGAGATTGATATCCGGGTTGGTGATCAATTCCCGCCAATCTCCAGTGGCATTTGCAAATCCCAGTTGTTTTGCGGCTTTTGACGCCGTTTCAGAATTCACATCGGCCAATGTGTGAAGCTGCACATCGATAGGTAGGTCGAAAACGCGATTGACGTTAGCGAGCGCAAGGGCGTGCGTCTTGCCCATGAAGCCGGACCCGATCAAGCCCGCCACCACAACCTCAGCTCTATCAGCCATTGTCATTCCTCCAGAAACGATGGTCGAAGCGTTTGGTGCTGCGCAACTCCTTTGGGAAATAAGCATATCGTCGGCAGCTTATGCGATTGACATGAGCTACCAGAAATGGAATTATAATTCTACGAGAATTTGTTATGAATGTTTCATTCTATTGAAAAGATCCACGATCTGCATGTATTCACGGGTAAAACGCTTGGAGGAGCGCCGGAATACAGCAGGCGGAAGGTAAAGCGTTAACGCAAACCGGCGGGGAGTGCCGGACAAGGGAGGAGTGAACATGCAATCTCTATTGAAATCGGCAGTGGCCGGGGTGGCGTTGCTGGCTGCGTCTTTCGCAGCCCACGCGGCCGATATTAATATCGTTGTCGTCAGTCACGGTCAGGCATCGGATCCGTTCTGGTCTGTCGTCAAGAACGGCGTCGCCGAAGCGGCAAAGGATACGGGCGCAAAGGTCGATTATCGTGCACCGGAAACCTTTGACATGGTGCAGATGGCCCAGCTTATCGATGCGGCGATCAATCAGAAGCCGCAGGGTATTGTGGTTTCCATTCCAGATGCGGATGCGCTTGGACCATCGATCCAGCGTGCTGTAGCAGCCGGTATTCCCGTCATTTCCATGAATTCCGGTTCCGATGCCTCGAAGAAGCTTGGCGCTCTGCTGCATGTCGGTCAGGATGAGTTCGATGCCGGTAAGGTAGCAGGCGAAGCATTGAAGAATGCTGGCGGCAAGAAGGGCATTTGCGTCAACCAGGAAGTGGGTAACGTCTCGCTCGATCAGCGCTGCGCAGGCTTCAAGGAGGGCTTTGGTGATGTAACGGTTCTGCCGACATCGACCGATCCTGCTGAAAACGAAGCCAAGGTTCGCGCTGCTCTGGCATCTGATGCTGCCGTCGACACAATCCTGACGCTCAATGCGACACTTGCAGGAGAACCGGCTGTGAAAGCCGCTGCCGAAAGCGGTCGCAGCGGAATCCACGTTGCGACGTTCGACATGTCGGCTGGCTTCCTGGAAGCTGTTGAAAAGGGACAGGCGGACTTCGCCATCGACCAGCAGCAGTTCCTGCAAGGCTACCTTCCGGTCTCGTTCCTCGCGCTTAATGCAAAGTACGGTTTGATGCCGGGCGGTAATGTTCCATCGGGCCCGAACCTGATCACCAAGGACAAGGCCAAGCAGGTCGTGGAACTTTCGGCCAAGGGCATCCGGTAAGCATTGTTTCGACTATCTGATATCGAACCCGCCCATGAAAATGGGCGGGAACGGGTCTCTGTGCCCAGAATGCATCAGGAGAAGATCATGAGTGAGCCACTTCCCCATGAAAAGGCCAACACAGCGGCGCTATCGAAGGATGAGCGGCTTCAGTCGGCGAGCCCAATGCAACGGCTCCTGAGCCGACCGGAATTAGGAGCGGTATCCGGCCTGATCCTAATTACGGTCTTTTTCGTTTCAGTTGCCAATCCGGCGATGTTTACTGCTGCCGGCATCATGAACTTCATGGCTCCTGCTTCGCAGCTCGGCATTCTGGCAGTCGCCGCAGCGCTTCTTATGATCGGTGGTGAATTCGACCTGTCTATCGGCTCGATGGTAGCTTTTGCAGGCCTGATCTTTGCCGCTGCTCTGGTCGTCTGGCAGGTGCCGCTCGGTGTCGCCATCATCGTCACGCTGCTGTTCGCCGCTTTCGTGGGGATGGTGAATGCGCAGATTGTTATCCGTACTGGATTGCCATCATTTATTGTGACGCTCGCATTCCTGTTCATTTTGCGTGGTCTGTCGCTGGTCGGGCTGAAATGGGCAACAGGTGGCGCTACGCAGCTGCGTGGCGTGAAGGAAGCTGTAGCGGGCAGTTATCTGGCAGGCCTGTTTTCCGGCGATGCTTTTCAGGGACTTTTCGCCTGGATGGCTGAAAACGATCTGATTGACAAATTTCCCAATGGTGAGCCTTCGGTAAAAGGCGTGCCGGTCGAGGTTCTGTGGTTCATCGCCATCGCACTTATTGCAACCTATGTGCTGGTACGCACACGCTTTGGCAACTGGATTTTCGCGGCCGGCGGTGATGCTCTGGCTGCACGCAATTCCGGTGTTCCTGTCCGTCGCGTCAAGACAACGCTATTCATGTGCACGGCAATGGCTGCGGCATTGGTGGCTATTCTTACCGTTCTGGATGCCGGTTCAACCGATGCGCGCCGTGGCTTCCAGAAGGAGTTCGAGGCGATTATCGCTGCAGTCATTGGCGGCTGTCTGCTGACCGGCGGTTATGGTTCTGCAATTGGTGCGTTCTTCGGCGCGATCATCTTCGGCATGGTTCTGATCGGGCTGACCTATACCCAGATCGATCAGGACTGGTATTTGGTCTTCCTGGGAGGAATGCTTCTGATCGCGGTGCTCTTCAACAATTTCATTCGCAAGCGTGCGACCGGCGAGCGCTGAGAGGGAGATTTGCCATGACGACACCCATCATCGAAGTTCGCAATCTCGTTAAACATTTCGGCCCCGTCATAGCGTTGAACGGCGTCTCGCTGAGTGTCGAGCCGGGGCAGGTCCATTGCCTGCTTGGCGACAATGGTGCCGGTAAATCAACGCTGATCAAGACGCTTTCTGGCGTGCACAAGCCGACCAGCGGCGACTTTCTGGTCGAAGGAAAGCCCGTCACCTTCAACAGTCCGCGCGATGCGCTCGATCATGGGATTGCGACAGTTTATCAGGATCTTGCGATGATCCCGCTAATGTCGGTCATGCGGAATTTCTTTCTGGGACGGGAACCGACCAAGGGCATCGGCCCAATACGCTGGTTCGATACGCAGCAGGCGGAAGAAGTTACGCGTGAGGAGATGCGCAAGATCGGGATCGATGTCCGTGACCCGCAGCAGGCTGTCGGAACGCTTTCCGGCGGTGAGCGGCAGTGTGTGGCGATTGCCCGCGCCGTCTACTTCGGCGCGAAAGTGCTGATCCTCGATGAACCGACCTCCGCGCTGGGGGTCCGGCAAACGGCGATGGTTCTCAAATACATCAATCTGGTGCGCTCACGCGGGCTGGGTGTGATCTTCATTACGCACAATGTCCGTCATGCTCATGCGGTCGGTGACAAATTCACAGTTCTCAATCGCGGGATAACGCTTGGAACGCGAACGAAGAACGATGTGGACATGGACGAATTGCAAAGCCTCATGGCAGGTGGGCAGGAACTCGCCGACCTGACTGCTGAACTGGGCGGTCGGGTCTGACCGGGATTTTCGGAGCGTAGAATGAACGGACAATTCAATGGCAAAGTTGCCGTCATTACCGGAAGCACGCAAGGGCTTGGCGCAGCAACTGCGAAACTGTTTGCAGAGAGAGGCGCCAAAGGTCTCGTTATATGCGGGCGTTCGGTTGAAAAAGGGCTAGCGCAAGTCGATCAGTTAGCAAATCTCGGAGCCAAAGCGGTCTTCGTGCAGGCTGATCTTGAGAAGGTGGAAGACTGCCGCAGGATCGTTTCGGAAGCCGACCGTGTTTTTGGAAGGCTTGACGTTCTCGTAAACGCTGCTGGTTTGACGGATCGGGGCACTATTCTGGATACGAGCCCGGAATTGTTCGACCGTTTGTTTGCGGTGAATACACGAGCGCCATTCTTCCTCATTCAAGAAGCGATAGAGCTGTTCCGGCGCGACAAGATCGAGGGAACGATTGTCAATATTTCTTCGATGTCGTCCATGGGCGGCCAGCCTTTCATTGCAGCCTATTGCGCTTCCAAGGGGGCGTTGGACACACTGACCCGCAACGTAGCCTATTCGGTTTTGCGCAATCGTATTCGCATCAATAGCCTGAATATTGGCTGGATGGCATCAGACGGCGAAGACCGTATCCAACGCGAGTTTCACAATGCGCCGGAGAACTGGCTGGATGAAGCGGCTAAGAGCCAGCCTTTCGGAAGGCTGATTGAACCAGTCGAAGTTGCCCGCGCGATAGTATTTTTGGCTTCGGAAGAATCCGGCTTGATGACTGGCGCTATCGTGAATTTCGATCAATCCATTTGGGGCGCTTACGGTTCATCTCCGCATCCCGATCAGCCGCTTTGAGCGTTTGATAGTATCTGTGTGTTTGAATGAACGGGATAGTAACCGGTTCAATAGCTGAAATGGCGCGGAAGGTATTTCGTTGAAATTACCAATGATTTTTGTGTTGCCGTGTTCGAGTATTGCTTGAGAAAGCCCAAAAATATTGTGAGGAACTTTTACGATCCTGCTTGCGCTTGCAATTTCAGGTAGTTAGAGCATCTGTCTGCCTGACCGATTCAGGCTGTGTGTTTTAAGCAGTTGTTTCAGCCGTATTTACGCGATGTCGAAACCTCCCTTTCGTCAGCGAATTCGTTCTGGCAATGGCTTGCACAGACACCGTTTTAATTTGCGCTGAAAGGACCAGCATCGTGGAGCAGGCAAAGAACGGAACCCGTAAGGGTGGGCGCAAGGCGCTGTGGGCGGCAGTTGCGGTAATCGCTATCGCTGCCGCCGGTTTGACCGGATACAAGATCACACTTGAGAAGACGATCACGTCGCAGCTTGAGAAGCGTGGCGGCAAAGCATCTTCCGTCGAAGCCGACTTTCTCGGACGTATTCATCTGCGCGACGTGACGTTGCCGTTGAAGGATGGCTCCAACGTTCGTATCGCTTCGGTTGACGGTCGCCCCAAGTTTCTGTTCCTGACCGGCATGTTGAATGCGTCGGGCATTGATACGGAGATCGGAAACTACAAGATTTCCATTCCAAGCGTGGCAATCGAAGACGCTAATTTCGATACAGCCATGCTGAAGGATACTTTCGGCAATAGTGGTCTGACGCTGCCGGAACGCGTTGGTCGTTTCTCGGCAAAGCGCCTGACTGCGCAGGAAATCAAGGTTGTCCAGACAGTCGCGAATAACGAACAGAACATCGTCTATAAAGACGTTGCGCTGGAAGATATCAACCTCGGTAAGGTTGCTCGTTATACGGCGGGCGGCACGATTTTCGACTTCACGATCCAAGTGCCGGGTGAAGACGGCGAAAAAGTCACGGACAAGATGACAGGCACCATGGGTGCCGCAGAGGGCAAAGACATTGATGGTGTCTTCCTCGCCCGCCTCTATACCGAAAAGGCAGGCCCGGACGATAAGGAAGCAAAGCCGGTCTATGGCCCGTTTTCGGCGAAGAACATCGTCATGAAGACGAAGGATGCGAACTTCAGCTACGATGAGATTCGCAGCAACGGTTTCACGGCTCGTATGCCCGCCGTACCGTTCACCGAAACCTTGGAGAAGCTCCAGTCTCTCGAAAATGCGGACGAACTTTCACAGGAAGAGACGCGCGAGCTTATTCTTCAGTTGAGTTCCCTGTTCGACACGATCGGTAAGGGCGATGTCGAAATGCTCGGCATGAAGATCGAGCCAACTGATGCATCGAAAGGCAAGGGCGGTATCGAACGCGTCGCAGTTGCTTTCGACAATCAGAAGATGGATGCGACCATCAAAGGCTTGGCCTTCTCCGAAGGTCAGGACTACATGAAGATGGAGGAAGCTTCCTTGAAGGGCTTCTCCTGGGCGACTTCAGTCGAAGCCTTGAAGAAGTTTGCGGCGCTGAATGAGGACGAAGTTGAAAACTTCCCTTTCACGACCATGCTTCCGGAATTCGGCACGCTTCGGGTAGTGGGGATCGACGCCGATCTGCCATACGAAAAGTCTGAAGATGTGGACGCAGGCGAGGAAAATGCGGATGAGGGAGAGCAGGCTGCAACCGAAGAATCGTCGGTTCCTTCGCTGCCTGAACGCATTCAGTTTGCCATGAAGAGCTATGAAGTCGCTCTCAACAAGCCTTACAACGGTATTCCGACCGATGTGCGCGTCGCGTACGAAGACATGTCGATCAAAGTGCCGACACAGGCTGATGACGAATTCTACCAGCAGCTTCGGAAGCTTGGCTATGATAGTCTCACCATGTCTTCAAACTTCGAAGCAAGCTGGGATGAGGCAAATCAGGATCTGATCATCAAGGACATTTCGATCAGCGGTAAGGATATGGGTTCCGTATCCATGTCTGGTTTGATGGGCGGCCTGACGAAGGAATTCTTCTCTGGCGATAAGGTGATGATGCAGGTCGCTCTGCTCGGGCTCAAGGCCAAGCAGGTAAACCTGAAGGTTGAGGAAAAGGGCATTATCGCCAACGCGATCAAAATTTATGCCGAAGAAAAAGATATGTCGGAAGACGAAGTACGCGGCACGATGTCTCTGATGGCTGCAGCCGCTCTGCAAGAGCTGGCAGCGGAGCAGCCACAGTTGCAGGATGTTGCGACGGCGTTTTCGACGTTCCTGGCTAAGCCGAATATTTTCGAGCTGACTGTCAAGTCGAAAGCCGAAAAAGGCATTGGCGCTCTCGAAATGGTAGCTGCATCGCAGGATCCGACCTTGCTGCTCGACAAGGTCGATATCGAAGCCAAGGCGGAATGATCGACTATTCCGCTGATCTGAGCGAAACGCCGGCCTTTGGCCGGCGTTTCTGTAATCAGAGCTTCACCAAAACATTACACAAGGGTCATGCCCTTGATATATAAGGGTCCTAGTAAGCCTCGGAAATAACGAGGCCAACATGACCAGAAAAAATGTCCTGCTTATCGTCGTTGATCAATGGCGAGCAGATTTTATCCCCCACCTGATGCGGGCGGAGGGGTGCGACCCCTTCCTCAAAACTCCCAATCTTGATCGCCTTTGCCGGGAAGGCTTGACCTTCCGCAACCACGTCACAACCTGTGTGCCATGTGGACCAGCAAGGGCAAGCCTGCTTACTGGCCTTTACCTGATGAACCATCGGGCAGTGCAGAACACTGTTCCGCTTGATCAGCGCCATTTGAACCTCGGCAAAGCCCTCCGCGCCATCGGCTATGATCCCGCGCTCATTGGTTACACGACGACGACGCCTGACCCGCGTTCGACGTCCCCAAGAGATCCGCGTTTCACGGTTCTTGGCGATATCATGGACGGGTTTCGCTCAGTGGGCGCATTCGAACCCAATATGGACGGATATTTCGGCTGGGTGGCGCAGAACGGTTTTGAACTGCCGGAGAACCGGGAAGATATCTGGCTGCCAGAAGGTGAGCATTCCGTTCCCGGTGCTACCGACAAACCGTCGCGTATCCCGAAGGAATTCTCGGATTCTACATTCTTCACCGAACGTGCGCTGACATATCTGAAGGGCAGGGACGGCAAGCCCTTCTTCCTGCATCTCGGTTACTACCGCCCGCACCCGCCATTCGTCGCTTCCGCGCCTTATCATGCGATGTACAAGGCCGAAGATATGCCTGCGCCGGTTCGCGCGGAAAGTCCGGACGCCGAAGCGGCACAGCACCCGCTTATGAAGCACTATATCGATCATATCAGGCGTGGTTCGTTTTTCCATGGGGCGGAAGGCTCCGGCGCAACGCTGGACGAAGGCGAGATTCGCCAGATGCGCGCCACCTATTGCGGCCTGATTACGGAAATCGACGATTGTCTGGGGCGGGTCTTCGCTTACCTTGATGAAACTGGTCAGTGGGACGACACACTAATCATCTTCACCAGCGACCATGGCGAGCAGCTCGGCGATCATCATCTGCTCGGCAAGATCGGCTACAACGACGAAAGTTTCCGTATTCCTTTGGTTATAAAGGATGCGGGAGAGAACCGGCACGCTGGCCAGATCGAAGATGGGTTTTCCGAAAGCATCGATGTCATGCCAACCATCCTCGAATGGCTCGGCGGGGAAACGCCGCGCGCTTGCGACGGGCGTTCGCTGCTGCCGTTTCTGGGTGAGGGGAAACCCGCCGACTGGCGCACAGAATTGCATTACGAGTTCGATTTCCGCGACGTCTTCTACGATCAGCCGCAGAACTCGGTACAGCTCTCCCAGGATGATTGCAGCCTCTGTGTGATCGAGGACGAAAACTACAAGTACGTGCATTTTGCGGCCCTGCCGCCGCTGTTCTTCGATTTGAAGGCGGACCCGCACGAATTCAACAACCTGGCTGAAGACCCCGCTTATGCGGCTCTCGTTCGCGACTACGCCCAGAAGGCTTTGTCGTGGCGGCTGTCTCATGCCGACCGGACACTGACCCATTACAGATCCGGCCCGCAAGGGCTGACAACGCGCAACCATTGATCTCAGGAGCAACCAAATGATCAATCTGACCCGACGCGGGATGCTTGGCCTTTCAGCCGGTGCCGCCGGTTCGCTCGTCCTGCCGCGATTTGCAATCGCACAGGCTGACAATCGCCCATCGATCACTATTGCTGTGCAGAAGGTGGCAAACAGCAACACGCTCGACGTTCTTCGCGAACAGTCGAATGTCGGCGAACGCGTTTTCTTTTCCAGTATCTGGGAGGCGTTGATCGACCGCGACTGGCTGGGCGGTCTTTCGGCTGTGCCTGGTCTTGCGACCGAATGGACCCGCATCGATGACAAGACGGTTGAGCTAAAGCTCCGTCAGGGGGTGAAGTTCCACAATGGCGATGAGATGACCGCCGAAGACGTTGCCTTCACTTTTGGCAAGGAGCGCATGTTTGGCGACACGCAACCAGCCGAAGGCAAGACGATTTACGTCACGGAGAAAAATCCGCTCGGTCGTGAAAGCAAGGAACTGCCGCTTGAAGTGCCAGCGACGGCCCGTCGTTCCTGGCCAGCCTTGCTGGGTGTCGAAATTGTCGACAAATACACGGTGCGCTTCAAGAACGGTACGCCAGACGTCACCATGGAAGGCCGTATCTCCCGTTACGGCAGCCAGATTATGAGTCGTCGTGGCTGGGAAGAGTCGCCTAGCTATCTCGACTGGGCGCGCAAGCCGGTTACCACCGGGCCCTACAAGGTTGTCGAGTTCAAGCCGGACAACATGTTGGTGCTCGAAGCTCACGACGAATATTGGGGTGGACGCCCACCGCTGAAGCAAATCCGTTTCATCGAGGTGCCGGAAGTTGCCTCCCGCATCAATGGTCTGCTCTCGGGCGAATATCAGTTTGCCTGCGATATTCCACCGGATCAGATCGAAGGTATCGAAAAGAATGACGCTTTCGAGGTTCAGGGCGGTACGATCCTCAACCACCGTCTAACTGTGTTCGACAAGTTCCATCCGCAGCTGGAAAATCCGTTGGTGCGTCGCGCATTTACCCATGCGATCGACCGTCAGGCGATCGTGGATTCGTTGTGGGCCGGTCGTACGGTCGTTCCGGCTGGTCTCCAGTGGGACTACTATGGCGATATGTTCGTTCAGGGCTGGAGTGTTCCGGAATATAACCCGGATCTCGCCAAGCAGCTTCTGAAGGAAGCCGGTTACAAGGGCGATGCCATCCCTTACCGCCTGCTCAACAACTACTACACGAACCAGACCCCAACCGCGCAGATCCTTGTGGAGATGTGGAACCAGGTGGGGCTGAACGTCGAAATTCAGATGCAGGAAAACTGGCAGCAGGTTCTGGAGAAGAGCCCGGGGCGTGCCGTACGCGACTGGTCCAACTCCGCACCGTTCAACGATCCGGTTTCGTCTATCGTCAGCCAGCATGGTCCGAACGGTCAGCAGCAACAGGTTGGTGAATGGACGAATGAGGAGGCGAACAAGCTTTCCGTCATTATGGAAACGAGCACGGATCACGCCAAGCGCAAGGAAGCATTCAAGCGGATGCTGGAAATCTGCGAACGTGAAGATCCAGCCTACACCGTCCTCCACCAGAACGCGACTTTCACCGCCAAGCCGAAGTCATTGAAGTGGAAGGCGGCGCCCGCTTTCGCGATGGACTTCCGCAAAAACAACTGGGCCTGATCCATTTGTAGAGGCGAGCCCGGTTCAATCGGGCTCGCTTTTCCTTTGGGGTTTCAAACCCCGCGACTGTGAATGAACCAGAAGGATTGCATGATGCCGCTGGTCGAAATTTCCAATCTCAAAGTGGCCTTTGATGGCGTACCGGTTCTGCATGGTATCGACCTTTCGATTGAGCGAGGCGAAGCTGTCGGATTAGTCGGGGAGTCCGGCTGCGGCAAGTCTGTCACCTGGCTGGCAGCGCTCGGTCTCTTGCCGAAAAAGGCGTCGATCTCCGGTAGTGTTCTCCTTGAAGGAACAGAATTGCTGACCGCATCGCGCAGCACGCTCGAAGGTGTTCGGGGTGGCCGTATTGCGATGATCTTTCAGGATCCATCGAGTTCCCTAAATCCGGTTATTCGGGTCGGGCGCCAGATTGAGGAGGCCGTGCGGCTTCATCGCAATTTGAGAGGACCTGCAGCCCGATCAGAAGTTTTGCGATTGATGGAACTGGTGGGAATACCCGATGCCCGTCGCCGCATCGATAATTATCCGCACGAATTTTCCGGTGGCCAGAACCAGCGTTTGATGATTGCCATGGCGCTGGCGGGCAATCCTGATATCCTTATCGCGGATGAGCCCACGACAGCACTTGATGCTACGATTCAGGCTCAAATTCTTGATCTATTGGCTGCATTGCGTGCGGAAACCGGCATGGCTGTGGTCTTTATCAGCCATGATCTTGGTGCAGTGTCGCAAATTTGCGAACGTGTTTCCGTCATGTATGCCGGGCGTATCGTTGAACAGGCCCGGACCGAAGCACTCTTTGCTGCTCCGCGCCATCCTTATACGCACGGCCTGTTCGATTCCATTCCGAACCTTGATAGCGGGCGCAATCGTCTGATCCCCATTGAGGGCACAGTTCCTGAGCCGGGCAAGCTTCCGCAAGGTTGCGCATTTTCGCCACGCTGCTTGAGCGCGAATGATCTCTGCGCGCGAAGCCTCCCCAGACTCGGTGTTCCGCAGGACGATGCCGGTGAGGGGCGTATGGTCGCCTGTTTTCATCCCTATTCGGCCGCGTCGTATTTGCTGCCGTCCATCGGCGGCCATATTTCAACCCCGGCGAGCACAAGGGCAATAGCACAATGACAGCCGCTCTCATCGAAGCTCGCGACCTTGTCAAAACCTACACATCGCGCAAAGGTCCGTTCGCAAAACCGGTCGCGGTGCGCGCGGTCGACGGGCTTTCCATATCGGTCGCTCCGGCGACAACACTGGGCATTGTTGGCGAGTCCGGTTCGGGTAAATCCACGACCGGGCGGCTGCTTCTCGGTCTGGAAGATCCCAGCGAGGGAGAGGTGACGTTTGAAGGTTCAGCCCTACCTCGCCAGAAAACCGCAAGCTGGCGCGCTTTGCGGGCGCGTATGCAGCTTGTCTATCAGGACCCTCTGGCAGCTTTGGACCGACGGTTGCCGATTGGCCGTCAGATTGCTGAGCCACTGGAGATTCACGGAATTGGAATCGCTGCTGAGCAGAAAGCGCGTGTTGCAGAGCTGATGCGAGCGGTCGGCCTTCGTCCCGATCAGGCTTCGCGCTATCCGCATGAGCTTTCAGGCGGGCAGCGCCAGCGTGTCGTCATTGCACGCGCCATCGCATGCAAGCCGCAACTCATTGTTTGCGACGAACCTGTATCGGCGCTGGATGTTTCCATTCAGGCGCAGGTTGTGAATCTTTTGCGCGATTTGCAGGAACGCGAAGGCATCGCCATGGTTTTCATCAGCCATGATCTGAAGGTGGTACGCAATATTTCGGATCGTGTTGCGGTCATGTATCTGGGCCGGATCGTCGAAGAGGCGTCCTCGGACGAGATTTTTGCCAAACCGCTTCACCCCTACACGCAGGCGCTGGTGTCCAGTGTCCCTGTCGCTGGAATTCCTCTCAGTAATCGCATCATCCTGCAGGGAGAGCCGCCGAACCCTGCCGCGCGACCTAATGGCTGTGCGTTTCACCCCCGTTGCCGTTTCGCGGCTCCGCGCTGCAGCAGCGAGACACCTGAACTTCTCGACATGCCAGCGGGACGCAAAGTGGCCTGCCATTTTGCAGGAAGCCTGCAGACGGACAATATTCATGCTTAGATTTTTGATGGTTCGCGGGGTTCGCGCATTTGTGACCATTCTTCTTGTGGTGACATTCGCTTTCGTCGTTTTGCGTATGTCCGGTGATCCGGCCCAGATCATCATGGGACCGGACGCGCCACCGGAAGCGATAGCTGCCTTCCGGAAGAACTGGGGGCTCGATGATCCGCTCTGGCAGCAATATTTGCGCTATTTCGGCGCTATTGTGCGCGGCGATCTTGGGATATCGATGCGCGATGGTCAATCTGCAATCGCACTGGTGACCGAGCGCATTCCCGCGACGCTTCAACTTACGATACCGGCATTGTTGATCAAACTTGGGCTTGGCATTCCGGCCGGAATTTATGCTGCGTTGCATCGCAACAGCTTCATAGACCGGGCTGTCATGGCTACTGCCGTCATCGGCTTCACTTTACCGAGTTTTGTACTTGGCTTGTTGCTCGTGCTGGTGTTCTCGGTTTCGTTGGGCTGGTTGCCCTCGGGCGGGCAGGACAGCTGGATGCATGCCATTCTACCCATAATCACCATGGGGCTCGGCGGCGCGGCCATTCTGGCGCGGTTCTCCCGCAGCGCAATGATCGAGATTCTGGGGCAGCCCTATATTCGCACGGCGAGCGCCAAAGGTGTGTCCTGGCGAAATGTTGTCTGGCGTCATGCACTGCCTAACGCGGCCATTCCGATTGTCACTATCGTCGGATTTATGGTCGGATCGCTGATTGCAGGTGCGGTGGTGGTTGAATCGCTCTTTTCTTGGCCAGGCGTGGGCAGACTGCTCGTGGTTTCGGTAGCCAATCGCGATCTTGCTATCGTGCAATGCATATTGCTTCTCGTGGCCGCGACGATGGTGATCTCCAATTTCATTGTTGATCTTCTCTATGGTTATCTCGATCCGCGTCTGCGTCAGGCGCAGGGCAAGGCGTGAGGCTGAACCGATGACGGATATGACCGCCAATACTGCCACTGTTTCCACGCAACCGAAAAAGAGCCGTAAAAGCATTCCGCTGATGGTTATCATCGGCTTTATCTGGATCGCCGCAATGATCCTGATTGCGCTGACTGCGGACTGGATAAAACCCTACAACATCACAGCCTTTGACCTGAAAAACCGCCTCGCACTGCCGGGGAACGCACAGCATTGGCTGGGTACCGATGAGCTGGGACGTGACGTGCTTTCACGCCTTATCGAATCCATTCGCATTTCGCTGCTCATCGCGTTTGGTGCGACGATCATTTCAGCGGTGTTCGGGACGACACTCGGTTTTCTCGCAGCTTATTTTCGAGGCGCGGTGGAGCAGGTTGTGGTCATGCTGGCTGATTTTCAGGCGGCGTTGCCATTCCTGATTTTGTCTCTTGCCGTGCTGGCATTTTTCGGAAGCTCGCTTCTTTTGCTGACCTGCCTGATGGGCTTCTACGGCTGGGAACGTTATGCCCGTATCGCGCGTGGGCTGGCTGTCTCAGCGAATGCACAGGGTTATGCAGCAGCGGTTACCCAGCTCGGCGCTACGCCGTCGCGAGTGTATCTCAAACACATCCTCCCGAACATTGCTTCAACGCTAATCGTCTCGATGACGCTGACATTCCCGGAGATTATTCTCCTTGAAAGCAGCCTCTCGTTTCTGGGCCTCGGTGTGCAGCCGCCGATGACCAGCCTTGGTAATATGGTTGGTTATGGTCGCGAATATCTCACTCGCGCACCGTGGATCATGCTCGCGCCGTCATTTGTGATCATGTTCACGACGCTGTCGATCAGCTTTGTGGGTGATTGGCTACGCGACAAGCTGGACCCGACCACGAGATAAGACCGGTCACCTTCCAACACTTGGACCTTGCGATTCTGAAAGCGAGTTGTTTAGTGTGAGGCGACAGAATTTTTATAGGAACTGACGTCTTATGTTGAAGAATATCAATCCATTGCTGACCGGCTCGCTGCTCGAGGTTCTTGCCGATATGGGGCACGGAGACGATCTCGTGATTGTTGATGCCAATTATCCGGCGCAGTCCTCTGGTGTCCACGTGCTGGACTTTCCGGGGATCACTGCAACGGATATGGCCGAGGCTGTGTTGTCGCTGTTGCCTTTGGACGATTTTGTCGACAAGCCAGCCGCCGTCATGCAGGCGCCCAATGAAACGCCGGCGATTTTCAAGGAATTTGAATCGGTCATAGAAAAGGCTGAAGGGCGAAAGATTTCCGTCGATCCAGTTGAAAGATTTGCTTTTTATCACCGCGCTCGCGATGCGTTCGCGATCATTCGGACCGGTGAGAAGCGGCTTTATGGCAATATCATTTTCAAGAAGGGTGTCATCCGCTCTTGAACGGTTAAATTGACATCGGTGTATGAAAAACCCGGGCATTGAGCCCGGGTTTTTTTTATTTCAGCTTTATTCCTGTGGCTTCTCTGCCTGATCCTTCATCGAGCCTTTGTGCTCACCACCTTTGTGGTTGCCCATATGATGTGGACCTTTGTGGTGAGAGCCTCTGGCTTGGTGATGCATCTTCGCGGCGCGCATTTCGCTACGATCGATTTTGCCATCCTCATTTCGATCCAGTGCAGCGAATTCCTTCTTGCGCTGATTTTCCACTTCCGCAAGCGTAACCTTGCCATCACCATTGACGTCGAGGCGACGCTCCATGCGGTCAGCTGCCCGGCTCACGATGCGCTTGAGTGCCAGTGCTTCGATTTCGGCGCGAGAAAGTACGCCGTCGCCATCGGTATCGGCGGCCTTGAGGTCATCCATGCGTGAGAATTTATCAAGGTCGACAGGGCCACGCTTGCCCTTCATGTCCTTGTTTGGGGCAACGGCCGTCTCTGCTGCCGGTTTATCAGTATTTGCACTGCTATTTTCTTGTGCCAGTGCGGGTACAGCAAGCAAAGATGTTGCAATTACAGCGATAAATGCGGTCTTCGATTTCATGGCAATTTGACTCCATTACTCTTTACAGGGGCGCCGCTAAAAGGCGTGCGAGTAATGTCTGTCTTTTTAGATGAACCGCATATGAATATGCCAATTAATTATCGGTAATGTATTGGGGAGTGTATGAGCAAACCAGAGCTGAAGCATTCTCCAAAGCGAAAAATCATCCGCAGGCACTGAGACACATATTCGTTCGGGCGAGAAGAATTTTTCTGATCCATCAGGATCAGTTATCAGCGGAAGCGTTTGTTTTCAGAAGAGAAAATGGTGGGTGATGTAGGGATCGAACCTACGACCCGCTGATTAAGAGTAACCATGAGGTTAAACAAAATCAATTACTTGTAAAACGACTTTTATCCGATCTTTTTCTATTTGTAACGGTATCCGATATTTTTTGAAAGGGTTTATCATCCAGTATCGGAAACCGTTTTCCACAGATAATTACTGACTGATTTTGCCGCCACGGATCCACCGCGCAACGATCTCAAGCAGGAGGTCAGAGATCCACATCGCGCATGCGCCGACAACAAATGCCGTGGCATTCGTGGCTGCGATCGGCTCTTCAGGCAGAGGCCAGTTTATTGCCCGAAGATAGTGCAGCACCGGCATAGTGAGATAAGCCGCCGCCAAGGCACCGCAGATAGGCGAGGCGATCATTTCCTTGGCAGTGTACCGGCGACGTGACAAACCGCGCAGGATGCCGCCAGAAAGGCCAGCAACGAATATTCCGAGCTTGATGCCGATGGCATCTAGGAAATCACTGAAGGACATTGATGGATCCTATTTCCGGCAGGCGCGATCATTGTCGCACTGGAGGTTGTGCGCGGCGACTTCATTCGCGAACGGTCGGTCGTTCTTGACTATGAAGGCGCGTGTCTGTGCATTCGGGTGAAGCTTTTCATAACCCGCGCCATCACTGGCACTCGTCGTCGCGGTACAGCCCGCCAAGAGCGCCACACACGCCAGCGTCATCCAGCTTGCGAACCCTTTCATTGATCTTCCCCCTGTTGTCAGTCCGGTTGATTGTGTGCGTCTGCGATGCGGCTTTTTCCTTTTCGCCTCGATCGGACCAGCCCTTCATGTAAATGAAAGCACCAATGGCAACTATCGAGGCGACCAGGACGAACGCCGCCCAATGCTTGCGCAGAAAGGCGAGGACGAGCACAGCCATTATCCTTGCTCCGCTGTCTGTCGAGATTTCCAGATCCCATACAATGCATAGGCGGCCAGACAGACACCGATAAGTGTCGAAGCCGCCAAGAGGCCGGACGAGATGCTGTCGGCGATTTTCAGCCCCATTCCGGCAAGATATGATGCTGTCTCTCCGATCTGCTCGCGGATCGACAGAACGATCGCGATTGCGCCGCCGCCCTTCACAGCATTTTTGACGGCGGGAACCGAAGCGGGAGATTGCGCACCAGGCTGTTCATCGGACGCCAGTTGAAGCGACTTCAATGCCTGTTGCGTTTTTGGACCGACGACGCCATCCACCTCGAGGCCGTGATCTTTCTGGAATTCCTTGACAGCCTGTCTGGTTGCGGACCCGAAGTCACCGTCAACGGCGATCGAATATCCGCTGCGCTGAAGCAATGTCTGAAGCTCTCGCACAGCAGCACCGGACGATCCAGATCTCAACATGCCCGAAGCTGGTGAGATCTGTTGCGCGCCACCATAGCGGGCATAAGCTGCTGCCATTTTTGTGTCGTACTTATTGTCCCGGTATCGCGGTCCATTATAGATCCGGGCGAAGCCCGCCCAATCCTGACGCTTGAGCTCATCGATCAGCCCCGCATTTTCGATGAAGCGGACCATCACTTCAACCTGACTGCGCAGGCCGGACATAATGAAGGTGTGAAATTCGCTTGCGGATCCGAACCCGAGTTTCTGCCAGTGGACGCCCATCACTTGGCCGACGCCCCAGCTACACGACATGATCGCGGCGTCTTTGTCGATGTCGCACATGCGTTGAAACATGCGATATCGATCCAGTTGGCTTTTCGGGTTCTTTACCGCGCCTGCTTTTGGCGATGCTAGCCCGGCGTTCCTTGCCTGCTTTTGCTTGGAGGCAGGGGCAAGACGATCGAAATAATGTCCCTCGATACGGATCAATGGGACATTGCGGCCCTCAACCTTGGCATACGCAATGCCATTGCTCTCGACTTCGACAACAGCGGCGAGGGCTTCCGGGGAAATAGCGCGAGGCTTGGCGACGCTGGCGATAATTGAGAATGTCTTGTCGTCGAACATGGTCGGCTCCTGATTGATGGAGCCAAGTCTAAGAGGCGTCGTGTTCGATCAACCGACAGGTTTAATTAACACTAGCCGCTAGATCCCGCCGCCGCCTTGCAAATTTGTCGGCGACGCGACGGCCATAGTCATTCGTTGGTTTTTCCCAATAGTAGTAAACCAGGGCGGCGAGCGGGATCACAATAATCAGTGTGATCGCAACCGCGCCAATAAAGGTCGCTATGTGGCTTAATTCAGCTGCCTGCATCCACTTGTAAACAGGGAACAGCAAAACGATGACCGGGCTGTGAAGCAAATATACAGAATAGCTAATCTTACCAAGGCCTGATGTCAGGTCATTGACGATAAGCCCAATTGGGTTGAGACCGATGCCGACAACCAAACAGGCAAACATAACGCCTGTCCAGTGATAGGCATCAAAGAACGGAACCCTTTCGTAAACGACAGCGTAGAAAAGAACCGCAGCAGCTGCAATCAATGCGGTTCCAATGGATTTGCTGTTTGCATTGTCCTTCAGCTTCGGCATCCAGAAAAATGCAACAAGTCCGCACATGAATATCGGCAACCGATAGAACACGGAATACATGTTGTAGTTCTGTACGTCCTTCACGAACAAAGGCAAAACTGAAACAAAAATATTCGACAGAACAATCGCTGCTAGTACGCCACCGATTGCAAGCCAGATATTCGTTATGCGGGCATAGAGGAACGGAAACACCAGATAGAACAGCATTTCGACGCCGATAGTCCATCCAGCCAGAACAACGGACGTTTGGTATCCATGCCCCGGTATCAAATTGAATACGAAGAACACATTAGCAAGAACCGACTTCCATGTGTACTCGAACCCAGCTGGATTGAAGAACGCCGATACGGCAATCATCACGTAGAATAGCGGTGCAATGCGGAAAAAACGGCGCAGTGCAAAACCGATAAGCGGTCTCTGTTCTTTTGAATGTCCCGGCATGCTGAGACATAAAGAAAAGGCGCTGACAACGAAGAACAGTTCAACACCCATTGTACCATGCTTCACGTAGACGCCGAACCAATCAGGCAAGGCAAATATTGGTTGCGGCATCATCGCCACATGAAGCACAAGAACCCATAGGGCTGCAAAGCCGCGTAACGAGTCGAGATATTGTATGCGCTTGCTTTTGTCTTCGATCCGGCTCATCGTAACCCGCTAATGGAGGTGAATATGACGCTTGAAACTGTTGTCATATCTTGTGTGATGGCCGGTATCATTATTGGCATAATCTCCGGGAAGCAAGGCATGGACCAACTTTCCCCGGAAGAGCGCAAGAAGCGACAGAAAGAAATCCAGGACGATCTTCGTATCTGGTGACTACTGCAACGTCTGCAGTTTTTTCACGTTCATAGTGCCATTGCCAGAACGTCGAAGCCCGAAAAAGCCGCCCAAGAATGGAGAACTGATTGCAGTAGGCCCATAAGGCCCCCCGCCATCAAGGAAAACATTCAGTGAAGATCCACTCCCTTGCCCCATTACAACACGGAATTCACGCTCCTGAAGTGTGATATCAAGAGCATTTAGAGCGGTCTTGTTATAGGTTCCATCGCCTGTTGCCTGAAAGACTGTCAGATATCCCGTGGCCTCATCAGCGCCTATGCCAAGTGCCATGACAGCTATTCCGCCCGAACTATCAGCGGCCCATTCTCCGAAAACGCAGATCGCTTCACCTTTGGCCAGCTGGCCCGTGAACGAAAAATCAAACCCCGACAACAGCCGGTCAAATTGAATGGTGTCCGTCAAGACAATTCCATTTGTAGAGCCATTTGATACGGTAAGCGAAGCCTGTTCCAGCACACCTTTGCGGGTCAGCAGAAACGGAGATCCATTGCTAAACCGCTTTTCGATTGGACTTGCTTTCTTGACCCGGAGATAGTTTACGCCAACACTCGCGGCCTGCGCTGCGGCAGAGATCGTTACCATATGCAAACCGGGCGGAACATTACGGGCGACACACGTCTCGTGATCTTGAATGTATCGAGTTCCATAGTTGCCATTGTGATACTGTGACATTGTTCCAATCGAGATTTGGTCGAGCGCTATACCAGCAGATGATACGCCGCCGCCCCAGATCGGATAGCCGACGTACAGATCCAAACCGGGCTTTTCGACTTTGACCAGCATGCGGATGCTCTTGGGAACATTGTCAGCCGTTGAAATGAACTGCATACCAGAGCGGCTGTTTTTTGCCTCAGTCGGTGCATTCGACGGAGTGCAAATAACAAGCGGTGAAGCAACAGACACGATTTCACCGTCCGCCGAAACGCCCTGGTACGGGTAGACATATGGCGCAGCCATCAACTGGCCGATATAATTATAGCCAGTCTGAGTTGGATGAACGCCATCCGGTAAAATCTGCTGAACCGTATAATTGCCGCACGTGAGCAACTGTGAAATCTGCTCGAACGCATCGACCAACGCGACCCGAGCCGTTCGACAAACTTCTCTTACAACCTCCGCATAAGATTTCAGCCGCTCTGATTTATCAATTGTGCCAAGAGGTCCAACTGGAGATATTAAGTTTGGTGTCATCAGAACCGGAATTTTCCCATAGGCCCGGATGATCCGAACAATCTCGTAAAGATTTGCCTTGTAATCTCCTATCGGCGTCGGGGGCGTATTCTGGCAATCATTGATACCGTGGTTGCAATAGACAATGTGCGCCGGGCTTGCCGCAATCCGAGCTTCAAAAGTCTGCCCGCTACCGTCAGAACCTTCCAACATGTTTATCGTGCGTGTTCCGCTAAAAGCGCGATTATTCACAACGATATTGCCGTTCGCGTAATAGTCACGAAGGAACAATTGCAACTTTGCTGGAGCCGGAGTTGCCGCAATATACGTTGGCGGGTTCGTCACATCGACGCCAACCATAGTGCTGTCACCGTAGCAATCTATGACGATGCTTTCGCCTGCAAACATCGCGACAGATAGTGTTCGAAGTCGGTCATCCTCCTCGAGATATTCCCACCACTCGCCACTTCCATCCTGCCGCTTTCCAAAATGAGAAGGCTCCGACAGTACTTTTCTTACTAGGCCACCTGCTTTATCTGTGGAAGATCCACGGCCTTCTAATCTAATGGATTGCGTTGATTGCGGTGTATATCCATTTGCCAATTGTAATAGAGAATTTTGCCCGTCATAGTTTGGGACACCGCGCCACCATCTGCCGTCTGCTGATTGCTCTCTATCTCCGCTAGATGGCTCCTCGTCGACTTCAATGAATAGTTTCATTGGCTCATCACCAGGCGACAGGTGTCCCGCCGTAATTACTGCCTTCCTTGTGGGTTTGACAGTGGCGAGGGATAGGGAAACCCTGGTGTCATAGAATGCCACTTCGATTTCACCAGCCTGACCTATAAGCGACGCAAGGGCATTATCAGCTGCTTCTCGTAGCTCCTTCTCATTGGCTGGCGTCTCGCTCGACACTATTGCCCCGCTGGCATTGACACTTAAAAGGTTTGATGGACCAGTCGCAGCAAATGTCGGAGCCATTGTTCCAAAGGGAGCCTTGATCGAACGATCGAGATCTCGCTGCTGTTCTTGCTGGATAATACGATTGCGGTCGAGCTCATCATCAGTGAGCTTGGATGAAAAGCGACCGTCTCGAGTAATCGAAGAAAGCCGATCGAGAACAGCAGCGCCGACAACAACGATAATTTCCCCGGCAGTTCTGCCCGTATTGAAAACGACGTTCCCGCCTGTCGGCTGCATGGCTCCGGAAATGACAAACTGCGTACGGTCGATTTCTGTGTATGCACCGTCGCTAAACAGCTGGATCGAAACATCCTCATTCTGCTGAAAGGGAAAAGGGATAGAAAAAAGCTGCTGTCCCTGACTTGCCGTGTAGCGGCGGAAACGTGGATCTTCTTCGATCGGAAGTACGAAGCTCATAATAGTTCCCCTGCGATTGGATCAGCCGATCATCGCAGGGGAGGACTATGGTCAACCGTCACGGCACCAGTGCGGGCTTCTTTTTTCGCGGACGCTTCATACCTTCCAGCGCCAGACCTCCAGCCTTAACCTCTGCAACCAGGTCGCCGACGAAAGCTCCGGATCCTTCCTCAAGTGCGCGCTCCCGTACTTCCGGCCATGCCGAATTTGTAGCTTCAGCAGTCCAGACCTTTTTGTTTGCGTATGCGTCGCCAAGGCGTTCGGCAATACCGGGATTGATCGCCATGAGCTCACGGTAGAAACCATCTTCCGAAATTGGCTCACGCTGCGCCCATCCTTCCACACCTGTTTCCTTCAGTGCATTTCTAGCCAAGGCCATGGAGAGCGAGGAAAGCACATCGTCGGCAGCTGTTCGTTCTGCAGGTGAAACAGAGATTGGCTCTCCATCGTGATCGACGAGTTTTCCGGAAGCCATTTCTCGACGAACCATACCGATCGCCTGGACGGCATTGCGCGCGCGCACCATGGGATGAAGACGCCGAGCGTCAGCATCGAGGCTGGAAACAGCGACATAGGCTTTTGAAACCTTGTCGAGCTTTGCATAATAGTCCGCCGCTCCGGCCTCGTCGCCAGCCTCGACCATGGCTTGCCAGCTTTTTGCCTTTCCTTCGAGGGTTCCTTCACGTTGACCGGCCATCTTCCAGAACATGGTTGATGACTGTGCACCCCGCGCCGCATCCTTGATAAATCGCCGCGATATAGGTGCATCATCCCATGCGAAGCCCGGCGCATCTGGCTGCGCAAGGTCATAGAGCGAAAGCGCATTGCGGCCCCACGATCCAAGGTGAGCGGTAATGAGATGATCTATGACGACAGGAGGCTCATTGAAGATCCTGCCAAGCTGCTTTGAAAGCGCGCTTGTCCTGGACGTATATTGCAGAAACGGCTCCATTCCTTGTAGCTGATCCGGGACGATAGGCGCGCCGGTGAAGAAATCGCTATTCGATTTGAGCTCAAAATAGCTCTTGATCAGCGGATTGCCTTCCATGATCGAGGGCGGAATGATCGTTTCATAGAGACTGTCTCCCCATCGATGCAGTGCGCGCGGATCCTTTGAAGACCACATATCGTAGATCGCTTCGCCGAGATTAACCGCTGCCGCCATCTCAAACGGCTTCGGAACCGCGATCCACTTGTCGCCAGCCTTGATCATCCAGTGCGTTGCTCTGGTCGTTTCGGAGATCTCGTCGTGATCTTCATGGCGGCTCATAAGAGCGTAGAGTGACATAGATCCGGCAACGAGCGCACCGAGACGCGCCCAGGTCTTGACTGCCGTTGACATGGCAAGCTGATCTTCGGCGGTGACGTTCATGCCGAGAACCTTCTTCGCAAGCGGTGCGATCATGTGGCGCGTCGCTTTATCCAGCCCTTGCATGGAGGCATTCAGAAACGGAGTGACGCGGGAAAGCGCAGCCATTCCAGAGCCGCGCCGATCAAAGTCCATATAATCACGGGCTCGCCAAGATGCCTCGAGCAAGGCCTCATAATCATCGAGGCCGCGCTTTTTGGCTTCATCCTTGAACGTCCGGAACAAACCGACGCGCGTTGCCGTTTCAGCAATTTCAGCCGTTTCCAAAACGCCACGGAACGACGAAAGGCGATTGGCTACCCATCCTCGACGCTTCAGGCCGTCGATATCGCGCCGGGCCATGACTTCAGACAGGGACGCCGTTTCAGAACCGCCCGAAATCCCGAACATGCGTGAATAGGATTTGGCGACATCGCTACCGATAATGTCATCGGTTGCGCCCTGAAGCGTGGCGCCGACACGGCGGAGAGGTTTTCCGAACATGACAGCAGCCATGAACTGGTCGCGAACAAAGTTCGCCGCAATGAATTCCGGTGACAGTGTGATACCGGCTCGAAGCAAGCGAGCGGGTATTGCGACCAGGTCGAGCCAAAAGTTCTTTTCGGTTCGGCTCATCATGGTGAGTGCACGATACATGTCATGGCCAAATTTGCCGTCAGCCAGGCGCAGCGCCTTCAGGTCACCGCCGTCGCGGAAGAAGACAATAGGCTCGCCTTTTTCATTGATTATGGCCGGACGGAAGACAGCAGCTTTTTCCGAGCCGACTGCGCTTTCAACAGCGTCGCGCAACACTGTAATATCCGCTTCGCTCAAACCGGCATTCTTCGCCGCAGATTGAACAGCCTCGATAGGATCGACCATATTGGCGCGAAGCTCTTTCGCCGGAATGATCTCGGCAATTGCGCCACCGCCTGGACCGGCATTAAGAGCGAGCCGGTGAAGGGACTTCACGACATCGTTTCGCGCGATCGTCATGCTGGTTTCGTAAGCATCGGCTGCGAGGCTTTCGAGCGGATTGATAACGTCGCGCTTGGATCCCTTGAAGCGTTTGGCAAGCCCGCCCTTCATCGATGCACCACGTCCGGATTTCTTACCGCCTGCCTTCACCTCACTTTCTGCCGAAAAATCGCGCAGGCCGGGTACATAATCCTTGATCAGATTGCCGCGTTCGAACGTCTCCAGATCGATCAGACCGGCATCATATTTCTTTTTCCAGAGCGCCCGGCTGAATTCGTGGACCTTGGCGGCAGCTGAAGCAAATGCGGGAAACTGCTTTTCGAGCTCGGCGACGTTGGCCTCATGATCGGCGCGAGTGAGCTTGTCCGGAGGATTAGGAATTTCACCTTTGCGATATCGTTCCCATTCTCCGAGTGCACGTCGGGACCAGAGATAGGAGCCAAAATCCGCGACCCGTTCTTCATCCCATCCCGAAAGCGCATTCGGCTTTCCGGTTGCTTCGACGATGGCGTCACGTAGGGAAGGGCTTTCCGGATTGATGCCACGATAGGGCGCGACACCGTACATCACATCCATATGTCCGGCAGCATAGGCACCGCGCGACATACGGGCGAGCTTGTAAGGATCCGACGATGTATTGATATTGAGCGGCCTGCCGGTATTCGCCAGGTGCAGATCCTTCAGATAGGAAACCGCTCGGTTGACGGGATTGAGATCGTCGAAGCTGAAGGTGTACATGCGCTGAAGCACATCGACAATGGTTCCGCCGAAGCCGCCCTTTTTCAGTTCCTTGCGGGTAGATTTGAGCCAGCCATCCTTTTTCGACGAGACGATCGTCGAGCGTACGGCCACCGTGCTTGGTGCTGTCAGAAACTTGTCCCAGGCATCGGTGGCATCATCCACGGCCTTCGCCATGTCAGGAGCCTTTTCCTGTAAGAGCTTGCCAAATTTGTCGGCGAGATCCGGCAGGCTCTTTTTGAGATATTCCCGGTTTGTGATCCAGAGCCGGAAGAACTCGGCAAAACCTTCATAGTCGCGACCGGCCACAGGATCATAATCGAGAACCGAAAGAGCCTTCGAATTCTGCTTGATGAAGTCTTTCACATCGGGAATGTGCGCATCGATATGGTGACCGTACTCATGCGTCAGCGTATCGAAGTCATCGAGAGAGCGAACCCGCACAACACTGTCGCGGTTATCGAATGTACCAAGAACCCGTTTTCCGCCTGAGATACGCCCTTGCCGGGTTGCGGTAATATCTAGCGCCTTTGCCAGTGCGTCCGCAGTTTCACGAACACGCTGGATATGTGTGGCGGCGCTCTGGATCTGTGCGGCCATTTCTGTTGATCGTGTGCGCTGTGCCCTCAGACCGGCTGAAGGCGAAGACATGAGGAAGTCACCCACGTCCTTCGCGGCTGTCGCGATCGGGGTTTCCTCCAGCTTGACCGCATGCTTCGCTTCAGGTGCCGATCGGGCAGCAGCGTCATCTATGCGTGGTGCCGTATCAGCAATAAGTGCAGCCTCGCGTGACGGTTCGACATTTCGTGCCGGGGTGAATTTCTCGACACCGCGCGCTTCAGCCGCTTGATCGGAAAGGCGCTCTCCGATCGTGTCAGGGGCAATTCTCGCGGGCTGCGCCTCAATGCTCTCTACAGGTGCGGTACGTGGTGCCGTATCAACGGGAGTATCGCCCGATCGTGCTGGAACCGGTTCCGCTGCTGGTACGCTATCCACGCGAGGGGGAGAAGCTTCGATGACAGGTGCGGCAGGATCGGGAGGAGGCGCGATCTGTGCAGCCACGTCCGAAGTGTTTGCGTTGGGAGATGGCGCATCATCGTCGAGCGCGTCGAAGAAATTGGCACCCTTGCCGGTTTCGACGCGAGCCGCTTCAGTGTCGGGAGTTGAGGATCTAAAGCGTTCGATCGCCCGCCCACCAACATGACCGAGACCGCCCGCTGCGCCACCGATACCGGCACCAAGAAGAACGCTTATGGCATACCGTTGCGGATCGAACTTTTCCGCGTTTCCGCCAGCTATATCAATTCCTTGGATCGCCGCGTCGGTGACAGCGTTCATTGCGGCCGCATCAACGGCACCGGAGAAGATCTTCGCCCATAGTCCGGTAACGCCGACCTTGCCGGCCACCAGTATCTTTTCACCCAGACCAAGCGGGATGAAGTTCTCAGGGCTCGCGGCGGTGCCTGCGATTTGACCGGCAAGAGCAGTCGTTCCCTCGAGGAAACCTTGCCATTCGGGATATGCTTCATAATTACGATCGAAACGGGCGCGATCAGCCTGGCGGCTTTCTGTCGATGCATCATAAGTTGCGCCGAGAATTGTATTGTAGCGGTTGCCCGCTTCAAAATTCAGCTTGAAGCGATCGACAAGGCCCGGATCTGGCGCAGCGGATAGAGTGTCGTCAGCTTCTTCAAACTGGTCAAAGTAATTCGGGGCCATGGCTCACCTCGCAGATTTTCACGAGATGAGCGTAATTGGTAGGGAATTAGGTCAACTCTTAGCCGCCGCTGCGATATTGTCTGGCTTGAGCACTATGTAGAGTTTGCGCGTAGGCATCGGCCTCTTTGGCGGATTTGAATTTGCCCAGGTGCTTTCCGCTGGAACGATATAGCTCGACGGCACCTTCATCGGTAAGAACTGTGCCGCTTGGCGAAATAGTGGGAATAAGCACCTCGACGCCATCCTCATTGATCGACATGGATCTCACGGTGCTTATGCTGCCGTCATCGTTTTTCACAACAGGGCGGTTGTTCAGATCGATATTTCCGGTTTCCACCAAACCCGCCGGAGTTCGATAGTTTTTGTCGGGATCTTCCCATGCGGGAGCGGATCGACCAAGGATCTGCAAGGATGCACCGGGGCCAAATTTCTGATCAAACTCTGCAGCTTTTTCAGGTTGCGAGATCAGCGCCTGGCGCTGCTTATAGTTCGGCAGCGGGAAGGCATCGCTCGCGATCGGAGATCCGGCAGCGTCCGCCGCGTCGGTTTCGCTTATAACCTGACCCTGCCGCTTGTCCGCAGTCGTAGGTCCTTGGTTTTTCATCAGTCGCCGGAAATAGCCAGCACCAAGGCCTGCCATCTCTTTGCTGACACCCTGCGAAGCGAGCATCTGCGAAACAACCTGATCGGCATAAGGGCCGTAGGTTTGCTGGATCTGTGTAACGGTATCCATCATTGTTTGTGAAGCAAGCCTAGGATCTGCCTGCGCAGAAACGGGGCGAGCAAGACTGCGCGCCTCATCGGCAGTCAGCGGCGACTGCTCGAAATCGGAAATGCCAAGAGCTTTTTGCGCATTGATACGGGCTGCTACGAGAGATTGCATAGATGCAGGATCTTGAGGATCAGCCGCATCCGCCGCCGCCTGGACTTCCGGAAATGCCTTCTGGACAGACAGAGCCGGATCTGCCGAGCGTTCCTTTATGACAGCCGCCGCTTGTTTCTGCGCAGCGGTATAGATTTCCAGATCTTCGGCATATCCGGGTGTGCCGGGTTTCGGTTCAATGACGGCGAGGCGCTCCGCGATATCAGAGGCAGATTGCGTGTTCATGCCGTTCGTGGCGTCGAAAACACGACCGGCGTATTCACGCTTTTCCTGCCATTTCTGCAACCCGTCATCACCAAGGAGGGATTGAACGCGCTCCGCCGTGAGGTTTGTTTCAGTGGGATCGAGACCCTTACCAGTGGCGGAAACGCTGGCGATATCATCGTCGATCAGCGAACCGAGCTTTGCGGCTTCAACCTTATTTTGAGCACGGGCAATGTTTTTCTGTTCGAGTGCATCACGGCGAAGCGTGTCCGACAAGGATTTGACCGTAGCAAAGGGCAGGGCAGCGAGAGGGCCTTTGCCTTCTTTCCAGTCATCGAGCAGGCCAAGCGAATATTGCTCCTTCTGATCGGGCGTTGAAAGAGCATCATAAACGCCTTGGATACGGCCCCGAGCCGCCGTCGTCGCTATCTCGATCTTAGCTTTTTCACCCTGAGCTGGCGTGAGTGTGCCGGATCTGACAGCGCCATCGATCGACAACTGAGTGGCGCGAACCTGCTCTGACAGGATTTCGTCACCTTTCGGGTTTGCGCCAAGCACCTGCGCCTGACGTTCGATATCAATCTGACGTGCGGAAAGACCAGCGGCGTAATCCGCTTCCTGCTGCTGTCGAAGTTGGGTTTCGTGCCGAGCAGCAATGTTCTGCCGATATGCTTCCGTCCGCTGCTGGAAGGCCTTGTCGAAGGTTTCCTGCATTTGAGGATCTTCGATTTGCTCCAGGTAGTTTTCACGGATCTGCTCAGATGCAGCTTGAAACCCTGCCGGATCGTCCTGGAATTGCTGCTGCGCATTATAAAGGTCGGTTGAGAGACCGGCCTGCATACGCCAGGCGACAGAGGACATAGCAGCGTCGTCGAAGGCTTCGCCGCGTATAGTACCGTCACGGCGCAAGGCAAGAGGTTTCGTGTCGAGTACCGGAGCTTGATAGGTGTTTGCTTTCGCTTCGGATGCAGCGGAAGGAGACTGTCCCAGCGCGGACATGAATTTCTTGCCGTATGAACCGACATCGGTGCCGAGCACATCTTTTCGATTGGTTTTCCCAACACCACCGGGACCGGCAAACCACGCCTGCGCCGCGCCTTCAGCTCCATACTTCTGAACATATCCGCCGAATACATGATCGAAGATTGCGTCCTGAATTGCAGGGCCTTTTTCCGGATCCATGAATTCTTGCGCGGAAACGGACCTGCCAAGCGCAGCTTTCGACCATGGACCAATATTGGCTTCCATGATCTGATATCTTCCAAGCGCTCGCCCCATCTTTGAGTTTTGAGGGCCAACAGCGGCGTAGTCTCCGCTGCCCTTGCTTTCAATTGACGCAATTGCATCACGATAGTTCGAGTTACCAGCACTCTGCGCCTGTGTGGCAACGGCACGCGCCTGAAGGTAAGCGGCACCGGATGCTTGACCTGCCGAGAGGCCTTCCGCCGCGCCCTCGCGCTGTGCTGCGCGATCGGCCAGTTTCGAAAGTGTGCCGGAAAGGCTACCGGCAGCATCGGCAAGAACGCGCGAGGCCTGACCGGTATCAACTGCATATGATGGTAGATCGGTGGAAATAAGAGCACTTCCGGAGAAGCGGTCAACTTCACCAGGTGAACGACGTTGCATGTTAGCCATTATCCGCGCTCCGCTACGCTAATGCCATATTGTGCGACAGGAACAAGCGCTCCGAGAAGCGCACCGCCGCGTTCGGATCTGGCTCGCTGACGCAAACCCTGCGACCGCATACGGTATAGAGAACGGCGCAAATCCGTGTCTTGCTGGTCGATCGAGATTTCAGTAGCAGCTTGCTGCTTTGCTCGCGCAGCACTATCAGCCGCTACGCCCTGTGTCAGATCGATACCCGCTGCTGAATAGGCAACCTCGTTCTGGCCGAGCACGCGGGCGAGTTCGCGGCGCATCTTGTTCTGCCGCTGAACGCCTGCCAGCTGCTCTTGTCCGCTTTCAAGATCAGCCTGGTCGGCTTGCTGCTCCGTGGCGCGCGCAGCTGCGGCACCTGCGCCGAGGCCTCCAAGAACCTGAAGTGCGGTGGAAAAGCCTTGAAGCGCGGTGAGAGCGCCGGATCCGGCAGTGGCAGCACCAGTTGCGGCAGTGCCTGCCGTTGTCGCAGCGGCACCCGCTGACGACAAACCAAGACCGGCAGCGACCTTTCCAATTGCAGCGATAGCTAGTTCCAAAGCGACCTCCTATAGTGCCGCTTCCACGGTAATTGCGCGCACGTTCAGTCTACCGGGGCGCAACTGTGAGACGGTGACATATGGTGCATCGGCATATCCGCGAAGATTGCGGATCTTGATTGTGCCAGTGACACCTTGTGAGAGTTCCGGCACATCAGCGAGCAATCCGTACCGATAGAGATCGACTTCCTGTAGATGGCCACCGTTGACGGAAATTGCTACGCTTGTGCTGTCGAGCAATGACAAATGAACACTGTGAATGCGGGCTTTTCGTTTCAATACGGTGTTCGGGCCGATATCGCGGGGAGGCGGCAACGTTGAAACAACAGGCGGTTTCCAAGTCCCTACTGTCGCTTTCAGTACGGGAATAGTGAGGGTGACGGTGCCAGCAGAAACGAGAAACGGACCGAAGACGTTTCCATCACCAATCACCCAGACATTGCGACCGTTGAACCGTGACAGTCCTGAAATGGAAGCTTGCGGAACGCCGAAGGAGAAATCCTGCGCCTCGTCGAGTAACAGGCCGGTTTCAAAACGTTCGAAGAAGCGCCCGCCGGAGCGCTCTGTAATGAAGGAAAGCTCATTGCGACCATTCTTGCCGGTAGCGCGAAAAAGACCATCGGTAGTCATTCGCGTGAAGGCGGTCACTTCCTGCTCGCGCAATATCGTACCGAGACGGGCCTGACCATCGCCGCGAACAAAGGAAATGAGATTTCCATCCATCGAGGCATTGGATCGCCGAACGGCCATGTCGGTCGCATCCTGGAATAGATGCGATGACAGCAGGGAGATATCTGTCGGGACGAAATTCCCCTCAACATCGGTATATCGGAGCTCGCCCAACGTCGCACCATTTCGATGACACCAGATCGCCGCGCCTTCATTGTCTACAACTGGAACGCCGCGCTTGATGCCAGATCGTGACGATTGAACATGGTTTGGAGCGTCGGTTTTCGAGATCGCCCGCTCTGCTATCCAGTATTCCGCCTGACTGGTAAAAATGAGCAGGTTGAGAGAAGGCACAATCGCCTCGATCCGCTCACCGCCTGCGCTATCCATCGGAACAAGAAAGGGGCCATTCGCTTCAGTGAAGCGGTCATCATAATTGAAATAGTCGGCGCTCTTCGATGCCATCCATGCGTTAGGCAGAGATTTGAAGCCGCCGACAATAAGTCGCTGATTATAGAACGTACCGCATTGTGGCCAGCCACGTGCGCTTGAAATCAGGGCTTCGCCAGGTGCAACACCAGCCCGTTCCTTGACCGCGACGATCGCGGCATCCGCTTTATTGATGACACGAGCGGAAACCGCCCAACCGTCGCCCTCATTGCCATCGCCGGAGAATATGATCTTGATCCTTTTCGGACCGGCAGGCCAAGGGTCAGTACCACCAGCCACGGGCGGATCCGGCTCAATCGTGTAGCCGGGACTAAGGTTAGGCAGCTCATTGAGGGCAGTTTCGAGATAGCCGATCATGGCGGTGCGGTTGTCGTGAAACTCAATCGACTGTGTTTCCTGCCCGGAGACATTCAGAATGAAGATCGAGGTTCCGCTTTCCAGACCGACGAATTCAAGCCGCCAGATGGCCGGGACGCCATTGGTATAATCCCCGCCATAGTCATAATTTGGAATAGCCTTGTAAGGCAGATCGTCAACCGCCCAACCTGTATCGCTGTAGATAATGCGCTTGCTTTTCAGATCCTCGTGAAACAGGAGTAGCGTGTCGAGGCGCTGCGCATAAGTCATCTGGCGCGTAAAGCCCGCCAAGCCAGCTACTGAAAATGTGGCAATGACGGAAGAGGGCGACCAGACCTGACAGTTATCGCCAGCAAAAACCAGATCGAATGAGGTTCCATTCGATGCATCGAAAGGAACTATCCTTTCGGCATTTGCGGCAACAGATCCAATGTGGCGCAGGCCATCGCGCTGACGAAAGCCGCCTTGAGGCGCAACAACAATATTCTCGGCATATTTCAGGCCGGTGCTGAAGTACTTCAGCGTTGTCCGCTCCTCGAGGAGCGGATCATGCTCGCCTGAAGTGAAAGCGGTTTGCATTCGTCCTGGACGGCCAACCATGATCAGGACCTCCAGGCACGTGTAAGCGGATTGCGATCGACAGCCATTTTGCGGGGTGGGTTCGCAAATGCATCTTCATGCAGTGCGGTGCGCACCTGTCCGCCACGGAAATTATCGGAAGCAGATCCGTATGCCTCCTGATAAAAGCTTTCCATGGTGTTGCGATCGGAAGCGATTGCGAAAGCAAGGCGACCGGCGAGGGCTGTAATGGTCGCAGTTCTGAAGGTCGCAGTCCATCGATGGGGATCCGGGCGAAATTTCACCATAGCAAAAAGCGGATCATCGTCTGCATTCACCTGACCGTTAGTGAGAATATACCTGTCATAACGGCAATCCGGATCTTTTGGATCATCTGTCAAAAATACAGGAAGGCCGGTGTATGGCTGGGGAACATCAAACACGTACCGATAGCCAGCAAGTGGAACAGCATCGGTAAGCCTGGTCAATTGGCGAACTTCGCGCGCGAACGCAAAGCCTGAAGGCTGAAGGCCAAGATTGAAATCAACAACCTCTTCATAAAGCAAAGAGGCGGACTGACCGCCGTTCAGATCTTCGGTTAGGCTCTCGACTGGCTCTTCGCCGATCCGGGCGCAGGCAGTATTGACGATGTCGAGAACGGTAATCAGGGCCATGGAAGTCTCCCGGTAAATCCCTCGCGGGCGCGTGAAAACCCGCGAGGGGGCAACGCGATCGTCAACCGTTAAGCGACGTTCTGCGCTGCGATCGTTACGACGGTGCCGGTGACGTTGGACACGATGTAGTTGCGGCGAACCGGCGTTCCGTCGAGATCGAGCGTCATATCGATGTGATCGCCTTTCTTGACCCGCTTCACCAGTGAGTTGAAGTATCCAACAGTTTCGACAGCAGCCTGATCGTCATTGGTGACGTAGCTGTGCTTGCTGAGATTTGCACCGGCGAGACCGCTCGGATTGAACATGAAGTCGTGGGTACGAAACCCTTTTGCGTCATAAGCCATTGAAGCTTTCCTCGATTGTTGGCGAAAGGGGATCCCGGCATTTCTGCCGGGATGGATTGTTAGACGACCACGATTTCCGAATTGGTCGACGTGGTGAAACGCTTGATGCCCTTGCCCTCCTGGAGCGTGGAGGCAGCGCCTTTGCAGGTCATGTTGACAGTCCACCAGTTTTCGTAGTTGTCCCACTGGGTGATGACGCTGAGATCGGTGTTGTTACACCAGCCGTTTGCCGTCTTGTGCCAGATGAACAGATCCTGCTTGTTTGCCGCAGGCACCGGATACAAATCGAGCGGATCTTCTTCGGGGAAGAGGAACCAGTTGACGCCGTTCCAGAAACGGGTGTCGGTTGCCTTCACAAACGGCAGATCGCTGCCGACATGATCGGACGAGTTGACGATCTTGTTTGCAAGAAGCTGGTTCCACTGGAGCGGAGGAAGGCCGCAATAAACCTGCCCGTCCCATTTCACCTTGTCTTCCTGAAGGGCCTTGCAGAGCATGAGGGCGTTAGCGGCGGAGAAAGCGCCAGCCGAGAAATCAAGACCCGCATCGGCGGCAGGCTTTTTCTCTGCCATCTTCGCATAGATTTCGATATCGGTTGCGATACCGAGTGCGTTCGCGCCGCTCTGATAGATCACTTCCTTTTCATCGACAGACATACGATCCACATCGTATTCTTCGATGACATCAAATGCCTTCCAGGTGGCGAGAGGGACTTCAAATTTCTTGCGCTCGCCGTTGCCCGGCTGATTGCGCTCGCGACGCTCGATCTTTTTGGCCTTGGTTTTGCCAGCGAGCCAGAAGATGCCCTTTTCATTATTCTCGATACGCATGGCCTGCGTAACAGTCGGGCGAAGACGATTGCCTTCCTTCTGGTAAATGTGCATCGCACGATTGGCGTACTGCGTGGTATTCCAGTTAGGAGAGTTCTGCGACATGTTGATCTCCGATGTTGAAGGGAAACACCGGGGAGGAGAGGCCGCAGCGGCTCGCGGGTCCGGTCAAAGCCGGAGAGGCCGCGAGCTTTGCAGGTCCGCCCTGTGCTGATCTCGACGATAGAACAGGGCAAGTCCGGTCAACTTAGCGCGCCGGATAGAGACGGTTATACGCTTCGTCGTAGCGCTTGCGCAGACCTTCATCGAAGCGACGCTTCGGGTCTTCATGATCCCGATTGCGGGGATCGATGCGCGGATCACTGTCGAGTTTCTTCAGATCATCAGCAGTGAGCGCACCTTCGCCGCCGCCCTGACCTTCGACACGGATCCCGTTTTCGGAGAGGCGACCAGAGAGAGCACGGAGGAGAACATTGCCCGCCGCCGTGTCAGTCATACCGAGAAGCATGGCGCTGACATCGCTTTTCAACGTTTCCGGCACATCCTTCAGCTGATTGATCAGTCCCTTGGCAAAGGTCTCGCTTGCGACTAGCGCCTCTTGTGTTGCACGTTGATCCATGCCGGTTGCAGACTGAAACGTCTTCAGCTCTGACGCTGGATCGAAGGGTGCAGCCAATACGCCTTGCTCGACGAGCGGCGAATAGACATCGGAAATGAAGCCCGCAAATTGCTCCTGACTGAGCCCATGCTTGTGCGCCGCATTGCGAGCAGAAGCAAAGGCAGGATCCTGCGCGATGTCACCGAAGAACGGCTTCAGATTGTCGCCGGGTTCAAACGTGTACATGTCCGGCTTTTCGGGCGCGGCTGGCATTTTTGACAGCTTGTCCCGCATGCCGCCGAAACGGGTATTGAGATCAGTATAGCCGGTGAGCAGTTTGCCAAGTGTTTCGTCAGCATTGGAACCGGCAAACTCTGAAGGAAGTCCCTGCGGAGCGGACCATCCGCCGTCGCCGTTGCCCCCATCGCCATTTCCGCCGCCGCCACCGTCAGCATTGAAAACAGGCCGATATCGCAGAAGAAGGTTTCTCATTTCACGCTTTCCTTTCAGATGTCACGAGGCTGGACGGCCTCTTGATTGCCAATGCCGATCTGCCTGGCAATTTCGTGCGCGACCGCATTCTGTCCCTCACGGAAGGCACCAAACACGGCCATCGATGTCGGATCGAGACCAAGGGCCGCGAAAAAGACGGTACGGCGCAAAGTGGTATCGAACAGGCGCTCGAGCGCTTTTCGGCCGTCCGAGCTATCTGCGAAGCGAGCCCATGCGGCAGCGATGGCTTTCGCATCCCCATCTTCCTTGGCTTGTTGAACGCCTAGCTTTTCACGCGTGGCATCATCGACCTGTTTAAACCAATCCCAACCGCTGCCAGCTGCGCCCTCGATGATGTTCTGAAAATCTTGTGGCTGCATTATCCTGTCGCTCCTAGTGCTGCTGATGCTGCCCCCGCCATTGCAGGGTCAGCGCCAAGAGCGGCGGCACCTGCCGCAACTGCCGCCGCATCCTGTTCCTGCTTGTCCATTGCTTCACGCTCATCGGAGGTGACGATATATGTTGCCGGTACACCAAGCTGGCGACCGATATCAGAGAGTGCGTCCTCGAACTTGGCCACGCGAACCGCGCGCTGCCCAAGGATCATGATGACCATCTGAAGCCACTGCACGATTTTCTCGATACGCTGCGCTTCACGCGCCATGGCGAGCGGTGATTTGATTTTCACGCGGATGAGCAACTGGTCGATCGGGATTTCGTTCGATATCAGACCGCGATTGTATGCGAGCTCGATAACGCGCTTGACGGCGGGAATGGTGATTTCCTTGATTAATCGGCCATATGCTCCAAGATGGTCGGAGGCGAGGCGCTTGACGCGCTCGAGAATTTCAGTTGCGGATCTGACTGCGCCGCCGTCGGGCGGCAGAGATTGATCCATCATGGTAGCTTTCACGGACATGCGCATGTCCTGAAGGATCATGTTTGACAGATCGAGGCGCGGATCTGGAAAGCGATTGATGGAAGGGCCGAGCGTTCCGCCATTGCGAGCAACTTTCCAGAATACGCCCGGCTCGATTGGTGCCAGATCCGGATTGAATACGCCGTCATCGACGGCGGTATATATTCCGAGCATGGCAATTGCCGCTGCCTGTAGCTGAAGGCGAGCGGTTGTATTCAACGTTTTGATTGTCGGCATGGCGAGCATGACCGGACCACGGCCATAGGTCTCGCCTGGTACGCGGAAATAGCGCGGTATCAGCCAGGGACATGTGCGGCTTTCGGTCTGATAAATGATGCTTTCCTGTTTCTGGCACCACACCAGCATGTTCCAGCGCTTGCGCTTCCGGTCGTAAACAGTATCAACGAAAACCTCGATCTCGTCTTCGGGATGTGTGCGGTGGATTTCCTTCAGGTCATAGCCGAAGCTACCTTCCGACCATGTGTCGAAGAGAACGCGGACGGACATCTTGCGCGTCCAGAAGATCGCAGCAATTTTGTTATTCGGCCCTTGCTCGATCAAAAGTTCGTCGATCGAAACCGATATTGGCTCCCAAAGAAGCTCCGGATCCTGTGTCGGGTTCATCAGGATTGCGCCGGTTCCGGCAGACAGATCCAGCGCCATTTCATGAAACGCCATGTCCCAATCGCCGTCATCGAAAAACGCTTGCGCAACAGCGCTGATCGGGCCAAGCGCTTTCGTCATAGCCTCGCGTTCCTTCACGTCCATGACGATCGGTCCGGGTTCTAGCTCGAAATTCTCTTCACCAGCAGGCCAGAAATCCTGTTGCACCTTGCCTGCAAAACGAAAGGCGCTGTCGATCGCCGTATGATCGAACACCTGATCGACGCGCTTTTCGCCGGTGCCGGTGTCTCGGGTGGATTTTCGAAAGGGGATAGCAAACTGATAGGCTTCATCCATGAGAGGCTGAAAGCTGTCCCGCTCTTTTTTTGCCGCGTTCCGGCGACTTTTCAGCTTGCTGGTTTCGAACATTACGCCTGCCCGAGTTTGGAGTTGCCGCCTGTCGTGTCTGTCAGGAAGGTCAGCATGCGACTACCGGTTTTTCGTCCCGTTTTTCCTGCCGCTGCCTGGTCGGTTTCAGCCTGCTGTGAGGCAAGGTTCGCAAGCGTCTGCCGCTGTTGCGCTTCTGCCTGCTGTTTCTGAAGGTCTGCGCCCTTGTTGGATCCAAGTAGGTTTGGCATGCCAGATCTCTCCGCGCTCTGTGTTTTCCACGAAACGAAAGCCGACAAGCCGCGCGATGCGACTGCCAGCCTTGGAGGTGCAGAGCACCACGATTTCAGGGTAAGAGCGGGAAGCTAGCGTCAACCGGATCTGGCGGACGAGAAAATTCATATGCTTCGCGGCTTCAGGCCGGACATTGAACCACGGTTCCGCGCCGTTCTCGATAGGATAGAGGCCGAAAACGCCGATTAGCCTTCCATCGGCACGAAGGGAAAAGGTTTCTCCCGAGGACCACATTTCACGTACAACAGCCCAATGAAGCTGTGTGCGGGATCCTGATAGCTCTGCCATATCGAAAATGGTGGCGGGGGATTCAACCTCATATTTCATCGACGACCGACCTTATGAGGATCAAATCCGCCGCGAGATCCAGAACCCCATGGTCCTTTTCCACCAGCGGAACGATTTCCAGAAAAGCGATTGCCCTGTTTTTCGTGATCTGCCGCCCCACGAATAACGCCAGCTCGGCCCCGATAACCAAGGATGAGATACTGAAGGGCGTCCTGTACGTCTGACCATGGATGCGTTTTTTCTGGCAGCTCCTCAAATTCTGTCGAAGCAGTTTCCTTTCTCCGCTTGAAACGGTACTTTCCGTCGAAGCCTTCCAGCAGATACGGACACTTTTCCGGACAGATGATTAGTTCGCTATCCGGTTCATGATAACCGCGGAGTTCCGTTTTCACGGCATCGAGGCGCATTCCGAGTTCATTTGAACCACTTGCTGGAATGAGCACGGGTAGGCCGAGGATTATGGCGATGGTATCCAAAGCCGCCAATTGCCCGCCCTCGCGATCTCCGCCATATTCGGCAGCGGGATCACACCAGATCCGAACAGTCCCGGCGTTGCCGTAGTCTTTTTCCAGCTTGCGGAGCAGCCCTTCTGCAAATCGCGCAGCGCCAACGCCATGATCAATGTAAAGCTCATCGATGACGGCAATCCGCCCCGAACCTTTGACTTGGCCAAAAACAGCGGCGGGATTGAGCGTATTTGTAGAAACGTCGATGCCGATGCCAAGCGTTAGCTTTGGCTCAAAATCGATCCGATATCGTGCAACGTGGATCGACCTGTTGTATTTTTCAAAGACAGGCTTGCCGTGGCGGGAATAGCCGAATTCATTGTCCACCATGCGCTTGACGAAATGTTCGTCCTGGTTGCGGATGATGCGGGAATAATAATCGGCTTCAAGATTGAACAGATTTTCGGCCTGCTCGGAACGTCCCGACGGCTGACGGAACAAGTAACGATCATCCGTAACCTTCTTAACGAAAACCTTATACACCCAGTTATCGACGGTTGGTGCGTTCAAGTCTCCGATCACAAACCGCTGGCGCTGCCCGGAAATGATATGATGGCCCAGCTGTTCGCCAAGTTCTTCAAGCTCTAGAACCGTGAGCAGGATATTCGCCGATGGATAGCGCCCGACGCGCTGCTCAAGATCGTCGAGCGAGCCATCAGCATGCGTATCCGCTTCATTGAGCCAGCCGCCTGAATATTCGCGGCCTTTCATCAGCGTTTCGATAGAGTTTTCGCCGAGGCCTGCAAATTCGGTAATGACCTCGATCCGGATCCCGTCAGCTCCCATAAAGCGCAGGGTATGCGTTACCGGGCGATCATTGCCACCAGCCCATTTCGAGCCGGGGAAGTTTTTCGGAAACCATTGCTTCCAGCTTTCCAGAACGGTCTTTTCCGCCGATCGAAAGGTATCGCGCAGGACTATCCAGCGACACATGCGCGTTGGCTTGCCATCTTCCGGGTGCCACGCCACCGGTGCCAATGTTGCAGCCATGATGCGACGGAAGGCACAGAGCGTTGTTTTGCCGCCGCCTAACGGCCCCATGATGAAGGTTGTCAGGTAAGTGGAGTTGAGAAAGGCCTCTCCAACTGGGCCCGGTGGCGTGTAATTGAACGGATCGAAGTCGCCGACAATCTCAAGTTTGCCGACAAGCTTGCGGACCTCCTCTTCGCTGAAAAGTTTGATGTCGTCGCGACTGACAATATCCGCAATGTGTTGAGCCATCAGAACACCTTTCCGGATAGGGCGCATGTCGGCGCGCGCGACAGCGCATGCGCGCCGACCCAAAGCAAGTCGCCGCGCAGGCTAAGCCGAAGGCGTAGACTGCGCGGCGTCCGCTTTTCCTTTCCTTCCCCAAATACGATGAAGCTTTTTCCCCCGACCCCTCGAGGGGCGAGGACGGTCGCGGCGCACTTTGCAACCCGCACCCCCGCCCCAATGCGAGGCAAAACGCTCGCGGCCAAAGAACCAGCCCCGAGGCTGAATTGCCAAAATAGGGATCGGTGCGCGCAAGCGTACCCCTGGTAGGGGGGAGGGGGGCCGTCTTCGGGGAAGGCTCGGCCAGCCGTGCCCGGTTCACTGCCGCTGGCAGGCCGCGCCGCGCTGGCGTCGTGATGGGAAAAAAGTCCGATCGGGCAAAACAGGCCGGTCCCCTCAGAATGACCGGTTCTAAGTAGATGATACCGTATCATCTGCTTTATTGCGTAACGTGTTGCAATCATTTGCTTTTATCTTTCTTCCGATCTTGTGCCGTCCGATCTTCACTTTGCGGGGCCGCTAAGTCATTGATTTTGTTAGGCGTGGCATCGATCATCGGGCGACCAACTGTCAGACCTTTTTGCGCCGCTACCTGCCGCGCCTGGTCTATCTGGTTAGTGCCGGAATTGATGACCAGCATCGGCAGGCGCTCATCCTCGACCACAACACGCACCGGCGCTTTGCCATGCAGGTATGGTGCAAGATCGCGGGCGCAGGCCATCTGCTCTTTCACGATATCGATCAGCGCTGGCACTGCGATGCCGGTTTTCTTGCCGATGGCCTTCAGGGTCTTTTCGTGCTCGAGGAAGAACGATTGCAGCGCCACTGGATCCGATGACATGAATTCCGCCTGCAATTGCAGTGGATCCTTGAAGCCCTGCGCCTCATACCAAGCCTGAAAATCCTTGGTTTTTCGGTTTCCCGCGCCCTTCGGCCTGCCGCGCCCGCGCTGTGCAGCCTTCTCCGGCTCGCGGCGCTCGAGCGACGAAGCCGCGTCGGAGCGCCAATCGAGCCCCGTATCTTCACCATTTCCGATTATTTTATTCTCTGTCATCGCTCACGCTGTCTAATGACTGTCTAGCTTCTGTCTAATGCTGATTATTCAATTAAATCAGTCACTTATTCTTATATTTAGACACTTAGACAATTAGACATATAAATATCCTCATGCGTATGCGTATGTACGTGCATTATGAGGGTTTCGCTGTCTAACTGTCTAAGTGTCTAATTCTCCTGCTAACTGTCTGTTTTCACTGCGCTATGTCGATTAGACACCCATTAGACAATTAGACAGTTTTTCATGGCGCAGTACTCGTTATGCGTTAGGCTACAACAGGCCAAAAACCGTCAACCGCGCTGTTTTCAGCACGCCAAGGGGTGGGGGTTCGGGTTTCACTCCTAAAATTTGGACAAACTGGCGGATCGGTGCCGCCTATGGTTGCGACGATCACCGCTTCTGCCACTCCTCAAATTTGTTGAGATCGACGAAACAGCATCGAACCTGCCGCCCTGCCACAGTGACGCGATTGTCGATCCTGCCGCCGCCTACATCGATCTTGGCATGCACAATCCCCGGCTCGCCGCGCCGGAAGGCATAATTCCAACTGCCTTGTGTACCGCTGGAAAATGGTGTGCCGGTGAGCGCCTTTGCCAAAATGCGGCTCTGGTTCGGAATACAGAGCATCGGCTGCGCCTTGGTGCCATAGAGCCCTAGATCGATAGCGGCCAGCTTGTCGCGCGTATCATTGAAGCCTTGTTCCCGATCCTCGCGCAGACGCTCGAGCTCCTGCGCCACGGTGCGACGTTGACCGCCGGTGAAATTGTCGATCACAGAGGTGAGGATCGCGCCCAGGCATTGTTCCCACGTGGCAGATTTGCCCTCGAGCTCCGGCAGCTTGTCCGCTGCAAGCCATTGGCCCCACAGAGACAGATCGTCGGAAGGCAGGCCGAGAGCCTTCAGCCCTTCATCGCCGAGCATGGTGTGAGCAACAGCCAGAAACGTACCGAAAGTCTTTTGACCACGGCTGTCATGACCATGCTCGCGCAGAATGTTCGAATAATCCTCGAGGTGATAATGCAGCTTGTCCCATCCATCCGCCAGGACGCGCAGCAAGCGAGGCCCGACAGTCTCGGCGGCAGGAAGGACCGGCGCTTTGTTGCTGGTCGCCTTCAGCGGTAGCAGCTGGATAATGGCAAGGCGGGTCAGGGAGGCCGGAGGCAGGGGCGGCGGGTTGATGCCCGAAAAGAAGAATGTCGATTGTGCCTGAAACTCGACACCCTTGTGGTTTTGACCGCCACGAATACGAACCGAACCACTCGCCGCATCGCGCGCCATCTTGATAACACGCTGCGCCTGGTCTTGCCCGTCTTCTCCCTCGAGCTCGTCGATGGCGATCGGGACGCTGTCATGTCCGACCAGCTGATAAAGACCGGCTTCTGAAGCATTTGTCGTCGATACCATCATCCTGCCGAGGATCGCCTTCAGCAGACCAAACTTGCCGGTGAGCTCCGATTTACCCGTACCGGCATCGCCGACGATAAACAGAGATGGGCGCCAATCGAGCGCACCGCCGAGCATTGCAACGCCGATCGACCCAAGCATCAGAATGGCATCGACATCACCGCGATCCATATTCCACGTGCGCAGGATCTTCACGACTTCCGTTGCAGGATTATCTTCCGGCTTGACGGGATCCGCCCAGGGCGACATTGATCGCGGCCTGCGGACATAGAGATAGTCGCCATATTCGCCGGTATCTTCGATCTCACCATTGATCCACATATGGTCGCCGCAATGCAGCAAGAGCTTGCCCTGACTGTCGCGCCAGGCACCGCGACCGCGCACCATGTCCGTCGAGGACCATGCGCCGCGTTGGCGGCAGGCTGCGAAAAGAGCACGGCGGACCATTTCGGACTTGAAACCGGTAACCTTGCCGCCTTTGTCGAAAGATGGAAATGCCCAATCGAGCCATTCCTCATGACCGGCGAACAATTTTTGCAGGCGCTCGACGCCGAGCGCGCCGTCGCCGGAATTGAAAACCTGCCCCATCGTATCGACGAAATAGAAATGCTCTCCGTCATAGCCGAGCGGACGCACCGGACAGTTGTAGGGCAGATAGCCGGTGGCATCGGTAAAGCCATCATCCAGCCACTCACCCGGCTTGATCCCATCGAGGGGCTTGCCGCGCTCCGGATATTTTTCGGCTTGGCGTTTTTCCGCGAGCTTCACACGATTGACGGCTCCGCCGATCAAGCCGCCTGTTTTACGGATGCCCGCTTCATTTTCCTGTTGCATCGAAAAAATTTTTCCCCAGGACCGGAAAGAGGTCGAAAAACCCCTTTCCGGTTGACTTTTGACCGGTCAATTTCAGTTTTGCTTATTTCGAGATTGGGCTCGGCGCTGCTGCCGTTTCGACTGGCGAGGTTTTTTTACGCCTGTCCGACCAGCTGCATTCTTGCCGCTAGCCGCTTTGCCTGCTTCAGGTGCCACCGGCGATACCAATTTTGAAGGATCTCCAGACGCTCCTTCAGGGGCCGGTGAAATGGCCTGTCCGTCCGGCGCGCTTCCGTCATCATCCAGATCATGAATTTGACCCTGTGCGTCAGGATCCGCGCCCGCCTTGCCGCTCGTTTGCGATCCAACTTCTGAAGTTTCTTTCGCATTGGTTCCGTCCTTCTCGATGTTGCCTAAAGAGAGCGCGGCAGGTGCATCAGTGATCTTTTCGCCGATCGACGCTTTTTCCTGCTCGTTTGCGGCTTCCAGTTCGGCTTTTGCCTTGGCATCAACGATCGCCTGCTCGTAAGCAGGGAGCTCGTTCATGAACACTTTCTGATATTCGTGCTGATCGCCGAGCGAGGCTTCAGGCTCGAAAATGCTATCCTCGAGGGCGAGGGGAGCAGGCGTTGCGCGCTGTGCTTCGAAAGCAGCCTTTTCCGCAGCGTTTTGTGCCTTACGCATTTCGAGCTCGACGCCGAGACATGTTGCGGCGAACGTGTTGAACGCCACCTGACGGGCGAGGGGCAGATCCGTGAATAGCGGAGCCTTCACATCATCCTGGACAATAACGCCGCTGATAACGCCATAACGCCAAAGCTGCTCGCCGATCGACGCGGTGCGCGCCGTGTATTCTGCCAGCAACAGGACTTCTGTCTCTTCAGCTTCAGGGTTTCGACTGCCGCCATACCAATCGAAGCTGCTCGCATGCAGGTCGCTTGTTTCATCAGACAGGATCTCGAACGCACGGAATGCGGCGACGTGCGCGACGGCACCGCCATATTCCACGGCATTGATTTTCAGTATATCGGCCATCACCAGCCACTCCTTATTGCATCGTTGACGTCCTTCCCCCATTCAGCCGGCATGGAGATAACCTCGACCGGCTTCCTGAAGCTCTTGATGCGGGCGACTGCTCGATCGAACAGCGCCTGCGCTTGGGGTTTCCCCCAATCGTTGTCCTTGAAAATGATCCAGCTGGAGACAGCCGGATGATCCGGCACAGTGAGCAGGCCGGAGAGACTGCCCGCCGACCACATGCGCAATTCCGGCTCGGAAATGCCGACAGATGCGCCATCCTCGACCCCTTCGACGAGGCCGCAAATTCCCTTGACGCCTTCCTTTGCAGCATCTTCCGCCGATAGGCCGCTTGGACCATTGGTCAGACGAATGACAAGGCCGGAAGTTTCCGGAAACATGAGCTTGGATTTTTCGACATCGGCCTTGCCGGATCCGTCAGGGCGCAGAAATGTGTAGTGACAGGCACCAATGCGGCCACCGACATCGACCATGGCGGAAACGAGCGCCGGGATCTTCGGGCGGCTTTCTTCCATCCAGTATTCACAATCTGGACGATAGCGCAGCGAGCGCCCGAGGTTCGGCACTTTGGAAATGTCGATGTTGCGGGACTTGAAGTATGCTTCGACCGGCGTTTCGAGGATCTGTTCGCTACAGCTGAAGAAGAACTTGCGCGCCCGCTCGATCGAGGCCTCGCGACGCTTCAATTCGTTGGCTTCTGCCGCTTTCCGTCTTGCTGAGGCTTCAGCGCTTAGTTGTTCGCGCCGCTCTGCCGACATGGATTTCAAACCATATCGATCCTCGATCCATTCCAGCGCGTCCATGCGGCTCTGATCATCGACTACCCCTTTCAGGCCGAAAGCGACCAGATCGATGGCATCGCCTTTTTCTCCGGAAACGAAATCCTTCCATGCACCGCGCCGGTTGCCCTGAAGCCAAACGACCATCTGATCCGGTTGAGATTTTGCCCGGAAGCGATTGCGCACGTTCCAGAGGTTTCGACGCTTATGTTTGCGATTGGCCTGAAGCAGCTCCTCGATAATGTTATCGAGATCTTCAAGCACCCGATCCTTGGCGACGGAAAATCGGCTCATATCAATAGTCCTCGACGAACACGCGCTCGAGCTCGGCAATCGCTTCGTCGAAGGCGCGATTGTCGCGGCGGTCTTCGACGCGCTTCAGAAGCTTGGAAACATTTTGCTTGGTGCAGCCGCAGACATATGCGGTGAGCGGTTGCGACATGCCGCACGTCGTGACGAGCAGATAAATTTCGACAGAGCGCCGATCCATTTCACGGACCTTGCTGGCAGAAAGAGCGAGACGAACGCCCTTCAATGCAATGCTTGCTGCACGGCGCTGATAGTCCATGTCAGATATCTCCGACCAGGCTGAACATATTTTCGGATGCTCTGCGCTTCTGCTCGATCGTGCGGAGAGCAAAGCGCAGATCCTTGATGTGCCGTGGGAAACAGCGTCCGCTCTTGCACATGCGGAAATAGCTGCTGTTTGAGATGCCAGCGGCGTCACACAGATCTCGGCGCGTGATGCGCAGCCGGATCCGCGTCTGCTCTATGCGCTGAAGCGCAAATCGCTGATCAGGACGGTAAGGTTTCCGTTGATTTTCCATATCGATCTTCCAAAGGGTCTTGAAACAGCGCCGGTACAACGGACAAATCCGGCATGCTTGGCGAGCTAGATGAGCCGCCCTGTCGCGCGAAATTCTTCTTCGCGGAGTTTTTGATCCTCGCGGAACTTGCGCAGATCCTCGATCGTCGCTGGCTGGTCGCCTTCGGCTATCGTGACGGCAACAACTCCATCGCCGGAGGCGTAGTCGTCGATGACCGAGCCATTCCACCCGCGAAACGTCGCTTCGCGGTTCAAGTCGTCGAGGATCGATTGATGAAAGGCCGTGTTCTGTGCCAGATCTTCAGGGCGACGATCGGCAATGCTAATAAGGATGGCAGCGTTCATTGCTCGCTACCTTTCTCGGCAGGATCGATGACCATCACGCCGCGGCTTGCGGCGATGCGCTCTAAGGCCGTCACCAGTTTTCGCCGGATCCGAGGCGAGAGCTCGCGACTATCAGAGCGTGCTCGTGGCAACGTGCTTTCCGATACTTCAGCTTCACGACACATATCGGCCTGGCTAATGCCGAGCCGATTTCGAAGGCTATCGATTTCTGCGAGTGTTTTTTCCATCGGAAAACAGTCCAATTTTTCACATACCGCTTGAATTTTCATATGGAGATGTGATTTGCTTCACACTGTCAAGCGGAGTATTGCGTTTTGAACATGCTTGCGATGGCTGCTTCAATTCCGCGTATGAGTGATTTACGCGAGCAGCAGATTGCCTGGCTGGAGAACATCACGTCATCCAGCGGGCTTACACTGACGGATGTGGCGAGAAGGGCAGGGCTTAACCCCTCGACCCTTAGCCGCTTCTATTCGAACAATCAGAGTGGTCACGCTCTGACGGCTCGCACTGTTAAGAAGATCGAGGATGCAACCGGCGTTCCCGCTTACGAGCAGCGACTTCGGCCAAGCATGGCGTTTTTCAGTGAAGAAGAAGGCGTCGTCTATGATCCCACGGTTGGCAGCGGCAGCTTTCTAGTGCATGCGCTCGAAGCGGTTGCACAAAAAGCGCAGGGAGTAGAGCTCTGGACGCTGAAAACACCTGCTCTGTCGGCTGTAGGGTACGGCGCTGGCGACGTTGTGATTGTTGATCGTAACGAAGCGCCACGATCCGGAGACGCGGTTTGTGCGCTGAAATACGACCATCGGCGAGGTATTGCCGAAACGGTGTTTCGTATCTATCGCACACCATACCTTTTGACCGCGTTAGCGAACGGACAACCCGGCCTGCCTGAGATCGTGGACAATGAGAATATCATCTTGAAGGGCGTTATCGTCGGATCGTTTCGCCTTCGCCACTAATCATCGTATGTGATTTTTGACTGCTGCGCCCTACTTCGGGCGCTTTTTGCTGCGCCTTTACAAGCTTCATCCGTGATTTTTCAGATCGAATTGCACACTCTCGAAAGGCTTTTTCGGGTTTATGCACAGATATTTCGTATGAAAGTTTTCAACTATTACGGCTATTTATCATTTCAAATTTCAGATTTTCATATTTTCAATTGATTTTCACATGATTTTTGACATCCTTGCCGCATGTGATTTGCACAGGAGGCAATCAGATGTCTTTGGCAGACAAGGTCGTCGGAATTGGCGAGCTCTCCGCAGCGCTAGGGCGCTCTGAAGCTTGGATTAAGCGGAAATGGCTGGAACTCCATATGCTGGAAGGCATGCCGCGCAAGATCGCGACAGGTTGGATCTGGCCGCGCGGCGCTATGGAGCGCTGGATTGAAGAGCAGGGCATGTTTGCCACGGAAGCTACTGGCGCACATGTTTCGCCTGCAGATCCTGCGATGGCAAATGTGATTTCGATTGAAAAAAGCGCGCTGCGTGAACGCTATACACGGAGCGCCACCCGATGAAACAGGTCCAATTCTTTGACGTTGACACCATCATAGCAACGATTGAGGCTGATAATAACGGGTTGCTGGCGAAAGCCATGGCTGCATCGGGTAACGAACGCCAGAAACGCTCTGTCACTGCGCAGCATGATTTTATGCAGATTGCCATTTTGATCGTTCGGAAGGTTCTGCAATCCTGGAATAACGAGCTTACCGAACAAGAGATCGGGCAGGCGCTTGGCCATGCTCTTGGCAATGGTATCGGCTTTTTCATCAGCAACTGCGACGACAGAGCCGCAATCCTGACAATGTTCGAGGCACTTTCCCGCGCAAGCAATATTTCAGCCAGCGGCGACCTGCCTGATGGAACAGTTGGCTCGTCAACGGAATTTAAGCCGATAGTGGGAGGGCGAGCATGAACGGAACTGATTTGATTATCAGCCCGCTCTATATGTGGTTTCCGGGGAATATCTATAATCAGTCTATGATGCCACAGACGGATGGGCTGCATTCTGACCGCTATTGCCCGGCATCTTCCAGCGCCCCTCAAACCATTTCGCAGATGCAGGACGGTTTGAAAGTTAGCCCTTCAAGTGAAGGGCTCGAATTAGCAGCTGCTCTGGTGTTTTTACTGGCGTTTGCTGTCGCTCTAGCCGCTTCCGTAACGTTCGTTGTGATGTTGATGCGAGGTCGAGCATGAAACCTCTCTCTGAAAACCCGGCCATTCTCGATCCGAAGCACGCTCTGTCACGTTCGGAGCGTCAGGCGCTACTGGCGATCGCTCGATTTCGGAGCCAGCGCCAGATGATCAGCGGTAGATGGTTGATCGGGAACAAGCGGTTCGAAGCTGCCACGATCGACGGCTTGCTCCGCTCTGATCTGGTGAAGCGCGAGCGCGTCGGGCTGGATCTGACGCTCGGCGGCAAGCTCGTCCACGATAAGATTTCGGGGCCGCGCCATGGATCACGATAAAGCTGCCGAAAACATCGACGAGATCTTCGATCGTGGCGATCGGCTTTTGCTGGCGCTGATCGAGAACGTGCGCGAACGCAAGCAGATCCTCCGCGACATGATCGGGCGCAGCGCACTCATTACGACACGAGCACCGGAGCGCAGCGGCGATGCATGAAACTTTTGCATTCGGGATGGCATGCGGCGTTTTCACAATGATCGCGGGACTGATCATTGCCGCCCTTTTTAGCCCTCCCACGAAATAGCCAGGCGCACGTACCCCCAACCGCTCTCTAGCGTGTGACTGGCAAGCCCGACTACGCCCCATAGTCGGCAATCTGGCTCCGGCGGCCTGTGTAATGAGTAGCCGCCGGAGCGTTTTCTCCAATCTGACAGAGTAACGAGTATGAAAATTAAGAACGTCATTTGGCGTGATGGACGCCCGCGCTTTGAACCGGGGCCGACGCTACGCGAGCATGGGTTTAAGGGTGAAGATCTACGCCATCCAGATGGCCGGTGGTTCACGGCGGGCGAGGCGCTGGACTGGTCGCAGAATTTCCAGAAAAACCGCGCGAGATTAGCCCAAGAGAAGCGCCTGCAGGTTCAGGCAGCGGCACGTAAGATCATTCCTGAAAAGCCAAAGGGCGGTTATTCGATCAGTCAGCTTTTCGAGGATTTCCTGAAAAGTCCTGCGGTGCGGGAACTGCGCCCAGCCACGAAGGTGGACTATCGCAAGAAAGCCCGTGTCATAGAGTATCACGACGCGGATCTATGGGCGGCAGAAGTGGCGTCGCTCGACCAATCGATCTGCTTTGGACTTTATGAGGACCTATGGCAGAAGCGCGGCGCACCAACTGCGCGCGCTACGCTAACCTTTCTCGGCATGGCCATAAAATGGGGCATGAAAAAAGGCCTTGTAAAAGGCCTGATCGCAAATCCTGCGGCGGGATTGGGAATGAAGGCTTCCAAACCGCGCGCCCGGTTTCTCAACAAGGAAGAATTCAATAAACTTGTCGAGACCGCTGAAGCTGAAGGCCGGTTCGATATCGCCGATATGCTCTATTGCGGCGTTTGGACAGGGCAGCGGCAGACGGATCGGCTTGTTCTCAAGACTAGCTTCATTCGAAACGGTCGTTTCATCATCCAGCAATCGAAGACAGGCGCGATTATCAGCCCGCCGATTGCTGCCGCCTATCAGGAACGTTTGGACGCCGCTGCAAAGCGCCGTGAAGCCGCTTCGGCTCATCGCGAGGAAGGGCCGATCGACAGCCCGTATCTTCACCTGAATGAGCATACCTGGAACAAATGGAACGAGTTCACCTATCGCAATGAGTTCGCCGCGATCCGCGAGAAAGCGGCCAAGGAAATGCCGAGCGTTGCGACTGTGATGGAAAAGGACATGCGCGCCACTGCGATCACGTGGATGGCGCTGGCAGGCAATACCTTGCCGCAGATCTGCGCCGTGTCCGGACACTCTCTCAATGGCGCTCACCAGATCCTGAAGCACTATCTCGCCCTGCATCCAGACATGGCCGATACCGCCATCGGCAACATGGTCGAATGGTTCGACGCCGGGGCAAGCACCGAAATGGCGGTTGAATAGGAGGCCAGCATGCAAAAACTGAAGAGAGTAACAGATCTCGATATCGCCATCGGTCGGCGACTTCGCGAGGTTCGGTGCGCAAAGCGCAAAACGCAGACCGAAGTTGCAGCCGGAAGCGGCATCACCTTTCAGCAGATCCAGAAATATGAGCGCGGAGAAAACCGGATTTCGGTTTCGCGCCTGGTGCGTGTCTGCGCAGCGATGGACGTCAATCCATCCTTGTTCGTTGCGGATGTCGTGGCACAGGCGGAGGGCGGATCCAATGTCTGACGAAAGTGGGGAATTCACTGTCAAATTTCGACCTATCGAACCCGAGACACTTTTATTGCTGCTCATGGTTCATGAAGCGGAAGGAGGGGCCTTCGAAACGTTCAATCGCCTCATGTCCGCTTTTTTTGTTTCGGCCGCCATCATTCAGGTAACGCCGGAACAGATCGCTGGCTTTGCAAAACTCATGGTTCCTATGGCGCGGAGGGCGGTTCTCGAAAGACCCGACATTTTTGGAAAAGGTGAGCCGTCATGAGTGATGCTGTCATCAATATTCGCTGTGGCGAGGTGCACTTTCAAGTCGTGCGCAGTCGGCCATTCATTCGCATTTCCCGCAATCCATATCATGCCGACGCCGGTAAGGTCGAGGGAGAACATCTGCCGCAGGATGTGATTAATCTCGTCATCGCAGCGCGTGAGGTATGGGAAGAAGCTGACAGCCTCTCTTATTTTCACAGTGATCAGGAGTTTACGCTTCGAGTAAAGGAACTTGACAAGGCGCTGGAAGCATTCTCCGAGCGCGTTCCCTACGATGACGAGCCTGACGCTCTCCCATCTGCACCTTCTCAGGAGGTGGCGGGATCATGAGCACGGGTTTCAAAACATTCGAGAACGCCGAGAAATCTGCTTGGACCAGAGACGGTGCTGAGTTTTTTGTTGGACATGGCACTGTTACCGTAAGCATAGCACGGTCAAAAATGCATAGCAGGTTTCCGTATCTCCAATTCCGCTTCAAGGGCCGTTTGATTTCTCGCGACCGGGCGAAGGCTATGTTTGACCAGTGGAAAAGGGGCTGCGAAGCCCTCCACCCATCAGGAGGCGACCGTCATGGCGAGTGAACTGGAACTGTTCAGCCTTCTCGTCTTCGGTCACATGCTAGCAGACTATCCGTTGCAGGGTGACTTTCTCGCCAAGGCCAAGAACCGCTACGCGCCGATTGCCGGAGTGCCTTGGTATCAGGCGCTCGGCGCTCACTCGGCCATTCATGCCGGTTTCGTCGGCATCATCACGGGCAGTATGCTTCTCGCGCTATGCGAACTCATCATGCATTACAGGATCGATGACGCAAAATGCGCGGGGAAGATTTCATACAATCAGGACCAAGCTCTGCACATCGCCTGTAAGGCGTGGTGGACCGTGCTTGCCATATGGGTGCTTAAATGACGACCGAAGACCTATTGAGGAAAGCAGTCGCTGCATTCAACGCCCTGTCGCCAGAGCAACAGGCGGAGATGATGGAAGAACAGCGCCAGTCATTTGCCAAAGGCAATGTAGCACTGTCGCAAACCCACAGTCCCAAGCGATTTGAGCAGATCCGGGATTCACTGGATCATAAGGATTTGCTTACGTCTCCACTTCCGCATCAATGGCCTTATCAGCAGACATTCAACGCCATAGCTGCGGCGACACGGATCGAAGGTGGCAACATTGCTGTTTCGGTCGATAAATTCGCAGAGGCATTCGGTCCCACCCCCGTTGCTCCCGTATCGCCGGATGCTACCGGCAAGTGCGGGGAGTTGGAGACGGATTGGGTACGCATGGCAAAAATTGCGGGCCAGTTTGGCATTCGTTACCAAACTAACCAAGCCCTTGAGGGCTTCCTAAAAGCTGTCTGCTCGCAGGCAGAGGAGCTATTGGCGGCGGAACGGGCGAGAGCGGACGCCAATTTCAACAAAGTGATTGAGCAAGCCAAACGCGCCGAGAAGGCCGAAGCCGACAACGCGGCGCTGACTGCGCGGGTTAAGGAGTTGGAAGCGGACGTTTCAGCTTACATCCTATCCGCCGAAGATCAGGATAAGCGGCGCAAAGCCCTCGAAGCCAAGCTCGCGGCGGCTGAAAAGGCGCTGGAGCCGTTTGCGGCCTGTTGCGACCATATCCGCGACGACGAAGACGACGAGGAATGGGCGAAATTCCGGCTGCTCGTGAAGGACTATCGTCGCGCTCGTGCTGCTGTGAAAGCTTGACTCTTACTTGATTTTGTTCTTCTTCTGTTCTCATGCAGATAGAGACCCTTGGCGACGCCTGGGCGTACAGCGTCAAGATCAGGATGCGGTGCGCCTACGGCAAACACGACGGCATGAAGACGATTAGAGAGTGTCAGTTCAATGCTGAGCTCGACTTGATGACCCTCGTTTGCACTCGTGGTCGCGATATGCCCCTCACTTTTCTTCAGGAAAGAATGAAATGTCCGATGTGTGGATCTCGCCGGGTCCGACTCATGATTGTGCTTCCGACGAATACATCGAGAAATTTTTCTGAAATGCCAGTGAGGAGAGTGGGAGAGAGGTAAACGTCCGATATCTGTCCGATCTTATGATGTCGGATAGATCGGATAAAGGTCGGATGACCATCAGGTTAATCAGCGGAAGTTATTGGAATTTAAAGAGAAAATGGTGGGTGATGTAGGGATCGAACCTACGACCCGCTGATTAAGAGTCAGCTGCTCTACCAACTGAGCTAATCACCCACTCGCTTTGCCGAGGCAGCGGCCCCGGTGAAGTGAGCGGTTCTATAACGGCCTCTTTTCCACCTGTCCAGCCTCCAACTGCAAAATTTCTGAAAAAAATAACAGCTTGCGTAAAAAGCCCGGAAATGCGGGCCTTCCGAAAATCCATATCTGCGCGTTACCGGTGTCTTTTTCAGGGTATGTGCATTCTGGTTGTGTTTTCTGGTCGCTCTTTTGAGAATCAAAAATGAGAGATTCTTGATTTGATTCATTTTTTCACGTTTTCGGCGTTGTAAGCGGAACCCTGCGGCTCCATATTCGCCGATGCTGGACTAATACGTGCGGTGGGGAGGTTTCGTTCAGGGAGTAGAGTCACGCTGCAAATGTCGCAGCCATGTCATCAATTATTGATGCTTGTCTGAGAAACTACGGCATATAAAAGACTTGATCGGTTGGTAGTGGTTCTGAAGTCACGGACACCGGCGCCGCCCCTAAGATTTGTCAGAGCAAGGCGCTTTATGCACCGGGTTGCCCTTGCCGAAGAAAACAGAAACGGCTCATATCGTTTCAAAATCCGGTTCGCGACATTTGAGGACGGAATGGAAAGTATAATAGGCGATCTCGGACAGTTTATTTCCGATCATCGGGCATGGGCTGGGCCTATCGTGGGCGTTATCGCCTTCGGCGAATCTCTCGCCATTATAGGAATGTTCATTCCAGCTACGCCGATCATGATCGCTATTGGCGGCCTCGTGGGTGCCGGAATCATCGAACCCATTCCCGTTATAATCGGTGCGATTATCGGCGCAGTGATTGGCGATATCATCTCCTATTTCCTGGGCTGGTGGCTGGGCCGCAATATTATTCACAAGTGGCCGCTCAACAAGCACCGCAGCGGTGTGGCGCGTGCACGCCTTCTCTTCCGTCGCTATGGTTTTTCTGCAGTGTTCCTTGGTCGTTTCTTCGGCCCCGTGCGCTGTACCGTGCCGATGGTTGCCGGTATGATGTCTATGGATCAGACGCGCTTCCAGACAGCCAATGTCCTCTCCGCGCTTGTATGGGCTCCGCTGATGTTCCTTCCGGGCTGGCTGGCAGGTCGTGGAGCAGGCGTTTTCGCCAGAATGGATGGCGATCACATGTTCTGGTTCGTGATCGGAATCACTATCGTCACCATCATTGCGACGGTTATCGGTGTGCGCTTTTTCAAAGCTCGTCCACGTCGGGAGCGTAAGCGCCGCGTTCAGGTCTCTCCAGCCGAATAATCGACCTCTTGTGCTACAGGCTTCGGTCTGCATAATAACAGACCATATGTTCCATGTGGCAACCGGTGTGGCTGAGGATTCAGGCCTCGCGACACCTCATATAAGGTTCATCGCGCTTTATGCCCGACGACAGTTCTGACGATTCGTCTTCTCGAAGTCCGAATTCCCCGGAGGGGTGTTCGGGCTTCCAGCGCATTGAACAATTCCCGATAGACTGCGCCCGGAAGAGACTGGACTGCACAAATGCAGCCCGGTCACAAAGCTGTTGCGACGAATTTCCCAATTTCCATTTCTGCTGATCTTTAAAGGAGCCGACACATCATGGACTGGTCCATGGACTGGATTGCCGACCCCAATGCCTGGATAGGTTTGGTGACATTGGTGGTGCTCGAGATTGTTCTCGGTATCGACAATCTCGTCTTTATTGCCATTCTGGCCGACAAACTGCCCCCACACCAACGTAATCGCGCGCGACTTATCGGCCTTACTCTGGCTCTTTTGATGCGTCTGGTGTTGCTGGCGTCGATTTCCTGGATCGTCACCCTCCGTGAGCCATTGGTTTCGCTGATGGGAATGTCTTTCTCGGGCCGAGACATCATCATGCTAATTGGTGGTCTGTTTCTCCTTGCCAAGGGCACGATGGAGCTGCATGAGCGGCTGGAGGGTGATCATGGGCCTAAGAGTTCCAAGGTCGTACATGCTGTGTTCTGGCAGGTGATCGTTCAGATTGTCGTGCTTGATGCCGTGTTCTCGCTGGATAGTGTCATCACGGCTGTGGGCATGGTTCAGCATCTGCCGGTCATGATGATTGCTGTCATTATCGCCATCGGCGTGATGATGCTTGCTTCCAAGCCGCTGATGGATTTTGTCAACAAACACCCCACCGTTGTCATCCTGTGTCTTGGCTTCCTGATGATGATCGGTTTCAGTCTGGTCGTGGAGGGTTTCGGCTTCCATATTCCAAAGGGATATCTTTATGCGGCGATCGGCTTCTCGGTGTTGATCGAAGCGGCCAACCAGATGTCGCGACACAATCGCGAAAAGCTGGTCACGACCAACGATCTGCGAGAGCGCACTGCGGGTGCCGTCCTGCGTCTACTCGGTGGCAGTCGCGGCGAAAGCCCGCTTTCCGACACGGTTGACGTGATTGCCCAGCAGACAGCGGCCAGTGATGTCTTCCTGCCGGAAGAAAAGGAAATGATCCGCGGCGTTCTTGATCTGGCTGATCGACCTGTGCGTTCCATCATGTCGCCGCGCAACGAGATCGAGTGGCTTGACCTCGATGAAGACGAAGCAGAACTTGATGCGGCCATTCGGGAGCTGTCACATTCTCGCGTCATCGTCGCGCGCCGTCAGGTGGACGAGTTCATCGGTGTGGCGTTGGTCCGGGACCTTTTGCTCGACATTGGTGACAAGAAGCCTGTCGACTGGGACAAGATCGTAAAGCAGCCGCTTGTCGTGCATGAAAATGCAAACGTGCTGCGCGTTATGGAGCAGTTGCGTAATTCACCTGTCCAGATCGCAGTCGTCGTCGATGAGCATGGCTCTTTCGAAGGTGTCGTGACGCCGACCGACGTTCTGGAAGCCATTGCTGGTGAGTTCCCGGATGAAGACGAAGAGGCGGCTGTCGCGCAGTCGGACGGGCAGGGTGGTTATCTTGTAGACGGCTTTACCGATATTCGCCGGTTAAGCGGCCTTCTGGAACGCGACCTTCTGGATGACGGTGACCGTTATACTACCCTTGCTGGCTATGTTCTCTGGCATCTCGGACACCTGCCTTTGGGTGGAGAAAGCTTCGTTGCCGATGGCCTGGAGTTCAAGATTGAGTCGATGAATGGTCGTCATATCGGCAAGGTACGCATTGTCCCCTCATCCGACTATGAGGTTTAACAGGAATGAATTTGCGGGTTGTTTGGTCTGGCTCGCAAATTATTTCACGCAGTTAACTCCGATAAAATAAGTGGGTTATTGACAAAAGCCGAGAAGCCTTCAAAATTAACCTATCGTTCATTGTTGCGGCGAAAACGCGATGATATTTGAGCGTAAGGCAATGAGGAGGCCAGGCATGAAGCGAACCGTTCAGCTGCTCGCTACGAAAATGAAGAATACGGTTTTGCGTGTTCCGGGCTTTCTGGAGCGGCCTTGGAGTGAGATGAAGTTGAATGCGGAAGAGATTGCAGCCCGCCGCCGTAGTCGGCTGGAGCGTGGCGAGCATAACTTTCTCTGGTGCTGGCAGCATCGCGGTTTCTGGTAAGTCCAGAGTCTAAGAAAGTTATGAAGGCAGGAGACGGAGGTCTCCTGCCTTTTTGCATTTCATTTTATGGTTTCGCTCCTGATGAGAATTATTTTCTCACGCCAGCATGAGGTTTGGGTACGGGTTCCATGAATGGCGATAAAAGTAGTTTATATATTTAAATCAATGATTTAGATTGATTTTGTCTCTTCTCTCGTTAGATTTGTTTTCCGAAAACAATCCAGTTTAGAGCGCTTTTCGCAAACAGCGTGGTGGGGATGGGTCTAATGAGAAAAATTATTCTATATGCGGCGGTAGCCCTCGGTCTCGGCTCTGCACCGGTTCAGGCACAGGAGCCGAAGGAAATACTCAATGTTTCCTATGACATTGCGCGGGAACTCTACGAACAGGTCAATCAAGCCTTCATCGCTGACTGGAAGACCAAGACCGGCGAGGACTTGACCGTCAATCAATCCCATGCTGGCTCCTCCAAGCAGGCGCGTTCTATTCTGGAAGGGCTTGAGGCGGACGTGGTGACCTTCAATCAGGTGACCGACGTTCAGGTCCTCCATGACAAGGGTAATCTGATTCCCGCGGACTGGCAGAAGCGGCTTCCTAACAACTCCTCGCCTTACTATTCGCTCCCTGCATTCCTCGTTCGTGAGGGCAATCCGAAGAACATCAAGAATTGGGACGATCTGGCGCGTGACGATGTGAAGGTGATCTTCCCGAACCCAAAGACCTCAGGCAATGCGCGCTATACTTATCTTGCTGCGACGGCTTACGCGAACGAGGCGTTCAAGGGTGATCAGGCGAAGGTACACGAGTTCATCGGAAAGATTTTCAAGAATGTTCCCGTCTTCGATACAGGCGGACGTGGAGCAACGACGACTTTTGCCGAACGTGGCATTGGCGACGTGCTGGTGACGTTTGAAGCTGAAACACGCGGGACTGAGAAAGTTCTCGGACCGGACAAGTATGATGTTGTTGTCCCAGAAGTCAGTCTGCTGGCGGAGTTTCCCGTTACGGTCGTCGACAAGGTGGTAGACAAGCGTGGATCGCGCAAGACAGCGGAAGCCTATCTGAACTATCTCTATTCACCGGAAGGTCAGGAAATTCTGGCTCAGAACTTCAACCGTGTGCACGACAAGGATGTCATTGCAAAGCACAAGGACATCTATCCTGATGTGCGTCTCGTGACGGTTGAAGATGCTTTCGGTGGCTGGGAGAAGGTGCAGAAGGAACATTTCGCCGAAGGCGGAGTGCTCGATCAGCTCTTCACTGGTAAGTAAACAGAGCCAACTGGCGATCCCTAACGGGATCGCCTTGCTTTTTGGAAAAATCCAGTGGCGCTTCTAAGCATGAAACGTAATTCTGTGCTGCCGGGGTTCGGACTGACCCTCGGCTGCACTTTGCTTTATCTGGCTGTTATCGTGGCCTTGCCACTGCTGGCCATGATTCTGAAAACGGCAAGTCTTGGCTGGAGTGACTTCTGGAGCATTGTGACTTCAGATCGGGCGCTAGCGACCTATAAGATCACCCTGAGCGCAGCCGCAGTGGCCACCGTTTTTAACGGCTTGTTCGGTCTTCTGCTGGCTTGGGTACTGACGCGATATGAATTTCCCGGCAAACGTCTGATCGATGCCGCCGTCGATCTTCCTTTCGCGCTGCCGACTGCCATAGCCGGTCTGGCATTGGTGACGCTATTTGCCCAAAATGGCTGGTTTGGACGGTTCCTTGAACCGATCGGGATAAAGGTTGCTTATGCGCCGCTCGGCATCATGATCGCGATGTTTTTCACCAGCATCCCGTTCGTTATCCGCACGGTTCAGCCGGTGCTTGAAGATATGAGTGCTGATGTGGAAGAAGCTGCCCGCAGCCTTGGGGCCAGCTCCTGGCAGACATTCTCACACATTATCTGGCCGACCATCTTTCCAGCTTTCCTTGCAGGCTCGTCGCTTTCCTTTGCCCGCAGCCTCGGTGAGTTTGGTTCGATTGTCTTTATCTCTGGCAATCTCCCCTTTGAAACCGAAGTGACGTCGTTGCTCGTTTTCATCCGACTCGACGAGTATGACTATCCTGCGGCCGCTGCACTTGCATTCGTGATGCTCGTTACGGCTTTCGTGATGCTTCTTGTGACCAATCTCATTCAAGCAAGGCAGCTTCGTTATGCCGAACGCTAGCGCAAGCCTGCAGGCACGAAATTCCGGACCGGTGCGCAATCTGTTGATCTGGCTGGCGGCTGGCTTGTCGGTGGTCTGCATTGGAGCGCCTCTGGCCATTATCTTCTCCTACGCATTCAGCAAGGGCGTCGATGTCTTCTTCGGTGAAATATTGAAGCCTGATACATTGCATGCGGTCTGGCTGACCATTCTCACAGCAATCGTCGTGGTGCCGATCAATATGGCGTTCGGTGTTTGTGTTGCTTGGCTTGTAACCAAGTTCCGTTTTCCGGGGCGGCGGTTGCTGATCACTTTCGTTGAGATACCGTTTTCAGTCTCGCCCATCGTGGCCGGTGTGACCTATCTCTTCCTGTATGGATCGCAAGGTTTGCTGGGGCCATTGCTGGAAACTTATGACATCAAGGTGATGTTTACGGTTCCGGCGATCTTCCTTGTCAGTCTCTTCGTCACTTCACCTTTCGTGGCGCGTGAACTGATTCCGCTGATGGAAGTGCAGGGGAGCGATGAAGAAGAAGCGGCTCTGACGCTTGGCGCCAATGCCTGGCAAACCTTCTTCTATGTCACCTTGCCCAATATCAAATGGGCTTTGCTCTATGGTGCGGTGCTTTGCAATGCGCGCGTGATGGGAGAGTTTGGGGCAACGTCGGTCGTTTCGGGTGCAATCCGAGGCAAGACCAATACGCTGCCGCTTCAGGTGGAACTACTGTTCAATGACTATAATGTCGCTGGTGCATTCGCTGCGGCTTCGACGCTCGCTTTGATCGCTCTTCTGACGCTCGTCTTGAAGGTTCTGCTTGAACGCAGGCAAGGTGCTTAAATACAAAAGAGCTGGAGCGGTTCCATTTTGACTGGAACCGCTCTCACGGTCACGCTGCTTGGGAAAGCGTGTTGGCTACCGGTTCTCTGTGAAGAGAGGATGCAAGGATAATCCCTTCCGGCCAGCGACTGAAACCACTTGCTACGTTGATATGGCCGGCATGGCCGAGATCGACAAATCCCGATCCCCAAACGTGCGAAAGGGCTTCAGCTTTGGCAAAGCTCATATATTCATCGTTGCGGCTTGCCACGACGATGGAAGGGAAGCCCAGCTCATGGCGCGGCAGCGGGGCAAAGCTCTGGAAACGGCTGTCCTTGCGGGCCATAGTTTCCGCGTCGGCAGGTGCAACGAGAAGGGCGCCCGCCACATGTGCTGCTGACGGTCGGCTGGCCAGATGTGCGACCAGTGCGCAGCCGAGACTATGGGCGACCAGAACGGCGCCCGGATTTTCGGCGAGTTTGGCTTCGAGTGCGTGCATCCAGTCGGATAGCACCGGATAGTGCCAGTCGTCCTGTTCGACGAGCAATGCTGACGGATCGTCATGCAACCATTGGCGCTGCCAGTGGCCTGCTTCCGATCCCTTGTAGCCGGGGATGATCAATGTCGCAGGCATGCGTTTTTCCTCTTGGATAAAGCCTTGGGAGGGCGTTTAATTTCGCAATTCGTTCCGTTTGCGAAACTGGTTCCAAGATAGGCGGCCATGGCCGCCATTTTAAGGAAAACAAATTCAAATTATGGCGGGTTTTGTAAAAAATATGCTCCGTCGTTATCTGCTTCTATTTTCTCTGTTTATCGTTCCAGCGCAGGAGAAACTGGGATTTCTCGAAGACCAGCACGACCACAAGCGACATCGCGAACGGGATAAGCAGGTAGAGCAGACGGAAGACGATCAGCGCAGCCAGAACATCAGCCTGATTCATATCCGGCAAGCCAGTCAGGAAAACGAGTTCCAGAACACCAAGGCCGCCCGGTGCGTGCGATATCAGGGCTGCAGAGAATGAGACCAGGAAGATGCCAAGAACAATGAGGAAACCGGGATTGCCGGCCTCTGGCAAGGCAAAATAAATGATACCCGCGGCACCGATCAGCTCCAGCGGTGCGACGATGAGCTGCTGCACCACAACCGACAGCCGCGGATATTCCAGACGGAAACTGCCGATCTGAAGCGGGCGCAGGCGCAGCCAGCTACCGAAGACATAAAGCAGTACGAATGCCAGCATCAAAAGCGCAATGACGATGGAGACGGTTGGTGTCAGTTCCTCGTTGAAGCGCATGAGAATATGCGGCTCCAGCAGGAGAACGACGCTGGAAGTAATGACAACACCAAGAATGAATGTGAATGAACAGAAAGCGATGAGGACGGCGATTTCGCTGCCGGGCATGCCTTGAGAAGAATATGCCCTGTAACGCACGACCGCACCGGAGACGACTGAAGCGCCAATATTGTGCGACAGCGCGTAGGTGGTGAAGGAGCAAAGCGCGATAAACAGCCAGGAAATCTTGCGTCTGAGGTGCAGCAGCGCGATGCGATCATAACCAGCAAGCGAACTGTAGGCCAGAAGTGCTGAAGCCGCCGCGAGTGCCCAATGATGGGCGCGGATGGCGTAAAGACTGTCCAGAACATCATCGAGCGAAATGCTGCGAAGTTCGCGATAGAGAAGCCAAGCCGAAATACCGACTGCGCAAATACCCACGACCGGCCAGATGTAATCCTTTGCTTTCATCAACCGGTCACCATGCCTTCATGCTTCATATCATCCCCTTTTTTGCCCATGATATCGGTCGACCCATCTCCCGATACTATCCCTAATGCGTCGGCCTGAAATTCGTTTTCCTCTGAAACGGTTTCGGTATTTTTCCTCTTGATCTCAGTTCCGATTGCCTTTGCCATGGCTGCTGCGATTTCTTCTTCTCCCAGAATGACGAAATCTGCGCCAAGATCATGCAAATATTGTGCTTCTGCCTTTGAACAGGCCCGCACGACGATGCTGATTTCCGGATTGGAGGCTCTGGCCAATGCCGTCACCCGCCCAGCCTCGAAAGCGTTGGGTATTGCAATAACCAGGTTTCGAGCCGTTACCGGACTGGCCGCCTTCAGTATATCTGAATCCGAGGCGTTCCCTGTAATAACCTGGATGCCTTTATCCTTGAGCGAGGCGCTGACTTTCGACGAATCCTCAATGACGAGAAAAGGCGTCTCTGCCTGCAATCCTGCTGCGATCCTTTCGCCGATCTGGCCGTAACCAACGATAATCGTGTGTGCGGTCAGTAAAGTCTGCGGCAATGGCTCGGGCTCGGAAATACTGAGTTCGGCACTGGTGTTATCACCGGCTGACGTTTCGCCTTTGCTTCGCTTTTCGATCCATGGTCGCATCCGTTCCGCGACAATGAACATGACCGGATTGAGGAAAATCGAGAGGATTGCGCCTGCGAGAATGAGGTCGCGTCCGGCTGGCGGGAGGAGATTTAGGCTGACGCCCAATCCCGCAAGAATGAAGGAGAACTCACCAATCTGCGCAAGGCTCGCCGAAATGGTGAGCGCTGTGCTGACAGGGCGACGGAAGGCGCGCACGATGAAGAATGCTGCGACCGATTTACCGATCAGAATGATGGCGAGCGTTCCGAGCAGGGGCAGCGGATCTCGAAGTAGACTCATCGGGTCGAACAACATGCCGACAGAGATGAAGAACAGCACTGCGAAAGCGTCGCGCAAGGGGAGGGACTCCTCCGCGGCTCGATGGCTGAGTTCGGATTCGCTCATCACCATGCCGGCGAAGAATGCGCCCAATGCGAAGGAAACGCCAAACAGATGGGCTGCGCCGAAAGCGACGCCCAGCGCAATCGCGAGCACACCAAGACGAAACAGTTCGCGAGAGCCGGTCTGAGCCACGACGTTCAGAAGCCACGGTATGACCTTACGCCCGACTATGAGCATCAGGGCGACAAACAGAACAACCTTGGCAATGGTGAGAAGGATGATGCCGCCAATGCCGAGGCCAAGCCATGAAACGATAGGATCACTCGCTGCTGAGCCTTCTGCACGGCCGGTTACACTGGCGACTGCTGGAAGCAACACCAGTGCCATGACCATGGCAAGGTCTTCGACGATCAGCCAGCCTACTGCGATGCGTCCACGTTCGGTGTCGATCAGGCGGCGCTCTTGCATGGCGCGCAACAGGACGACGGTACTGGCGGTCGAAAGTGCGAGGCCAAAAACCAGACCTGCCTGTACATCCCATCCAAGGGCGAGCCCAAGGCCCGTGCCGAGGGCTGCGGCTGCTGCAATCTGCGCGAGCGCGCCGGGTACTGCTATGGCTTTGACGGAAAGAAGATCTTTGAGGGAAAAGTGCAGGCCGACGCCGAACATCAGCAGGATGACGCCAATTTCGGCTAGCTGCAGAATCAGATCCTGATCAGCGACGAATCCGGGCGTGTGCGGGCCAGCAATGACACCAGCCAGAAGATAGCCGACGAGGGGGGAGATTTTCAGGCGGGTGGCTATCGCACCGAAGATGAAGGCCAGGCATAACCCGATGACGATTGTCGCTATCAAAGGCGTGTCATGGGGCATCAGGTGCCTTCCCCCTCTGGCTTTTCAATTATGTAAGTGGGAGCCGGGCAAAGCTTGAGCCTTGCCCGGCAAGCGGGTTATTTCTGCGCTGCGGCGCTGTCTTCAATTGCCTGATGGGCTTCCTTGCGGTGCTGCCACCAGTTGCCGAGCAGAAGCAGGATCGGAGCGGCGATGAAGATCGACGACGATGTAGCGATAAAGATACCGAACAGCATCGGCACGGCAAAATTATGAACCGCGCTACCGCCCCAGATTGCCATCGGGAGCATACACAGGAACGTCGTCATCGATGTGTAAACACAGCGGACGAGCACCTGATTGATACTCATATCGACAATCTCGCGTAGCGGCTTTGATTTATAAAGACGCATGTTTTCACGCATGCGGTCATAAACCACGACCTTATCGTTTACCGAGTAACCGATAGCGGTCAGAAGCGCTGCGATAGCTGTCAGGTTAAAATCGAGCTGGAACAGCGCGAAGAAGCCGACCATCTTCGTGGTGTCGAGGATAAGCGTGATGATTGCGCCCATCGCAAAGAACCACTCGAAGCGCCACCAGAGATAGATGAGCATGCCGAGTGCCGACAGGATGACGGCGATGAAGCCTGAACGGGCCAGTTCACCGGAGACTTTCGGGCCGACGACTTCTGTCCGCTCGATTTTCACACCTGGATCAAGTTCGGTCACGGCTTCGCGCATCTTGTTGACGGCAACGGTCTGCGCTTCCTCGCCACCTTCCTGACGCTGGACGCGGATCAGGACATCATTTGGGCTACCGGCTGACTGAAGCGCTACTTCGCCAAGACCCAGTGCGCCTAGCTTGGCGCGAAGTTGCGCCAGATCGGCTGGCTGTGACGTGACGATTTCCGCCTGAATGCCGCCCTTGAAGTCAATGCCGTAATTCAATCCCGGTTTGAAGAACAGACCAATGGACAGAATAGACAGCACAATCGAGACGCCAATGCCGATGAAGCGTGCATTCATGAAGCTGATATTCGTCTTCTCAGGAACGAATTTCAGGAACGGCTCGATGACGAGCACTTTCAGCTTACGCTTGCGAACGTACCACGCCATGACCATGCGTACCAACGTCACATCAGTGAACATGGAGATCGCGATACCGAGCATCATGGTAATCGCAAAGCCGCGAACCGGGCCTGTGCCGAAGGTGAACAACAGCAAGGTCGAGATCAGGGACGTGACGTTAGCATCCACAATGGTAGAGAAGGCGCTATGGAAGCCCTTGTCCAGCGCGGCCATGGCCCCGAGGCCGCGTCGCGTTTCTTCGCGGATACGTTCATTAATGAGAATATTGGCGTCAACCGCGATACCAATACCGAGAATAATACCGGCGATACCGGGCAATGTCAGCGTTGCGCCAATGAGGCTCAAGGCAGAGAAGGTAAGCAAGGTGTGGAGCAACAGCGCCACGTTGGCAATCGTGCCCCAGACGCCATAAAGGAGCTGGATGAAGACCGCGACGAGTACGAAGCCCACGATACCTGTAATCAGACCCATCTTGATGGCATCGCCGCCAAGATCAGGACCAACAGTACGTTCTTCGATAACGGTCAGCGGAGCGGGCAGGGCGCCAGCGCGCAGGAGTGCCGAAAGAACAACTGTGTCCTGAACCGTAAAGCTGCCGGAAATCTGGCCCGAGCCGCCGGTGATCGGTTCACGGATGACCGGGGCGCTTAGCACCTTGCCATCGAGCACGATTGCGAACGGACGATTGACGTTTTTCGTCGTAATGTCCGCGAACTGGCGTGCACCGAGGCTATCGAAACGGAAAGACACGATCGGCTCGTTGGTGCGCTGGTCGAAACCTGCACGCGCGTCGGTGAGACGCTCGCCGGAAAGGGCGATCTGATCCTCGATCGGGTACTTGATGTTCGGATCCTTGGAATCCGGCATGATGGTCACGCCCGGAGGCGGCGCATCGTTCGGATTGGCATCGGCGACCATATGGAAGCTCATTTTCGCCGTGCTTCCGAGAAGCTGGCGAAGCTGCGCCGGGTCTTGAAGACCGGGAAGCTGAACGACGATACGGTCCGAGCCTACGCGCTGGATGGACGGTTCTGCAACGCCGACCTGGTCGACGCGCTGACGGATGATTTCAAGGCTCTGCTGAAGAGCGGCATCAAGACGATAGTTGAAACCTGCTTCGGTGAGGGTCAGGCGTACCTGATTGTCGTTCGAGGCAACATCTATGTCGTTGATCGCCGTGCCGAAACCGCTGGTATTGACCTGCGAAATCAAGGTGCGAAGTGCAGTTTCCGCCTTGGAACGCTGGTCCGCATCAGGGATGGTCACGACGACCGCATCTCCGACAGCACGGATCGACTGCGGCTGGATGCGTTCGGCACGCAGCTTGCTGCGGGCATCGTCAAGCAGAGAGCGCAAACGGTCTTTCTTCAGGCTCGCTGCATCGACTTCGAGCACGAGATACGAGCCGCCGCGCAAGTCGAGGCCGAGCGTGACCTGACGCTTCGGGAACCAGGACGGCATCGCCTCAAGTTGCTTTTGGGTGAAAAAGTTGGGCAAGGCAATGATAACGCCGATCGCAACGATCAGGCTATAAAGCACAACCACCCATTTGGAAGTACGCATGGATTAAGGTTCCGGTTGGTACGCCCCAATTGCCACTCATCAAGCAGCGGTGCGGGCATCGTTTGTAATGGTGTCAGGATTGGTTAAAGCCAATCTTCGAGGATGGCATATTATGCGCTTTTAGGAGGCGCACGGGCAGAGCCAAAATGTCTCTGCAAAACTGCGAGGCGCTGGAAATTCAGCGCCGCTTTGGCTGCTGCCGACTTTGGAAGAGCAAAAGCCACTGCCGCCACGGGCAGCGCTGCTCCGGTGCCATCAAGGTAAACAGCTTTGATCTTGGCTGCGATCGCTTCGATCAAGATCGCCCGCATGGGCTGCGGCGAGGGGGTGGATTGCTGGCGAACAGGGGTTGTCGGAGTGCCTTCGACCTGTCTTGCGACGATGCCGCCGGAGTGACCACGGGCAACATCTTCGTCCGGCGTTGAAAAATCCACGGCAAACAGAAAAGCCGTAAACGACAGAACGCACGTAACGAACAGCATGAAACCATGCCGCTTGTGCTGTTCCGTGTTTTTCATGCCCTTCATCAAATCGCCAAGACTTTCTTTAGAGTCTATCCGTGGAGTTGAGCCAGCTTTTCACACTCATTGCGAATCCTCATTAATCATTTGTGTTCGCACGAACAAGGAAATACTGGCATCAAGGCTCGTCTTATACGTTATGGGTCCGCTTCCTGCGCACCGTGAAATCTTGTAGACGGCCTACGCCTTGCATCCGTTTTAGGGCGCTTTATGTTGAAACCATGTCTTGTTTAACGGCAGAATTGAATTGGCATATTCATCGACGTTTCGTGTTCTTGCATTTTCTCTTCTGATCGGCGTTCTGTCGCCGGGTGGCATTGCGCCTGCCTTTGCGCAGGATAACAAGCCCTCGACTCCGCCGGCGGCACAAACTGCGCCCGCTGCCGCTCCGCAAAACGACTCAGCCCAGCAAGCGCCCGCTGCCACCGATCAGCAACAGGCACCAGCGCCTGTTTCCAGCGTTGTTCAGCAACAAAAGCCTGTCATCAACGATCTGAAGCAACAGACGAAACGGATCAGTGATCAGCTTCCCAAGGCCACTTCGAACGATGAAACGCTGGCCAATCTCAAGCTCCAGCTGGACTCTCTTTCGAAGAAGCTTCTGGATGCTGGCGTTTCATTCCGTCCGCGTCTGACCGAAATAAATACGCGGCTGGAACAGCTTGGCCCCGCACCCTCTGGCGATCAGCCGCCAGAACCGACAATCGTCAGTGAAGAACGCGCGCGACTGACCGCCGAAAAGGCCGAGATCAATGCCATTGTCGGTGAGACGGAGGACACATCGCTTTCCGTCAATCAGATGTCCGCAAAGATCGGCGACATGCGCCGAGACCTTTTTGCACGCACACTTTCACAACGCGTGAATCTCGATACGACGCTGGGTACAGAGGTTGCTTCGGCTGCCAGTAACCAGATGGTTTCACTCTGGCGCATCGTTCAGTCGTGGTGGCGTTTTGTAAGTACGTTCAAGCTCAAGTCATTTCTCGCTGCCGCGTTTTTTGCGTTTGCGGCGGCGCTGGTCATCCAGCTGGGTGCAAGGCGCGTCCTCGGAACGCTCTATCAACGCGATCCAACGATCGAATCGCCCTCCTATCTAAGTCGCCTCTCAGTGGCTTTCTGGTCTACGGTTATACCGTCCGCAGCCGTGGGCGTTTTTCTGGCGACGACTTACTTTTTAATGAACTATTTCAACGTTTTGAGAACAGATATTGCCGCTCTGATTCAGTCGCTTTTTCTCGTTCTTGGGCTCGTTTTCTTCATTCATAGGCTGGCGTCTGCCTGTATCAGCTCGGATATGCCGCAGTGGCGACTGGTTCCGGTCGCACCACGTCCAGGACGCGTGTTGGGGTTGCTGATAACTGCCACGGCGCTGACAAGCGGGCTCGATTCTTTCTTCGGAAAGGTCAACCAGATTTTGTCATCGCCTCTGTCGCTGACGATGGCGAAAAGCCTGCTTGCCACGGTGATGGTCGGCGTTCTGATTCTGGCGATTGCGTTTCTGAAACCGGTTGAGCGCGAAAAGGATGGCGCTGTCCGTTCATGGCCGCGCGCATTCAGAACATTCCTGATCATATTGGGGCTTTTACCCATTCTGACCGCGCTGTTTGGCTATATCGGCATGGCGCGCTTCATATCGCAGCAGATCGTGGTGACGGGCGCATTTCTGGTTACGATGTATATGGGCTTCTTGACTGGGCGTGCAATTTCCGAAGAGCAGGCTTTCGCATCCAGCCAGATTGGCAAGGCAATGCGAGAGCGTTTTCATTTCGACGACGCAACCCTTGATCAGCTTGGCCTTGTGGCGGGCATATTGATCAATCTCGTCGTTGCCTTGATCGGCATTCCGCTTGTTTTGATGCAGCTCGGCTTCCAGTGGGCCGAACTTAAAAGCACCTTCTATCAGTTGATGACCGGCTTCCAGATCGGCAATATTTCGATCTCGCTCATGGGACTATTGACCGGCGTGCTGCTGTTCGTGATCGGCTATCTTCTGACGCGCTGGTTCCAGAACTGGCTCGACAACAGCGTTATGGCGCGCGGGCGGGTCGATTCTGGTGTACGCAATTCAATCCGCACAGTCATAGGCTATGTTGGCCTTTGTCTTGCCGCTCTGGTTGGTGTATCGGCAGCCGGGTTCAATATGTCGAACCTGGCCCTTATCGCCGGTGGTTTGTCTCTCGGCATCGGTTTTGGTCTCCAGAATATCGTCCAGAATTTTGTTTCTGGTCTCATTCTGCTCGCCGAACGTCCGTTCAAGGTCGGCGACTGGGTAGAAGCCGGCACGGTCAGCGGTATCGTCAAGAAGATCAGCGTGCGCGCAACGGAAGTGGAAACTTTCCAGAAGCAATCGATCATCGTGCCGAATTCGACGCTTATCAACGGTAACGTCGGCAACTGGACCCATCGCAACAAGCTCGGGCGCATCGATATCAATGTACAAGCCTCTTATACGGAGGAGCCACGCCGGGTCCACGCGCTGCTTCTCGAAATTGTTCGCGGTCATCCGTCGATCTTGAAGAATCCTGAGCCGTTCGTTTCGTTTCAGAACATGAACGATTCACTGATGATTTTTGATATCTACGCCTATGTGGCCGATATTACAGCGACGGGTGGTATCAAGAACGAGTTGCGATTCCAGATTGTAGAGCGCTTCCATGAGGAAGGATTACACCTGTCGTCTACCAGGACTGATCTCGTTCTCAGTGTGCCTGAAATCGAAAAACTCTCCGATTTGATGCAGAAGGAGAAAGAGCCCTCATCATCAGCCAAGAAGAAAAAGGCCCTGGCAGAGAAGCCGGAAGTCGACGAGGATGCCGACGACCGGGCTTGATGAACGTTTCGTTCAGTTGCAGTTCAGTTTTGTCCGCTTATAAAGGGGATGACAGAGGGCAATAGGGCTCTTGCGACATTGGACATATCGCGGCGGGAGCGATGGAAAGGTCGGGACGGTATGAACAGAAATCAGGCCAACAGCTTGGGGAAGCTCGTTCTTGGTGCAGCAATCGGTTTTGCGGTTTCGGCTGGCAGCGCCTACGCCGCGCAGATTTCCAATAATGATAGCGGCCCTCAGACGATTGTCGTTACGGAAGGCGCTTCCAAGCGCGAAATGATTGTCGCGCCCGGTGAAACTGTTGAATTCTGCGCCTCGGGCTGCTTCGTAACGTTTCCGAACGGGGACCGCGAAGCGTTGACCGGCGATGAAACGATCACGATCAGTGGTGGCAAAGCCACGTTGAAATAGTTTTCCCATTGCGAAATGTGAAAAGCCGAGGTGTTGCCTCGGCTTTTTTGTATGGAAAGTGTCTCGGTCAGCTGCGAGGCTTGAGGTTTTCCGGATCGTAGAGAGGCTTGTAACCTATCGAGAGCACTTCAACCGGATAAGTCTCACCGAAATATTCCACATTCAGCTTGCGACCTTCCTGACAATAGGCCCATGGCAGGTACGCGAGCGCGATGTTCTTGCCAATCGTCGGGCCATAGGCGACTGAGGTCGTGAAAGACCGGCGGCCAAGTTCGTCAATGAGTGTTTCTCCGGTATCCAAATCCTGTACTGGCATGATGCCGACAGGATACCTGGCCACACCTTTCGAATCGACATTGTCGGTTATGACCAGCGTGCAGAGCATGGCAGGCTGATGCTCGCGGGCGCGATATTCCACATGCTTTGCCTTGCCGCGGAAATCCGCCTCCTTGACCTTCGGGCGAGCAAGATCGGCTTCGAGAAGGTTATACTCGGTCAGCAGATCGGCATTCTGCAGGCGTAAGCTCTTTTCCATGCGACGCGTGTTGGCATAGGTCTCGACGCCTACCGCAATTACGCCGGTGGAGCGAAGCGCATCCCAGACGGCAAGGCCGTCTTCGTAACGCATATGCAATTCCCAACCCTGTTCACCGACATAGGAAATGCGGAACGCGGTAACATCCTTGCCCGCAATCCGGATTGGCTTGATGGCAGCGAAGGGGAAGTTTTCCGCATCAAGACCTTCAGGTCTCTCAACGACCTTCTTCAGGTTCTCGCGCGCATTCGGACCCCAGATGCCGATGGTGACGTATTTTTCCGTCACATCGGTGATCGTAACGTCAAAGCCCTTATCTTCGGCCACGCGGCGCATATAGTGGAAGTCGCGAGGCCCGGCATCGGCGCCATTGATCATACGGATGCGGTCTGTCATGCGGATTGCCGTGAAGTCGGCCCGCACCATGCCTTCGTCGTCGAGGAAGTGGGTATAGATGCCCTTGCCGATATTGGCGTCGCCGCCGATTTTAGCTGCACAGAGCCACTCCATCAGCTCGACATGGTCGGGGCCTTCAATGTCGTACATGGCGAAGTGCGAGAGATTGATGATACCGCAATTTTCGGTCAGTTCGAGGTGTTCGGCATTGGAGACGCGCCAGAAGTGGCGGTTATCCCATTCGTTTTCGCGCACCGGTACGCGATCACCATATTTTTCGAGAAGGTGTTCATTGGCGGCATAGCCGTGCGCGCGTTCCCAGCCGCCAAGCTCCATGAAATGGCCACCGAGTTCGACTTCGCGTTCATAGAATGGTGAGCGGCGGATATTGCGGCCCTTGGAGAAGGGTTCACGCGGATGAACCGCCGGATTGTACACCTTCATCGCCGTTTCCGTGCAGCGATCCCAGATGAACTGCTCGGTCATCTGATGCGGGTAGAAACGGGAATAGTCGACGGCGTGATGATCAATGGACGTGCGACCGTCGGTCATCCAGTCGGCAATGAGCTTACCCATGCCGGGACCGTCCTTGACCCAGATGGCGACTGCATACCATAGGCCGCGCACCTTCTGGCTTTCGCCCATGGATGGGCCGCCGTCGGTCGTGACCTGCAGGAAGCCGTTGAAGGAGTGGCTTTCATTGTAGCCAAGCTCGCCCAGAATGGGCGTCAGCTCGATGGCGCGCTCAAGCGGTTCGAGAATCTGGTCCATCTCAAGATCGCGCTGTGATGGCGAGAGACGTGCTTCATGCTTTTCCAGAAGGTCACGCGGATGGCACAAGCGCGGGTTCTTTTCTTCGTAATAACCCCATTCGATCTGGCCGCCTTCGGCAGTTTTCGGATCGCCGGTGTCGCGCATATAGGCGGAGTTACCCTGATCGCGCATGAGCGGCCAGCCGATTTCCTTACCGGTGCCTTCAAACTCGTTATAGGGACCGAAGAATGTTAGCGGATGGTCAATTGGCATGACTGGCAGGTCTTCACCAACCATTTCGGCAATCAGACGTCCCCAAAGGCCAGCGCAGATGATGACATAGTCAGCTTCGATGGTGCCGCGATGCGTGACGACACCCTTGATGCGTCCGTTTTCGACGATTAGCGACTGGGCCGGTGTGTTGGCGAAGCTTTGTAGCTTGCCTGCAGCTTCAGCCTGATCAATCAGCTTGCCGGCGACGGTCTGCGAGCGCGGAATGACCAGACCGGCATCGGGGTCCCACAGGCCGCCTTGAACCAGGCTTTCCTCGATGAGCGGGAATTTTTCCTTGATCTCTGACGGTTCCATCAGGCGAGCACGAGTGCCGAAAGCTTTACCCGATGCGACCTTGCGCTTGATTTCGTCCATGCGGGCATCGTCACCGACGCGCGCTACCTCGATGCCACCGACGCGGGCGTAATGCCCCATCTTTTCATAGAAATCGATGGAGTAGAGCGTTGTCCAGCACGACAGGAAGTCATGGCTGGTCGCATAGCAGAAGTCCGATGCATGGGCAGTAGAGCCGATGTCGGTCGGGATACCCGATTTGTCGATGCCGACGATATCGTCCCAGCCGCGCTCGATCAGATGGTGTGCCACCGAGGCGCCGACGATACCGCCAAGCCCGACGATCACAACTTTTGCCTTCTTAGGAAACTCTGCCATTTTATGCGTCCCTAGAGCATTTCCAGCAAAAGTGCGTAGCGGTTTTGCGTCGGATAATGCGTGAAAAAGATGGATAGAGCGGTTCCAACGACTCCGTATTACCTGAAACCGCTCTCGTTGGTATTTGACAAAACCATAGTCGTTGCCCGGTCGCGACATTTGCCTTTATACGACATATTCGCAGCGTCAGACGACTGCATGTCAGCTTCTGGAAATCCCGGAAGGTTGAGCATCGGCTGTCCTGTTCGCGACATATCCAACAATCCTGCATCCACAGATGGTCGGTCTGTAGAACTGATTCCGGAAAAGCCTGTATGGTTTTGATTTTATTCTGAAAGCTGACAGTAGTGGAGCTGCTCCATTCAAGATGCAGCTCTATCTTTCTTTAGTGTCGTGCTTAAGCGGCGATGAGCATTTTGCGCTCGGCCCGTTCCTGTTGCGGCGAGCGTCCGTATAATTCCCGATAGCATTTGGAAAAATGCGACGCCGAAACAAAGCCACAGGCGACGGCGACCTCGACCACAGGCATGGATGACTGCAACAATAGATGCCGTGCGCGATCGAGTCGAATTTCCAGATAATAACGTGCCGGAGACCGGCCCATCTCCTGTCGGAAAAGACGCTCCACCTGACGCCGCGAAAGACCAATCGTATGGGCTACATTGATCAGTGCCTGCGGCTCTGAAAGATTGGCTTCCATCATCTCGATGATGGTGAGCACCTTGGAGTTCTGAATGCCGAGACGGGCCCGCAGCGGCAGGCGCTGGCGATCCTGTGGGCTGCGGACACGGTCGGTCAGTGCCTGTTCACAGATCTTGTTGACCAGATTGGCGTCGAAATCATCTCCAATCAGCTTCAGCATCATATCGAGAGAGGCGGTTCCGCCCGCGCAGGTGTAAAGGTTGCCATCGACCTCAAAGAGATCGGCATAGACCTCGGCCTTGGGAAAGGCTTCCGAGAAACCAGGGAGATTTTCCCAGTGAATGGCACAGCGTTTGCCAGATAGAAGCCCGGCCGCGGCCAGTATATGGGCGCCGGTACAAAGTCCACCGACTGCCACGCCGCGATTATATTCCTCACGCAGCCACGCAAAGACCGACTTGTTTCTGAATTCTTCCACGTAGACGCCGGAACAGACGAATACCATCGAGGGGCGCTGCTCGCGCTGCAGGAAACGTCGCTCGTCTTCCAACGATGCATTGACGGCGCATTCCACACCGTTGGATGCGGTCACCGGTTTTCCATCAACCGATGTCAGTCGCCATCTATAGGCGTCATAACCCAGCATCCGATTTGCAATGCGCAATGGCTCAATGGCCGTTGCGAATGCAATCATCGAAAAGTTTGGAACCAGGAAAAAGACAATAGACCGCTTAACCGATGAAGCTTGGATCATGCCCGATCGTTCCCATTTTCGAAAGGCTCTGGCTGCGGTTCCCGACGCAGTTGAAGCCTTGTGTCTCCGTCACGACTCCGGGTCTTTTGGGCCCGGTTTTCTCCGGTCGCTTTCAGACCGGCAATCTTGCTGCGTTGGCCCGGATTCGCAGGGGGAGGGCGATGGCGCAAACAAGATAGTGTTCTATTGAGACACAGAACGGGTAGGTTGCAAAGTGCGGCTAAATGCCTGCCGCGAAAAGGTATTTTAATGTCGGGAAATTGAGGGCGGATCGCATGACCGCCCTCAATTGGCTTTACTGCCCACGCTTGAACTCTGCTGTGTTTTTGGCGATGCCCGGCAGACGATCATCAACGTTTGGCCAGCCGATATCGTGCAATATGTGTTCAGGTAGCGATTCCAGCACACGACGGCTGCGTTTCACCCGACGTTCGTACGACCAGGCTTCGATCTGTTTTTGCACTTCGGAGTAAAATGCCAGAAACCATGACTGTGCGTTCGCAACGGATGACGTTGATGTAAAGCGCACGACTGATGCCCGGCCGTTGGGAGCGGATTGGCATTGAACGGTCATTTTCTATCTCCTCATTCAGGAAGTTCGGTTGATACGCTCGCTGCAGCTCTGCTTGTTCGTGTCCTCAATGTGCATTCTGCTTGACGTTCAATCAAACGAAATATAGAAAGGCTTAAGATCAGAAAATTTGAACAAAGAGTGGAAAACGGAGTCCGTCATGACAGCGCCCGTTCAACATCCCCTTCCGATGCTCGATATCGATGTGCTGCGCACATTTGTGGCAATTGCCGATACGGGAAGTTTCTCCTCTGCTGCGAACGCGGTGTTCCGCACGCCCTCTGCCGTTTCGATGCAGATCAAGAAGTTAGAGGAGCAGATTGGTGTTGCAGTTTTCGATCGGGACGCACGCTCGGTTACGCTCACCAGCGATGGCGAGATTCTGCTCGGATATGCGCGTCGTCTTCTGGCTCTCAATCGAGAGGCAGTCTCGAAATTTGTTGCGCCCACAGTGACCGGAGTGGTTCGGCTTGGGTCGCCGGATGATATCGGCGAATGCGTATTGCCGCTTGTCTTGAAGCGTTTTGCCGAAAGCCATCCGGGCGTAACAGTGGATGTCGTGATCGACCAGAGTAGCAATCTGCGCAAGCGGCTCGATGAGCGACGGCTCGATGTTACGCTGATCAACATGTCTCATACGATACTAAACAAAGGCGATGTGGAAGTTCTGCTGGATGAGGAACTCGTCTGGGCGGGTGCCAAGTGTGGTACGGCTTATCGTCGGGAGCCTCTGCCTCTTTCGATTTGGGAAGAAGGATGTGCCTGGCGCGGCAATGCGCTTGAAGCGCTTGAGACTAGCGGCCGTCCTTACCGCATTGCCTATATGAGCTCACATTCGACAGGACAGCGGGCTGCGATCATGGCTGATCTTGCCATTGCGCCATTTGGTAAAACGCTATTGAGCGATGGAATTGTCGCTCTGGGGCCGGAACATGGTTTGCCCGCTCTGGGACGTTATCAGCTGGGTATAATTGTGAAGCCGGAAGCCGGGCCGCACATTCAGGTCGTTGCTGACCATCTGCGGAATGTTTTCGAAGGTTATCGCCGTTCCGGCCGGTTTGAGACTTTTCGTTCCAGCTGATGACAGATCACAGTTTATTGGGACGGGAACTAATGCATTCTCTTGCCAGCGAAAAACGCTGCGCTAGATTTCTTTTGTGACAGCCGAGTGAATCGGCTTCACCGCCAGATGCCGGGCAGGGGCTTCGTATGTGGCGGGAGGCATAACTGGTTTGAATAGACTTGGAACTCTATGCACCTAACCCTGAAGGGGGAGGATTGCACATCCCATTGGAGAGACTGTCATGAAGCTGACCCGACTTGTCCCAGTTGCTATCGTTCTCTGCGCATTCACGCTTGCGTCCTGTGCAAATACTGTACGCGGCGTTGGCCGCGACGTAAAAGGCACCGCTAATGCGGTTCAGGAAACAGTAGAATAAGAGAATAAATGGCCCGGGTTTCCCGGGCCTTTCCTTTATGGAACCAGAAAATAGCTGACGGTTATGTGCTTGTCTGGTCGGGTTTTATATTCAATCTCGGTGGTAGCGATACCGTCATGAGGTATTGTGATGTTCGCATTTTGCAACAAGGTAGCAATGCGTTCATTGGGTTCAGCGCCACCGAACCACATAACGAGTACGGGTGATGTCAGGTGAGCTCTGGCATCTGGCGTTTCGGGATGAACCACACGCAACGACGAATCAAATAGTCTGAAATTGCCCGGTATCTGTGCATTGTCCGTCAAGATCGTCTTGAACGGGCCTTTCGCCTGCACTTCCTCGTAGAAATGACGATAGTCGAGCTGACCGTAAGGCGGAGAGCTGGAGCCATAGGTCAGGTAATAGCTTAGCACCGGTGGGACGATAAGAGCTACGACAGCGCTCACGACAGCGAAGTCGATCAAGGCCCGGTTTCCGGTCCTGTAACGAGCAAAAAGGCTCGCTATCAGTGCTGGAGTGAGGAACAGAACGGGCTGCAGCCAGCGATCTTTCACGTTATTTGCGCCGGTGGCGATAACGCCAACGAGAACAATAACCAGTCCGACTAGGATCAAGAGCCGCAGGAATTTCTCGCCGGTGGTCAGCGGAACGGAGGGGGCGGTTTTCTTCTGCCAGTGAATGAGTGCGATGATACCCGCGATTGCCAGGGCAAGGATCGAGAACAGAAAGGCTGCTTCTATCAGGCTCTCGACGCCCATCAGCCGGTCGAAGAAGACATTGCCGGAAGCGCCGATTTCAAACTTGCTCGCGCGCGCCATGACGCTGGATTTGTGTGCGAACATCCAGAGCGCAGTTGGTCCGAAGCAGATGGCGAATGCCAGAATCGTAACGAAACTCAGCTTGGAGAGCAGTATCCGGCGGTATTCGGGAATGAGAAGTCCTGTCATGATCAGCATGATCAGGAAGAATGAGGCATTGAATTTGCCGAGGATAGCTGCAGCCATCGCGATGCCTAATGCGGCGGCAGAGACGACACTGCGCCTGCGCATATGCCAGGCAAAGGCCAGGAAGGCCCAGCCACAACCGGCGGTGCCTGCAACTGAATGGGTCAGGGCGCGTTGTGATTCCCAGCCGATTTGCGGGATGAGAAACAGACCAAGCATACCGGCTGACGCGACGATGCGCGAAAAACCGAGCAGTCTCATAGCGCCGTAAACGCTTAGGAACAGGCTTGCAAGAATGCTGAATTTCACGATCTGGAGTGTGAGCATCGATGTGCCCAGCACCGATGCAACCAGATTGGTAATCCAGGTATAGAGAGGGGGTTGTGATCCGCCATACCCCCAGTCCAGGTAGCCAATATTGGCCAACTGCTCGGCGTCATCAAGGCCTGCGCCGTTGGAAACAACGGTGACGAGAATGGTTTGGAACGCGAAATAGCACAGCACAAATATTACAGCCAAAGGCAGGCCGAAAAGTTTCTTATCGGCAGTGGAAACAGCGGTGGCTGGTCGTTGTGCAGTCAAATTCATTGCCCTGAATAAAAATCACCTGTGTAGCAGGCTTCATTGGAAGCGTTCTGCATTTCACAGGATTATGTCCGGATTTCAATCGAACAGCTCTAAATGTTTTGTAACAAAGGCGTGTAATTGTGCATTCCCTTGTGATCAAGGGCAACGGGCCAGTTTCAGGCAACTATTTGTAGGCTGAAATGGCAAAAACCGCGCTGCCAGAGGTGCACGGTTTTGCCAATTACGCATGGCATCTCCGCCGAACAATACACTGGCGGGATATACTGAGCTCCGGTACGCAGTACCAGATCCGGAGCGTCGAGCCGGGTGAACCCGTCTCGTGCTCCTTTCTAGCTCAACATCGTTACCGTACGGTTATCAGAGACTTAAGCAAATCTAAACAATGCGATTTTTTTGCGTGGGCAATTGTTTACTTTGCTCCTGATTTGGAGCGCAGGTAATTGATGATGCCTGAGAAGTCTTCGGCGCCATGGCCTTCACCATCAAAAAGACTGTAAAGCTCCTGTGCATGTGCACCGAGCGGTGTTTCAGCGCCAGCGCTTTGCGCGGCTTCCTGCGAGAGCTTGAGGTCTTTCAGCATCAAAGCTGCCGCAAAACCGGGTTTATAGTCGCGGTTTGCAGGTGATGTTGGAACCGGTCCCGGAACCGGACAGTAGGTTGTCAGTGACCAGCATTGCCCCGATGATGTTGACGCCACATCGAAGAGCGCTTGGTGGGACAGGCCCAGTTTCTCAGCCAGAACAAAGGCCTCGCTGACACCGATCATCGATATGCCGAGGATCATGTTGTTGCAGATTTTCGCCGCTTGTCCTGCGCCGTCACCGCCGCAATGCACGATCTTTCCAGCCATTGGCTGCAGGATCGGCTCTCCGCGTGTGAATGCGTCGTCGCTGCCGCCAGCCATGAAAGTCAATGTCCCTGCGGAAGCGCCACCGGTGCCACCGGAAACAGGCGCATCAATGGAAAGATGTCCGTGGCTTGCGGCCAGCTCATGTGCCTTGCGTGCTGAATCTACATCGATTGTCGAGCAGTCGATGAAAAGTGAGTCTTTTCGAGCATTTGGTGCAATGTCCTTATAGACGGAGAGAACGTGCTTTCCGGCGGGCAGCATGGTGATCACCACGTCAACGTCGGCAACCGCATCCTGCGCGCTCGAGGCTATCGAGAGACCATTGGCCTTTGCCTCATCGAGATGTTGCGGCAGGAGGTCGAAGCCGCGAACGGTGTGACCGGCTTTCACAAGATTGGCGGCCATCGGGCCACCCATATTGCCAAGGCCGATAAATGCTATTGTGGCCATAAAAAAATCCTCCCTTGGCGGTTACTAATTCAGAACTAGCGTCCGATCATCTGGCGTGCGATGATCACACGCATGATCTCGTTCGTACCTTCGAGGATCTGGTGTACGCGCAGATCGCGGACAAGCTTTTCGATCCCGTATTCATGCAGATAGCCGTAGCCGCCGAAGAGCTGCAGCGCTTCGTTCGCCACATTGAAACCCGTGTCAGTGACAAAGCGCTTGGCCATTGCCGACCATTTGCCCGCATCGTGGGTTTTGCGATCAAGCTTGCTGGCAGCGGAGTAAAGAAGAAGGCGTGACGCGGAGAGTTCCGTCTCCATGTCCGCCAGGCGGAATTGCAGCGCTTGAAAACGGTCAATTGTCTGACCGAAGGCTTTGCGCTGGCTGCAATATTCCAGTGACTTGTTGAGCGCCGATTGTGCGCCGCCGAGCGAACAGGCAGCAATATTGAGCCGACCGCCGTCAAGCCCGGCCATCGCTATGCGAAACCCTGTTCCTTCTTCACCGAGAAGGTTTTCAGCCGGGACGCGACAATTGTCGAAAATGACGGTTCTTGTCGGTTGTGCGTTCCAGCCCATCTTGAATTCATTTGCACCAAACGAAAGGCCGGGTGCATCTTTTGGCACAACGATGGTGGAAATCCCCTTGGGGCCGTCCTCGCCGGTACGCACCATCGTCACATAGACATCCGTGGCGCCTGCACCGGAAATGAACTGCTTGGAACCATTGAGGATATAATGATCGCCATCGCGTGTAGCGCGTGTTCTGAGCGCCGCCGCATCCGAACCCGATCCGGGCTCGGTCAGGCAGTAGCTGGCAAGCCATTCCATTGACGTGAGCTTCGGCAGAAAGCGCAGGCGCTGTTCGTCATTGCCGAAAGTGTCGATCATCCATGCAGCCATGTTGTGGATGGAGACAAAAGCCGAGAATGAAGGGCATGCAGTTGCCAGTGCTTCAAAAATGAGCACTGCGTCGAGCCGCTTCAGCGCCGAGCCGCCCACATCTTCACGCACATAAATGCCGCCCATGCCGAGCGGTCCGGTCTCTTGCAATATGTCGACGGGGAAATGCTTGTCGCGATCCCATTGCAATGCATGCGGGGCAACGCGATCACTGGCGAAGGCTCGCGCCATATCCTGAATGGCAAGCTGATCTTCGTTCAGCTCGTACTGGTTCTGGTCGGCAGCATCCATGGTTTCCTCCCTGTAGCACCGCACCTTGTCACCGGACTAGATCATAACCGTGTGAGACTGCCAACGCTCCATTGGAATAATGTTGCTCACATTTGTAATAAACTGATGCGCATTTTTGCATAGACGCTCGCCGATTGAGGTCCCGTTGCCAGAAAGTTCAGTTTAAGCTACGCAGCAGTCCATGGCACGCGCAATCATGTTTCAGGGAACGGGTTCAGACGTCGGCAAAAGTGTTCTTGTTGCCGGATTATGCCGGGTTGCGCGCAATCGCGGCCTGAATGTTCGGCCGTTTAAGCCGCAAAACATGTCCAACAATGCGGCGGTCAGCGACGACGGCGGCGAAATTGGTCGGGCGCAGTGGCTGCAGGCGCTGGCTTGCGGTGTGTCGTCGTCTGTCCATATGAATCCGGTACTCCTCAAACCGCAGACTGACATGGGTAGTCAGGTTGTCGTGCAGGGACAAGTGCGAGGCGAGGCGCGCGGGCGCTATTATCAGGAATTGAAGCCACAACTTATGGCGGCTGTCATGGAATCTTTCGCCAAGGTCAGCGAAGGCGTGGACCTTGTGCTGGTGGAAGGGGCAGGGTCACCGGCTGAAATCAATCTCCGGGCCGGTGATATCGCCAATATGGGGTTTGCCACACAGGCCGATGTCCCGGTTGTTCTGGTCGGTGACATAGACAGAGGTGGCGTGATTGCGTCTCTCGTCGGCACGCACACTATTCTGTCCGAACAGGACCGCGCCATGGTTCGCGGATTTCTGATCAACAAGTTCCGGGGCGATATTTCGCTTTTTGATGACGGGCTGGCTGCCATTACCCGGTTTACCGGCTGGCGCTCTTTCGGCGTTGTCCCGTGGCTGAAAGCGGTATCGCGATTACCAGCCGAAGATTCTGTCGTTCTTGAGCGTGCTGTACGCGGAGACAAGAAGCCGCTTGTGGTTGCTGTGCCGATGTTGCCGCGCATCGCCAACTTCGATGATCTTGATCCGCTAAAGGCTGAACCGGATGTAGAAGTGGTCATGGTGCCGCCTGGTTCGAGCATTCCCGGCGATGCGGGCCTTGTCGTTCTGCCGGGGACAAAGTCCACGATAGCCGATATGCAGGCGGTTCGGGACAATGGCTGGGATCGCCAATTATCTGCCCACGTGAAACGAGGCGGTCATGTGCTTGGTATCTGCGGCGGGTTCCAGATGCTTGGTCGCCACATCAGCGATCCTGCTGGTATCGAGGGGCATGTACGCGACATTGATGGTCTTGGGCTGCTCGATATCGAAACGGTGATGGAACCTGAAAAAGTGGTCCGCAACGTGCAGGCGACCGCGCTTCTCCATAATGTGCCGCTGGAAGGTTATGAAATCCATATCGGACGAACGACCGGACCGGATATGGGGCGGCCTTTCGCCCGAATTGGCGAGCATGACGATGGAGCCATATCGCCAGATGGGCACATAATGGGAACTTACCTCCACGGTGTTTTCAATGCAGACGAATTTCGCCGGAGATTTCTGGAGGATCTTGGTGTGCGTAGCAGTTCAGTAAACTATCGCGCTGGCGTTGAGGCTGCATTGGATGAGCTGGCCGAAGGGCTGGACGCATGTCTCGATATCGATGCACTGTTTAACTTGAAATGAGGTCGTCAATCATCGGTCGCGATTGACGACGATGGGGCGAAAGCCTAGTGTCGAAACCATGCAACAGGTTTTTGCCGGGACGAATCCCGGCAATACCAAAAAGGGAATGCGACGGACGGACCCAATCCGGGCGTCTTTATCGCAGCCGACCCCGCGACTGTAGAGCGGAGAGGGATGAGGCAAGCCGGGCAACCGGTAACCACTGGAGGCTGTAAAGCTTCTGGGAAGGTAGTTTCAATCCCCGTGACCCGTGAGCCAGGAGACCTGCCTGCTGCGTGAGGGCATCGAGCCCGAGCCCCATGGGAGGTTTTTCCCTGCTGCCTGCACGGAGGTTGTCATGGCTGCACGTACTCAAAATTCTGTTTCCAGCACACTCGCAATGCCGCTCGCTGCTCGTCTGGGCACGGCTGTGGTTTCACTGCTTCTCGGCGCGTTCCTGATCTACGGCGTAGGGCTTGCCCATTCTGATACGTTGCACGATTCAGCGCACGATACGCGCCATTCCTATGGTTTTCCCTGCCACTGAGCAGTTTAACATCTTTCGGAATTGAAGCTGAGCAAAGCTCGATGGTGGACGGCCATCGGCGCGAAATTGCTATTGAGGGACAGAAATGTTGATCCGTTATTTGTTGGCGACGCTTGCTGCGGGGCTTCTGGCCGGGCTGCTGGTTACTCCCGCCATGTATTTGAAGACAGTGCCTTTGATCCTGCAGGCCGAAACCTATGAAGATGCTGGCGGTGGCCATAGTCACGGCGAGGCGGAAGCCACACCGCATGATCATGGCGCCGCTGCCGAAAGTGCCGAGGAAGAAGGGGCTGAACTACCATTTGGGCGGTTGGGCAATACGATCCTTGCCAATCTCGTAGCAGGTGCAGGTTTTGCCTTGCTGCTTGGTGGCGTGGCCTTGCTTCTCGGACGCCGCATTACGGTGCAGAATGGGATTTATTGGGGCGTTGCCGGTTTCTTCGCGGTCGCGTTTCTGCCTGCATTGGGTTTATCGCCGGAATTGCCGGCAATGCCTGCGGCTGATCTGGCTGAACGCCAGCTCTGGTGGCTCGCTACCGTGGTGCTAAGCGGTTTAGGCCTCTATCTCATCGTGTTGCGCCAGGAAGGCTGGGCAAAGATCCTCGGTCTGGTGCTGATCGTGGCGCCGCATCTTTACGGTGCTCCGCATCCGGAAGACATCTCGTCACCGATTCCGTCATTGCTTGCTTCGCAATATGCAGTCGCATCGCTGGCGACGAACCTGTTCATGTGGGCCGTGATCGGCCTCGCACTTGGCTGGTTCATCCAGCACTACGCATCGTCCGAGATTGAGGGCTGATGAAAATGGCTTCGCCGGGAAAATCGGTTCTGGTTCTTGGCGGAGCCCGTTCGGGTAAGTCGTCCTATGCCGAGAAAATGGTTGAGTCCTCGGGGCTTCAGCCGCTCTATCTGGCAACAGGACGTGCCTTCGACAAGGAAATGGAAAACCGCATTGCCATTCATCGTGACCGACGTGGTTCCGAATGGCAGACGGTGGAGGAGCCACTCGATCTGATCGGTGCACTGACATTGAATGCTGCTACGGATCGGTTCGTGCTGGTCGATTGCCTGACCCTGTGGTTGACCAATCTGATGATGGCCGAGCGCGATATAACGACAGAGACGGCAAGTCTTGTCGCCATGCTGCCGAATCTTGCCGGGCCTGTGGTTTTTGTTTCGAACGAAGTTGGACTTGGGATCGTGCCTGAAAATCGCATGGCACGGGAATTTCGCGATCATGCAGGCTTTCTGCATCAGGCAGTGGCCGCGATTGCGGATGAAGTTTATTTCATGGCGGCAGGGTTGCCGCTCAGGATGAAGGGATAAATCGATGCAGGGACAGAAAATTCCCGCAACAGTCATCACGGGTTTTCTCGGATCGGGCAAAACGACGATGATCCGCAACCTGTTGGAAAACGCCAATGGAAAACGCATTGCGTTGATCATCAATGAGTTCGGCGACCTCGGTGTCGATGGCGGTATTCTGAAAGGTTGCGGTATCGAGGCATGTCGTGAAGAAGATGTGATCGAGCTCAACAATGGTTGCATCTGCTGCACCGTTGCCGATGATTTCATCCCGACCATGACCAAGCTTCTGGACCGCGCTGATCGCCCCGATCATATCGTGATCGAGACGTCCGGTCTGGCCTTGCCGCAGCCGCTGGTCGCAGCTTTCAACTGGCCTGAAATCAAGACGCAGGTAACAGTCGACGGTGTAGTAACCGTGGTCGACGCCGCAGCGGTGGCCGAGGGGCGTTTTGCCGATGACCACGACAAGGTGGATGCGCAGCGCGCAGCAGACGAATCTCTTGACCATGAAAGCCCCTTGGAGGAACTTTTTGAGGATCAGATTCATGCAGCCGATCTGATTGTTCTCAACAAAGCTGACCTGATCGACGCCTCAAGGCTGGATAGTGTGAAAGCCGATGTGGCCGAGCGTTCACCGCGCCGGGTGAATATGGTTCCTGCGAGCTTTGGCAAGCTTGGAGCTGACGTTCTGCTCGGCCTCGGCGTCGGCACGGAAGACGACATCGCCAACCGCAAATCCCACCATGAAATCCATCATGCGGATGGACACGAGCACGATCATGACGAGTTCGAGAGCTTCGTGGTCGAAGCGGGCTCTGTGGCCGATCCCAAGCTGTTCACGGAAAAGCTGAAAGCGGTCATTGCGAAACACGATATTCTTCGTCTGAAGGGCTTTGTCGATGTGCCGGGCAAGCCGATGCGACTGGTCGTGCAGGCGGTTGGTCCGCGTATTGAGCATTATTTCGACCGTCCATGGGGCAAGGATGAAGCGCGCTCCACGCGACTGGTTGTGATCGGGCTGCATGATATCGATGAAGCAGCCATCGCCAAGGCCGTGAAAGACGCTGTCTGACCGATGCATCTTCTTCTTGCCCAGAAAGGAACAATCAGCGACGGCAATGAAGCCGTCGATCTCGGCCAAACGCCGGGAGAGATATTGTTCCTTTCCGCTGCCGATACCGAACTGGCCAGTTTGGCGCAGGCACACAGACTTGCGCCGGATTTGCCAAGCTTGCGACTGGCGAATTTCTTGAGTCTCACCCATCCCATGTCGGTGGACGCTTATGTGGAGCGTACTGCCAGATATGCGAGCCTCATCGTGGTGCGCATCATTGGCGGCGAGACATACTGGCCTTACGGGTTAGAAGCGCTGCATGCTTGCGCACTCAATCACGGTATCAAGATTGCCGTATTGCCGGGAGACGACAAGCCGGATCATGGGCTGGACCGGTTTTCAACGATCTCTGCGCACGAGCGAAATGAACTCTGGCAGTATCTGATCGAGGGCGGGGCTGTGAATGCCGGCGCATTTCTTCAATATTGCGCCGCACTGGTTGCAGGCTCCGAAAAGCCGGAAAGTGCGGCTCCTTTGCTCAAGGCTGGTCTGTGGTGGCCGGGAGAGCATGTCTCCTCGCTGGATAGTATTCGCACGCACTGGAGCGATGCAAAAGCACCTGTCGCTGGCATTATTTTCTATCGGGCGCTGGTGCAAAGCGGACAGACGCAGCCGGTCGATGCACTGATTGCTGCTTTGCAGGCAAAAGGTCTCAATCCGCTCCCGATATTCGTTTCGAGCCTCAAGGATCGATTGTCTGCGGCGGTCGTCGACGGTCTGTTCGAGGATTGTCCGCCGGATATCGTTTTGAATGCCACGGGGTTTGCAATTTCTTCGCCGGGGGCGGAGCGCAAGCCGACTGTCCTCGACAAGCGCGGCAATATGGTGTTGCAGGTGATCTTCTCCGGCACACCGAAGGCAGTTTGGGAAACGTCACAGCAGGGCTTGTTGGCGCGCGATCTGGCGATGAATGTCGCTTTGCCCGAAGTGGACGGGCGTGTGCTTTCGCGTGCCGTATCCTTCAAGTCTGCAAAGCAGTTTGATGCGGCAGTGGAAGCGAATATCGTGACGCACGAGCCGCATGAAAACCGCGTGGGTTTTGTGGCGCAGCTCGCTGCAAACTGGGCGCGGTTGAAGCGGAAATCGCCCGATGAAAGACGTGTTGCGCTTATCCTTGCGAATTATCCGAACCGCGACGGGCGGCTCGGAAACGGGGTAGGGCTCGATACGCCAGCCGGAACGGTTGAAGTACTGCACGCCATGGCGAAGGGCGGCTATCCCGTCGCTGACCTGCCCGTGGACGGTGATGCATTGATGCGTGCGTTGACGGCAGGCCCGACCAATGCTGCGCGTGACGGACGTGAGATTCGCGAAACGATTTCACTGAATCAATACAAGGCTTTCTTCAAAAGACTTCCCATTGCGATTCAGAAAGAAATCGAAGAGCGATGGGGGGCGCCGGAAGATGACCCTTATTTTGCGCAGGAGCTTGTCGCTTTCGCATTGCCGTTGATGCGGCTGGGCGAAACTTTTGTCGGTATCCAGCCCGCACGGGGCTACAATATCGACCCGAAAGAGACTTATCACTCGCCTGATCTGGTGCCGCCGCACGGCTATATTGCCTTCTACGCTTTTCTGCGCGAGGTCGCCGGCATCGATGCCATTGTGCATATGGGCAAACATGGAAATCTGGAATGGCTGCCAGGGAAGGCGCTTGCGCTGTCCGAAAACTGCTACCCCGAGGCCGTGTTCGGTCCTACACCGCATATCTATCCTTTCATCGTGAATGATCCGGGCGAAGGCACGCAGGCCAAGCGTCGCGCCAGCGCGGTTATTATCGACCACCTGACGCCGCCGCTCACGCGCGCTGAAAGTTATGGGCCGCTGAAAGACCTTGAAGCGCTGGTGGACGAATATTACGAGGCCTCCGGCGTCGATCCGCGCCGCCTGCTCAGACTGAAAGGACAGATACTCGATCTCGTGCGCGACATCGGGCTTGATCGCGATGCGGGCATTCACGACCATGACGATGAAGACATGGCGCTGCAAAAGCTTGACGCCTATCTCTGCGATCTCAAGGAAATGCAGATACGCGACGGTCTGCATATTTTCGGATTGGCGCCTGAAGGCAGGCTGCTGACGGATCTTCTGGTTGCGCTGGCACGTGTGCCGCGTGGCGTGCCGGTTTCGCTTGGCGGCGCGCCGGGCGATCAAAGTCTCCAGCGTGCAATCGCTGCGGATTGTGGGCTTGGCGAAACATTCGATCCGCTGGACTGCAATATGGCAGAGGCGTGGACAGGCGCCAAACCGGAACTCCTGCTGGCTGCGAGCCCTGCAACATGGCGCATTGCGGGCGATACGGTGGAGCGTATCGAACTGCTGGCCGCCAGCTTTGTTGCAGGCGCGATAGAGTGCCCCGCAGACTGGCCGCAGGCGCAGGCGGTTCTCCAATCCATAGAAGAACATCTGCGCCCCATGGTGGTTTCCTGCGGGCCTTCGGAAATAGATGGATTTCTTGCCGCACTTGGCGGGCGGTTTGTGGCGCCGGGACCATCCGGTGCACCGACACGCGGCCGTCCCGATGTGCTGCCAACCGGTCGCAATTTCTTCTCTGCTGATAGTCGCGCCGTTCCCACTCCGGCAGCATGGGAACTGGGACGCAAATCGGCGGAGCTCCTGATTACCCGCTACACGCAAGATCATGGTGAATGGCCGACATCGTTCGGCCTAACCGCGTGGGGCACATCGAATATGCGCACCGGCGGCGATGATATTGCACAGGCCCTGGCGTTGATCGGCGTCAAACCGGTCTGGGATATGGCGTCACGCCGGGTGACTGGATACGAAATCGTTCCGATTGCAAAGCTTGGTCGTCCACGTGTCGATGTGACATTGCGCATTTCCGGCTTTTTCCGCGACGCGTTTCCAGAACAGATTGCATTGTTCGACAAGGCCGTGCGTGCAGTCGGCGCTCTTGATGAGGATGCCGAAGACAATCCAATCGCAGCACGCATGCGGATTGAGCAAGCGCGCCTCGTTGCAGAAGGGGCAGACGAAAAGACTGCGGAGCGGCGTGCAGGCTATCGTGTCTTCGGGGCCAAACCCGGCGCTTATGGAGCAGGCCTGCAGGCATTGATCGACGAGAACGGCTGGGCGGGACGCAACGATCTGGCGGAAGCCTGGCTTGTCTGGGGCGGTTACGCCTATGGCGCAGGCGAGGAAGGGCAGGCTGAGCGCGGCCTTCTCGAAGAACAGCTGCGTTCGGTTCAGGCTGTTGTGCAAAATCAGGACAATCGTGAGCACGACCTTCTCGATAGCGACGATTACTACCAGTTCGAAGGTGGGATGGCTGCGACCGTTGAAAGTTTGAGTGGCGCAATGCCCGCAGTTTATCATAACGACCATTCCCGCCCGGAAAAGCCAGTGATCCGTGCGCTGGAAGAAGAACTTTCGCGCGTCGTACGCGGTCGCGCAGCCAACCCCAAATGGATCGCAGGCGTCATGCGCCACGGCTATAAGGGTGCGGCAGAGATTGCGGCAACTGTCGACTATCTGTTCGCCTTCGCGGCGACTACCGGCAAGGTTGGGAACCATCATTTCGAGGCGGTCTATCAGGCTTATATCGCCGACAAGTCGGTGCATGATTTCATGGCCGAGAAAAACCCGGCAGCACTTGCCGAGACGGCAGCGAAACTCAACGATGCTATCTTGCGCGGCTTCTGGACGCCTCGCTCCAACTCTGCGCGGTTCGAGCTGGAAACATTGAGTTCAAATCTTCAAAAATTGAATCCGGAAAGGGCGGTAAATGGCTGAGAAATCGGAAAAACTTCTTTCGATGACGGAAGAGGAACTGAATGCACGCCATGCGGACAAGATGCGCAAGAAGAAAGCTGCCCGCGACAAGATTCAGGCGACAAAGACTGAAGAAAAAGGGTTGGTGATCGTCCATACCGGTAAAGGCAAGGGCAAGTCGACTGCCGGTTTCGGGATGGTTTTCCGTGCGCTGGGTCACGGAATGAAAATCGGCGTCGTGCAGTTCGTCAAAGGCTCGTGGGACACGGGTGAGCGCTGGGTGCTCGAAAAATTCCCCGAACAGGTGACTATTTCAGCGCTAGGCGAAGGCTTTACCTGGGAGACTCAAGACCGGACGCGAGATATCGCCATGGCGCGTGGGGCATGGGAACAAGCCAAAGCCATGATATTGGATGAAAGCTACGATATGGTGCTTTGTGATGAGCTGAATATCGTGCTTCGCTACGATTATCTACCGGTCGAGGAAGTGATCGAGGTTCTCGAAGCGAAGCCGGAGATGAAGCATGTCATCATTACCGGTCGCAATGCCAAGGATGAGCTGATTGAAGCGGCCGACCTCGTGACGGAGATGGAAATGATAAAGCATCCGTTCCGCTCTGGTGTGAAGGCACAGAAGGGTATTGAGTTTTGATGATTGCTAGCTGGCAATTCTGGGCACTGATGTCGGCGGTGTTTGCCGCATTGACCGCCATCTTCGCTAAGGTCGGTATTCAGGGCATCAATTCTGATTTCGCCACGCTCGTGCGCACGCTGGTCATCATTGGCGCGTTGTGCCTGTTCCTGACCGTTACCGGCCAATGGCAGAAACCCGGCGAGATTTCCGGAAAGTCGTGGCTGTTTCTGGTGCTTTCAGGTCTGGCGACCGGTGCTTCGTGGCTTGCCTATTTCCGGGCCTTGCAGATCGGGGATGCATCGCGCGTCGCGCCGATTGATAAATTGTCGGTTGTGCTGGTGGCACTGTTCGGTGCGGCATTCCTTGGCGAGCGCATGTCCACCCTCAACTGGTTTGGCATTCTGCTTATCGGCTGTGGCGTGGTGCTAGTCGCGCTTCGGGTTTAGAGCGTATCCCGAAAAGTGTGAAACGGTTTTCGGAAAAGATGCGCGATTCAAAACAAATATTTAGAGCGCCGATCTGATCCAATCAGATCGAAACGCGCTCTAAAACCCAACCCACTGGCGCAGCGGATTGGTTCCGTCCATCAAAAGGCGAACTGCCAGTGCCAGACTGACAACGATCAAAAGCGGTTTGATAATGCGTGAGCCGACCTTCATGGCGAGGCTTGCGCCAATCTGTGCACCGATAAACTGGGCGACGCCCATACAGATACCGATCTTCCAGTTGATAACGCCGACAGCGGCAAAGGTTGCAAAGCCGCCGACATTGGACGCGCAGTTGAGAAGTTTCGTATGGGCCGTAGCTTTCAGCACACCGAAACCGGCCAGTGCCACGAATGCGAGCATGAAGAACGATCCGGTTCCGGGACCAAAGAGGCCATCGTAAAATCCGATCAGCGGGACAAGCGTTACGCCGAAAAGAAACGGGCCGATACGTCGCGCACGATCAACATCGCCAAGACTCGGCTTGATGGCAAAATAAACCGCAATCGCGATGAGGAGGATTGGCAGCGCTGCACGCATGATGTCGACCGGCAGAACCGTTGCGAGTAAAGCGCCGAACACTGAGCCGATGAGCGATGCAAGTGCTTCAGGCCACTGTTCCTTGATGTTTACATGCCCTTTGCGCGCATAGGCGATGGTTGCCGATGACGAGCCGAACAAGCCTTGCAGCTTGTTCGTGCCAAGCGCTTCAACGGGTGGAACTCCGGCCAGCAACAAGGCGGGAATTGTAATCATTCCGCCACCACCGGCGATGGAATCGATGATCCCGGCGATGAATGCCGCAGCCGTCAGGAGCAGGGTAAGCGTATCGAAAAATTCAAGCATCGGGGAAGCCCAAGGGAGAGGTGGGCGCAACATAGAGCAGCTGCTTTCCTAACGCTAGTCGGACAAGGATAATCTCCGAAGAAAGCCAGTGCGTTGAGCGAGATTGTTTTCCGGTGTATCCGGCGCTATTCATTATATTCAGGCTGAAAGTTTTGAGGGGTTCCATGAGCGAGAGCATCTTTGAGCGGATTACCGCTTTTCTCAGCAAGAAGAGCGCCGTGCAGCGCGTGGCCGATGATCCGGCGCTCGCATCTGAATTGCTTTTGCTGTTGCATGTGGTGTTTGCCGATGGCGACCAGCATCCGGCTGAAATAGCGGCGTTCAAGGAAATTGCCGAAAGGAATTTCGGCATTCCGCCGGAAGAGCTTCCGGAAGTGGCCGAGTATCTCAAGGATTTCGCTTACGAGACCACAACCAAGCAAGCTGCCAACATGCTGGCCGAGATGGCGCCGGATCGCCGTTTGGCGCTGCTTAGTGACCTCGTAAAGATTGCCTGTTCCGATCACCGGCTTGACCGTTCCGAGGCAACGATGATCCAGCGCATTGCCGATACACTCGGCGTCAAGCCGGAAGAGCTGCACAAAGCACGCCAGTCGTCGCCCTGTGGGTTCTAAAAACTACAGCACAGTCCTCGGCATGGGCGGTTCGTCCGGCGTGACATTCGACGAGCTTTTGGCTTTGGCCGATCAGGTGTTGTCGCAAGGCTGCTGTTCGCGGCCTGACGCTATCGCAACGTTGAGTACCAAGTGTGGCGAGCTCGCATGGAACGAGCTTGCAGCGCACTATGAATGTGCGCTGTGTTTCTTCGATGCCGAGCGGCTGGAAAAGGAAACTCCGCGTCTCGAAAACCCATCGGAGACTGTTCTCGAGGCAGTTGGATGTCATGGTGTCGCTGAAGCGGCTGCGCTTGCTGCCACCGGTCCGAATGGCTTTCTTGTGGTCGAAAAAACCGTATCAGGCCGGGCAACTGCCGCATTGGCTGTCGCCCGGTCCCGACTTCGGATTATGCGGTAACAGTCTTACGTCGCTGAATAATGTAGGCCACGAGCGTAGCGATCGAAAGCAGAGTTGCGGTCGCTGTGATGACGGCAACATAAGCACTCTCAAAAGCCGCCGATGCCAGTGCCGTCAGAGTTTGTGCATCTGCTGGCGGTAGGGATTGAGCTGCCAGAAGTGCTTCATCCAGACTGTCGCGCACGATTGCGGGGATACCTGCGCCTTCAGGGATCACAAGGCTTGCCGTGTAGAATACGGACAGAATGCTTCCGAAAACCGTGACACCGAGAGCGTTACCGAGTTCAAAGGAAACTTCTTCAACGGAAGCTGCCATGCCTGCCTTTTCAACCGGTGCATTGGTCATGATCGCCGACGATGCACCTGTCATGGCAGCTCCCACGCCGAAGCCGAGAATCGCAAGCCCGACCAGATAGAACGATGCCGAAGTCTTGTAAGTCAGAATGTAGACAATAACGCCAAGTGCTGTGATCCCCAGCGACGACCACAGAAGCTTGCCGGTACCAAGGCGCGGCAGCATGATGCCAGCGAGCGGCCCTGCAACGAAAGCGGCCAGAGGAATAGGCAGGATTGATAATCCGGCATGCAAGGGTGTCATGCCTTCGATCAGCTGCATGCGCTGGCTGAAGACGAGTTCCATCCCCGTCATTGAACCGGACGCCACCAGAGCTGCGAAAACACCCATCGAAAACAGCTTGTTGTTGAACAGAGAGAAGTCGATCAGCGGTGCTTCGCTTGCGAGCTGCCTGCGCACGAAGATGAATGATGCGACCAACCCGATTGCCAGCGCGGCTGTAAATACAGTCATGGACGCATCGCGCTTTGCGAGTTCCTTCACGGCATAGGTGAGTGCAATCAATCCAACCATAATCTGGATCGAACCGATCAAATCCCATTTGCGCTTGGAGCCGAGCGGACGGTTTTCAAGTGTGAAGACGGAGAGTGACAGCGCAACCAGTACGACGGGTACGTTGATAAGGAAGACCGATCCCCACCAGAAATATTCCAGCAGAACGCCGCCTGCCACAGGGCCGATGGCGGCACCGCCTGATGCAATAGCCGCCCAGATGCCGATTGCAAGCGAGCGCTCCTTGTCATCGGTGAACGTCAACCGAATGATGGAGAGCGTTGCGGGCATCATCATGGCTGCGCCGCAAGCGAGAAATGCGCGAGCGGCAATAAGGAATTCCGGGTTTGGCGAGTAGGCCGCGCAAAGAGAGGCAAGTCCGAAAACTGCGAGTCCAGACATGAACATACGCTTGTGGCCGACCTTGTCGCCAAGCGTTCCTAGGCCGGGCAGGAGACCTGCAACGACGAGCGGATAGATGTTCATGATCCAGAGCTTTTCGGAAGCGCTGGCCGCGAGATCGTGGGTGAGGCGGGGTAGCGCCGTATAAAGCACCGTCATGTCCACGACGATCAGAAACAATGCGCTGGAAACAATGGTCAGAACCAGCCAGCGATTTTTCGGCAACATTGGATAGCACCTTTTCAATACGCTTGTATTCAAACTTGCGAGGAGGGCTCACTTAATATAAATCCGTCTGTATGGAAAGTGAAAATTTGCACAAAATAGGCAGGCCGCGCTCAATCGACCGTGACCATGTGCTCGATATGGCTGAAAAGCTCGTCGCCGAAGGTGGGCTGGTCGCCCTCACCATGGATGCCGTCGCACAGGCTTCTGGTGTGACCAAAGGAGGCGTTCAGTATTGCTTCGGCAATAAGGACGGGCTTTTGAAAGCGATGATCGGGCGGTGGGGCGATCGTTTCGACGCACAGGTCGACAAGAAAAAGCAAGGCCGCATGGACGCGCTTTCTCATATCGCCGCCCATATTCGCGTGACCCGCGAAAGCGATGCCGAAGACGACTCGCGCTTTGCGGCCATGATGACCAGTCTCATTCCCAACACCGAACATCTGGATGAAACCCGTCTCTGGTATCGCAAGCAATGGGATGGGCTTGATGTCTCCACACCGGAAGGGCGCAGGACTCGGCTGGCCTTCATAGCCAATGAAGGTGCATTCCTGTTGCGCAGCTTCAATTTCTTCGAACTGACGGATGAGGAATGGCAGTCGATCTTCAACGATATCGAAGAGCTTCTGCCGGAAACGGATTGACTTTCGACATCACGGAAAGTCATGTCCGCAGTTCAGGAAGGGGAAATCGTGACTGTTCATTTCATTGGAGCCGGCCCCGGCGCGGCGGACCTTATCACCGTGCGCGGTCTGCGCCTCATCGAGCAATGTCCCGTCTGCATCTATGCGGGGTCGCTGGTGCCGAAGGAGGTTGTTGCCGTAGCACCGAAGGATGTGCGTCTGGTCGACAGTTCATCGCTAACGCTGGACGAGATTATCGCTGAGATGAAAGCAGCACATGTGCAAGGCCTCGACGTTGCGCGAGTGCATTCGGGCGACCCGTCGATTTATGGCGCTATGGCCGAACAGATGCGTCGGCTGGACAGTCTAGGCATTCCATATGATGTGACGCCGGGGGTGCCAGCTTTTGCAGCCGCTGCCGCTGCCATGAAGCAGGAACTGACCATTCCCGAGGTCAATCAGACAATCATCCTGACCCGTACCTCGATGAAATCGTCTGCCATGCCTGAAGGCGAAGACCTTACCACACTCGGGCGGTCGGGTGCGACGCTGGTGATCCATCTTTCCATCCGGAACCTCAACAAAATCGAGGCCGAGCTGACACCTCTTTACGGTGCTGATTGTCCGGTGGTTATCGCCTATCGCGTTGGATGGCCTGATGAACAAATTCTACGCGGTACGCTGTCAGATATAGCGGAGAAGGTGGCTGCATTCGGGTTGAAACGTACGGCAATGATTTTTGTCGGGCGCGGACTGGACCCTAAAAGCTTTCGCGATTCAGCGCTTTACCATGAAGCGCACAACCACGCGGCGCGTTCAAAAACCTAGTGCTTTGCGGGCGAATATGATTGCCTCTTCTGGCGAGGTGACAACGTTTCTGGCCGCAACCGGTGGACGGGAAATCATCATGACCGGAAGTCCCAGTGCACAGGCAGCCTCGATTTTTGCATAGGAAATGGTGCCGCCCGAATTGCGGCTGACGATCAGCCCGATCCTGCGGCCTTCCAGAAAACGCTTCTCCGCAGCGTAATCGCCGGGTCTCGCCAGAACGATTTCGCAATCCTGTGGTAGTGCCACATCCGGTGGATCGATCATGCGGATGACGAAATGAACATCAGCGCGCTCCGCGAAAGGCGCGATGTGCTGGCGACCAAGCGCCAGAAATACACGCTCACCGGATGGGATAGCATTTACTGCCTCGGCTTCATCGGAAATATTGATCCAGCGGTCGCCCGGCTTTTCCTCCCAGGCAGGGCGCTCCAGCCTCACCAATGATATGCTGCGCTTGCCTGCCGCCTGCATTGCATTTTGCGAGATGCGTGCGGCATAGGGATGGGTCGCGTCAATGATGAGGTCTATCCGTTCTTCGTCGAGATAGGCAGCAAGACCATCAACACCTCCGAAGCCACCGCTTCGAACCGTTCCGGTCAGTTTGGCTGGATTGCTGGTACGCCCGGCAAGCGAGGTAATGGCATTGACGGGCAGCCCTGCGAAGGCCGTTGCAAGTGCCGCAGCCTCGGTCGTTCCGCCGAGAATGAGTATCTTGGGGTCAGACGCGCGCAAGGATATTCCCACTGCGATCAGTTACGATAATCTCGACTGCGACCGGCGCGCCGCGAAGGGTTTCGAGCGCGGTTTCCTTCGCCTTGAGCGCAATTGGCGTGGCTATGTCGAGCCCGATTGATTGAGTCAGTTCAAGCACTTCCAGCGCAGTGTTCGCAAAGAGAATCTGATCCTTCATGCTTTCCGGCGCGCCAGCCTTTTCGGCGATGGTCCAAAGGAAACTCTTGTCCACTTGCGACCGTGAAGAATGGAGGTCGAGCGCACCTTGCGCAAGCTTCGTCAGCTTGGCGAAACCGCCTGCGATCGTAAGTTTGTCGATAGGATGCTCGCGCAGATATTTGAGCACACCGCCAGCGAAATCGCCCATGTCGAGAATGGCAAAATCGGGCAGATCATAGAGCGCCTGCGCAGCATCCTCGGACGTCGAACCTGTCGCGCCGAGGACATGTTTCTGCCCGGCTGCGCGGGCAACGTCGATGCCGCGATGGATCGAATGTATCCAGGCTGAACAGGAAAATGGGTGGACCACACCAGTGGTGCCGAGAATGGAAATACCGCCGACGATACCGAGACGCGGGTTCCATGTCTTTTTGGCAATCTCTTCGCCGCCGGGCACCGATATCGTAATGACGATATCCGCGGGCAGGCCGTATTCGGCGCAAATCTGCTCGCAGATTTCGGTCATCATACGACGCGGGACCGGATTGATGGCAGCTTCACCCGGAGGAATCTGCAAGCCGAGCCGCGTAACTGTGCCAACGCCTTCACCTGCACGAAAGACGACGCCGGTTCCGGGTGGGGCCGGGAATACGGTCGAGATGATCGTGGCACCATGGGTCACGTCGGGATCGTCGCCGGCATCCTTGACGATGCCTGCCATCGCATAGCCATCGCCCAGCCCTTCATAGGCGAGCTGGAAATAGGGTACTTCCCCCTTGGGCAGAATTATACCGACGGGATCAGGAAATTCACCGGTAATAAGCGCCGTCAATGCCGCCTTGGTGGCAGCGGTTGCGCAGGCGCCCGTGGTCCAGCCGCGGCGGAGTTCGGCTTTTTCCTGACTTTTATTCGTTGGAGCGGTTTCGTCATTCATGGACGCCTTATAATGTATCTGATAGCTGTGCCGCCAGATAGAATAGTGGTTGATGAAAATGAACAAGGCTGAAGAAACGGCTGCATGTGTCATTGCGAGGAGCAAAGTAACCTTGCCTGCGATGGAACCCGGCCATGTCTGGCTCGTTGGGGCCGGGCCGGGCGATCCCGGTCTTTTGACGCTTCACGCTGTCAACGCCTTACAGCAGGCAGATGTCATCGTTTACGACGCGCTGGTGGATGATGCCTGCCTGTCTCTCAAGAATGCGGATGCCGCTCTGGAATATGCAGGCAAGCGCGGCGGCAAGCCTTCGCCAAAACAGCGTGATATATCCCTGCGGCTTGTTGAACTTGCAAAATCGGGAAAGAAGGTGCTGCGCCTGAAAGGCGGTGATCCGTTCGTATTTGGGCGGGGAGCAGAAGAGGCGCTGACCTTGGTAGAGCATGGCGTTCCGTTTCGCATCGTTCCCGGAGTGACTGCCGGAATTGGCGGCCTCGCCTATGCGGGTATTGCCGCTACCCATCGCGATATCAATCAATCGGTGACCTTTCTGACCGGTCACGATGCCAGCGGCTCGATACCTGACGGGATCAACTGGACTGGGATCGCCAAGTCTGCGCCGGTTATCGTCATGTATATGGCGATGAAACATATAGACCTTATCGCCGGGCGGCTGATCGAGGCCGGGCGTTCGCCGGATGAGCCTGTCGCCTTCGTGTGCAATGCAAGCCTCCCCAACCAGATCGTACTTGAAACGACATTGGCGCGGGCTGCAAAAGATGTTGAAGCGGCGGGGCTGAACCCGCCTGCAATTGTGGTCGTAGGTGAAGTGGTTCGTCTGCGCGCCGGGCTGGATTGGATGGGTGCGTTGAACGGTAAAATCCTGTCCAGCGATCCGCTTGCCAGACGAAATCAAAATGAGGGAGTGAGAAGCGCATGAAGGGGTTCATGATAGCAGCGCCGGCTTCCGGGTCTGGCAAGACAACGGTAACGCTGGGTTTGCTGCGCGCCCTGAAACGGCGGGGAGAAGCGCTTGCGCCGGTCAAGGCCGGTCCCGACTATATCGACCCCGCCTACCACAAGGCTGCAAGCGGGGTGGATTGCTTCAATCTGGACCCTTGGGCGATGCGCCCTGAACTTATCAGTGCACTGTCCTCCCGCATGACGGAAAGTGGTGCCAAGCTATTGGTTGCCGAGGGCATGATGGGGCTCTTTGACGGAGCGATGGACGGCAAAGGTTCATCTGCCGATCTTGCCCGGCTTCTCGATCTGCCGGTGGTGCTGGTGGTGGATTGTGCCCGGCAATCACATTCCATTGCCGCTCTTGTCTGGGGTTTCAGCCAGTTTCGCAAGGATGTGCTGATTGCGGGCATCATCCTCAATCGCGTTGGCAGCTCCCGGCATGAGGCTATGTTACGCGGCGCATTGGAGCCGCTCCGTATTCCGGTTCTTGGTGCATTGCCCCGCGATACTGCTCTTTCCTTGCCGGAAAGGCACCTGGGGCTGGTGCAGGCGGGCGAGCACTCTGATCTTGAGAGCTTTCTCGAACACGCTGCAGATGCAATGGAAACGCATATCGATCTCGATGCTTTGCAAACGATCTGGTCGCGACCGAAGCGCTTCGATGCGATGGCCAATGTGCCGCGCTTGAAGCCGCTGGGCAACCACATTGCCGTTGCCCGCGATGACGCATTTGCCTTTGCCTATGCGCATTTGTTTGAAGGCTGGCGCAGGCGAGGGGTGGAGATTTCATTCTTCTCACCGCTCGACGATGAGTCTCCGAGACAGGATGCCGATGCAATCTATCTGCCGGGCGGCTATCCTGAATTGCATGCAGGGCGTTTGGCGCAGGCAGGACGTTTTGAGGCGGGCATGCGCGAAGCTGCAGCCCGTGGGGTAACAGTTTACGGCGAATGTGGCGGCTACATGGTTCTCGGCGAAAGCTTGCAGGATGCAGAGGGTGTCATACACCCGATGCTGGATCTTCTGCCGCTAGAAACGAGCTTTGCAAAAAGAAAGCTGCATCTCGGCTACCGCATGCTGGAACCGCTTGCAGGTGCGCCTTGGACCGAGACATTGAAGGCGCATGAGTTTCACTATGCCAGCATCGTGCGTGAAGGAAAGGCTGATCGTCTTTTCCGTGTGCGTGATGCTGTCGGCGACGATGTTGGCGAGGCAGGCCTGAGAGTCGGCTCCGTTTCAGGCTCGTTCATGCATGTCATCGATTTTTGCGGAGAGAAAGCTTGAGTGCAGAAATCGAGCATGGCGGCGCGCTCGACAAGGCCGTCGCGCGTTTTGGTGGCAGGCCGCAAGACTGGCTCGACCTTTCGACGGGCATCAATCCAGAGCATTTTCCGCTTCCCGAACTGACACCTGAAATCTGGAACCGTCTGCCTGATGAAGGATTGTTACAGGAAACGTTGCGACTGGCCCGCAGCTATTATCGGCTGAACGAGAAAGCACCGATCGTTGCAGCGCCGGGCACGCAGGCTTTGATCCAGCTCGTTCCAACGCTGATCGCGCCGTCGACGGTAGCCATCCTCGGACCGACCTATCAGGAACACGCTGCTTCGTTCGCCGCTTCCGGCTGGAAGGTTGTGCAATGTGTGACGCTTGATGAAATTCCGAGTGAGGCAACAGCGGCAGTCATCGTTAATCCGAACAATCCAGACGGTCGCGTGATTTCGAAAGAGGCTCTCCTGCAACTTGCACAGAAACTCGGTGCTCGCGGGGGCTTTCTGGTTGTTGATGAGGCGTTCGCCGACGCGCATGAGGCCGTCACCATTGCGGCAAATGCAGAAGATGCACCGATGATCGTGCTGAAATCCTTCGGCAAGTTTTTCGGGCTTGCTGGCGTTCGTCTGGGCTTTGCAATTACAGGCGGTCGTTTTGTTGAAGCGTTGGAGCGGCGGCTTGGACCATGGGCGGTTTCTGGCCCGGCACTGGCAATCGCCAATCATGCTTTCAGCGATGCCGGAACGCTTGCGGATTATCGCACACGTATTGATCTGCGGCGGGCGGAATTGTCGGCTGTTCTGGACAAAAGCGGTCTGAGGGAAATTGGCGGCACGGCGTTGTTTTCTCTCGTCGAACACGCGGATGCAATCGGGATTTACACCAGATTGTGCGAGAGACATATTCTGATCCGGAAATTCGATTACGCCCCGCGCTGGTTGCGCATTGGTTTGCCTTTGGATGATGTGGCGCTTGCGCGGTTCGAAAAGGCGTTGAAATTTTGATTCAGTTTTTCTGGTCAAGCTCATGGAAATAAAGCTGATTATTCTTTCGCTGGCGCTTCTTCTGGATCGCTTTGTCGGCGACCCGCCGCAGCTATGGCAGAAGGTGCCGCACCCCGTCGTCCTGTTCGGGAAAGCAATTTCGTGGGGCGAAAAGCGCTGGAACAATCGCAATCTCTCTGCCTCGGTGCTTCGCCGAAACGGCATGTGGCTGACGATCGGGCTGGTGATGGCCTGTGTGGTTCTGGGGCTCATCCTTGAACTCTCGTTACCCTTCGCCGGGACTGCCGGTGCAGTTGCCGAAATCCTGATCGTGACGGTGCTGCTTGCACAGAAAAGCCTTGCCGATCATGTGCAGGCGGTCGCACTGGCATTGCGTGAGGAAGGGATCGAAGGCGGTCGTCGGGCTGTGTCGATGATCGTCGGGCGCAATCCCGAACATCTCGATGAAGGCGGTGTCAGTCGTGCAGCGATAGAAAGCCTCGCGGAAAACGCTTCAGATGGTATCGTTGCACCTGCGTTCTGGTTTCTGGTCGGTGGGCTACCCGGTTTGTTCGCCTACAAGCTGATCAATACCGCTGATTCCATGATCGGCCATCTGAATGATCGCTATCGTGACTTTGGTCGTTTTGCCGCAAAGCTGGACGATGTCGCTAATTATATCCCAGCCAGACTGACCGGACTGCTCGCCTCCCTTGCCACCGCGATCACGAAAGACAGGCTTTCAGGCAAAGAAGCGTTTTCCGTCATGCGCCGTGATGCACGTCTGCATCGCTCGCCCAATGCTGGCTGGCCGGAATCGGCTTTTGCAGGCGGGCTGGGGCTGGCGCTTGCCGGTCCGCGCCAATATGGGGCGGAGAAAGTCGAAGGGCCGATGCTGAATGCATCCGGCAAGCGCGACGCCAACGCTGATGATATCGATGCCGCGCTTCATCTTTTCTGGTCGACGATGAGCCTGATGACCGGACTGGTGATTGCTGCGAGCCTGATTGGGCTACTTGTCGGCTAGCACGAACCGCTTGCCATCGAAACGTTGCAGGCGGTTCGGGTTGTCGGTTCGGACACCATTGCCATCGAACTTGATCGAGCCAAGAACGGTTTCAAAGGAATTATTGCGGAGTGTGTCGATAATCGGCAGCTTCTGCTCGTCGGCACGCTTGATCACATCCGCAGGGATTTCCGCACTGGCATAACCAATGATTGCATAGGCGTCTGCAAGTTTCCCGGCCTGACGCAATGCATCGATTGCTGGCTTTGCCGTCGAGAGTTCCTGCGGACGGAGCGGGGCAATCATCAACGTGCCTTGACTTAAGGGCTGTGTGCCAGGTGCTGCGTCAAGAAGGCTGCCGCCAGCAATCGTCAGGGAATAGTTGAGCGCGGCAGCGCTTGCGCCTATAGCGGCGATATCGTCGCGCTCACCGCCGACATAAACATGGGTAGCGCCTGCGCGCCGCAACCGGGCGACCAGAGCATTCTGGTTATCGAGACCCGGTCGGTAGGTGTCTGTGAAAACCGGCTGTAGTTGTTGCTCTTTAAGGCTGGCTAAAACGCGTGCAGCTCGTTCACGTCCTTCGATGGTGCCATCATCGATGATTGCGAAAGATTGCGCGCGCCAAAGGCTGCCAAGGAAGCTCCCGGTTGCCTGCGTTTCCTTGTCTAGGCCGGTTGCAAGACGGAATACCGCCATCGGCGCGGGCGCACGTCTTTCAGTTAGCGTGGCTTCGCTGACGCCTGATGTCACAACAGGTATGTTGCCGGCTGCGAGAACCGGAAGTGCTGCTTCAAGTGCTTCCGGGCACAGAAAGCCGGTGACGACCCGGACGTTTTCCTTGACGAAGCGTTCTGCGGCTTCCTTGCCGCCTTCAGCATCGCAGCGATCATCGAAAATAACAAGTTCTGCGCCTTTTGCCGTGGCGGCTACACGAGCGCCTTCCGCCAGCTGATTGCCCAATGGAGCGAACGTTCCGGACAGCGGTGCTGCGAGCCCGACGCGCATATCCTCCGCCTGCGCCAGTACTGAACTGGCCAGCAGTATAAGGATGATACTTGTCAGTACTGCGGTCGGACGTTTCCCAAGCTCGATCACGTGATCCGTCTTCATTAAACAATTCGTGGCATTTTCAACGAAAAGTGGGTAGCTGTTTCCTGGCCTTTGTGCAATGCCCGTTATGTGGGGCCCTTATTTGGGCTCGTTATGCGGGCTTGTTACCAAGGTAGCTGGCTTCAGATAACATGCCATAGGGCGAGACGGATTCTGTTGGACGTGCAAACGATTAAGAACATCATTTCAAGTGCAGCTTCGGTGGAATCCAAGTCCTATCGGGATGCCATGAGCCATTACGCCGGCGCAGTACAGATCGTCACGACTGCCGGTAGTGCGGGAAGGCGTGGTCTGACGCTGACGGCGGCCTGTTCGGTTTCGGATAATCCGCCGACGATCCTAATTTGCCTGCAAAAGATTCATGAAGAAAACCGGCTGTTCATCGAAAACGGCGTGTTCGCCGTCAACACGCTCGCGGGGTCGCACCAACAGCTCGCAGACGCTTTTTCGGGCCGTATCGGCCTGACCCAGGATGAGCGGTTCGAACTGGCGCGCTGGGATGTTCAGGTGACCGGAGCACCCATATTGCAGGGTGCACTTGCTGCTTTCGATTGCCGGGTGGTCAGCGTGCAGGATCACTCCACGCATCACGTCCTTTTCGGGGAAGTCGTGGGCCTGCGGTCCAAAGCCGAGGACGAGGCGCTGGTCTATCTCAACAGGCGCTATCATACGCTGGAGCTGTAATCCGATGAGCCATAGAATGTTGAAGCATGGAATAGGTGGCCTGTTTGGGGCATTGTTTCTGTTTTCAACTGTGATGGCATCCGGGGCAGCGTCTTTGCCGCCATACAAGGACGATTATTTCGCCTATCCCGGCATTATCAGCAGCGCTGACAATGATGATTACAAGGTTATCGATTACAACGAGATGCGCGATATCAACGGGCGCGATGCGGTGCCTGAAAAGCGCGTGAAAGATGCCTATGTCTCGCTGAAGGCGCGCGCTTACCAGAAGGACGTTACCTTTCAGACTGCTGCCGGGCCGGTGAAGGCCATGACAGCAGGCAGGCGCGAAGGCGCGTCCTTTATCGTCATCTACCTGCATGGTAGGGGCGGTAATCGCCTGCAAGGTATGAATGATTTTACCTTTGGCGGCAATTTCAACCGTGTGAAGAATCTCGCGGCACTGAATGGCGGTCTCTATATCACGCCGGATTTCAAGGATTTTGCCGATGCGGGTGAGGCGCAGATTGCCGGATTGATCGAAGCAGCCAAGGCATCATCACCGAGCGCTCCGTTGATCCTGTCCTGCGGCTCGCAAGGCGGAACACTATGCTGGCGCATAGCGGCTAATGAAAAGGCGGGGAACCAGCTCGCAGGACTTATTCTGCTCGGCTCGCTTTGGGATGACGGATTTTTCAAGTCACCCGCATTCAAGAAACGTGTGCCGATCTTCTTCGGACATGGCAGCCGTGATCCGGTTTTTGCAATCGACAAGCAGGAAGCCTTCTATCGCGAGATAAGCAAGCGCGCGCCGGGTTATCCGGTCCAGTTCCGGCGTTTCGAAAGTGGTAATCACGGCACGCCGATCCGCATGTCCGACTGGCGCGAGATGCTGAACTGGATTCTAGCAAAACAGTGATGCCAGACTGTGGATGCGAATCGAAATTCTGGCAATGTGACCTTCCTGCCACTCGACAATCGAGCAAAACCGAATAGTTATCGAACTTAAAATTTTACCTACTCAGCAGATCCTATGAGGTAGATCATGTACGGACGCGCCCGCACCGGAGCCCGTTTTCTAGCCATTGCCATGTTGGCCCCGCTTGCCGCTGCCTGCACGACGACTGTACCAACCACGACGGCGACGCCGGGCAAGACCGATGCCCCGATCAGCGCGCCGACGATTTCGATGCCTCGCTTCACGCCGACAGCTTATGTCGATCCGGCGCTCGCGCAGCCGTGCATCACTGCCGCTGCCAACAAGTATTTCCTGCCGGAACACGCTATCTCTGCCATCAACTCCCGTCCGGGTGCAGCAGGCGGCACCGATGTCGATCTCAAGGTCGATCTGCGTACCGCTGTTTGCCAGCTGACCGCCAAGGGCGGTGTGCGCGCTGTTATCGATACGTCGCCGAAGAGCGCCGATCAGGTTGCAGCTGAAGCGGCAGCAGCCAAGGCCGATGCAGCCGCCGCTGCCCAGCCGAAAAAGGCTAAGGCGAAGAAGAACTGATTCAACAATCAGGGATAACACATGAAAAAGGCAGGGTTTTCCCTGCCTTTTTTGTTTGTCATTTCTCTGGCTTTTCGCCGTACCAGCGCGGTGTATAAACCCACTCCCTGCCATCAGATTTCGCAAAAACCTGCGTGTGGGACGAGCCGACAATCACAACGGTTCGCATGTCGACATCATCTGGTGTCAGTGCGCCGAGCGTGGTTGTCCGTGTAGTCTCAGCCGGTCTGCCTATGTCGCGCCCAAGGACAACGGGCGTTTCGGGAGACCGATATTGCCGCAGGATTTCAAGCGCGCGACCAAGCTGATGCGGACGTGCCCTGGAAATGGGATTGTAGAACGCCATGGCGAGATCGGCTTCGGCGGCAAGCGCAAGGCGCTTTTCGATAATTTCCCAGGGTTTCAGATTGTCCGACAGTGAAACGATGCAGAAGTCGTGTCCGAGCGGCGCTCCGATCCGCGATGCGGCGGCCATTGCAGCGGAAATGCCGGGCTGGATGACGAGCTCCACGCCGTGCCATGCCGCATTTTCCGTTTCGTGAAGCGCCTCCACGACTGCCGCAGCCATGGCGAAGACACCGGGATCTCCCGAAGAAACCATGGCGACATGTCGCCCGGAAGCAGCGAGTTCGAATGCATGACGTGCCCGCTGCATTTCTTCCCGATTATCAGTCATATGAACGATCTGATCGGCGCGGAAAGGACGAAGGTTTTCTTCCGCCATCCGCACATAGGTCTCATAGCCGAGAATGTCTTCGGCCTGTTCCAGTTCGTGCTGAACGGCAGGCGTCATTAGCTCTCGTGATCCGGGCCCAAGGCCGATAACGACCAGCTTGCCACGTTTTCGACCGACAAACAGAACATCTGCCGGGGTGGCAGCCACGGCAATGGCAAGCCCCAAGCTCTCCATCAGTTGAACCGGCTGTTCCACCGAATGAAGAACGATCTCACGAGCATCGGTTGCATTCGCCACATAGCGCAGCGGGACACCAATTTTCGCCGCAGCCTCTTGGAGCCGCGGCGAAGTGCAGTCTTTTTCGTGGGCGAGAAGCAATGCCAGCGACGCGGGGGCAATGCCTGCATTGGCGAGAGCATCTTCAATATCGTTCTGAATGTTCTCGCTGACCCTATCGACGCCAATCGCCACACTGCGCGGATGATAAATCAGCTCGTCTGGCTGGGGTGTGCGGATGTGGGGCGTTATGCTGATCGTCAGCGCACCGTCATTGGCGAAAGGCAGTTTGGAATCTGCAAGCCAGCGTGATTTTCCGTCAAGCTGCACCTTCTGTCCCGCAAGCAGGTTCGACGTGAAATTTTTCGCGTCGTCAGGATTGGCAAGGGTCAGTTCGGCAGGCGGGTGCAGCAGATTGATTCCGAACCGCAGTTCGCCGGACGTGGTTATGGCAGGCGCAACCTCAAGTGCCGCTGCAATTCGCCGGGCCATGTCATTGACACCGGAGAGACCACCCAGAAGCGGCACAACTGCGCTTCCATCTTCGGCGACAGCAAGAACCGGCGGTTCGACGCGCTTGTTCTGCAGCAATGGTGCCAGCGCCCGGATGACGATACCGGCTGCACAAAGCGCGATGATGGGGCGGCCCTCCTCATAAAGCGACCTGACCGCATCGCCGAAATGCACGAAGGTTTCATCCAGCGACGCAACACGGTTCTGGAGGCCGCGTATTTCGGCACGTTCCAGCACCGATGCGATCCGCCGCGCGGCAGGAACCGCGGCTTCTCCGAGAACCAGAATTGCGGGAATCACGCGCCGTTCCATTTTTGCCCCGGAACGAGAATGATCGAGAAATAGGGACAGTCGCTACCATTGACTTCGGCAAGTGGCACAATGCGCTGATTGGCCATGGTGGCGCGCTCAATATAGAGCGCACGGTCCATGAGACCGAGCTCGCCCAGCACAGCGCGGACCTTATCGAGGTTTTTGCCAAGCTTCATGATAGCTGCAGCGCCTGTATCCGCGAGCCGTCGCGTCAGTTCTTCTGCGCTCATGACGCCGGAGAGAACGGATAATGTCTGATTGCGATAGACCAGTGGCGCGCCCAGCACAGCTGAAGCGCCAAGAACGGAGCAGACACCGGGCACGACTTCCGTTTCATACTGATCGGCAAGCCGGTCATGAATATACATGAACGAGCCGTAGAAAAACGGGTCGCCTTCCGCTATCACGGCCACATCCTGACCTCTATCAAGGTGGCTCGCTATCGTGCTCGTTATCTCGCCGTAGAAATCGCTGACGATCTGTTCGTAATCCATATGCGCGGGAAGCTTTTCCGTCGTCACTGGATAGATCAACGGCACCAGAACCTGTTCCGGTGAAAGATATTCCTCGACTATTGTGAGGGCATTGCCCCTCTTCCCCTTGGCTGCGTGATAAGCCACAACCGGTGCGCTTTTGAGGAGACGCAGGGCTTTCAGCGTTATCAGTTCGGGATCGCCGGGGCCAACGCCCAGGCCAAACAGTCTGCCTTTTACCGTCATTATTCGCGCTCCGACGCGAGCGCATTGACTGCCGCTGCCGTCATGGCGCTGCCACCACGTCTTCCGCGTACAATCACATAAGGTACACCGCGGCTGTTTGTGGCGAGTTCGTCTTTGGATTCTGCCGCGCCGACAAAGCCAACCGGCATGCCGATGATGAGCGCAGGTCTTGGCGCGCCAGCATCCAGCAATTCGAATAGGCGGAAAAGGGCGGTCGGTGCATTCCCGATTGCAACAATGCTGTTGCCGAGATGCGGGAGCCAGAGGTCGAGCGCTGCAGCCGAGCGGGTATTGCCGATCTTCGTTGCAAGCTCGGGAACCGATGGGTCGTTCAGCGTGCAGATGACTTCATTATTGGCAGGCAGACGAGAGCGGGTAATGCCTTCGGCCACCATGCGTGCATCACAAAGAATGGGCGCACCGGCGAGCAGAGCGTCGCGTCCGGCTTTGCCAGCGCCTTGCGAGAAAGCGAGGTCATTGACCACATCCACCATGCCGCAGGCATGAATGACACGGACTGCAAGCTTTTCCAGATCGGCTGATATCCGGCTTAGATCGGCCTCGGCGCGAATGATGGCGAAGGACCGGTCGTAAATGGCCTGCCCATCGCGAATATAGTCTGTCATGGTGACCGCTCTAATCAGTGTCGGGCGTTCAGAAGGCACGCCGCTTCGTCAATGGTGATATCAGTCGCCAATAGCCGTCCAAAGCGCGATGGTCCAGCCCCGTCTTGCGGAAACGTCTCTTGCGCATAAAGATCGTAGCGACCTGTCGAGCGCGCCAGAAGCGTGTGCGGCAAAGGTGCAAGTGCTGCGCATGACTTGGCGCATCCCGTGATGTGCACGGATGATTTTCCCGGCGCCAGATATGTTGCCAGCCTTTTACCGTCTGTCTGTGTGTCGGCGAGTGCGGAGACGCAGCCATTTGATCCCGAACAGGCACGAAGCCGCGCATGTGGGGCTTCGGCTGTCGTTTCGAGGTCAAGCGAACGAAGTTTTTCGGTTAGTTCACCAATCTGGGTTTCGCCTGCATAAGGCAGGATAACGCCTTGCCACGGCGTCAGACGCAGTCCACGCCTTCCGCTGTCGGAGAGATCTGCCAGACCTGCTAGTTGCGCCGATGTCAGGCGTCCCAGGAGCGGCACGGCGCCGACATAAAATGAACCGTCAGACTGCTGGTTGTTGCCAAGATGCGAAAATGGCATCGGTGCCTTGCGCTTCCAGCCGGTTGCGGGATGAATCGGGAACGACAATTCCCGGCTCAGACCTGCCACAAACTCTGATGCTGGGATGGCTTCAAACAGATGTTTCATCCGCGCAAAGCTGGCATGGCGTAAAAAACGACGCAGCATCGTTTCGATGAAGGGCAGGGCATGCTGCGCGTCTACGGCCCCCAGCGCTTCCCTGTCGGGAGACGAAGCAAGGCCAAAAGCAAAGGTTTCGCCGTCTATCGCCGAAAGCCAGATGTCACCCGGATGAGAAATCATCGCGCAGTTTTCGCCGCCGTCGATCTGCAGCGAGAATTTCGGCGACAGGGCATAAAAAGCCTCATTCGCCTGCAGCATGTCCAGCACAGACGATGCCAGTCCGGTGACGTCGCATATCTGGCCCCGGTCAATGCCAGCGGTGGGGCTGACCATCACATTGCGAATATCATCCGCACCGGGATTGTCGGCGCCAAGGCCAGCCTCGTGAAGTGCCGCGACGGCATCGTTCCAATGTCTGGGCGTAATACCGCGCAACTGGATATTGGAGCGAATCGACAGCTCTATCGCGCCTGCATCGAAACGTTCGGCTATTGCTGCAATTGAACGCGCCTGATCAGCTGACAGGCGACCAAGCCTCAGTTTGATACGGGCAATAGCCCCATCCCTGGCCATAACCATACGCGAAAGACCGGGGCAGGCGTTGCGCCTGTCGGGTTGGGCTTGCCGCGACTGAGTGATTTGCTGGCTCGACATTTCAGCCTTATACGCCTTGCCGCTTGCACTTGCTACTGCCCCGCCATACGAACAGGGAAAAGGAGCATCGCGCATGGCACGCTGGCTGACAGTGATCGGAATCGGTGAGGATGGGTTTGACGGGCTTGGGAAAACCGCGCTCGCCGCGCTCAACTCTGCTGCGGTCATTTTCGGCGGCAAGCGCCATTTGGACTTTCTGAGTGGCGATATCAAAGCCGAGCGCGTAGCCTGGCCATCTCCATTCGACGAAGCTTTCGTGATGATTGAGGCGTATCGCGGCCAGCCGGTGGTTGTGCTGGCAAGCGGCGATCCAATGTTTTTTGGTGTGGGAGCGACTTTGTCCCGGCATTTCTCGCCAGAGGAAATGCTTGTTCTTGCCTATCCGTCCTCTCTTTCACTCGCCGCTGCGCGCATGGGCTGGCCTCTTCAGGATGTGCGGTCTGTTAGCGTGCACGGTCGCCCGTTCGAACTTTTGCTCCCGCACATTCTGCCCGGCGAGAAACTTCTCGTGCTCAGCAATGATGGTTCGACGCCAGCAAAAGCCGCGGCAATGCTCAAGGACAAGGGTTTTGGCCAAAGCCTGATGACGGTGCTTGAACATATTGGCGGGCCAAAGGAAGGCCGGGTTCAGGGTTCCGCCGAAAACTGGTCCCATGAGCGATGCGCCGATCTCAATGTACTGGCGATTGAATGTGTTGCTGCGCCGGATGCGCGCGTGTTTTCTCCCGTCGCGGGTCTGCCCGATGAAGCGTTTGAGAATGACGGACAACTGACCAAGCGCGACGTTCGTGCTGTCACTCTATCGCGATTGCAGCCATTGCCGCGTCAATTGCTTTGGGATGTCGGCGCCGGTTGCGGATCGATCGGCATTGAATGGATGCGTGTTCATCCTTCATGTCGCACGATTGCCATAGAAGCGGACGAACAGCGGCAGGGGATGATCGAGCGAAATCGCGCGGCATTGGGTGTCCCCGGATTGCAGTTGGTCAAGGGCGGGGCGCCCTGTGCACTGGAAGGGCTGGAAGCGCCGGATGCGATCTTCATCGGCGGCGGTGTAACGGATGACGGCGTTCTGGAAGCCTGCTGGAACGCGCTGAAACCGGGTGGCAGGCTTGTCGCGAATGCAGTGACCTTGCAAAGCGAGATGCTGCTTTTCAACTGGCGTGAGAAATTCGGCGGAGAATTGACGCGTCTTGGCGTTGCGCAAGCGGGTGCACTTGGCTCTTTCGATGTCTGGCGACAGGCACTGCCCGTCACAATTTATTGCGGGTTCAAATCGAAATGATGACTTGAATAGTCATGTTATATTCGGGTAAGGCTGGGGAAATTGTTTCCCAAAGGAGGACGGGGCATGTCCGAACTCAACGCCAATACCCGCTTTGCGCTCACAAATGCCGGTCATGTGGTCAATCAGCTCCTCGATCATTTTGTCGAGCATGCCGACGTGCATCGGCAGGGCAGCACGGCCAAGCTGGTGCTGAGCTTCGGTCAGGCTGATGTGCAATGGGATGATGAAACGGTTAGCGTCGACGTCAAAAGCGAGGACGAAACCGGTCTTGCCTATATGAAATATTCCATCGCCGAGCATGTGCTGGAATTTCTCGACAAGGGCAGCGCCAAACCGAAAATCATCTGGGAAGGTGATGGGGCCGCCGGGTTGCCGCTGCCTTACTTCCGCGAGATGCAGGTCGTTGCAGTATCGAACGTAACGCCGCATATGCGTCGTATTCGTCTGAAGGGCGACAACCTGTTCCGCTTCTCGCAGTTGGGTCTTCATATCCGCCTGCTGTTTCCGCCGGAAGGTCTTGCCAAACCGCAATGGCCCACAACCGGCGAAGATGGCCGTCCTGTCTGGCCGGATGGCGAAGCCAAGCTTGCCACACGTGTCTATACGATCCGCAACATCGATAGCGTAGCCGGCTGGGTGGATATCGATATGGTCGTCCATGGCGATGATTGCGACGCGCCGGGTTCCGGCTGGGCTGTCAGCGCCAAGCCGGGCGATATTGTCGGGATGACGGGGCCGGGCGGTGGCGATGCGGGCGATGCGAAGTGGTATCTGCTTGCGGGTGACGAAACCGCGCTACCTGCCATCGGGCGCATTCTGGAGCGTCTGCCGGAAGGGACCAAGGCGGTCGTGCGCGTCGAGATCGGCAGTGCTTCGGAAGAGCAGGAACTTGTCTCTCGTGCCGATGTCGATCTGCAGTGGCTGAACCGTGACGGTGCGGAAGCCGGAACGACGACATTGTTGCAGGATGCGGTCCGCGCAGTCGAACTACCGGAAGACGAGGAAGACATTTACGTCTGGGCCGGTTGCGAGTTCAACGCATTCCGGTCGATCCGCACCTATATGCGCAAGGAACGTAATGTTGCGAAGGATCGCCAGCTTATTGTCGCCTATTGGCGGCGCGGGCAGGATGGCGACACACCGCGCAAGGCATCCGACGATTGATGCAATGAAAAAGGGGACCGGCAGGTCCCCTTTGTTTTTTGCATGTCTTTATCCCCCAAACCGATTACCACTTTTGGGAGACAAGTTTTTGCATTACCTGCGGAAGCCTTCGCTGGCCTGCATCAGGTTCTTCGTATAGTCGGCATGGATATTGCCGCTAACAAGATCGTCTGCCTGCAGCTGTTCCACGACCTCTCCATTACGCATGACAGCAAGCCGGTCGCACATATGGGTCACAACGCCAAGATCGTGGCTGACCATGACGAAGGTCAGGTTGCGGTCACGCCGAACCTGCTCCAGCAGATTCAGCACTTCCGCCTGAACCGATGCATCGAGCGCCGAGGTCGGCTCATCGAGCAGCAATATGCTGGGCTCAACGATCAGGGCGCGGGCAATGGCAATACGCTGGCGCTGGCCGCCTGAAAGCTGGTGCGGATAGCGAAAGCGGAAGCCGGAACCGAGGCCGACTTCATCGAGCGCCTTCACGATGCGCTGTTCGGTGTCGCCGACGCCGTGGATGGCAAGCGGTTCCAGCAGCAGCCGGTCCACCGTTTGCCGGGGATGCAGCGAGCCGTAAGGGTCCTGAAACACCATCTGGACATTGCGATAGAATGCCTTGTCGCGCGGCGTCTTCAGCAATTGCCCGTCTATGCGGATTTCGCCGTCTTCAACGGGTGCCAGTCCTGCAACGGCACGTAGCAGGGTCGACTTGCCGGAACCGGATTCACCCACGAGGCCGTAGGATTCGCCGCGCGCTACGTCGATGCTCACCGATTTCAGCGCATGGAAATGGTCGAAATAGACGTCGATATTGTCGACGCTCAGTGCAGATGCCGTGCTCATAGTTTCCCCTGTCATAGCTTCCAAGCCTCCTCGCGCTGCAAGGTTGGCAGGGGATGGCGATCGGCTCCGATTTTCGGCATGCAGTTCAGCAATCCTTGCGTATAGGGATGTTTCGCATTGGCGAGGTCCTTCGCCGCAATTTCCTCCACGATCTTGCCCGCATACATGACGATAACGCGGTCGCAGAATGAAGAAACGAGGCGCAGGTCGTGGCTGACGAAGATCAGCCCCATGCCGCGTTCGGCAACCAGCTTGTCCAGAATGCCGAGCACTTCAAGCTGAACCGTCACGTCGAGGGCCGAAGTTGGTTCGTCGGCGATCAGCATTTCCGGCTCGGCGACCAGCATCATGGCGATCATGACGCGCTGGCCCATACCGCCCGAAACTTCGTGCGGATAAAGGCTCATGACGCGTTCAGCATCGCGAATCTGCACGGCTTCGAGCATGGCGATTGAGCGCTTGCGGATTTCATCGCTGCTGAATTTGCCATGGGCCTTCAGCGTTTCGGCGATCTGCTTGCCGATGGTCATGACAGGGTTGAGCGAATATTTCGGGTCCTGCAACACCATGGCTATGCGGCCACCGCGCAAGGCGCGGCGTTCACGGGCCGACGCGTTTAGAAGGTCGATGCCATCGAACTCGAGTTTTCTGGCGGTGATCTTCGCATGGAGCGGGGTAAGCCCCATGATGGCGCGGCCGGTCTGGGATTTGCCAGAACCGGATTCGCCAACAATACCGAGACGCTCGCGGCCAAGCTCGAAGCTGACACCGCGCACGGCCTCGATTGCGCCTGTGCGCGTCGGGAAGGTGACGCGCAGGTCTTCAACAGTGAGAAGAGGCTTCATTGATTGTTACCCCGCGGATCGAGCGCATCGCGCAGGCCATCGCCCAGAAGATTGAAGCCAAGGCTGACGATCAGGATCGCAATACCCGGCATGGCTGCAACCCACCACTGGTCGAGAATGAAGCGGCGACCGGAAGCGATCATCGCGCCCCATTCAGGCAATGGCGGCTGAGCGCCGAGGCCGAGGAAGCCGAGGCCCGCTGCCGTCAGGATGATGCCTGCCATGTCGAGCGTCACACGCACGATCAGCGAAGATGTGCAGAGCGGCATGATGTGGCGCACGACGATACGGATCGGCGAAGCGCCCATCAGGCGAACAGCGGAGATATAATCCGAGTTGCGCACCGTGAGCGTTTCCGCGCGCGCAATACGCGCATAGGGTGGCCATGAGGTGATCGCGATGGCGATGATGGCATTTTCGATGCCGGGTCCGAGAGCAGCAACGAAGGCCAGCGCGAGAATGAGCTTCGGGAAGGCAAGGAAGATATCGGTGATGCGCATCAGTACGGCATCGACCCAGCCGCCGGCATAACCGGCGACAGTACCAACCAGAAGGCCGATAGGCGCGGCGATGATGGCGACCAGCAACACCACATAGAGAGTGAGGCGGGAGCCATAGATCAGACGCGAAAGAATATCGCGGCCCTGATCGTCGGTGCCGAGCAGATAGCCGGGTGTTCCCGGCGGCAGCAGGCGGGCATTGGCCAGATCGCCGATAACCGGCGAATGCGGCGCCAGCACATCGGCCAGCGCTGCAACGACGAGCAATCCGATGATGATCAGGAGGCCGAGAACCGCCAGCTTGTTGGCGGTGAAACGCCGCCAGACCATATAGGCCCGGCCGAGACGGGCTTGCGTGCGTGATTGTGGCCGCTCGGTAAGCAGCCATTCACGCCATGAGAGGTTGGAAGTATCTGTCATTTGGCTCATCGTACGCGCGTCCTTGGATCGAGAACCCGATAGAGAAGATCGGACACGAGGTTGAGCGCGATAAAGACCGACCCGATAACGATAGTGCCACCGAGAACGGCATTCATATCAGCGTTTTGGAGGGAATTGGTGATATAGAGTCCGAGGCCGGGCCAGGAGAAGATGGTTTCGGTCAGAACCGAACCTTCCAGAAGTCCGGCATAGGAAAGCGCAATCACTGTCACGAGCGGGACGGCGGCATTGCGCAGCGCATGGCCCCAGATGATGCGGGTTTCCGAAATACCCTTGGCACGAGCAGCAACGATATATTCCTGTTCCAGCTCGTTGAGCATGAAGGAACGGGTCATGCGGCTGATATAGGCCAAGGAGAAATAGCCGAGCAAAGCCGACGGCAGGATAAGGTGGGAGACGATATCCTTGAGAGCTGGCCAGTCGCGCTGGATGATCGCGTCGATCAGGTAGAAACCGGTGATCGGCGTGAACGTGTATTCGAATGTGATGTCGATACGTCCGGGACCCGAGGTCCAGCCGAGCCGCGCATAGAAGATCAGAAGTGCCAGCATACCGAGCCAGAAGATCGGCACCGAATAGCCAACGAGGCCGATCACGCGCACAATCTGGTCGACGAGGCTACCACGCTTCACGGCGGCGAGAACGCCGAGCGGAATGCCGAACAAAGCGCCGATGATGGTGCCGACGGTAGCGAGTTCCATGGTCGCGGGGAAAACGCGGCGAATGTCGGTCATGACCGGATTGGTCGTCAGTACCGAAGTGCCAAAATCGCCCTGTAGCACACCCTTAACGTAAAGATAGAACTGCTGGTAATAGGGCAGGTTAAAGCCCATTTCTTCCCGCACGCGCGCCACGACATGCGCAGGAGCGCGGTCGCCGACGATGGCAAGCACAGGGTCGATCGGCACCACACGGCCGATAAAGAATGTGACGGCCAGAAGGCCCAGATAGGTCGTGACGACGATGACCAGAAAACTGGCTAACGACGCGGCAAGGACCGTTGAACGCCGTGGCGCTCGCCTTACCTTTTTGGTGGTTCCAGTGTTGCTCAATGTTTTGACCGCTTCCGACAATGAGAGCATTTCAGAACAGGTTCTGGTCTGAAGCCTCAGTCATCTTTGCTTGAAAAGCCCTAGAACGGTTTCGATGAGCCGTTCCATTTCCTGTTGTGACGCATTTCCGGGAGCGAAACCGGTTCGCTGGAAATGCTCTGGAGCGGCTTTCCGTTTTGATTCAGAAAACCGCTCCATCCTTTTGTTTTTAAGCCGATTCAGCGCATGAAAAGCTTTCATGCGCTGAGGCGCAGCCAACTATTCCTTGCTGATGGGCGCCAGGAAATTGGAGTCGAATGTCGGGCCGAGCTTGTAGCCCTTCACGTTGCCGGCGATACCTGCAACTTCAACCTGCTGGAACAGCATGACGAACGGGCTCTGGTCGAGAGCTTCCTGCTGAAGCTTCTTGTACTGTTCAGCACGCTTGTCGTTATCGCGTTCCAGAAGAGCTGCCTGCGTCTGCTTGGTCAGCTCAGGAATGTCCCAGGCGTTGCGCCATGCAAGCGTTTTGGTCGATGCGTCGTCGCTGTTATCCGGGTTGCTGGTGAAAGCTTCGGCATTGGAATTCGGATCCCAATAGTCCATGCCCCACTGGCCAATATACATGTCGTGGTTACGGGCACGATACTTGGTCAGTGTCTGCTTGCCGTCGCCGGGGATGATTTCGATCTTCACGCCAGCCTGAGCAGCGGTCTGCTGGAAGGATTCGGCAATGCCGGTGACCGGTTGGCCGTTACGGACGTCGAACGTGACCGATAGACCATCCTTCAGGCCTGCCTTGGCGAGCAGTTCCTTCGCCTTGGCTACGTCGAGCTTGTAGGGTGCAGCATCGAGAGAACCAAGAACGCCCTTTGCCTGATAGGTCTGACGGATTTCACCGATGCCCTTGATGAGGGTTGAACCGATTGCATCATAATCGACCAGATATTTGAACGCTTCGCGAACTTCCGGCTTGGCCAGGTTTTCGTTCTTCTGGTTGAGGCTGATGTAATAGACCGTGCCCTTGGCAGCGCTGGCGGTCGTCAGCTTGTCGTTCTTCAGAACGGCTTCATAGTCGCCCGGTTCCAGATTGCGCGCCACATCGACGTCGCCGGATTCAAGCATCAGGCGCTGCGTCGCGCTTTCCTTGACGTGACGATAGAAAACGCGCTTGAGCTTTGCCTTTTCGCCGTAGAAATTGTCGTTGCGTTCCAGAATGACGACTTCATTGGCGCGCCATTCGCGGATCGTGAACGGGCCCGAGCCTGCCGACTTGGTCTTCAGCCATGCGTTGGCATAGTCGGTGTCGTATTTGTAATCGTCGGTCGGCGTGACCTTTGCGGCATGCTCTTCGAGGAGCTTCTTGTCGACGATTGCGGCCACGGTCGCGGTCAGGCAGTTCAGCACGAAGCTTGGTGCATATGGCTTGTCGACGGTGAAGACGAAGGTAGTATCGTCTACGGCTTTCGCCTTTTCGTTGACGTTATCCTTGGTCAGGCCGAACTGGGTCAGGATGAAAGCCGGGCTCTTGTCGAGACGCACAGCGCGTTCGAAAGAATAAGCCACGTCGGCAGACGTTATCGGGTTGCCGGAGGCGAACTTGATGTCCTTCTTCAGCTTGAACGTATAGGTGAGACCATCGTCAGAAACGGTCCAGCTTTCAGCGACGCCCGGTATGACTTTCGACGTGTCGTTGATATCGAGGCGAACGAGCATGTCATAAGCGTTGCCGATGAATTCGGCCGGGCTCAGTTCGAAGGATTCTGCCGGGTCCAGCGTGATCGTGTCATCGATGGCCCATGCCTGAACCAGTGTGTCGGCTGGCGTGGCCGACCAGGCTGGATTTGCGGCCAGTACCGCGGCAAGTGCTGCACCCGCAGCCAGAATACGAAAACGTCCGAAATGCATCATGTTGAGAGTCCCCTTCCTATGATTTTGTTTGGGATTTTGTCTTTGTTTTTTTGCGCATCTTATTCCGAAAACCATTTCACACTTTTCGGGATGCGCACCAGATCAGGCCGCTTCGTGCCAAGCCTGTTTCAGAACCCGTACCCAATTGTCCTGGCAAAGTTTTGCTAGCTCTTGTTCACTATAGCCCGCTTTTCGCAGTGCATCGACAAGGTTTTGCGTGCCTGCGGCATCGCCAATTTCGGCTGGAATTGTTGCGCCGTCATAGTCCGAACCGAGCGCTACGCAGTCGATGCCCATGCGTTCAACCATGTAATCCACGTGGCGAACTACATCGGACAGCGGCGTGTTGGCGTCTTCCTTACCGTCCGCGCGCAGCATCGTCGTGGCGTAGTTCAGTCCGGCAAGACCCTTGCTCTCGCGGATCGCATCAAGCTGACGGTCGGTCAGGTTGCGGGCGACAGGAGTGAGGGCGTGTGCGTTGGAATGGCTGGCGACCAGCGGCTGATCGCTCAGTTTGGCCACATCCCAGAAACCTTTTTCGGTGATATGCGCCAGGTCGATCAGAATGCCCTTGGTGTTGCACGCTTTGACCAGGCGCTTGCCTGCATCGGTCAAGCCCGGGCCAGTATCGGGGCTCATCGGATAGGCGAATGGAACACCGTGAGCGAAAACGTTGTTGCGGCTCCAGACCGGTCCGAGCGAACGCAAGCCGGCAGCATAAAAGACCTCAAGAGCAGCCAGATCGGCATCGATGGCTTCGCAGCCTTCCATGTGCAGCACGGCGGCGAATGTGTCGCTGTTCAGCGTTTCGTCGAGTTCACGACCGTTGCGGCAGAGCTTCCAGCCCCCGGCAGCTTCCAGCTTCAACGCGATGGCTGCGATTTCGAGAGCGATGTCGAGGGAGGGGCTACGTTCCAGCGGCACTGAAAGCGGCGTTTCGTAGTGGCCATTGGCATCAGGCTTGCCCAGTTCGATATGCTCGCCCGAAGGTATGTAGATGGCGCATATGCCACCGGCGAGACCGCCCTTGCGCGAACGGGGCAGATCGATATGGCCGATATCCGTCCCGTCGATAAATTCCTTGATCGGGTCTTGGCCCTTGCGGGCATTTTCCCAAAGCCGCAGAAGGACATCGTTGTGTCCGTCAAAAACGCGCTGCATTCTTTCATTCCTGACTGCATGGTCTGCGACAGCAGAGCCACATATCCAAGTGTTCAGGCGCGAGGAAACAACACGGCAAGGTAAGATAACCTCCCGATATGGTGGTTGAGCTTTTCGCTCTTATTGTTCCCCGCACTTCCACTACCAATTTATAATCGGTTAGTGCCTGTCGGAGTCAAGCCATCGAATGACGTAGTCAGACTGCGAAATGAAGATAAATTTATGCAAAACGAAAGGGCTGCGCTATGAAACGCAGCCCTTTGTGCAAATGCAGAATTGCTTGATGCAAAAACAGAATGAAGTTTCGCATCGGATCGCGAGGCCTAGAACTTGTAGTTCAGACCGGCCTTGATCGAATGGTTCTTCAGATTGTTGCGCTGTTCCACGCCGTTGACACGGGACTTCACATCGTTAAAGCGCTGGAAGTCATATTCGGCCTTTACGGAAAGCGGGCCGCTCAGGGCCTGTTCAACACCAGCGCCAACCAGTGCGCCACCTTCCCAGCCCGGAGCCGAGGTGGTGTTGTCCTTGGCCTTGAAGCGGGTCACGCCGTAGCCAGCCGTGCCGTAAACGAGCGTCTTGTCGAAAGCATAGCCGACCTTGCCCTTGGCATTGCCGTTCCATGACTGCTGAAGGCTGCCGCCATTGCCGATGCGATGTTCGGCTTCGGCGAAGTTTCCTTCGAGTTCTCCGCCAAACACGACATTGCCGCTCTGCATGTTTTTGCCCACGACAACGCCGCCAAGAGCACCAGTGCGGTTGGTGAAAGGACCGGGAACCCTGGACGAAGAAGCGCCAACCTGTGCGCCGATATAGTTGCCGGACCAGTCATGCGGGCCTGCGGCGACAGGATCATTATAGGAATAGTCGGTTGCTCCCATCATGTCGGCAGCGAAAGCCGAACCTGCAAAAGCAACGATTGCGGCGCCAAGCGCCACTGCGGTGATAGAACGCTTCAACATTTTTTACTCCGATTTTCCCGTCTGGAAACGTTGGCGGGAAACATGCCTGAATTCATTATACCCATCGAAAGGCCGTGCCTTCGAACTGGCTCTCGTCTCACCTCTGATTGTGTCCAAATTTAAGAAAATTCGAGCGATTTCCATGCAATGCGCAACCATTCTTCGCGCTATGCTTAACAATCGGTAACTGCTGGATGCGGAAATTTTTGTTAGATCAATCCCAGTCCACGGAAGCTGGCATGGCCGTGCTTTCCGACGATGACATGATCATGCACCGTGATGTTGAGTGCTTTGGCAGCGTTGACGAGCTGCTTGGTCATATCGATGTCGGCGCGCGATGGTGTGGGATCACCGGAAGGATGGTTGTGGACCAGAATAATGGCGGTGGCGGAGAGTTCCAGAGCCCGTTTGACCACTTCGCGCGGATAGACCGGCGTGTGGTCCACCGTGCCCGTCTGCTGGACTTCGTCGGCAATCAGTTTGTTCTTCTTGTCGAGAAACAGGATGCGGAACTGCTCGCGGGTCTCGTAAGCCATGGCCGCGGTGCAATATTCGATCACCTTGTTCCAAGAGCCGAGTACTTCGCGCTCCATGACAGTGCTGCGCGCACTTCGCTTGGCGACAGCCTCTACAAGCTTGAGTTCATGCGCCACAGTAGGACCGGCGCCGGGAACTTCGGCAATCAGCTTTTCGGGGGCGGCCAGTACTTCGGCAATCGAGCCGAACCGCATCAGCAGAGCTTTGGCAAGCGGCTTGGTGTCGGCGCGGCGAATGGCGCGAAACAACAACATTTCGAGCAGTTCATAGTCCGCCAGCGCATCGGGAGTATCCCGAAAGCGCTGTTTGAGACGATCACGATGCCCGGCATAATGCGGTTTGTCGATCTTCGGCGTAAGTTGAAGTGTATCACTGAAACCGGGCAACTCAATGTTACCCGGCTCATTCTTGCTCTTTGCCATCCTGTTTAAACCCCCGCAAAAACAGACCAGACAATTACCGAGAACTATATCTCTTCGTTGTTATCTCATGGAAGATGGGCCGAAGACATTGGCCGGAGAGAGTGTAAATATCTCGCAGCCATCCTTCGTAACACCCACCGTATGTTCATATTGTGCCGTCAGCGAACGGTCTCTGGTAACCGCGGTCCAGCCGTCGGCGAGAACCTTCACGTGCGGCTTGCCGAGATTGATCATCGGCTCGATCGTGAAGATCATGCCTTCCTTGATCTCAACACCTTCATTCGGCGTGCCGTAATGGAGAATATTCGGCGCATCATGGAACAGCTGTCCCACGCCGTGACCACAGAAATCGCGCACAACGGAACAGCGCTCGCCTTCGGCAAAAGTCTGAATTGCGGCGCCGATAGCGCCGGTTTTCACGCCAGGCTTTACGGCGGCAATCCCACGCAGAAGGCTTTCATAGGTGACTTCAAGCAACCGCTCAGCGGCGCGCTTGATTTCGCCTACCGCATACATGCGGCTTGAATCGCCGTGCCAGCCATCAAGGAGATAAGTCACGTCGATATTGACGATATCACCCTCGCGCAGTGGCTTCTCGTTCGGAATGCCATGGCAGACGACGTGATTGATCGACGTGCAGGTTGATTTCGTGTAGCCGCGATAGTTCAACGTTGCCGGAAACGCGCCGTGATCCATGCCGAACTCGAACACGAAGCGATCGATTTCATTGGTGGTCACGCCCGGCTTGACGATATCGTTGAGGGCATCGAGACAGCGTGCCGTCAGGTTGCAGACCGTGCGCATACCCTCGAAAGCCTCGGGGCCATAGAGCCTGATCTGGCCCGTATATTTCATGGGTGCGCTTGTTGCTTCGATATAGGTTACCATCACTCGATCCGTCTTAATCTACTCAATTGGCACCAGCTTACTGGCATCAATGCTTTTGTCCGTTATGTGGCACCGAACGGCCCAAGCCTCAACCCCGTTTGCACGCGCACGTTCAAAAGCGCGTGCGTAAGTGGGGTCGAGATCACCCGAAATGCTGAATCTGCTGCAATCGTTTCGCTGGATAATAAACAGCATCACGCCCCGATGACCAGCGGCAACAACGTCGACGAGTTCATCAAGATGTTTTGCGCCTCGCGCCGTCACCGTATCGGGGAATTCCGCCAATCCGAGCGTGCGAATAAAGTGTACATTCTTGACCTCGACATAGGCTCGCTGGCGCGGGCCGTCATCCAATAAAAGGTCGATGCGCGAGTTGCGGCCATATTTCTGTTCACGCTTGAGGCTGGCATATCCTGCGAGGTCAGGAATGAGACCGTTGAGGATTGCTTCTTCGGCGATCCTGTTCGGCAAGCCGGTGTTCACGCCGACCAGTGTGTTATCCGCTTCGACAATCTGCAGCGTATGGGCATATTTCCGGTGAGGGGCATCCGAAACACTCAGCCAGACGCGAGAACCTGGAGCGGTCAATCCGAGCATGGAGCCGGTATTGGGCACGGAAGCAGTGATGAAACGCCCATCGTCAAGTGTGACGTCGGCCAGAAATCTTTTGTAGCGGCGTTCCAGCCTGCCGGTAACCAAAGGTGTTTGAAAAATCATGTGCCGATTTAGAGTAGTTCGGCGCGTGCGCGAAAGGCTTTTCTGATTACGTTGCGAAATTAGTCAGTGAACGAGAGCAGTTGGCCTAGAACAGCGCCTTAACGACGTCGGCCCAGCTCATATCCGCACCGAGAACCATTGCGGCTGCAACGAGGCCGGCCCCGAGAAAGGTGAGGGTGGTTCTTGTTTCGCTTGTCATTATTCTTCCCCATCAAATCACTTGTTCGAAGTTGGGAAGAATTTCGCGGGAGAATTTGCCCGGATTGTGATGCGATAATGGCTATTCCGGGCAATTTGCGGGCTTTTTACAGATAGGGTAAACGCCGCCCCGCTTGTGTTACTGTTTTACCCAATTGAAGACGAGTTCCTCGCGGAAAGCGAAGCGGACGACGTGACTTGCCACGACCTCTTCGAGGCGGGCGAGGTTTTCTTCCGAGGTTTCAACCGTTGTGGTCAGTTTTTCCGCATCGGCATCGAGAATCACGAGACGATTCTCGCCGAGATCGATGGTGCCGTGTTCCGGCGTGAATTCGACTGCGAATTTGTGCGCCCAATGTTTGCAGAGCTGCTGAAGGTAGCGGCTGGCATGGGCGGTGGGAACGATTGCTGTTGCTTTCGACATTATGCTGTCCTTTCGAAAAGGTTGCAGCCCGGCGCGTAACAGCATCCTGGCAATTCAGCCAGTAATATTTGCGTCAATTCTAAAGGAAAAGAAAAACCAGCAATGGTACGCCCAAGGGGAATCGAACCCCTGTCTGCGCCGTGAAAGGGCGCTGTCCTAACCGCTAGACGATGGGCGCCTGCTGGTGTGGGGCGCTTATAGTCAGGAAATTTCTGACATGCAAGCCCCTTTTTTCACCTGTCTGTGAATAAGTTCAGGCAGCACGAAACGGCGCCAATCAAGCGCTAATGGATTGAATTATAAGGGAAAAAGAAAAACCAGCAATGGTACGCCCAAGGGGAATCGAACCCCTGTCTGCGCCGTGAAAGGGCGCTGTCCTAACCGC
>NZ_JBXAIK010000001.1:0-496323 GCF_058796175.1 Brucella sp. GW823-FHT04E01 | reverse complement strand
CTAGACGATGGGCGCCTGCTGGTGTGAGTGGGCTTATATTCAGGAAGGTTCTGACTCGCAAGCCCCAAAAAACACTTTTCTGAAAAAAATCGAATGTACTGCAAAAATGGGGGAAACTTCGGCGGGTGGATTCCTTATTTCCTTGAATATAAAGACAAAAGAAAAAGCCGGATCATATGATCCGGCTTCCGTGTATCCTTGGGACGCCTCTTTTTTAGCCCTTGCAGCGCCAGTTCCAGTCGCGTTCCGGCCCAACGTCGACGTGAACCGAAGTCGTGTGGCAATAGGTGCCGACGCCGCCACGTCCCGACATGGACCGGGCGAAGCGAGCGACTTCCCACTTGGAAACGCCGTCGATCTGAATATCTGCGGCTGCACAGATCATATGGAGCGATTTGCGGGCACCATTGACTTTCCGGTTATAGGACGGGCTGCGATAGCCCGAAGTTACCATTACCGGACGGCGGAAATGCCGCTCCATGGTTTTCAGCATGGATACGAGTTGCGGCTTGAGACAGGCAACATCGACGGTCTGTCTTTGTACTTTCAGGCCATTGGGCGCAAGGCGGGCAAGACCCGGAGCCGAAGCAAGTGTTACGCTCGCAAATTCATCATCTTCGTTCGCGTCAATATCGCTATCGTCATAAAGACTGTTGCGATGCTTGATTTCAACGCCGCCATTGGGGCGCACGCCCGGCAGCGAATAATTGTATTCATGCTTCGCAGATGGCGAAACCGGTTTGGCGACAGCAAGCTTCTTGTTTTCGGTTCTGTCTGAGCGTTTTCCGGTCGATTCGTCCGAGAAAAGTCGGGATATGCTGCCTTGCGAAGCCGTTGGGCGCTGCGGCGAGGCGTAAGCGCTCTTCGTGGAGCCGAACAATGAAGCGACCTGAACGGGCTTTTCAGCTTCGGCAGGTTTTGCCGCTGCGGTTTGCTGTGTTTCTGCAGCTTCGGCAGGCTTTTCGTCCTTTGCCGGTTCCTGCTGCTTTTTCGTGGTTTCGGCTGGAGCGGCTGCCGCAGGTTGTTCTGCGGCTTGCGCAGGTTCAGGTTCAGCGGGCTTGTTGCCACCGAACATGCCGAAAAGCGATGAACTCTTCGGCTGCTGCGGGGCGAGGGCTGCTACCTGTGCGGGCTGTTGTTCCGTGGCCGTTGCAGTCTCGACCGGTTTTGCCTGCTCTTTATTATTGGTGTTTGTCGCTTCAGCCACTGTGGCGGGTTTAGTTTCGCCCGGCTTGGCTTCGGCCTTTTTCTCTTCTGTCGACGGAGTTGCAGCCGTCGCTTCTGCGGCAGCTGTCTGATCGGCGGCACTTTGCAATGTGTCCGCAATCATGGAGCCACCGGTTGCAGAGGTCATCTGGAGCGGTTTGCCGTCAAGGCCTGTACCGGTTGACGTGCAGGACGCGACAAGAAGCGCAAGCAAAGCCACGCTGCCTGAAAGAAACCTGCCGGTGGTCCGGTGTGTAGAATGCGCAAATTTCAACAGTCTGCTCCAGCTCGATTTCCCTGACCAGTTTGGCGACCCGAATCCATTCGGGCCTACCTGGTTTCGGGAGATCGGCTCTCCCGTGCGAGGCTGACATCATCCCTGATGGCTATCGTCCCCACAGCTCCCGACTGTTCGTGCCGGGAAAGAAATTCAGAAATATCAGCGTGTTATGATGGTCACTTCAGAGTTATGACTGTCATTTCGCTGTATTGGACAAATCACCTGATTGGCAATTGGTTACCAATTTTTAAGTTTTTTAATCGCCGAGCGCAACTATTGATGCACATTTAGAGTTAAAAGACTTCGCAGTCCGTGCGGAATATTCGACAATAACGAAATATTACTTTATGTAACCATTGGTTACATTCGCCGTTCCTATCCGTCGCGCACGATAGTCTGCGAGCCCTGATCCGGCTTCACGGCAAGGCGAATTTCCGATTTACATCACTCACTTGTTGACAGGGTGCCTCGACTTGGTGCTATCCCTTCGCAATTGCTTTATCTTTGTCTGGTGTTGTGGCCAACGGCACCTTATGCGGCATTAACCGGGAACAGAAACATGACCAATCGCACGCGGCAGATCGCCAATCTTTTGCTGGCAGCAACGGCGGCGGCGATGCTCACGGCATGCGCGGGCGGAAAAGAGTTTCAGGGTACGCCGCAGGAAGGTGCTTCGCGCACCGGTGTTTTCCCCACATTCGGCCATATGCCGAAGGCTGCGACCACGCAGATCACCGCAGAAGAAAAGCAGCAGCTTACAACCAAGCTTGATGCCGACCGCACGCGTCTGGCGGCATCCAGAGGCACTGGCGCCGGCTTCACGCCCGCCGAGGCTGCGAGCTTGCGTCAGCAGGCGCAGCAGGAAACGGACGCTACCCTGAAACAGATCGAAAGCGGGGAAGAGTAAATCCTCTTCCTTGGTTTTTTGGCGCGCATCTTATCCGAAAACCGTTTCACACTTTTCGGGATGTGCTCTAAAGACGAAATCCGCGTTCTTTGACGCGGCAACACGTCTCGACCCGATTCGAGAACAGGTGTATAGCTCCATTGCGGCGCATACGCGCCATTACGTTCAACCCTCCACTGGAACAGGATCATGTCGGAAGAATTCCATAAAGTCCGTCGTCTGCCCCCTTATGTCTTTGAACAGGTCAATCGTCTGAAGGCATCGGCGCGAGCGGCGGGTGCCGACATCATCGATCTGGGCATGGGCAACCCCGATCTGCCGACCCCGCAGAACATTGTCGACAAGCTGTGTGAGGCCGTGCAGGATCCGCGCGCGCATCGTTACTCCTCATCCAAGGGGATTCCGGGGCTGCGTCGCGCGCAGGCACAATATTATGCGCGCCGCTTCGGTGTGAAGCTCAATCCCGATACGCAGGTCGTTGCCACGCTCGGTTCCAAGGAAGGTTTCGCCAATATGGCGCAGGCCATCACCGCGCCGGGCGATGTGGTTTTGTGCCCGGACCCGACCTATCCGATTCACTCCTTCGGCTTCATCATGTCGGGCGGGGTGATCCGTTCAGTTCAGGCCAAGCCGGATGATACCTTCATTCCGACACTTGAGCGCGGCGTGAAGCACTCGATCCCGAAGCCGATCGCATTGATCCTGAATTTCCCGTCCAACCCGACGGCCTATGTAGCAACGCTTGATTTCTACAAGGATGTCGTCGCATTTGCGCGCAAGCATGACATCGTCATCCTGTCGGATCTAGCCTATTCGGAAATCTACTTCGATGGCAATCCGCCACCGTCGGTGCTGGAAGTGCCGGGCGCCATGGATGTGGCGGTGGAGTTCACCTCCATGTCGAAGACGTTTTCCATGCCGGGCTGGCGCATGGGGTTTGCGGTTGGCAATGAGCGCCTGATCGCGGCTCTTACCCGCGTGAAGTCCTATCTCGACTATGGTGCGTTCACACCAATCCAGGTTGCCGCGACGGCAGCGTTGAATGGTGACGGTTCGGACATCGCCTATGTGCGCAATGTCTATAAACAGCGCCGCGATGTGCTGGTCGAAAGCTTCGGTCGGGCGGGCTGGGATGTTCCGCCGCCAGCGGCAACCATGTTCGCCTGGGTTCCGATCCCTGAACGCTTCCGTCCACTGGGTTCGCTCGAATTTTCCAAGCTTCTGGTCGAGCAGGCCGATGTGGCCGTTGCGCCGGGCATCGGTTTTGGCGAACACGGCGACGATTATGTGCGTATCGCGCTGGTCGAGAACGAACATCGCATTCGTCAGGCCGCGCGCAACATCAAGCGGTTCCTCTCCACCAAGGATGAGAACCTGCAGAATGTGATACCGCTCGAAGGTCGTCGCGGATAATATTTCAAAAGGCTACGGGCGGCATCATGCAGCCCGTGGCATCTCACCCGATAAGCCACTCCATACAGAAGGTCGATATAATGAGTGATGCATTACGGATCGGCGTTGCCGGGCTCGGCACCGTTGGTGCTTCGGTGTTGCGTATCCTGCGTGACAAGTCCGAAATGCTCACGCGCCAATGCGGCAAGCCCGTAACGGTTACGGCGGTCAGTGCCCGCGACCGCACGCGGGACCGCGGTATCGATCTTTCCGGTATTGCCTGGTTCGACGATCCGGTGGAACTGGCCAAATCTGCCGATATCGACGTTTTCGTCGAGCTGATCGGCGGTGAGGACGGCCCGGCCAAGGCTTCCGTGGAAGCAGCTCTGCGCGCCGGTCGCCATGTCGTCACCGCAAACAAGGCCCTGCTTGCGCGCCATGGCGTTGCGCTTGCCAAGATCGCCGAAGACAAGGGCGTTCTGCTCAATTTTGAAGCGGCTGTTGCGGGTGGCATTCCGGTCATCAAGGCGATGCGTGAATCGCTGACCGGCAATACGGTTTCGCGCGTCTATGGCATCATGAACGGCACTTGCAACTATATCCTGACCCGGATGTGGGAAGAGGGTATTTCGTTTGAAGACTGTCTCAAGGACGCGCAGCGCCTCGGTTATGCTGAAGCTGATCCGACGTTCGACATCGAAGGTAATGATACGGCGCACAAGCTGGCGCTCCTGACCAGCCTTGCCTTTGGTACGCAGATCGCTGCCGACGATATCTATCTGGAAGGCATCAGCAATATCTCGCTGGCCGATATTCGCGCCGCTGATGAACTCGGCTATCGCATCAAGCTTCTGGGCGTCGCGCAGAAGACCGATACGGGCATTGAACAGCGCGTGCACCCGACCATGGTGCCGACCTCGTCGGTCATCGCGCAGGTTCATGGCGTCACCAACGCCGTGGCAATCGAAACCGATCTTCTGGGCGAGCTTTTGCTTTCCGGTCCCGGTGCAGGTGGCAATGCGACGGCTTCCGCCGTGATCGGCGATGTTGCGGATATCGCCAAGAGCCGTCCGGGTTTCCAGCACGGTCCTGTGTTCGGTACGCCTGCCAAGGCATTGCAGCCTTACAAACGGGCCAAGATGCGCAAGCATGCAGGCGGTTACTTCATCCGTCTGACCGTCCTTGACCGCATTGGCGCTTTTGCGGCCATTGCCAAGCGCATGGCTGAAAACGATATTTCGCTGGAATCGATCGTCCAGCGTCCACCAATGGATGGCGCAGCCAACGAAGGCATCAAGACGGTCATCCTCGTCACGCATGAGACGACTGAAGCAGCCGTCAAGAAAGCGCTGGAAGCAATCCTCAAGGACGATCATCTGGTCGATAAACCGCAGATGATCCGCATCGAACGCGCCGGGTGAGAACCGGCGTGCCTGCCTCTCTTGCAGGTTGGATTCACCTTTGTTATGAAAGCCGGGTCGGATTTGATCCGGCTTTATTCGTTTCAAGAGACAAAACAGGAAAAGGAGGGCTGTATGATGTATGTGACGCGTCATGATCATCACCGTCAGCACGGCCCCGATTTTGCCCTGCATAAGTAACTTGTGCAGGGCGGAAAAAGACTGAAATCACTGTCTTGTTCTGCCTTTTCCTGAAGGCGCGGTCGTTGAACCGCTGCCGGACATTCGCCAGCACATCTATTCGTGTCACGGTTTGGAAACCGGACATTCGTGCGTGGCAGAATTGGGCTGATTGCCATGTCTCTTGTTTCTATCCAGAATCTTTCCCTGACCCTTCATGAACCTCTGTTTGCCAATCTCGATCTCGTCATAGGCGAGGGCGAGCGGCTTGGCATCGTCGCTGCCAACGGGCGCGGCAAGACCAGTCTTCTGCGTCTCCTTGTCGGGGAGGGCGATCCGACACTTGGCACCATCACGCGGTCGCGCGGGTTGAAGATCGGCTATGTCAGCCAGTATGTGCCCGAAAACCTGTTGAACCGCAGTTTCTATGAGGTCGTGCTGGATGGGCTTGACGAAGAAGAGCGCGATTATGAAAGCTGGCGCGCCGATATCGTGCTGGATGACCTCAACGTCACCGAAGAACTGCGGCAGCGCTCCATCGGGCAGTTGAGCGGCGGCTGGCAGCGGCTTGCACTTCTGGCGCGCGCTTGGGTTTCCGAACCTGATGTTCTTCTTCTCGACGAACCGACCAACCATCTGGACCTTGAAAAAGTGAGGTTGCTGGAAGACTGGCTGAATGCGCTGCCGCGTTCGGTTGCGGTGGTGGTCAGCAGTCACGATCGCGCATTTCTGGATGCGGTTACGAAGCGAACGCTGTTTCTGCGGGCGGAAAAATCACCGGTTTTCGCCTTGCCATATAGTCAGGCGCGTGTTGCGCTCGATGAAATCGACGCGGCCGATGCCCGGCAATTTGAAAAGGACATGAAAACAGTCCAGCAGTTGCGCAAGCAGGCGGCGAAGCTCAACAATATTGGCATCAATTCGGGTAGTGATCTGCTTGTGATCAAGACCAAGCAGTTGAAAGCGCGGGCCGACAAGATCGAGGAAAGCGCCAAGGCGGGGCATGTGGAGCGCTCAGCCGGCAAGATCATACTGAGCAGTCGAGGCAGCCACGCCAAGGCACTGGTTGTTCTCGATCAGGTCGAAATTGCCACGCCCGATAGGCGACTTCTCTTCAAGACAGGACAGCTTTGGATCAATCCCGGTGACCGAATTGTTCTGCTGGGGGCCAATGGCATGGGCAAGACCCGGTTGCTGACGCTCGTGCGCGAGGCCATCCTTGCGCCGGATCAGGCACAAGCCGGTATCAAGGCAACGCCGTCACTGGTGCTTGGATATAGCGATCAGGCCCTGTCGGAACTTCGCTCGAACTGGACGCCATTCGAGACGATTGCAAGAAGGTTCGATATTGGCGACCAGCGGACGCGATCCTTGCTGGCCGGGGCGGGCATGACGCTTGAAATGCAGGCCAAGCCGCTTGAACGCTTGTCTGGCGGGCAGAAGGCGCGACTTGCCATGCTGGTTCTGCGACTGACCAATCCGAACTTCTATATTCTTGATGAACCAACCAATCATCTCGATATCGAAGGTCAGGAAGCGCTGGAGGTGGAACTGCTGCGCAACGAGGCGGCGAGCCTGATCGTCTCGCATGACCGCAGTTTTGTTCGCAATGTCGGCAACCGTTTCTGGATGATCGAAAGAAAAAAGCTGGTCGAAGTGGAAACTCCGGAGTTTTTCTTTGATGGAATCGGAAGCTGATTGCCCGCAACATCTTTTGGTTGTTTAACAATTTCTGCAACTTCTGGCCGGGTGTGAGCGTTCACATCCGGCCCGGGCATGAAACGAAGCGTGTATAGCTTAAATCGATTAAGAGTTTGAGCGTACATTGTTTTTAGCTCTATCGCCCTTGCGGGGGGCGGGGGACTTTGACAAAAGGTTTGCACAGTGTCGCTATAAGAGGCGGCAATCGCGGGCTTCATGCGCCGCGTCCACGCAATTCGAATTCAGGACTTTGTTCAAATGGCCAAGACCGCAGAGCAGCACCCCCACGGACTGGATCGCATTCTCACACTCGAACTGGTCCGCGTGGCCGAGCGTGCAGCGGTCGCCGCGGCGAGGCTGCGTGGCCGTGGCGACGAAATGGCTGCTGATCAGGCCGCCGTCGATGCCATGCGTCAGGAATTGAACCGTCTTCCGATCGCCGGAACGGTTGTTATCGGTGAAGGCGAGCGTGACGAAGCGCCGATGCTCTATATCGGCGAAGAAGTTGGCACCAAGCAGGGACCGGACGTCGATATCGCGCTTGATCCGCTGGAAGGCACCACGATTTGCGCCAAGAATCTGCCGAACTCGCTTGCTGTCATCGCGATCGCCGAGAAGGGCAATCTGCTTTATGCGCCTGATGTCTACATGGAAAAGATCGCCGTTGGTCCGGGCTACTCGAAGGGCGTCGTGGACCTTGATGCCAGCCCGACGGATAACATCATGTCGGTCGCCAAGGCGAAGGGCGTGAAGCCGAATGAAATCACCGCCTGCATCATGGATCGTCCGCGCCATGCCCGTTTGATCGAGGAAGTGCGGGCGACCGGCGCTGCCATCCGCCTCATCGGCGACGGTGACGTGGCCGGTGTGATGCATACGACCAACCCGGACGAAACCGGTATCGACATCTATATCGGTATTGGCGGCGCGCCTGAAGGCGTTCTGGCTGCGGCAGCGTTGCGCTGCATTGGTGGCCAGATGCAGGGTCGTCTGCAGCTCAATACCGATGAAAAGATTGCTCGTGCCGCGAAGATGGGCATTGCGGACCCGAAGAAGGTCTATTCGCTGGAAGAAATGGCCAAGGGCGACGTTCTTTTTGCCGCTACCGGCGTGACGGATGGCAACATGCTCTCCGGTGTGAAGTTTGCCCGCGACTATATCCAGACGCACACTATCGTCATGCGTTCAAGCTCGCAGACGGTGCGTGAAATCAAGGCAAGGCATCAGGATCTGTCCAAGTTCTAGGGGATTGCGCGAGAACGGTTCAGCCTAAATCTTGGCAGGATTGAGCGTAGAATAGTCAAAGGCGGCATTGCAAAAATGCCGCCTTTGTCATGTTCTCGTTATCTCAGGTTTTGGGCATAGACTGCAATGCTTTCAGAACCAGCTTTGTGATATCCGCGTGGATGTCCGCACGCGGACGGCGGGCATCGTCACTGCAAATGGGGTCTACCTCACCCGCAGATTTGAGCCGGTCTGCAGCGCCTTTCTTGCATTCGGGCAGAAAGCTGAAATGGGTTGCGCCAGCGACAGTGACATAAGTTCCCTGCGGTGTGATCGATGCCAGCTTATCGGCAACCACTCCCGTAGGGATTGTCTCAACTTCTCCAAGATTGATGAAGCTCATGGGAATTGAAATCGATGCAAGGCTTTGTGCATCGTAAGCTTGCGCGAGGCCGGGGTCGATCATTATGGCTGACGCGATGCGGCGGTCGAGATTGGATTGCTCGAAGCGGCTCTTGTCCACTGAGCGCAGATCGACTTTATCGACTTTTATCTGCTTATCATCTCGGTAGCCGATGCCGCCAGCATACCATGCGCAGTCCCACTTGCCGTAGGTGTCGCAATAACGGGCATAAGCTTCGAGATTGGCTCTTGCCCCCGCAATTTCCATTGCTGCGGCGCCGCCGAGCGAGAAGCCGAGAACGCTAATCTTGTTTTTGTCGATTATTCCGCTCCATGCGGGATCTGTAGTCATCGTATCGATTACTGCTGACAGGTCGCCTGTGCGTTGCCAGATTTTCGGCGTGTCTTGTGGGGTGGAATCACCGCTGGTCGTGCCGGGGTGATTGGGGGCCGCGACGATAATGCCTGCCTTGACTAGTTCGGTTGCAAGCCAGGCCATACCCTGAGCGCGGCCGCCGGAGCCATGCGACATGACAAGCAGTGGGAAGCTACCCTTTTCCGGTGTGGCGTCGATTACAGCCGGAGCGCCTTTGAAAATTATATTGTCCCCGATAAGGGTAGCTTTGCCATCGATTGCGGCTGGGTACCATACACTGACTTCAAGATTGCGGCCCGGTTCAGCGCCGCTGATTTTGATTTCTCGCTGGCCGACATCATGGGCCTGGCTGGGTACGGCGATAAAAAGGGTGAGAAGGGCGCTGACGATATGAAAACGAAACATGGTTATCTCCCGTGGTTGACAGAACACGGAAAACGTCACCTGTTTTCGCGAGAGTTGCGTCCTTAATCATGATTCAGGTCGTTTCTAATCGCGATTTCGGCCATGATCGGTTGTCTGCATATTGATCGTGTGTGCTTTATGATTTTCATTCCTTTGCCATTCGTCTCCACACTTTTGCTTCTGTTACTGCTGGCCGTATTGCTGCACCGTTTCGGTTGGAACGGAGCGAACCGCCCCTTCCTTTTCGTGTTGGGATTGAGTGCCTTGCAATCCCTCATTGTAGGACTGCGCTGGGGCTATGGCGTTACGGAACTCCGCTATGTTTTACCTGTTCTGGCCAGTTGTTTGCCGGGGCTGACGCTCACGAGTTTCAGAAGCCTGATCCATCGGGATGAAGCAGGCGATAACGTTCTTGGCTGGTTTCACGTGTTGCCGCCATTTGGTGTTGCTGCACTTGTATATTTTGCACCGGGTCTGATCGATCTGGCGCTGATTGGACTTTACGTTGGCTATGCATTTGCCCTGTTGTTGCTTGGGCGCTCAGGTCCAGATGCATTGGATGCGGCACGCCTGGATAGTGCGGTGGCAGCGCATCGGGCTCTTGTGATTGCTGCTGCATCGCTGTGCCTTTCTGCCTTGTTTGATCTGGTGGTGGTTCTGGATTTCCAATGGCAGAAAGGCGATTCTGCGGCTGCGATCATCGGCAATGGCAATCTATTGGGTCTGTTTCTCATCGGCCTGACAGCGTTGGTGGCAGCCCGCGCGAAAGTCGCGCCGGAACTGGATTTCGAAACAGCACCACCCGAACCAAACGCGGAAGCGGATCGCAATGTTCTGGACAAGATCGAAGCGCTCTTGACTGAACAAAGACTTTTTCTCGATGAGAACCTGACGCTATCGCGGTTGGCGCGGCGCGCCTGCATTCCGACACGTCAAATATCGGGAGCCATCAATCGGCTGACAGGCAAGAATGTTTCCCGCTTCATCAATGACTATAGAATTGCCGAAGCTTGTCGGCGGCTTCAAAAGTCCGACACTTCTATAACGGCTGTAATGTTTGAATCCGGATTTCAGACCAAATCGAACTTCAATCGCGAGTTTCGACGGGTGACGTCGCTTAGTCCCGCTGATTGGCGAGATAAAAATCGTCTGTCTTGACCGTTTGCCGCCTTTTGTGTCTTTAGAAACTTATGACGACAGAGCGCTTTTTCCTCGGAATAAAACAATCCGCAACCGGACAGAAATGGGTAGACCGGCTTGGCCTGCGGGAGGCCAATACGGCGCTTGCCATTGCGCAGCATCACGGCATTTCCGATCTGGTTGCACGCGTGCTTGCCGGGCGGGGGGTGTCGGTAGAAAACGCGCCGGAATTTGTCGATCCGACGCTGCGCAATCTCATGCCCGACCCGGCGACGCTCACAGATATGGAAAATGCGGCAAGCCGTATTGCCGATGCCATTCTGCGTCGCGAGACCGTGGCCATTTTTGGCGATTACGATGTCGATGGGGCGTGTTCTTCCGCCTTGATGGCGCGTTTTCTCAAACATTACGGCATTCAGCACTCCATCTATATTCCCGACCGGATTTTTGAAGGTTACGGCCCCAATCCCGATGCCATGCGCGATCTGGTCGCCAAGGGTGCGACCCTTATCGTCACAGTCGATTGTGGCACCAACAGCGCACCGTCGATTACAGCCGCCAAGCAGGCTGGAGCGGATGTCGTCGTGCTCGATCACCATCAGGTCGGCGGCGATCTGCCTGAAGATGCGGTGGCTATCGTCAATCCCAACCGGGAAGACGATATTTCGCAGCAGGGGCATCTTTGCGCCGCAGGCGTGGTCTTTCTGACATTGGCACAGGTGACCAAAATCCTGCGTGAGCGCGGCAAGGGACCAGGCCCTGATCTTCTTTCCCTGCTCGATCTGGTGGCGCTGGCAACGGTTTGCGATGTGGTGCCGTTGACCGGCGTGAACCGCGCTTTCGTCGTCAAAGGACTGGTCGTTGCTCGGTCGCAGAGCAATGTCGGCCTTGCGGCTTTGGCGCGCGTTGCCCGCATTGGCGAACCGCTCAATGTCTTTCACCTCGGCTATCTCATTGGGCCGCGCATCAATGCTGGCGGGCGTATCGGCGATGCGGGGCTTGGCGCTCGATTGCTCACGCTGGATGATCCCGCAACCGCGGATCGTATTGCCGTGGAACTTGACCGGCTCAATCAGGAGCGTCAGGCCATGGAAGCCGAGATGCTTATGGAGGCGGAAGCGGAAGCTTCGCTGGAAATATCCGGCGGTGCGGGCGCATCGGTGATCGTGACGGCAAGTGACCGCTGGCATCCCGGTATCGTCGGGTTGCTGGCCTCGCGGCTTAAGGAAAAGGCCCGGCGGCCAGCCTTTGCCATTGCTTTCAACGCCAATGGTGTCGGATCGGGTTCCGGTCGCTCGATCATGGGGCTTGATCTCGGCAAGCTGGTGCGGGGCGCGGTGGAACGCGGGCTGCTCGTCAAGGGTGGTGGCCATGCCATGGCGGCCGGTATCACCATCGAGCGCGCAAATCTCGGCGCGTTGCGGGCTTATCTTGAAGAAGAATCGGCGCATATCGTTTCGCGCCTGCGCGAAAACCAGAGCCTGTCCATCGACGGTGCGCTGGCCGCATCGGGCGCAACAGTGTCGCTCTACGAAGCCTTGCAGAAGGCTGGGCCCTATGGTTCTGCGCATCCGCAGCCTATATTGGCGCTGCCGCATCATATATTGGCCGATGTGCGTGGCGTGGGGCGCGATCATGTGCGTGTCGCGTTGCGTGGCGCGGATGGAAAGCGCGTCAATGCCATCGCCTTCCGGGCGGCGGAAGGCGATCTGGGGCGCTTCCTGTTCAACAATATCGGTCAGAGCGTCCATGTGGCAGGCAATCTGTCACTAAATCATTGGAATGGCTCGGTCACGCCTCAGATACAGATTCTGGATGCCGCTTTGCCTGTTTAAAGTTTCGGGCTCGTTTGAAGGTTCTGGGTCCATTTGAAATTTCTGGATTTTTTGTCTTCACGCTCTTGTGAGGTGTGGGGGCGAATTCCCATATGAGCACTGATTTAAACATTCAGACATGACTCTAAGTGGGAGAAACCGATGCCGGGTTCCGGAAGCCGCCTGACCAAACTGACAGCTGCAATGGTATTAGGGCTGATTGCCTCTTTTGCTGCGGTCGATTTCGCCGAGGCTCGCCGTGCGGGCGGTGGCGGTTTCGGCAGCCGTGGCGCGCGCACTTATCAGGCGCCAGCGCCGACGCGCACTGCACCTAACAATGCCGCGCCGATGGAACGTTCGATGACGCCGAATACCGGCGCGACGCAGACCAACCGTCCGGGCGCAACAGGCACGCAGAATGCTGCGCAGGCACAGCGTTCCGGCGGTATGTTCGGTAACTTCGGTCGTTCCATGCTGGGCGGTCTTCTCGTCGGTGGCCTGATCGGCATGCTGCTCGGCAACGGCCTTGGCGGTCTTGCCGGCATGTTCGGCCTGTTGTTGCAGGTTGCGGTGATCGCGCTCATTGCGATGTTTGTCATGCGTATGTTCGCAAATCGTCGCCAGCCGGCAGCGGCGGGCGCCGGTAACACAGGCGCACAGCCTTTCGGTGCGGCAAAGACAGCAGCCCCGCAAGCTGGTTCACAGGCCGGTTTTGGTGGTCGTACGCCTTCGGTGAACCCGTTCGAGACCAAGCAGGCAGCCGCTCCGGTCACTCCCGCCGCTTCGGCGGTTGAAGATGAACCGATGGATGTCGGTCAAGAGGATCTGGATCGTTTCGAACAGATGCTTGCTGAAGTCCAGACCGCTTATGGCCGCGAGGATTATGCAGCGCTGCGCAAGCTCGCTACCCCGGAAGCCATGTCCTATCTGGCGGAAGAACTGGGCGAGATCGCTTCCAGCGGCATGCGCAACGAAGTGAAGGACGTCAAGCTTCTGCAGGGTGACGTTTCCGAAGCCTGGCGCGAAGGCGATGTCGAATACGCAACCGTTGCAATCCGCTATTCGGCGATCGACGTGATGCTGGATCGCAATACCGGCGCTGTCGTCGAAGGCAATCCGGATGAGCCGGTGGAAAGCGTTGAACTCTGGACGTTCACCCGCACGGATGGCGGTGAATGGCTTCTCGCAGCCATTCAGGGAACGGAATAACCGTTCAGAATTGAGAAAAAGCCCGGTCGTGAGACCGGGCTTTTTGTTTTACGCATGTCTTTTTCCCGAAACCGGCTTCCACTTTCGGGAGACATGGTCTGTTACCAGCTACCGATATTTTCGGCTGAAGCCCAAGGCTCCTGCGGCGCCAGACGGTCGCCCTTCTGGATCAGTTCGATGGAAATGCCATCGGGCGATTTGATGAAGGCCATGTGCCCGTCACGCGGCGGACGATTGATGGTGACGCCTGCATCCTGCAGCTTCTGGCAAGTGGTGTAGATGTCATCGACCATATAGGCGAGATGGCCGAAATTGCGGCCGCCCGTATAGGTCTCCGGATCCCAGTTGAAGGTGAGTTCCAGTTCCGGCGCCCGCTCTGCCTTCGCCCGATCCGTATCGGAGGGCGCAGCAAGAAAAATCAGCGTGAAGCGGCCTTTGTCATTTTCAGTGCGGCGGATTTCTTCAAGGCCGAGTTTGTTTACATAAAAATCGAGAGATTCGTCGATGTCGCGAATTCGGACCATCGTGTGCAGATAGCGCATAGTCTTTTCCTCGGCTGTTGTAATTCGGGCGGTTGACGTTCGGGAAACGCAAGGACATCGAATCCGATGTCGGAGGCCGAACGTCAAGTTATCATGGACAGAGTGACGTTCAAAAATTTTGAGCAGCAGATGTGACCGGAAATGTCCTGAACATGTCATTGCCAAATTGACGACCGGCCATATTTCAGGTGGTGGGTCAGTTTCAAACGCTGCTGTGCCGGGAAAAGTAACCATGAAGTTGTGAAGTCTGTGGTCTTCATGGGGACGGATGCAAGTTTGGGCTTGCCGCCTCCGGTTAAGGAAGTGTTATTCTTTGGACAAGAATCAGGTCGGAATCGCAACGGAAGAACAGAGGAGGGGCGAACGCATGGCGGACAAGTCTGTGTCTAATGACCAGTTTCACAGCCAGCACGCCTCGGAAGAGCTGGGCGATATCATCGAAGTCTCGGGCCATATCAAATGGTTCGACGTAGCCAAGGGCTACGGCTTCATTGTTCCAGACCAGCCGGGCCTTAATGACATTCTTCTCCATGTGACGTCACTGCGCCGCGACGGCTTCCAGACTGCTCTGGAAGGTGCACGCATCGTTTGTGAAGTTCGCAATGGCGATCGCGGCCTGCAATGTTTCCGCGTCCTGTCGATGGATACGTCTACTGCCGTTCACCCGGCGCAGATGCCGCCACAGCGCACTCATGTGACTGTTACGCCGTCGAGCGGCCTTGAGCGCGTGATCGTCAAGTGGTTCAACCGCACCAAGGGCTTCGGCTTCCTGACGCGCGGCGAGGGGACGGAAGATATTTTCATCCATATGGAAACGCTGCGTCGTTTCGGCATGATGGAGCTGCGCCCCGGTCAGGTCGTGCTTATTCGCTTCGGCGAAGGCGACAAGGGCCTGATGGCGGCTGAAATCCATCCGGATATCGGCACGGCAATCCCGGTTTCGCATTAGAGCATGTCTCCCGAAAGTGGGAACCGGTTTCGGGGTAAAGACATGCTTAAAAACAAATGGATAGAGCGGTTCCAATGATTCCGCTTTAACCAGAACGGATCTAGGGCGCGACCGTTAAAAGCGCGCCAAATTTCTCAATTCTTGTAACAAGCAGGTGAAGGCCGCTTTGTGCGGCCTGAGCGGTCTTGTCGTCACTCCGTCCCGTTGCTAGGTTCCAAGCCTGTTTGTTTACAAGCAAGTTTGTTTATCTGAGTGGGCAGGGTATGGGCCGCATTTTTCTCGCTTTTGCATTTGTTTTCTTCGCATTCGTTGCTCAGGCCGATGAGACACAGCCGATGCGGCTGCCGGTCGACAAGGAACCGCTGACATTCATTACCTCCAATGGCAACAAGGTAAATTTTGCGCTGGAAGTGGCTGAAAGCGACGATGCGCGTGTGCGCGGCCTGATGTGGCGCACGGATTTTCCCAAGGATCGCGCCATGATCTTCGTGTTCGGAGAAATGCGCCGTGTCATGATGTGGATGCAGAATACACCGTCGCCTCTTGATATGATTTTCCTTGATGACAAGGGACGCGTATCGGCCATTCACCAAAATGCGGTGCCATTCTCCGAAAATATCATTTCATCTGAAGTGCCGGCAGCGTATGTCGTGGAGGTTCTGGCCGGTACGGTTAAACGAACCGGGATAAAGATTGGTGACAAAGCGGTCCATCGTGTGATTTGTGGCGAATGCCGGTCGTGACGCTGCTGTAATAAAATCAAGAGGAATAATCAGGTGAGTGCCCTCGATATCGAATATTTCGAACATGACGGTTTGCGTCTGGCATATCGTCAGGACGGAGAAGGCGATCCGATCCTGCTCATTCATGGCTTTGCTTCTTCAAGTCTCGTCAACTGGGTTTCGCCCGGCTGGTTCCGTACGCTGACCGAAGCCGGATACCGCGTTATCGCCATCGATAATCGTGGGCACGGGCTTTCCGCGAAGCCCCACGACACAGACGAATACACGCCGACCAAAATGGCGGCTGATGCCGCAGCCCTGCTCGATCATCTCGGGATCGAAAAGGCGCATGTCATGGGCTATTCCATGGGCGCACGCATCACCGCATTTCTGGCGATTGAACACGCCGAGCGCGTTCATAGCGCTGTTTTCGGCGGGCTTGGCATCGGTATGGTGACTGGCGCTGGCGACTGGGAGCCTATTGGCGAGGCGCTGCTTGCAGAAGATCCGACCACGATCACCCATCCACGTGGGCAGATGTTCCGGAAATTTGCCGACCAGACGAAGAGTGACCGTATCGCCCTTGCAGCCTGTGTGATTACCTCCAAGGAGCTGGTTCCCGCCGCTGCGATTGCACGCATTATGCAGCCTGTTCTCGTGGCCGTCGGCACGACCGATGATATTGCAGGCAGCGCGCAGGAACTCGCCGATCTTCTGCCAAATGGACAGGCCGTCGATATTCCGGACCGCGACCATATGCTGGCCGTTGGTGACAAGGTCTACAAGCAGGCGGTGTTGCAGTTTTTGAAAGAAAATCCGCTCTGACGGGAATTTGATCTTGGACAAAGAGCGCGCCGACAGGGCGCGTCAAATTCGGCTGTGTCAAGGCAAACCATTTTAAGTTATGCTGCGCGCCGAACTCGTATTGCGGCGTGGGGACTGAGCGAAAGTTCGGCTGCCGTCTCCTCCTCGCGCGGTGCAAAACTGGAGTATGCATATGTCCGTTCGCACATCAGCGAAAGCGACCCCCGGTCTGGGGCAGGTCGATCCTATCTGGCATTCCATCCGTGCCGAAGCGGAGGAAGCCGCCAAGAACGATCCCGTATTGGGCACGTTCCTTTATGCGACGATCCTCAACCAGCCGAGCCTGGAAGATGCGGTCATGCATCGTATCGCCGAGCGTCTCGGCCATGCCGATCTGAGCGCCGATATTCTGCGCCAGACCTTCGACGCGATGCTGGATGCCAATCCGGAGTGGTCGCAGATTGTCCGCGTTGATATTCAGGCGGTTTATGATCGCGATCCGGCCTATAGCCGCTTCATGGACCCTATCCTTTATCTGAAGGGTTTCCATGCGATCCAGACCCATCGTCTGGCGCATTGGCTTTACCATGAAGGCCGCAAGGATTTTGCCTATTACCTGCAAAGCCGCTCGTCATCGATCTTCCAGACCGATATTCATCCGGCCGCACGGCTTGGCAGCGGCCTTTTCCTTGATCATGCGACCGGACTTGTGGTCGGCGAAACAGCGTTGATCGAAGACAATGTTTCGATTCTTCACGGTGTCACACTCGGCGGTACGGGGAAGTCGAGCGGCGACCGTCATCCGAAAATCCGTCACGGTGTGCTGATCGGTGCTGGCGCGAAAATTCTCGGCAATATCGAAGTCGGTCATTGCTCGAAAATTGCAGCCGGTTCGGTGGTTCTGAAGCCTGTTCCGAACAATGTCACGGTAGCCGGTGTACCGGCCCGGATCATGGGCGATACGGGTTGTGCCGAGCCTTCCCGCGTCATGGACCAGATGCTGGGCGAAGGGATTTAGGCGATACATCGTATCGTTGCAGCTTGAACAAGGCCGCTTGCTGGTTTTTTCCAGTATGCGGCCTATATTCTGTCTAAAGAGGCTATTGGACGCCAACATCCCTTGAGTCCCCGTTTATCGGGGGTTTACATAGGAAATTGCCGGGTGCAATAAACCGGCTCAATTCAATATCAGGAGAAGCCGGTTGAAACCCGAAGAACTCAAAAAACTGGACGCCTATTTCAAACGGACTTTCAATAATCCCGGCCTGCAGGTGAAGGCGCGTCCGCGCAAGAACGACTCCGCCGAGCTTTACCTCAACGACGAATTCCTGGGCCTGGTCTATAAGGACGAGGATGAAGGCGAACTCTCCTACAATTTCTCGATGGCCATTCTTGACGTCGATCTTTGATCAGTCACGGCAATCGCGTCGCGAACGACGCTGATGCCGGGCAGGAATGTTCTTTGACGCCCTTTCCTATGGAGAGGGCGTTTTGTTGTCCAGATATGACTCCAGATATGACTAATGAGGATTCATGAAGATCATCGCTGCTACGCTGGCCCTTTCTGTCATGCTGCCGTCAGTCGTCCGTGCGCAGGCTATCGAGGATGACGGAACCTGCCCGAAGCTCGCAGAGAACTTCAAAACCATCTATTTCGGATTTCCTGATATCAAAAAGGATTCCATCGCGCGGATCGCGAGCTGGAAAGCCTCTTGCGCGAGCAAGGCGCCCGTCGGCAAGGAAAATGTCGTCGCTTTATGCACCGCCCATATGACGAGCGAAGGCAGCGTTTTCTTCTGGATCAAGGCGGGCGTGGAATCAGAGCTGAGCGGTTATGAGATTTGCGATTATCCCTGAGAACGCCAGATAGTTTTGACCCTTGGGTGTCTTTATGAAATTCGGTTTTTCATTGGCCATGCTTTTGGTGGCCCTGTCCTTAGCGGCGCGCGCAGAAGTCCTCGGCACTATCGAAACCGGGCAGGACGATGGCTCACGATCGGTCATTGAGATCCTCGATGAACCGCAAAGCATCGGGAAATGCGACGGCGCTTATGCCGCCGCAGCCTATGTTATGGACCACAACTACTCGCTTCTCGCAGGAAAAGGATGCTGGAAGTTTCTTGGGTCGGCAGAAATACTAAAGCTGGAGATCGTGCTGGCTGCCACGGAGGAGCATCTTTTGAGCGGCGTTCCGCTCAGCCAGATCAAGTTCGCTGAAGACGGTCGCTCCAAATTTCAGTATCTGGTTGGGCAATAAAGCGTGTCGCGCTTTATCAATTTGAAAGGCACGCTTTAAGCTTTTGTTTTCAAGCATGTCTTTATCCCATCGTAGCGGGGATCAGAAATCAGTCCAGTGAACCGATTTCCCCGCGGAGGCGGTTCCCACTTTTAAGCAACATGCTTTGAGATCAGTCGATCTGTTTCGTATCGTTTCCCAGAAGATGCGCGTTCGCAAAATCGACGATCGCCTTGTCCAGTGACTTCCATTCGCCAAGCATGGAGCGGGGGAAGCGATAAAGTATCTGCAAGTCGCGGCCGAACTGGACGTCGCGCTCGCATGAATTGAAGCTTTCCGCACCGCTATCCGCAAGACATCGTGCAACGAATTCCGGCTTGCCGCTGCTCGGATCGGACAGGACGAGTTCCTCGCCCTTGTAACCGCTGCTTTCCAGAAAACGGTGTACCGTCAGGTTTCCGGGGGCGGTTTCCCCGTTCGGGTCTATCAGCTCGGCATAGATGGCCAGATAGCGCCCGCTCATGTCGCGGGACATGGTTCGCTGTTCGATAGACATGAAAATGAGATGCCGCTTCGAAGTGAGAAGGTTGAAGATGGCGCGGTCGCGTTCCGTATAGCCGGTAAGGCCCGGCCAGCGGGCATAAAGATCGAGACGCCTCGTCACCCCGTCACGTCGCTGGTTCGAAAAGCGGATCATATTGGCTGGAATCGACAGGACATTGTTGCCAATGATGATTTCATAACCGTGCGTGCTGTCGGAGTGTCCGCCGCGCGCAATCAGCGGGCCAAGCAGACGCCCGCCAACATTTACGGCAACCGAAAGCAGAATCAGGACGATAACCGCCAACAGCAGCCAGCCGAAGAGGCGGCTTCCCATTTTCGAGGCGGTGTAATCTGGTGCTGTTTCCATCTGGGTGTCATGGTGATGATATTGCAAAAGAATATCGGTCTTTTATGGTTAACAGAGCGTGAAGTCGTGCTTGTATGACTGCTTGAAACGGCTTAGCGATTCAATATCGAGTTTGCTGATGGAGGAAGAACATGCCGATCTATGCATATAACGGGCACAAGCCGCTATTCGCGGACCGCAGCAGCAACTGGATCGCGCCTGATGCGACCCTGATCGGCAAGATCGTTGTGGGTGAGAATGCCGGGTTCTGGTTCGGTGCCGTATTGCGCGGCGATAATGAGCCGATCACCATTGGCGATGACACCAATGTTCAGGAACACACCATCATGCATACCGATATCGGCTTTCCGCTCACAGTCGGTGCAGGGTGCACCATCGGGCATCGGGCCATACTTCATGGCTGCACCGTTGGCGACAACACATTGATCGGTATGGGAACCATCGTTCTCAACGGCGCGAAGATTGGAAAAAACTGTCTGATCGGGGCAGGGGCGCTTGTGACCGAGGGCAAGGAAATACCGGACAATTCGCTGGTCGTCGGTTCTCCTGCGCGAATCCTCCGGGAACTGGACGATGCTGCGGTCGAGAAACTCAGACTTTCCGCGGAGCATTACGTCGAGAAGGCCCGGTCTTTCATGCGTGGGCTGGAGCCGGCCTGAAAATAAAAAGGACGGGGCCAGAGGGAGACTGACGGCCCGTCCTTGTTTGTTTTGTCTTTTGGTTAGTTCTTGATGCTGCCGACCAAGAGTTCGCGGTCGCTCTTGATTGAGACCCAGCTACCGGTGTTCGTGGTCGACTGGCGCTTGAGATAGGTATAGTCGGTCTTGTTCCAGGCGAGAACGCGGGTATCGAGATTGTCGAGAATGAAGTCGCCACGGTCGGTGCGAACGGTCAGAACCGCATGGCCTTCACCGTTTGGCTGGCGAACCACTGTGAAAAGCAGCGTATTTGCCGGGATGCCGAGCGCCATCAGTTCACGACGCTTCAAAAGCATGTAGTCGTCGCAGTCACCGACTGTTGTCGGATATTCCCAGTATTCCTCGCGACCCCAGGCTTCCATATCGGTCATCGGCGCAATCTTTTCGTTGACGCTCGCATTGACCGCGATGATCTGTTTCCAGATTTCCGGTGTCAGCTTCAGCATATTGCTGTTGCGGCTGGTGATGTTGCATTCGGACTTGTAGCGATCGCAGAATTCGTAGTGGCCAATCGGCTGCGAAGTGCGTTCGCCGGTCGTCATCCACGGTGAATTGGAGGCGGGGCTTGCTGCCTCTGCCAGTCCGATTCCAAGCAGCATCAGGATGGCTGCGATGATTGTTTGTTTTGTCATTCTTTTGTCTCCCTGTTGGAGACCAAGATGACTTAGACAATTTGAAGGCACGCAAATTTGCGCGCGAAAATGCGAGTCAAATTCGATTAAAACTGCAAATAACGCTGAAACTTTTTGTCAACGAACGGACAAATTCAGGGCAAAATGGGCTGTTTTTGCGGCTTTTTCGTGAATGCGGGCATTTCGTGGTTTGCCATTCCGTAACCTTGACGCGCGTTCATCTTTTGGGCGGATGCTTTCAGCCGAAAAGATTGTCCAGCGTTGTGCTGGTCTGGATGGTGGCGAACTCGATTGCAAAGCCGCCTTGGAAATGACGGACGACAGTTCCCCGGATCGGTCCAAGCATGACGCCGCTCTTGATCGCGGGCTTGAACTCGCTTTCGATTGCCGCACCGGAAAGCGAAAGGTCCGCAATGCGGCACAGTCTTTGGGCGCCATCGGCAAAAGTAATGTTCTGCTGGGTCTTGCGTGGCACAACACGTTCGTGACGGCGATCTTCGGGCAGGGCAAGTTCGTGCTTGTTGGCAAGCCAGGTCAACTGTGCGGAAAGCTTGTCTTTCTTCTGTTCGGAGGTCGACAGGAGAATGTGGAAACCTTCGGATGTAACCTCGTTGGCAATTCCTTCAATCCGTCCCACGTGATCGATATAGGCGATGATCCGTTCGCCGTTGCGCGGCGTTGCAATTCCGCTCATCAGGGCAGTTCCGGGCGACATACGCTTGATGATGCAGGGAAATTCGCTGCGATTTTCCAGCATGTAGCGACCGTTGAGATCGACATTCACGGCGTTGAAATTTTCCTGCCGCACATTGCTTGCAGTAGATGCCGCAGCAAATCTATTCATCAAAGCCGATCCATCTCGAAATTGGGTACTCTTATTATCCGTCACAATACAGTAGCCGTCGATAAAGAGAAATCGCGATTTCAACCCTACGTCAGGCTTTGCCGCCCTTGATGACGCGCAATTTCGGAGCGGCGTGCTCCTGTGGCTGCGTCAGGCGAACATTCGTCCATTCCCGGCCTGTTCGGGGTGCATTCACCGTGATGGCAGCCGATTTTCGGATGTCATCCGCAAGAATCAGATCGGGCGCCACCGGGTCGATGGAATTCAAATGCCCGAGGACGATTGGATCGGCTCCGACCCATGCGACGGAATCAAGCACGGCGATGCTGCCAAGCAGGCTGATCTGCCCGTTTGGCGCCTCCAGCGGGGCGAGAAACATTTCCAGCCCGAGGCTTCGCCCGGACATGCTGATTCCCACATGCGATACGAGGGCAGGGACTTCCAGGCTACTTACATTTTCCGACAGTTCGCCAAGGGCTGCCCGGTCCCGCTCGGACCAGAGTGAGAGAAACCGTGTGTTCTTCAGTTCGCGACCGAAAAGGGTGCAGATGCGTGTTCCGGCCAGACGAAACGACAGGTCGCCGTCTTTTTCAGCCTCAAGGAAGAAGAGGTCGGATAGATGGCGCCCGAGCTTGCGCGGCTCGATCTGTTCGCGCATCGGCGCGCGAAAGAAACCGCTTTCAGTGCGGGCCAAGCGCTGCCATTCGGCGAAAATCGCGATCGTACTGCGGTGTTTCATCATGCGCCGTTGATTTGTCCGTTGCACGCGGAGGCTGGCTCCGCTGTTGAACGCATTAAAATAGTATTAACGGCGAGGATGCCAGTTTAACCCTTTCTTCATCCACCGGGCTCGTCCGTTAAGGTTAATAATAAGTAATGGTTGCACGGCACTGAAAGACGCGCTTTGATAGGGCATCAGACGAAGCCTTTGACTTGGTTGGCGTTTTTCTGAGCTCCAGATTTAATTTCGCGAAAGATTTCTGTTCGCGTGAAGGCCGACCGGGAACCTCCGTCGGCCTTTATTTTTAACAAATTCTGCCCTATCAACATGCATCGACCAGACGCAAAAGGCTCCTTCGGTCCAATTGCGGTGCTTCGCATAAAATAGAAAGCAGCAGTTCATGAGCGTTCCCCAGCCGGAAATGAACGGCAGTAACCGCCGGTCGGGCGGTAGTGAGCCGATGTTCAATATTCCGGGCGTTGTTCTCGCTCTGATTGGCCTCTGCGCCGCAGTCTATATTTATCAGAACTACCTCATCAGCGAGCAGCAGAACTATGAATTCATGCTGAACTTCGCGCTCGTTCCGGCGCGGTTCTCGCTGGCGGACGGGTTCACCGATCCCGCCGCACTTTTTACGCTCATCAGCTATTCCTTCATGCATGGCGGCTTCGCCCATATTGCCGTCAACATGATCTGGCTTGCGGCTTTCGGTTCCCCGTTGGCCGGGCGCATCGGTACCGGACGAATGATCGTTTTCTGGATATTCACTTCGGTGATTGCCGGGTTGACCCATTATGCGATCTATCCGGACAGCGTTTCGCCACTGGTGGGCGCATCGGGCGCGATTTCGGGAATGATGGGTGCAGCGGCGCGTTACGGTTTTCGTCGCATCGGCCATGGACGCAGATCGGAATTCGCAGGCCCCGTTCTTCCGGTGGGGCTGACCCTGACGCTGAAGCCCGTCCTGACTTTTGTGGGTGTCTGGTTCCTGATCAACATTATTACCGGTCTTTACTCGACTGGCGGGGCGGACCTTTCCAGCATTGCCTGGGAAGCGCATATTGGCGGCTTCATCGCCGGCTTTTTCGGTATTTCACTGATGGACCGCCCACGCAGCTATGATGCCGTGCTGAGGCGATAGGGTTCTGCACTCTTTTGGCTTTGACAAAGCCACCTCCTCATTTGATGCCACTTGCTAATCGGACGATCGAAGCGCACCATCATGGAACGTGGTGGGAGGAGCTGCGTTCTGCTTCATATGGCGTTTGAACGCCAGAAGCAGCGAGTGCTAAATCTTGGAGGGACTTGGCATGACCGTAAGATCGATTCTCGAAACAAAGGGCAGGGATGTAGTGGTTATCGCACCTGCCGATACACTATCCCATGCTGTCGCCATGTTGAACAAATACAAGATCGGCGCTCTGGTGGTGTGCGACGAGGCCGGTCGAATCAAGGGAATCCTGTCAGAGCGCGATGTGGTGCGTGCTGTTGCCGCTCAAGAAACCAAGGCCATGAGCATGCCGGTCACCGAGGTCATGACGGCAAAAGTGCAGGTTTGTCGCGAACATCACACGATCAATCAGGTGATGGAAATCATGACACGAAGCCGATTCCGCCATATGCCGGTGGAAGAACATGGCAAGCTCGTGGGAATCATCTCGATTGGTGACGTTGTGAAGCGGCGCATCGAAGATGTTGAGCGCGAGGCGGAAGATATTCGCACCTATATCGCCACTGCCTGAGAGTATTTCCAGCGAAAGTGCGAAGCGGTTTCGCGTAGGATAATGCGTACAAACAAAGAGATAGAGCGGTTCCACGCTTCTGTTTGAGCTGGAACCGCTCCGGGTCATCGCGATTCGATATCTGTATCTCCCGGCAGGACAACCGGCCGGGAGGCATTTCATTGAAGAGTCATACTCGAATCAACGTGCGCGCAGATATCGCTCAGCAGCATAAAGCGAGATTGCAGCCGCATTCGATACGTTGAGCGACTTGATTTCGCCCGGCATGTCGAGGCGGGCAAGCGCGGTGACTGTTTCGCGCGTCTTTTGACGCAGACCTTTGCCTTCTGCACCCAGTACCAGGGCGATTCGTCCGCCGGACAAGGTGGCTTCCATTTCCTGCGGCCCTTCCGAATCAAGACCGATGGTCTGGAACCCGAGGCTGTGCAGCTCTTCAATCGCTTCGGCCAGATTGCGCACTTCGATATGAGAGATCATTTCGAGTGCACCGGAGGCGGCCTTCGCCAGAACGCCGGTTTCCTGCGGGCTGTGACGGCTTGTCGTAATCAGCGCGCCAGCACCGAAGGCGACGGCTGAACGCATGATAGCGCCGACATTGTGCGGATCCGTCACCTGATCGAGAACGAGAAGCAGCGGGCTGTCCTTCAGTTCGGACAGTTTACGGGCGCGCAGCGGTTCAGCTTCTATCATGACGCCCTGATGGACGGCCTCGGAACCCGTTTCCTTGTCGATATCGCGCGGATCAACGATTTCGACAGGGAAGGGGAGAGATTCAGCCTCTCCGATCTCAAGTCGGGCGAATCCGTTTCGCGTCGCGCGCATGCGCAATATCTTGCGTTCCGGGTTTTCCACGGCGGCGCGGACTGTATGCAGGCCATAAAGCCGTACGGTTCCCTCAGTCACGGCGCTTGCCGAAATGGAAGGACGCTGCGGTTTGCGCGGTGATTTGCCTTCGGTCACGGCCTTCTGGTCGCGATGCTGGCGGCGCAGGCGCGCATAATGAGAATCTTTTGGGGTGCGGGGCGAGTTTTGATCGGTCATGGCGTGCTTATAACTCTTTAGGTGAGCGGAAGATAGCGACTTCACCTGTGATTGCTATCAGGCTGTTCTGATTGCAAAATAATCTCTGATGGCTGGAAAATCCTGAGAAATGCGGGCGTTTGAGCCTATGGAACAGGAGCGTGGAAGAGGATCTTTCCACGACGTTGTGGACGGACATGCATTCTTTTCGCTTTTACCCTGTTGACAGGGGATAAGCTTATCGTCATAAGGCCCCTCGCGGATCGACGGCTGGCCCAACAGTCAGCCAGAAGCCCCGCGGAAATGCCTAGTCGCTCGACTCTGCTGATAGTGATATCTGGAGGGATGCCCGAGTGGTTAAAGGGGACGGACTGTAAATCCGTTGGCTATGCCTACGTTGGTTCAAATCCAACTCCCTCCACCACTGTCGGATCAGAGTTAAGAGTGCGCGGGTATAGCTCAATGGTAGAGCAGCAGCCTTCCAAGCTGAATACGCGGGTTCGATTCCCGCTACCCGCTCCAAATTTTTCAGAGCGGTTTGGCGTGTAAGGAATCATCGACGGGCGGTTCGCCGTTCCGTTTTGGCATAAATGCTGGCCCGGAAGCCAAAAGGCTTTTGTGCTGGCGCTTGAGCGGTTCTAGAACAAAGAGAACAACGGCGATGGCAAAGAGCAAATTCGAACGTACGAAGCCCCACGTTAACATCGGCACGATTGGTCACGTTGACCATGGCAAGACGTCGCTGACTGCAGCGATCACGAAGTTTTTCGGCGAGTTCAAGGCGTATGACCAGATCGACGCCGCTCCTGAAGAGCGCGCCCGCGGCATCACGATCTCGACGGCACACGTCGAGTACGAAACGCCGAACCGTCACTATGCACACGTCGACTGCCCAGGTCACGCTGACTATGTGAAGAACATGATCACCGGTGCTGCCCAGATGGACGGCGCAATTCTGGTTGTTTCGGCCGCTGACGGCCCGATGCCGCAGACCCGTGAGCACATCCTGCTCGCTCGTCAGGTTGGCGTTCCGGCAATCGTCGTGTTCCTGAACAAGTGCGACCAGGTTGACGATGCAGAACTGCTCGAACTGGTTGAACTGGAAGTACGCGAACTTCTGTCGAAGTACGACTTCCCGGGCGACGAAGTTCCGATCATCAAGGGCTCGGCTCTTGCTGCTCTGGAAGATTCTTCGAAGGAACTGGGCGAAGACGCCGTTCGTTCGCTGATGGCCGCTGTTGACGACTACATTCCGACCCCGGAACGTCCGATCGACCAGCCGTTCCTGATGCCGATCGAAGACGTGTTCTCGATCTCGGGCCGTGGTACGGTTGTGACGGGTCGCGTTGAGCGCGGTATCGTCAAGGTTGGTGAAGAAGTTGAAATCGTCGGCATCAAGGCGACGGCGAAGACGACGGTTACCGGCGTTGAAATGTTCCGCAAGCTGCTCGATCAGGGCCAGGCTGGCGACAACATCGGCGCTCTGATCCGCGGCGTTGGCCGTGAAGACGTTGAACGCGGCCAGGTTCTCTGCAAGCCGGGTTCTGTGAAGCCGCACACCAAGTTCAAGGCAGAAGCCTACATTCTGACCAAGGACGAAGGTGGCCGTCATACGCCGTTCTTCACGAACTACCGTCCGCAGTTCTACTTCCGCACGACGGACGTGACCGGTGTTGTCACGCTGCCGGAAGGCACGGAAATGGTTATGCCTGGCGACAACGTCGCTATGGACGTCACCCTGATCGTGCCGATCGCCATGGAAGAGAAGCTCCGCTTCGCTATCCGTGAAGGCGGCCGCACCGTCGGTGCAGGCATCGTCTCCTCGATCATCGAGTAATCAATTTGACTGGCGGTTACGCCGCCAGTCTGGCATTCTGCCGATCAGGCATTGCAATGCCGCATAGGGGTATAGCTCAGTTGGTAGAGCGACGGTCTCCAAAACCGTAGGTCGCGGGTTCGAGCCCTGCTGCCCCTGCCATTTTATAACGGGTGCTCATGGCTTGACTATGGGCGCCCGTTTTCTATATTATAAGTTAGGCGGCAATCTATGCCGCCTTACCTTTTCGACGGTGGCGCAGGCTTCGGCAAGGCGACGTCGTTGAAAATGATAATTCCCTGCGGGATTTGTTGGCCGGGTAGGGAAGGATCGCCGCCGCACGATTGGATGGTGCGCCGAGTGATATTCGCAAGGATCGGATTTCCGATAAGCCTGTATGGTATTCTTTTAACCTTTGGGCTTGTTTTTTTCGGGAATCGATTCTATGTAGCGTCAACAGACACGCGGCGCGTGGGGCTGAATTTTCAGCTTTGCGTGCCGTATACGCGTGACTTCAGGCTTCTGATTCGTTTCGACGGGTTGGGGTTTGGGGGTAGCGCCGGATCAATGACAGAGCGGCAGATGGCATCCAAAACGAATCCGATCACCTTTTTTCAGCAGGTTCGCGCCGAAACGGCGAAGGTGACCTGGCCTACACGGCGTGAAACGGTCATCTCCACCATTATGGTGGTGATTATGGCGTTTCTGGCTGCCGCGTTCTTTTTTCTTGCCGACCAGCTTATGGCCTATGGCGTAGAATTTATTCTCGGCCTTGGTCGATAAGTTAGGATTGGGGAGTTTTTAGATGACGGCGCGCTGGTACATCGTTCACGCCTATTCCAATTTCGAAAAGAAGGTCGCCGAGGATATCGAAGCCAAGGCGAAGCAGAAGGGTCTGTCCGAGCTGATCGAGCAGATCGTTGTGCCGACCGAGAAGATCGTTGAAGTGCGCCGCGGCCGCAAGGTTGACGCAGAGCGCAAGTTCTTCCCGGGTTACGTGCTGGTTCGTGCAACCCTCACGGATGCCGTCTTCTCGCTTATCAAGAATACCCCGAAAGTCACTGGTTTCCTTGGCGATTCCAAGCCTGTTCCGGTTTCCCAGAAGGAAGTCGACCAGATTCTGAACCAGGTTCAGGATGGTGTCGAACGTCCAAAGACTTCGGTATCCTTCGAGATTGGCGAAAACGTTCGCGTTTCCGATGGTCCGTTCGCTTCGTTCAACGGCATCGTTCAGGAAGTCGACGAAGAACGTGCGCGTCTCAAGGTTGAGGTTTCCATCTTCGGGCGCGCAACGCCTGTGGATCTGGAATACGGTCAGGTCGACAAGCTCTGATCGTTTTGCCCGCAAGGGCATTCACCCTGACCGAATTTCGGGCGGGGTGAAATGGTGGAAGGGAAGGCGGCTTAGCCGGTCGTCGAGCTCCGAACCACCGAACTGCCCGCCAGTTCAGCTGGCGTCAGTCGAGAGCCGGAACTTCCGGCATTAATCGAGAAAGCCGGATTTTCCGGCAAATTAAAAAGGCAGAAAGCAATGGCTAAGAAAATTGCAGGCCAGCTTAAGCTCCAGGTAGCGGCAGGTGCGGCCAATCCGTCGCCCCCGATCGGTCCGGCCCTGGGTCAGCGCGGCATCAACATCATGGAATTCTGCAAGGCGTTCAACGCTGCCTCGCAGGAAATGGAAAAGGGTTCGCCGATTCCAGTCGTGATCACCTATTATCAGGACAAGTCTTTCACTTTTGTGATGAAGACCCCTCCGGTGACCTACTTCCTCAAGAAGGCCGCTAACCTCAAGTCCGGTTCGAAGACCCCGGGCAAGGCGAGCGCCGGCACGATCTCCCGCGACAAGGTTCGCACGATCGCTGAAGCGAAGATGAAGGATCTGAACGCCGCTGATATTGAAGCAGCGATGCGCATGATCGAAGGTTCTGCCCGTTCGATGGGCCTGGAAGTGGTGGGCTGAGACGATGGCGAAGATTTCCAAGCGCATTAACAAGATCCGTGAAGGCGTCGATCGCAACAAGCTGTACGATCTGTCGGCTGCTATCGGCCTCGTCAAGGAACGTGCTGTCGCCAAGTTCGATGAAACCATCGAAATCGCGATGAACCTCGGCGTCGATCCGCGCCACGCTGACCAGATGGTTCGCGGCGTTGTCAACCTGCCGAATGGCACGGGCCGTACGGTTCGCGTTGCTGTTTTCGCTCGCGGCGACAAGGCTGAAGAAGCCAAGAAGGCTGGCGCCGACATCGTCGGTGCGGAAGAACTGTTCGAAATCGTCAATGGCGGCAAGATCGACTTCGATCGCTGCATTGCAACCCCGGACATGATGCCGCTCGTTGGCCGTCTTGGTAAGGTTCTCGGCCCGCGTGGCATGATGCCGAACCCGAAGGTTGGCACCGTCACCACCGACGTTGCAGCCGCTGTTGCTGCTTCCAAGGGCGGTGCAGTCGAATTCCGCGTCGAGAAGGCTGGTATCATCCATGCCGGTATCGGCAAGGTTTCCTTCGACAATGCCAAGCTCGAAGAAAACATCAAGGCTTTCGCTGACGCCGTCATCAAGGCAAAGCCGTCGGCTGCCAAGGGTGAATACGTCAAGCGCGTATCGCTTTCCTCGACCATGGGCGTTGGCGTCAAGGTCGATCCGGCAACCGTCAAGGTCGTCGCCTAAGTTTTCATGGGCTCCGGTTCGCCGGAGTCCAAGCCTTTCCGGTTGGGGAGGCGTGGCTGCCAGCCAGTCCTGTAAAGCAGGGCGAAAGGCAAAAATTCCGGATCGCAAGATCCGGATAGCCGGACGAAAGTCCGGTTATCCTGTCCGAGATTGCAGGCGGATCATCATCTTCGGATGATTGTCCTTAAACATGTGGCCTGCATGAGACGTGGAATAACCCTGTTTCGCGTGAATACGCATGCAAGGTTTGAACCGTAGTTGCCTTTGAGTGACGCCTGGCTTCCAGGATAGCTGAAGGGGACAGGATCCTCGAACGTCGGGCTGACTGTGAAGTTCGTCCGGCAAAGGCAACCGGCAGGGCCATGTGGTCCTGCCTACTGGAGAGAGACAGTGGATAGAGCGGAAAAACGCGAATTTGTCTCGTGGCTGAACGGCGCTTTTAAAGAGTCCGGTTCGGTCGTCGTGGCCCACTATACCGGTCTCACCGTTGCGCAGATGAGCGATCTTCGCTCGAAGATGCGTGATGCAGGTGGGTCCGTTAAAGTCGCGAAAAACCGCCTTGCCAAGATCGCTCTTCAGGGCACGGAATCGGAAGGCATTTCTGATCTGTTTACAGGTCAGACGGTTGTTGCTTATGCAAACGACCCGATTGCTGCTCCGAAAGTAGCCGTCGAATTCGCCAAGGCTAACGACAAGCTCGTTATCCTCGGTGGTGCAATGGGTGCAACGACGCTTAACGCCGATGGCGTCAAGTCGCTTGCTTCGCTCCCATCGCTCGACGAACTGCGCGCAAAGCTGGTTGGAATGATCCAGACCCCGGCTCAGCGTCTCGCAGTACTTACCAGCGCACCAGCGGGCCAGATCGCTCGCGTTATTGGCGCGCACGCCCGGAAGAACGAGGCGGCGTAAGGCCGTTTTTCGCTGTCAATTGTTCAAACCTTGAAACTAAGGAAATACCAAAATGGCTGATCTCGCAAAGATCGTTGACGACCTGTCGGCACTGACCGTTCTCGAAGCTGCAGAGCTTTCGAAGCTTCTCGAAGAGAAGTGGGGCGTTTCGGCTGCTGCTCCTGTTGCAGTTGCTGCTGCTGGTGGCGCTGCTCCGGCTGCTGCTGCTGAAGAAAAGACCGAATTCGACGTCGTTCTCGCTGACGGCGGCGCTAACAAGATCAACGTGATCAAGGAAGTGCGCGCAATCACCGGTCTCGGCCTCAAGGAAGCCAAGGACCTGGTCGAAGGCGCTCCTAAGGCTGTCAAGGAAGGCGCTTCGAAGGACGAAGCTGAGAAGATCAAGGCACAGCTCGAAGCTGCTGGCGCCAAGGTCGAACTCAAGTAAGTTCGGACTATTCTGGCGGATGGTTTTCCATCCGCCAGTTCCCGCCGGACTTTCCTGGTGGGTCGGATGACTGGAACCCTTTTCCTGAGTGCCGGAACGGCTTTCAGGAAACGGGTTTTAGCCCGTTAAGAGCGCCGCGTGCCGGTAACGATGCGGAAAGCAGCTCTGGAAAGTTTGCACATGATCCTTTTCGATCCATCCGATCTGAAGGGGCCGATCTGAAGGACCATGTGCTCGAAGGACCGCCGAAGGGCGGCGCATGATAAAGGCCGCAAGGCGTGAGCAAGCCGCAAGGCTATAGAACGAGGAGCGACGATGGCTCAGACCCATTCATTCAATGGTCGCAAGCGCGTACGCAAATTTTTCGGCAAGATCCCAGAGGTCGCCGAGATGCCGAACCTTATCGAGGTTCAGAAGGCATCTTACGACCAGTTCCTTATGGTTGAAGAACCATCCGGTGGGCGTTCTGACGAGGGTTTGCAGGCGGTTTTCAAGTCTGTTTTCCCAATTCAGGATTTCTCCGGCGCTTCAATGCTCGAATTCGTTCGCTACGAATTCGACGCACCAAAATTCGACGTTGACGAATGCCGTCAGCGCGATCTGACGTATTCGGCGCCACTCAAGGTGACGCTGCGTCTTATCGTGTTCGATATTGACGAAGATACCGGCGCGAAGTCGATCAAGGACATCAAGGAGCAGGATGTCTACATGGGCGATATGCCGCTCATGACCGACAACGGCACCTTCATCGTCAATGGCACAGAGCGCGTGATCGTTTCGCAGATGCACCGTTCGCCGGGCGTCTTCTTCGACCACGACAAGGGCAAGACCCATTCTTCGGGCAAGCTCCTGTTCGCCGCGCGCGTCATCCCTTACCGCGGTTCCTGGCTCGATATCGAGTTCGATTCCAAGGACATCGTCTACGCACGTATCGACCGCCGCCGCAAGCTGCCGGCCACCACGCTGCTGATGGCTCTCGGCATGGACGGCGAAGACATTCTGTCGACGTTCTACAAGACTGTCACCTATACGCGTGACGGCGACAACTGGCGCATTCCGTATTCGGCTGACCGCTTCAAGGGCATGAAGATCATCTCCGATCTCATCGATGCGGACACCGGTGAAGTCGTTCTTGAAGCCGGCAAGAAGCTGACCGCCCGTTCGGCCAAGCAGCTTGCTGAAAAGGGCCTCAAGGCCATCAAGGCGACGGAAGACGATCTGTTCGGTTCGTATCTTGCGGAAGATGTCGTCAATTACGCAACCGGCGAGATTTATCTCGAAGCTGGTGACGAAATCGACGAGAAGGTCCTCAAGACTCTGATCGACACCGGCGAGACGGAAATCAACGTCCTCGACATCGATCATATCAACATCGGTGGCTACATCCGCAACACGCTGGCTGTCGACAAGAACGAAAGCCGTCAGGAAGCCCTGTTCGACATCTATCGCGTCATGCGTCCGGGCGAACCGCCTACGATGGATTCCGCCGAAGCGATGTTCAACTCGCTGTTCTTCGACGCTGAGCGCTACGACCTTTCGGCCGTTGGTCGCGTCAAGATGAACATGCGTCTGGATCTCGACGCGGAAGACACCGTGCGCGTTCTGCGCAAGGAAGACATCCTGGCCGTGGTCAAGATGCTGGTGGAACTGCGCGACGGTCGCGGCGAAATCGACGACATCGACAATCTCGGCAACCGCCGTGTGCGTTCGGTCGGCGAACTGATGGAAAATCAGTATCGCGTCGGTCTGCTCCGTATGGAGCGCGCGATCAAGGAACGTATGTCCTCGATCGAAATCGACACGGTCATGCCGCAGGATCTGATCAACGCGAAGCCGGCTGCTGCAGCCGTGCGCGAGTTCTTCGGTTCCTCGCAGCTGTCGCAGTTCATGGATCAGACCAACCCGCTTTCGGAAATCACCCACAAGCGCCGTCTCTCGGCTCTTGGACCGGGCGGTCTGACCCGCGAGCGCGCTGGCTTCGAAGTCCGCGACGTGCATCCGACCCACTATGGCCGTATCTGCCCGATTGAAACGCCGGAAGGCCCGAATATCGGTCTGATCAACTCGCTTGCAACTTTTGCCCGCGTCAACAAGTACGGCTTCATCGAAAGCCCGTACCGCAAGGTTGTCGACGGCAAGGTAACGAACGACGTTGTCTATCTGTCGGCGATGGAAGAAGCCAAGCACTCGGTTGCGCAGGCTAACGTCGAGCTGGACGAGCGGGGCGGTTTCGTTGACGAATTCGTCATCTGCCGTCATGCAGGCGAAGTGATGATGGCTCCGCGTGAAAACGTGGATCTGATGGACGTGTCGCCGAAGCAGCTCGTTTCGGTTGCTGCGGCTCTCATCCCGTTCCTTGAAAACGACGACGCCAACCGCGCTCTCATGGGCTCGAACATGCAGCGTCAGGCTGTGCCGCTCGTTCGCGCTGAAGCGCCGTTCGTCGGTACGGGCATGGAAGCTGTCGTTGCGCGTGACTCCGGTGCCGCTATTGCAGCACGCCGTGGCGGTGTGGTCGATCAGGTTGACGCAACGCGTATCGTTATCCGTGCGACTGAAGATCTCGATCCGTCCAAGTCGGGCGTCGATATCTATCGCCTGATGAAGTTCCAGCGTTCGAACCAGAACACCTGCATCAATCAGCGTCCGCTCGTACGCGTTGGCGATCCCATCCAGAAGGGTGACATCATCGCTGACGGTCCGTCGACGGATCTGGGCGATCTGGCTCTCGGCCGTAACGTGCTCGTCGCGTTCATGCCGTGGAACGGCTACAACTACGAAGATTCGATCCTTCTTTCCGAGAAGATCGTTTCGGACGACGTGTTCACTTCGATCCATATCGAGGAATTCGAAGTAGCTGCCCGCGACACCAAGCTTGGACCTGAGGAAATCACTCGCGACATTCCGAACGTTTCGGAAGAAGCGCTGAAGAATCTCGACGAAGCCGGTATCGTGTACATCGGTGCCGAAGTGCATCCTGGCGACATTCTTGTCGGCAAGATCACGCCGAAGGGTGAAAGCCCGATGACGCCGGAAGAGAAGCTCCTGCGCGCCATCTTCGGTGAAAAGGCATCGGACGTCCGTGACACCTCCATGCGTATGCCGCCCGGAACCTACGGTACGGTTGTGGAAGTTCGCGTTTTCAATCGCCACGGCGTTGAAAAGGACGAACGCGCCATGGCTATCGAACGCGAGGAAATCGAGCGTCTCGCCAAGGACCGTGACGACGAACAGGCTATCCTGGATCGCAACGTCTATGGCCGTCTTGCCGACATGATCGATGGCAAGGTCGCTGCAGCGGGTCCGAAGGGCTTCAAGAAGGGCTCGACGATCACCCGTGAACTGATGACCGAATATCCGCGGTCGCAGTGGTGGCAGTTTGCTGTCGACGACGAGAAGCTCCAGGGCGAACTCGAAGCTCTGCGTGGCCAGTATGACGAATCCAAGAAGCTGCTCGAAGCACGCTTCATGGACAAGGTCGAGAAGGTACAGCGTGGCGACGAGATGCCTCCAGGCGTCATGAAGATGGTCAAGGTCTTTGTCGCTGTGAAGCGCAAGATCCAGCCAGGCGACAAGATGGCTGGCCGTCACGGCAACAAGGGTGTGGTTTCCCGCATTCTGCCAGTCGAGGACATGCCGTTCCTCGAAGACGGTACGCATGCCGACATCGTGTTGAACCCGCTTGGCGTTCCGAGCCGTATGAATGTGGGCCAGATTCTGGAAACCCACCTCGGCTGGGCATGCGCTGGCATGGGCAAGAAGATCGGTGAACTCATCGACGTTTATCGCAAGACGGCCAATATCGAGCCGCTGCGCGATACACTGGAGCACATCTATCCGGACAACGACCGCAACGAACCGGTCCGGTCTTATGACGACGATTCCGTCCTCATGCTGGCCAACCAGGTGAAGCGCGGCGTGTCGATCGCAACGCCGGTCTTCGACGGTGCGGTGGAAGCCGACATCAACGCGATGCTGACGGATGCGGGTCTTGCAACGTCTGGTCAGTCGACGCTTTACGATGGCCGTACGGGTGAGCCGTTCGACCGTCAGGTGACCATGGGCTACATCTATATGTTGAAGCTCCACCACCTGGTCGACGACAAGATCCACGCTCGTTCGATCGGACCTTACTCGCTCGTTACGCAGCAGCCTCTGGGCGGCAAGGCCCAGTTCGGTGGCCAGCGCTTCGGCGAAATGGAGGTCTGGGCTCTGGAAGCATACGGTGCGGCTTACACGCTGCAGGAAATGCTGACCGTCAAGTCGGACGACGTGGCAGGCCGTACCAAGGTCTACGAAGCGATCGTGCGCGGCGACGATACGTTCGAAGCAGGCATTCCGGAGAGCTTCAACGTTCTCGTAAAGGAAATGCGTTCGCTCGGTCTCAATGTCGAGCTGGACGATACACGCGACGAACAGCAGCAGGCCCTGCCTGACGCAGCGGAATAAAGCTCAAGGGCGCGCCACGGTATTGCCGCGGCGCGCCCGTATAATCGTTTCCAGAATATGCGGAACACGGTTCCGCACCGGAAACGAAACTACGGCAAGCCAGTTCATAACTGCGTAGTACCGCGATTTCTTTTCAGGATGGCAAGGATTTTCAGCTTGTCATCGACGACACAGGGCGACGGATCGCCCTCAAGGAGAACGGCATGAACCAAGAGGTCATGAATCTTTTCAATCCTCAGGCTCCGGCACAGACGTTCGATTCCATCAGAATCTCGATTGCCAGCCCTGAGAAGATTCTGTCCTGGTCATACGGCGAGATCAAGAAGCCGGAGACGATCAACTACCGCACGTTCAAGCCTGAACGCGATGGTCTCTTCTGCGCGCGCATCTTTGGCCCGATCAAGGACTATGAATGCTTGTGCGGCAAGTACAAGCGTATGAAATACAAGGGCATCATCTGCGAAAAGTGCGGCGTGGAAGTCACGCTCTCGCGCGTTCGTCGCGAGCGCATGGGCCACATCGAACTCGCAGCCCCGGTTGCCCACATCTGGTTCCTGAAGTCGCTGCCGAGCCGTATCGGCACGCTCCTGGACATGACGCTCAAGGATATCGAGCGCGTCCTGTACTTCGAGAACTACATTGTTACCGAACCGGGCCTGACCTCGCTGAAGGAGCATCAGCTTCTTTCGGAAGAGGAATACATGATCGCCGTCGACGAGTTCGGCGAAGATCAGTTCACGGCTCTCATTGGTGCTGAAGCTATCTACGAGCTTCTGGCTTCGATGGAACTCGAAAAGATTGCCGCCGATCTGCGCGTTGATCTTGCCGAGACCACCTCGGACCTGAAGCAGAAGAAGCTGATGAAGCGTCTGAAGATCGTCGAAAACTTCCTGGAGTCGGGAAACCGCCCGGAATGGATGATCATGAAGATCGTTCCGGTTATTCCGCCGGATCTGCGTCCGCTCGTGCCGCTGGATGGCGGTCGTTTCGCGACGTCGGATCTGAACGATCTCTATCGCCGCGTCATCAACCGTAACAACCGTCTGAAGCGCCTGATCGAACTGCGCGCACCGGGCATCATCATCCGTAACGAAAAGCGCATGCTGCAGGAAGCTGTGGACGCGCTGTTCGATAACGGCCGTCGTGGTCGCGTCATCACCGGTGCTAACAAGCGTCCGTTGAAGTCGCTGTCCGACATGCTCAAGGGCAAGCAGGGTCGCTTCCGTCAGAACCTGCTCGGCAAGCGCGTCGACTATTCCGGTCGTTCGGTCATCGTGACCGGTCCGGAACTCAAGCTGCACCAGTGCGGCCTGCCGAAGAAGATGGCGCTCGAACTGTTCAAGCCATTCATCTACGCACGTCTTGACGCCAAGGGTTACTCCTCGACCGTCAAGCAGGCGAAGAAGCTGGTTGAAAAGGAACGTCCGGAAGTCTGGGATATCCTCGACGAAGTGATCCGTGAGCATCCGGTTCTTCTGAACCGCGCGCCTACGCTGCACCGTCTTGGTATCCAGGCCTTCGAACCCACGCTGATCGAAGGCAAGGCTATCCAGCTGCATCCGCTCGTTTGTACGGCGTTCAACGCCGACTTCGACGGTGACCAGATGGCTGTTCACGTTCCGCTGTCGCTCGAAGCCCAGCTTGAAGCACGCGTGCTGATGATGTCGACCAACAACATCCTGCACCCTGCCAACGGCGCACCGATCATCGTTCCTTCGCAGGACATGGTTCTCGGCCTCTATTATCTGTCCATCGTGGCAGACAAGGAGCCGGGCGAGGGCATGATGTTCGCCGATATGGGCGAGCTGCAGCATGCGCTTGAGAACAAGGTCGTCACGCTGCACACCAAGATCAAGGGCCGTTTCAAGACGGTCGATGCCGAAGGCAAGCCTGTGTCGAAGATCTACGACACGACGCCTGGCCGCATGATCACCGGTGAGCTGCTGCCGAAGAACGTCAACGTGCCTTTCGATATCTGCAATCAGGAGATGACCAAGAAGAACATCTCCAAGATGATCGATCACGTCTACCGCCATTGCGGTCAGAAAGAGACGGTTATCTTCTGCGATCGCATCATGCAGCTCGGCTTCGCGCATGCCTGCCGTGCAGGCATTTCCTTCGGCAAGGATGACATGGTCATTCCGGATACGAAGGCGAAGATCGTTGCCGACACCGAAGCGCTTACGACCGAGTACGAACAGCAGTACAATGACGGCCTGATCACTCAGGGCGAAAAGTACAACAAGGTCGTCGACGCCTGGGGCAAGGCTACCGACAAGATCACCGAAGAGATGATGGCGCGCCTGAAGGCCGTCGAATTCGATCCGGTGACCGGTCGCCAGAAGCAGATGAACTCGGTCTACATGATGTCGCATTCGGGTGCCCGTGGTTCGGTCAACCAGATGCGTCAGCTGGGCGGCATGCGTGGCCTTATGGCCAAGCCGTCGGGTGAAATCATCGAAACCCCGATAATCTCGAACTTCAAGGAAGGCCTGACCGTTAACGAGTACTTCAACTCGACCCACGGTGCCCGTAAGGGTCTGGCAGACACCGCCTTGAAGACTGCTAACTCGGGCTACCTGACCCGTCGTCTCGTTGACGTTGCACAGGATGCGATCATTTCGGAAGTCGATTGCGGCGCCGAAATCGGTCTCACCATGCAGCCGATCGTCGATGCCGGCCAGATCGTGGCTTCGATTGGCCAGCGCGTTCTGGGCCGCACGGCTCTCGATCCGATCCTGCATCCGACCACCGGCGAAGTCATCGTCGAGGCTGGCCGCATGATCGAGGAAAAGGACGTCGAGATCATCGAGAAGGCTGCCATCCAGTCGATCCGCATCCGCTCGGCCCTGACCTGCGAAACCCGCAACGGCGTTTGCGCCAAGTGCTATGGTCGCGACCTTGCACGCGGTACTCCGGTCAACCAGGGCGAAGCTGTCGGCGTTATCGCCGCTCAGTCGATCGGCGAGCCGGGCACTCAGCTCACCATGCGTACCTTCCACCTTGGCGGTACTGCACAGGTTGTTGACAGCTCGTATCTCGAAGCTTCGTACGAAGGCACCGTCAAGCTGCGTAACCGCAATGTGGTTCGCAACTCCGATGGCAACCTCGTGGTGATGGGCCGTAACATGGCTGTGCTGATCCTCGACAATACGGGCAAGGAACGTGCGGTCCATCGCGTGACCTACGGTTCGCGTCTGTTCGTTGATGAGGCCGACACGGTTAAGCGCGGTCAGCGTATTGCCGAGTGGGATCCGTACACCCGTCCGATCATGACCGAAGTTGAAGGCTACGTTGAGTTCGAAGATCTCGTCGATGGTCTCTCGGTTTCGGAATCGGCTGACGAGTCGACCGGTATCACCAAGCGCGTCGTTATCGACTGGCGTTCTACCCCTCGCGGTTCGGACCTCAAGCCTGCCATGGTCATCAAGGACAAGGCCGGCAAGATCCTGAAACTGTCGAAGGGTGGCGATGCCCGCTTCATGCTCTCCGTGGAATCGATCCTTTCGGTCGAGCCGGGCGCGCATGTTAAGGCTGGTGACGTTATCGCCCGTCTGCCGATGGAAAGCGCCAAGACCAAGGACATCACCGGTGGTCTGCCGCGCGTTGCGGAACTGTTCGAAGCACGTCGTCCGAAGGACCATGCCGTCATCGCCGAGATCGATGGTACCGTTCGTTTCGGTCGCGACTACAAGAACAAGCGTCGCATCATCATCGAGCCGAACGACGACACGATCGAGCCGGTCGAGTACCTCATTCCGAAGGGCAAGCCGTTCCATCTTCAGGACGGTGACGTCATCGAAAAGGGTGAGTACATCCTCGACGGCAACCCGGCACCGCATGACATTCTGGCGATCAAGGGCGTCGAAGCTCTGGCTTCGTACCTCGTGAACGAAATCCAGGAAGTCTATCGTTTGCAGGGCGTTTTGATCAACGACAAGCACATCGAAGTGATTGTCCGTCAGATGCTGCAGAAGGTGGAAATCACGGAATCCGGCGATACCGGTTACATTCCGGGCGACCACGTCGACCGCATCGAGCTGGAAGAGATCAACGAACGTCTTATCGAAGAAGGCAAGAAGCCGGGTTCCGGCAATCCTGTCCTCCTCGGTATTACCAAGGCTTCGCTGCAGACGCCTTCGTTCATCTCGGCTGCGTCGTTCCAGGAGACGACCCGCGTGCTTACCGAAGCTGCGGTTGCCGGCAAGATGGACACGCTGCAGGGTCTCAAGGAAAACGTCATCGTCGGCCGTCTCATTCCGGCCGGTACTGGCGGCATGACCAACCAGATCCGTCGCATCGCAACTGCACGCGACGAGCTGATCATCGATGAGCGCCGCAAGTCTTCGGGTTCTACCGAAGCCAATGCAATGCTGGTCGATATGACCAACAACGCTGCCGAGTAAGATCGACAGATATGAAACTGAAAAAGGCCGCCTTTCGAGGCGGCCTTTTTGTATTTCGATATTTCCTGCAAAAGCGGGTGCGGCTTGATGCTGGATAAAAAAATGCCGGTCGGAACCGGCACTTTCTTCTGATGCTTATTCTTCTTCTTCGTCGTCGCCGTCGAATTCGATCAGCGCGACTTCGCCGCTGAGCGCGGTGGCCCAGGCACTCTTGTGCGGCTCTTCTTCCGGTTCTTCGGTCAGCGTGCCCATCTCGAGAAGCTCGGCTTCATGGTAGCCTTCTTCGGCAAGAATGCTGAGGACCGTCTGGACGAGATCTTCATTCTCGTCTGATTTCAAAAGCAGGTGCACTTCTACCGGAGATTCTTCACCTTCATTCCAGACGTCAGCGATGACGAGATGGACGGTTGGCGAATCGTCGCCGGCTGTTGGGGATGTGGAAGACATTGAGAAACCCTTAATATTCTGTTGCGTTTCGACTCAGATGTGCTTCAATAACCTTTACCAAGTGGCTGCGCCATGCTTGCATAGGAAAATGACGGTTTTGATCGCGAAATATTAGCGAATAGACGTCAAATGCGGCGCAATAACCTGTCCGGGCGAAGCCAAAACGCTGGTTTCGGACCGTCCATTGAAGAAACTTGAGCCGCTGCCCTTGACGAAACGTCGCTAAAGACGTATCAGCACCCCATCTGAGCCGATGTGAGACAAGCTTTTTCGGGGCGACGCGCCCTGAAGTTCATCTCAAACAGGGTTCGTTTTACGATCGAAATGCAACTTGCCGTTCGCATGAAGCGTCAGCTTCCTCTGCTTTTGTTCGGGGTGGTCACCGGTTGTCGTGACTTGTCCCGAATTCGTGCATCAGCATGGCGGTGAAACGGCCCGTATGGGCGTGGATACGAGATTTTTTATAGAGGAAGGTTGTATGCCAACCGTAAACCAGCTTATCCGCAAGCCGCGCATTGCGCCGGTAAAGCGTAATAAGGTTCCTGCACTGCAGGCAAACCCTCAGAAGCGCGGCGTTTGCACCCGCGTTTACACGACGACCCCGAAGAAGCCGAACTCGGCTCTCCGTAAGGTTGCCAAGGTTCGTCTGACGAACGGCTTCGAAGTCATTGGTTATATCCCTGGTGAAGGGCATAACCTGCAGGAGCACTCCGTCGTCATGATCCGCGGCGGTCGTGTAAAGGACTTGCCGGGTGTGCGTTACCACATCATCCGCGGTGTTCTCGATACCCAGGGTGTCAAGAACCGCAAGCAGCGCCGTTCGAAGTACGGTGCAAAGCGTCCGAAGTAAGATTTTCCGGGGATACCGGCCGCCAGAAGGCGAGCTGAGCCCGATGTAATTGAAAGAAGAGACGAAATGTCCAGACGCCATAAGGCTGAGAAGCGTGAGATCAATCCGGATCCGAAGTTCGGCGATCTCGTTATCACGAAGTTCATGAATGCAGTCATGCTTCATGGCAAGAAGTCGGTTGCTGAAAGCATCGTTTACGGTGCGCTCGATGTAATCGAAGCCAAGGCCAAGTCCGAGCCGGTCGCGCTGTTCCATCAGGCGCTCGACAATGTAGCTCCGCACATCGAAGTCCGTTCGCGCCGCGTTGGTGGTGCAACCTATCAGGTTCCGGTTGATGTGCGTCCAGAACGCCGCCAGGCACTTGCCATCCGTTGGCTCATCAATGCTGCTCGTGGCCGTAACGAGACGACGATGATCGATCGTCTTTCCGGTGAGCTGCTTGACGCTGCTAACAACCGTGGTTCTGCTGTGAAGAAGCGTGAAGACACGCACCGCATGGCTGAAGCCAACCGCGCCTTCTCGCATTACCGCTGGTAATCGTCGAAACCTATTCAAAGAGCGACTATCATGGCCCGCGAATATAAAATCGAAGACTACCGCAATTTCGGTATCATGGCTCACATCGACGCCGGTAAGACGACGATGACCGAGCGCATTCTGTTCTATACCGGTAAGAACCATAAGATCGGCGAAACCCACGATGGTGCGTCGACCATGGACTGGATGGAGCAGGAGCAGGAACGCGGTATCACCATCACGTCCGCTGCCACGACCACGTTCTGGCAGGGTCAGGATGGCAAGAAGCGCCGCTTCAACATCATCGACACGCCGGGCCACGTTGACTTCACGATTGAAGTTGAACGTTCGCTCCGCGTTCTCGACGGCGCAATTGCACTGCTCGACGCCAACGCTGGCGTTGAGCCTCAGACCGAAACCGTGTGGCGTCAGGCTGAAAAGTACCACGTCCCGCGTATGGTCTTCGTCAACAAGATGGACAAGATCGGTGCCGATTTCTACCGTTGCGTAGAAATGGTCGGTTCGCGTCTTGGCGCAGTAGCACTTCCGGTTCAGCTGCCGATCGGCGCTGAAAACGAGTTCGAAGGCGTCATCGACCTGATCGAAATGAAGGCGCTGACCTGGGATGGCACGATCGGCGCAGCTGCGACCGTTGGTGAAATTCCTGAGCATCTCAAGGATCAGGCTGAAGAATACCGCGAAAAGCTCATCGAGCTGGCTGTGGAAATCGACGAAGCTGCCATGGAAGCTTACCTCGAAGGCACGATGCCTACGAACGAACAGCTCCGTGCGCTGATCCGTAAGGGCACCATCGAGGTCAAGTTCCACCCGATCCTTTGCGGTACCGCGTTCAAGAACCGTGGCGTTCAGCCGCTTCTGGACGCTGTTGTGGAATTCCTTCCGGCTCCGACCGACGTGCCAGCGATCAAGGGCATCGACGTCAAGACGGAAACCGAAACCACCCGTGAATCTTCGGATGAAGCACCGCTTTCGATGCTCGCATTCAAGATCATGAACGACCCGTTCGTTGGTTCGCTGACCTTCGCTCGTATCTACTCGGGCAAGCTGACCAAGGGCGTTTCGCTCGAAAACACCGTCAAGGGCAAGCGTGAGCGTATCGGCCGTATGTTGCAGATGCACTCCAACAGCCGTGAAGACATCGAAGAAGCCTTTGCAGGCGACATCGTTGCTCTGGCTGGCCTCAAGGAAACCACCACTGGCGATACGCTCTGCGATCCGCTGAAGCCGGTTATCCTCGAGCGCATGGAATTCCCGGATCCGGTTATCGAAATCGCTATCGAGCCGAAGACCAAGGCCGACCAGGAAAAGATGGGCATTGCGCTCAATCGTCTGGCTGCCGAAGATCCTTCTTTCCGCGTCAAGTCGGACGAAGAATCCGGTCAGACCATCATCGCCGGCATGGGCGAACTTCACCTCGACATTCTCGTCGATCGCATGAAGCGCGAATTCAAGGTTGAAGCCAACGTCGGTGCCCCGCAGGTTGCTTACCGTGAATCGATCACCCGTCAGGCTGAAATCGATTACACCCACAAGAAGCAGTCGGGTGGTTCGGGTCAGTTCGCTCGCGTTAAGATCATCTTCGAACCGCATGATGGCGACGATTTCATCTTCGAATCGAAGATCGTCGGCGGCTCGGTTCCGAAGGAATACATTCCGGGCGTCCAGAAGGGTATCGAAAGCGTCATGGGTGCAGGCCCGCTGGCTGGCTTCCCGATGCTCGGCGTGAAGGCCACCCTGATCGACGGCGCATACCATGACGTTGACTCGTCTGTTCTCGCCTTCGAAATCGCATCCCGTGCAGCGTTCCGTGAAGGTGCGCAGAAGGCAGGCGCTCAGCTCCTCGAGCCGATCATGAAGGTCGAGGTTGTCACGCCGGAAGATTACGTTGGTGACGTTATCGGCGATCTGAACTCGCGTCGCGGTCAGATTTCCGGCACCGAAGCCCGCGGCATCGCCACGGTCGTCAATGCAAATGTTCCACTCGCCAACATGTTTGGTTACGTGAACAACCTGCGTTCGATGTCCCAGGGCCGTGCACAGTACACGATGCAGTTCGACCATTATGAGCCGGTTCCGACGGCGGTCGCACAGGAAATCCAGAAGAAGTTTGCGTGACCTAAGGGTCACGCTCCCAATTAAAAGAATGCCTGAGCAGGCTAAATTTACGGAGAGCTCAAATGGCAAAGAGTAAGTTTGAACGTACGAAGCCCCACGTTAACATCGGCACGATTGGTCACGTTGACCATGGCAAGACGTCGCTGACTGCAGCGATCACGAAGTTTTTCGGCGAGTTCAAGGCGTATGACCAGATCGACGCCGCTCCTGAAGAGCGCGCCCGCGGCATCACGATCTCGACGGCACACGTCGAGTACGAAACGCCGAACCGTCACTATGCACACGTCGACTGCCCAGGTCACGCTGACTATGTGAAGAACATGATCACCGGTGCTGCCCAGATGGACGGCGCAATTCTGGTTGTTTCGGCCGCTGACGGCCCGATGCCGCAGACCCGTGAGCACATCCTGCTCGCTCGTCAGGTTGGCGTTCCGGCAATCGTCGTGTTCCTGAACAAGTGCGACCAGGTTGACGATGCAGAACTGCTCGAACTGGTTGAACTGGAAGTACGCGAACTTCTGTCGAAGTACGACTTCCCGGGCGACGAAGTTCCGATCATCAAGGGCTCGGCTCTTGCTGCTCTGGAAGATTCTTCGAAGGAACTGGGCGAAGACGCCGTTCGTTCGCTGATGGCCGCTGTTGACGACTACATTCCGACCCCGGAACGTCCGATCGACCAGCCGTTCCTGATGCCGATCGAAGACGTGTTCTCGATCTCGGGCCGTGGTACGGTTGTGACGGGTCGCGTTGAGCGCGGTATCGTCAAGGTTGGTGAAGAAGTTGAAATCGTCGGCATCAAGGCGACGGCGAAGACGACGGTTACCGGCGTTGAAATGTTCCGCAAGCTGCTCGATCAGGGCCAGGCTGGCGACAACATCGGCGCTCTGATCCGCGGCGTTGGCCGTGAAGACGTTGAACGCGGCCAGGTTCTCTGCAAGCCGGGTTCTGTGAAGCCGCACACCAAGTTCAAGGCAGAAGCCTACATTCTGACCAAGGACGAAGGTGGCCGTCATACGCCGTTCTTCACGAACTACCGTCCGCAGTTCTACTTCCGCACGACGGACGTGACCGGTGTTGTCACGCTGCCGGAAGGCACGGAAATGGTTATGCCTGGCGACAACGTCGCTATGGACGTCACCCTGATCGTGCCGATCGCCATGGAAGAGAAGCTCCGCTTCGCTATCCGTGAAGGCGGCCGCACCGTCGGTGCAGGCATCGTCTCCTCGATCATCGAGTAATGAAGGTTTGTGCAGGAACGCTCGCTTTGGAGCGAGCGTTCCCGCGTAACAAGGAACAGATGAAATGAACGGTCAAAACATCCGCATTCGCCTCAAGGCGTTTGATCATCGGATCCTTGACGCTTCGACGCGGGAAATCGTGTCGACTGCCAAGCGTACCGGTGCAAATGTGCGCGGACCGATCCCGCTTCCTACGCGGATCGAGAAGTTCACGGTTAACCGGTCGCCGCACATCGACAAGAAGAGCCGCGAGCAGTTCGAGATGCGCACGCACAAGCGTCTTCTCGATATCGTTGACCCGACCCCGCAGACGGTGGACGCGCTGATGAAGCTCGATCTGTCCGCCGGTGTCGATGTCGAGATCAAGCTTTAATCGGCTTGAGGACGGAAGGAACGAACCCGATGCGTTCAGGTGTTATTGCACAGAAGCTGGGCATGACCCGCGTCTATAACGACGCCGGCGAGCATGTGCCGGTGACGGTTCTCCGCATGGAGAATTGCCACGTGGTAGCTCAGCGTACAGTTGAAAAGAATGGTTACACGGCTGTTCAGCTTGGCGTTGGACTTGCCAAGGTAAAGAACACGTCCAAGGCTATGCGCGGTCATTTCGCGAAGGCCGAGGTCGAGCCAAAGGCGAAGGTCGCGGAATTCCGCGTTTCGCCGGACAACCTCCTCGAAGTCGGCGCTGAAATCACCGCCGAACACTTCGTCGCTGGCCAGAAGGTCGATGTGACGGGTACTTCGATTGGTAAGGGCTTTGCTGGTGTTATGAAGCGTCATAACTTCGCCGGTCATCGCGCTTCCCATGGTAACTCCATTACCCACCGCGCTCACGGCTCGACCGGTCAGCGTCAGGACCCGGGTAAGGTGTTCAAGGGCAAGAAGATGGCTGGTCACATGGGCCAGACCCGCGTAACCACGCAGAATATTGAAGTTGTCTCGACGGACAGCGATCGCGGCCTCATTCTGGTTCGCGGTGCGGTTCCTGGCTCCAAGGGCGCCTGGATCATCGTGCGCGATGCGGTAAAGGTCTCGCTGCCTGAGAACGCGCCGAAGCCGGCCGCTCTGCGTGCAGGTGCCGCGAAGGCTGAAGCTGTCGCGACTGAGGGAGCCGAATAATGGATCTCACGATTACCACTCTTGAAGGCAAGGATGCCGGCAAGGTCAAGCTGAACGAAGAAATCTTCGGCCTCGACCCGCGTGACGACATTCTTCAGCGCGTTGTGCGCTGGCAGCTGGCTCGCCGCCAGCAGGGCTCCCATAAGGCTCAGGGCCGTGGCGACGTAAGCCGCACCGGCGCAAAGATGTACAAGCAGAAGGGTACGGGTCGCGCTCGTCACCATTCGGCTCGCGCTCCGCAGTTCCGCGGTGGTGGTCAGGCTCACGGACCGGTTGTCCGTTCGCACGATCACGATCTGCCGAAGAAGGTTCGCGCTCTTGGCCTGCGTCATGCCCTGTCTGCAAAGGCAAAGGCATCTGACCTGATCATCATCGATGATCTGGCTGCAACGGAAGCCAAGACGAAGCAGCTTGTTTCGCAGTTCGCCAAGCTCGGTCTTGAAAATGCACTCGTCATCGGCGGTGCAGAGATCGACGTGAACTTCCAGCGCGCGGCTTCGAACATCCCGAACATCGACGTTCTGCCGGTGCAGGGCATCAATGTTTACGACATCCTTCGCCGCGGCAAGCTCGTTCTTTCCAAGGCGGCTGTCGAAGCCCTCGAGGAGCGTTTCAAATGACTGATCTTCGCCATTACGACGTGATCGTCAGCCCGGTTATCACCGAGAAGTCCACCATGGTTTCCGAACACAACCAGGTTGTCTTCAACGTAGCCCGCAAGGCAACGAAGCCGGAAATCAAGGCTGCAGTCGAAGCGCTGTTCGGCGTCAAGGTTACCGCAGTCAACACTGCAGTGCGCAAGGGTAAGGTTAAGCGGTTCCGCGGCCTTATCGGGCGCCAGAGCGACGTCAAGAAAGCGATCGTTACTTTGGCCGAAGGCCAGAGCATCGACGTTTCGACCGGTCTCTGAGAGGCCATGGAGTAAGAGACAATGGCACTCAAGCATTTTAATCCGATCACGCCAGGCCAGCGTCAGCTGGTCATCGTGGACCGTTCGGGACTCTACAAGGGCAAGCCGGTCAAGTCCCTGACCGAAGGTCTGTCCAAGAAGGGTGGCCGTAACAACACCGGTCGTATCACTGTTCGCTTTCAGGGCGGTGGTCACAAGCGTACGTACCGTTTCATCGATTTCAAGCGTCGCAAGCTTGACGTCGTCGGCACTGTCGAACGTCTGGAATACGATCCGAACCGCACCGCGTTCATCGCGCTGATCCGTTACGAAGACGGTGAACTGGCATACATCTTGGCTCCGCAGCGTCTGGCTGTTGGTGACAAGGTTGTTGCAGGCAACTCCGTTGACGTGAAGCCGGGCAACGCAATGCCGCTCGCTTCCATGCCGGTTGGTACGATCGTTCACAACGTCGAACTGAAGCCTGGCAAGGGCGGTCAGATCGCTCGTTCGGCTGGCACCTACGCTCAGCTGGTTGGTCGCGATCAGGGCATGGCCATTCTGCGCCTCAACTCCGGTGAACAGCGTCTGGTTCCAGGTGCCTGCTTCGCTTCGGTCGGTGCAGTGTCCAACCCGGACCACGGCAACATCAACGACGGTAAGGCCGGTCGTTCGGTGTGGCGTGGCAAGCGTCCGCACGTTCGCGGCGTTGCAATGAACCCGGTCGATCACCCGCATGGTGGTGGTGAAGGTCGTACCTCGGGTGGTCGTCACCCTGTCACTCCGTGGGGCAAGCCTACGAAGGGCAAGAAGACGCGCTCGAACAAGTCGACCGACAAGTTCATCATGCGTTCGCGCCATCAGCGCAAGAAGTAAGAGAGGTAGTCTGAAGTGGCTCGTTCAGTTTGGAAAGGTCCGTTCGTCGATGGCTATCTTCTCACGAAGGCTGAGAAGGTACGCGAAGGCGGTCGTAATGAAGTTATCAAGATGTGGAGCCGTCGCTCCACCATCCTGCCGCAGTTTGTCGGTCTGACTTTCGGCGTCTACAACGGCAACAAGCATGTGCCGGTGTCGATTTCGGAAGAAATGGTCGGACACAAGTTCGGTGAATTCGCGCCTACACGTACCTACTACGGTCACGGCGCGGACAAGAAGTCGAAGAGGAAGTAACGATGGGCAAGGCTAAAGCTCCCCGTCAGCTCAAGGACAACGAAGCGCAAGCTGTTGCCCGTACGCTGCGCGTCAGCCCGCAGAAGCTGAACCTTGTTGCGAGCATGATCCGCGGCAAGAAGGTGAATGCGGCTCTTGCCGATCTGACGTTCTCGCGCAAGCGGATCGCCGATACGGTTAAGAAGACGCTCCAGTCCGCAATTGCGAACGCAGAAAACAACCATGACCTCGACGTCGATTCTCTGATCGTCGCCGAAGCCTATGTAGGTAAGTCGATCGTCATGAAGCGCTTCCACGTCCGTGGCCGTGGCCGCGCGAGCCGTATCGAGAAGCCGTTTTCGCATCTCACCATTGTTGTCCGCGAAGTCGCGGAAAAAGGGGAGGCCGCATAATGGGTCAGAAGATTAATCCGATCGGTCTTCGTCTCGGCATCAACCGCACCTGGGATTCGCGTTGGTACGCGAATACCGGTGAGTACGGCAAGCTGCTGCATGAAGATGTCAAGATCCGCGAATTCCTCACCGAGGAACTGAAGCAGGCTGCGATCTCCAAGATCGTAATCGAGCGTCCGCACAAGAAGTGCCGCGTGACGATCCATTCGGCTCGTCCGGGCATCATCATCGGCAAGAAGGGTGCAGACATCGAAAAGCTCCGCAAGAAGCTTTCCGAGATGACCAATGCCGATACGTCGCTCAACATCGTTGAAGTTCGCAAGCCGGAAATCGACGCTACGCTGATCGCTCAATCGATCGCTCAGCAGCTCGAACGCCGTGTGGCATTCCGTCGCGCCATGAAGCGTGCCGTTCAGTCGGCAATGCGTCTTGGAGCCGAAGGTATCCGTATCAACTGCTCGGGTCGTCTGGGTGGCGCGGAAATCGCTCGCATGGAATGGTACCGTGAAGGTCGCGTTCCGCTTCATACGCTTCGCGCCGATATCGACTACGGCACGGCAGAAGCGAAGACCGCTTATGGTATCTGCGGCGTGAAGGTCTGGGTCTTCAAGGGCGAGATTCTTGAACACGATCCGATGGCTTCCGAGCGTCGTGCGGTCGAGGGTGACAATCAGGGTTCCTCGTCGAACCGCCGCCGCGAAAACGCTTAAAAAGCGGGCCGCGGGCGAGAAATTTGGAGTAGAGAACAATGATGCAGCCTAAGCGCACCAAGTTCCGCAAGCAGTTCAAGGGCCGTATTCACGGCAACTCGAAAGGCGGCACGGATCTGAATTTCGGTGCATTCGGTTTGAAGGCCGTTGAGCCGGAACGCGTCACTGCACGTCAGATCGAAGCGGCCCGCCGCGCGATCACCCGTCACATGAAGCGTGCCGGCCGCGTGTGGATCCGCATCTTCCCTGACCTGCCAGTTACGTCGAAGCCTACCGAAGTCCGTATGGGTAAAGGTAAGGGTTCGGTTGACTACTGGGCATGCCGTGTGGCACCAGGTCGCGTGATGTTTGAGCTTGACGGCGTACCCGAAGATGTGGCACGCGAAGCCCTCAGACTCGGCGCAGCAAAGTTGCCGATCAAGACGCGCTTTATCCAGCGCATTGCTGAATAAGAGAGAGGCAACTATGAAAGCCGCAGACGTTCGGGCGAAGAGCCTCGATCAACTGAATGACGAGCTGGGCACCCTGAAGAAAGAGCAGTTCAACCTGCGCTTTCAGAAGGCCACCGGCCAGCTCGAAAAAACCGCGCGCGTGAAGCAGGTTCGCCGCGACATCGCGCGTATTAAGACTATTGCCCGCCAGAAGGCGGCCGCAAGCAAGGCATAAGGAAAAATATAATGCCTAAACGCGTTCTGCAGGGCGTTGTCGTCAGCGACAAGAATGACAAGACTGTTGTGGTCAAGGTTGAGCGCCGCTATTCGCATCCGCTCCTCCAGAAGACCGTGCGTCAGTCTAAGAAGTACAAGGCGCATGACGAAAACAACCAGTTCAAGGTTGGCGATCTCGTTTCCATTCAGGAATCGGCTCCAATCTCGAAGGACAAACGCTGGGTCGTTCTCACGAACGAAGCAGCAGGCTAAATTATAAACACGCAGCTTAGGTAGGGCAGGAGCCCTTAACCAGCTGAGAGGAAAGAAGGCGGCCAGTCATGATTCAGATGCAAACAAACCTCGACGTGGCGGATAACTCCGGCGCACGTCGTGTCATGTGCATCAAGGTGCTGGGCGGCTCGAAGCGGCGTTACGCTTCCGTTGGCGACATCATTGTGGTGTCGATCAAGGAAGCTATTCCGCGCGGCCGCGTCAAAAAGGGTGATGTGATGAAGGCGGTTGTTGTACGCACCGCCAAGGACATCCGTCGTCCGGACGGCAGCGTTATTCGTTTCGATAACAATGCAGCCGTTCTCATCGATAACAAGAAAGAGCCGATCGGCACGCGTATCTTCGGACCGGTTCCGCGCGAACTTCGCGCAAAGAACCACATGAAGATCATCTCGCTGGCCCCGGAAGTTCTGTAAGGAAGCAAGACGATGCAGAAGATTCGCAAAGGCGACAGCGTTGTCGTGCTGTCCGGTAAGGACAAGGGCCGTAAAGGCGAAGTTCTCAAGGTTATGCCTAAGGACGAGCAGGCGCTCGTTCGCGGTATCAACGTTGTGAAGCGTCATCAGCGTCAGACCCAGACCCAGGAAGCCGGCATTATCTCCAAGGAAGCGCCGATCCACCTGTCCAACCTGGCAATTGCTGATCCCAAGGACGGTAAGCCGACCCGCGTCGGTTTCCGCGTCGAGGACGGCAAGAAGGTTCGTGTCGCAAAACGTTCTGGAGCGCTGATCGATGGCTGAAGCTAAGGCACTTCCCCGCTTCAAGAAGCTTTACAACGAAAACATTCGTAAGGCTCTGCTTGAAGAATTCAAATACGACAACGAGATGCAGATCCCACGCATCACCAAGGTTGTCCTCAACATGGGCGTTGGCGAAGCCACTGGCGACTCCAAGAAGCCGGCTGTAGCTGCTGAAGACCTTGGCTTGATTGCTGGTCAAAAGGCTGTTATCACCCGCGCCCGTAACTCGATCGCAACATTCAAGTTGCGTGAAGGCATGCCGATCGGCACGAAGGTCACCCTTCGCCAGGACCGCATGTACGAATTCCTTGATCGTTTCATCACGATCGCTCTTCCTCGCGTTCGCGACTTCCGCGGCCTGAACCCGAAGAGCTTTGACGGACGTGGCAACTATGCCATGGGTATCAAGGAGCACATCGTGTTTCCGGAAATCAACTACGATAAGGTTGATCAGATCTGGGGCATGGACATCATCGTTTGCACGACCGCCAAGACGGATGATGAAGCGCGCGCTCTTCTGCGTGCATTCAACTTCCCCTTCCGGCAGTAACGGCAAGCGTAGCGAGGTATAATAATATGGCCAAGACTAGCGCAGTCGAAAAAAACAAGCGCCGCGAAAAGTTGGTTAAGCGTCATGCTGACAAGCGTGCACGTCTGAAGGCGATCGTAATGGATCAGGGCCTTCCGCTGGAGGAGCGCTTCCGCGCCACTATCCGGCTTGCCGAACTGCCGCGCAATTCATCGAAGGTTCGTATTCGCAATCGTTGCGAAGTTTCGGGCCGTCCGCGTGGTTATTACCGTAAACTGAAGATGTCGCGTATTGCGCTCCGTCAGTTGGGTTCGCTCGGTCAGATCCCGGGCATCGTCAAGTCGAGCTGGTAAGGAGTAGCATATGTCTGTGTCAGATCCTATCGGCGACATGCTGACCCGTATTCGTAACGCAGTAGGCCGCAAGAAGACCAAGGTTTCGACCCCGGCTTCCAAGTTGCGCGCTCGCGTTCTTGATGTTCTTCAGTCTGAAGGTTACATCCGCGGATACACGCAGAGTGAATTCGTGAACGGCAAAGCCGAGATCGAAATCGAACTGAAGTACTATGAAGGCGTTCCAGTCATTCGTGAACTGACCCGCGTTTCGAAGCCTGGCCGCCGTGTATACGTGTCGGTCAAGTCGATCCCGCAGGTTGCGAATGGTCTTGGCATCTCGATCCTGTCCACCCCTAAGGGTGTGATGGCTGATCATGAAGCCCGTGAACAAAACGTTGGTGGTGAGCTGCTCTGCCGCATCTTCTGATGCGGTTGACAGCGAACAGATAAAAGACAGGTATTAAAATGTCTCGTATCGGTAAAAAACCCGTGCCGGTCCCGGCAGGCGTGACCGCCAGTGTTGATGGGCAGATCGTCAAGGCCAAGGGCGCGAAGGGTGAACTCTCCTTCGTCGTGCACGATGAAGTTCTGGTCAAGATGGAAGACGGCGCTGTCAGCGTCGATCCGCGCGACCAGTCGAAGGAAGCTCGTTCGAAGTGGGGCATGTCCCGCACGATGATCTCCAACATTTTTGTTGGCGTGAAGGACGGCTTCGAAAAGAAGCTCGAAATCAGCGGCGTCGGTTACCGTGCTGCCATGCAGGGTAAGAACCTGCAGCTTTCGCTCGGCTTCAGCCACGAAGTGGTCTACGACGTGCCTGCTGGCATCACTGTTGCCGTTCCGAAGCCGACGGAAATCGTCGTCACCGGTATCGACAAGCAGCAGGTCGGTCAGGTCGCGGCTGAGATCCGCGAATATCGCGGCCCCGAGCCTTACAAGGGCAAGGGCGTCAAGTATGCTGGCGAGAAGATCGTCCGCAAAGAAGGCAAGAAGAAGTAAGGGAAGCGCGTCATGGCATCGCCAAAAGAAACTTTGCAGCGTCGCGCTGCTCGTGTACGCCGTCAGGTCAAGGCTGTTGCAAACGGCCGTCCGCGTCTCAGCGTGCACCGCTCTTCCAAGAACATCTACGTTCAGGTTATCGACGACGTTCGCGGTGTTACCATCGCCGCTGCTTCGACCCTGGATGGCGACCTGAAGGGCAAGCTCAAGACTGGCGCCGACTCCGCAGCAGCAGCTGCAGTTGGCAAGCTGGTTGCCGAGCGTGCCGTTAAAGCAGGCGTCAGCGAAGTAGTGTTCGACCGTGGTGCATTCATTTACCACGGCCGTGTGAAGGCTCTCGCCGAAGCTGCCCGCGAAGGCGGACTGAGCTTCTAATAGCATTTTGTGCTTCCGGAAAAGAAAAAGGAAATCAGGATATGGCACAGAGAGAACGTAACCGCGAAGATCGCGGCCGTGAGGAGCGCGACAGCGAATTCGTCGATAAGCTCGTTCACATCAACCGCGTTGCCAAGGTCGTCAAGGGCGGCCGTCGCTTCGGTTTTGCTGCGCTCGTCGTTGTTGGCGACCAGAAGGGCCGCGTAGGCTTCGGTCATGGCAAGGCTCGTGAAGTGCCGGAAGCTATCCGTAAGGCTACGGAAGCTGCCAAGCGCGACATGATCTTCGTACCGCTGCGTTCGGGCCGTACGCTGCACCACGATGTTGAAGGCCGTCACGGCGCTGGCAAGGTTCTGCTCCGCGCAGCTCCTGCTGGTAAGGGTATCATCGCCGGTGGTCCGATGCGTGCAGTGTTCGAAACGCTCGGCGTTCAGGACGTTGTCGCCAAGTCGCTCGGTTCGTCGAACCCTTACAACATGGTTCGTGCGACGTTCGATGCTCTGAAGCATCAGATGCATCCGAAGGACATCGCTGCACAGCGCGGCATCAAGTACTCGACCCTTCAGGCTCGCCGCCATGATGTGGTCGGTTCGGAAGAGTAGCCGATAGTTTGTGTTCGTCCGGGGCCGCTCAGGCCACCGGATACGCCATAGACAAGGGATTTGAGTGATGGCTGAGAAGAAGGGCAAGACGGTTACGGTCGAGCAGATCGGAAGCCCAATCCGTCGTCCAGCCGAGCAGCGCGCAACGCTGATCGGTCTGGGTCTTAATAAAATGCACCGCCGCAGCACGCTGGAAGATACTCCGGCAGTTCGTGGCATGATCGCCAAGCTTCCACACCTCGTTCGAGTTGTGGACGAGGCGTGATAGCGCAGGAGATAGAGATATGAAACTCAACGATCTGCGTGACAAGCCAGGTTCGGTCAAAGCACGCAAGCGTGTTGGCCGCGGTATCGGTTCGGGCACCGGCAAGACCGGTGGTCGTGGTGTCAAGGGGCAGAAGTCCCGTTCGGGCGTCGCGATCAACGGCTTCGAAGGCGGCCAGATGCCAATCTACCGCCGTCTGCCGAAGCGCGGCTTCACCAACATCTTCGCAAAGAGCTTCAACGTTGTGTCGCTCGGCCGTGTTCAGGCCGCTATCGATGCAGGCAAGCTTGATGCCAAGGTAGTTGTGAACCTCGATTCGCTGAAGGCTGCTGGCGTGATTCGTCGCGCCAAGGACGGCGTTCGCATCCTTTCGGACGGCGAACTGAAGGCAAAGGTTGCTTTCGAGGTAGCCGGTGCTTCCAAGGCTGCGGTCGAAAAGATCGAAAAGGCTGGCGGTAGCATCAAGCTTCCTGAAGCCGCTGCCGAATAAGGCTTCGATACAAAAATAAAAAGCGGCGGCCTCAGTGCCGCCGCTTGCACATTTATGCCAATGCGCATATCTGGGTAGGGTCTTTTTAGTCTCGAGGCGCGACCGCAATAGATTGCGCTGACGGGGGCGGAGGACCGGAGACTTTTCACCGGAGAAATTTAATGGCATCGGCTGCTGAACAGCTAGTTTCCAATCTCAATTTTTCAGCTTTCTCGAAAGCAGAAGAACTCAAGAAGCGCATCTGGTTCACGCTAGGTGCTTTGCTCGTATACCGGTTCGGCACCTATATTCCGCTTCCCGGCATCAATCCTGACGCGCTTGCGCAGGCTTTCCAGCAGCATAGCCAGGGTGTGCTCGGGCTTTTCAACATGTTCGCCGGTGGCGCCGTCGGTCGTATGGCCATTTTCGCGCTCGGCATCATGCCTTATATCTCTGCCTCCATCATCGTGCAGCTCATGACGTCGGTTGTTCCGTCTCTTGAAGCGCTGAAGAAGGAAGGCGAGGCAGGTCGCAAGATCATCAATCAGTATACGCGTTACGGCACGGTGCTTCTGGCGCTTGTTCAGGCCTACGCGATTTCTGTCGGCTTGCAGTCGGGCAACGGTATTGTCACCAATCCGGGACCGTTCTTCGTCGTTTCGTCGGTGATCACCCTTGTTGGCGGCACGATGTTCCTGATGTGGCTCGGCGAGCAGATCACTGCACGCGGTATCGGCAACGGTATCTCGCTGATCATCTTCTCCGGTATCGTGGCCAACCTGCCGCACGCTATTTCCGGCACGCTGGAACTTGGCCGTACCGGCGCGCTGTCGACGGGACTCATTCTGGGCGTTATCATTCTTGCCATCGTGCTGATTGCGGTCATCGTATTCGTTGAACGTGCGCAGCGTCGCCTTCTGATCCAGTATCCGAAGCGTCAGGTCGGCAACCGCATGTTCCAGGGCGATACGTCGCATCTGCCGTTGAAGCTCAATACCGCAGGCGTCATTCCTCCGATTTTCGCCTCGTCGTTGTTGCTTCTGCCTGCGACGGTCGCCGGTTTCGCCAACACGACAGAAATGCCGGCCTGGGCTACTACCGTTCTCAATGCACTCGGTCATGGTCAGCCGCTTTACATGCTGTTCTATGCCGCATTGATGGCATTCTTCTGCTTCTTCTACACGGCCATTGTGTTCAATCCCAAGGACACTGCTGACCAGCTCAAGAAGCATTCCGGCTTTATTCCGGGCATTCGTCCGGGTGAGCGTACCGCCGAATACATAGACTATGTGCTGACACGCATCACTGTTGTCGGCGCCATCTATATCGTGCTTGTCTGTCTCCTGCCGGAATTCCTGATTTCCGCAACCGGTGTGCCGTTCTATCTTGGTGGCACCTCGCTGCTGATCGTTGTGAGCGTAACGCTTGACACGGTTGCGCAAATTCAGGGGCATCTGATCGCCCATCAGTATGAAGGGCTGATCAAGAAGTCCAAACTCAGAGGTGGGAAACGCAATAAATGAGACTGATACTTCTTGGGCCGCCCGGAGCAGGTAAGGGGACGCAGGCTGGACTTCTTACCAAGAAGCATGGAATTCCTCAGCTCTCGACCGGCGACATGCTGCGTGCAGCAGTCGCCCAGCAGAGCGAGATCGGGAAGCGCGCCAAGGCCGTGATGGACGCCGGGCAACTGGTTTCCGATGAGATCGTGAACCAGATCGTTTCGGAGCGCATCGATGCGCCTGACTGCGCGAACGGTTTCATCCTTGACGGTTATCCACGCACGGTTCCACAGGCTCAGGCTCTGGGAACGATGCTGGCGGGGAAGGGCCTAAAACTCGATGCAGTCATTGAGCTGAAGGTTGACGAGAATGCTCTGGTCAAGCGGATGGAGAGCCGCGTGGCTGAAACGATTGCCAAGGGTGGTCAGGTCCGTTCGGACGACAATCCTGAGGCGTTCCGTAAGCGTCTCGTGGAATACCGCGAAAAGACTTCGCCGCTTTCGAGCTATTATGCCGGAACTGGTGAACTGCGCGTCATCAATGGCATGGCGCCGGTTGAAGAAGTTACTGCCGAAATCGAGAGAATTCTGGTTCCGGCATGAAAATTGAAGAGGCTTGAAGAAGCCTCATTCCAATACGGGCAGGGAAAGCGTGAAGCGTTTTCTGCCCGTTTATTACTTCCAGAAGTTGCTTGAGTTGCCTGTCAGGCCGGTTTGATGGCTTTACGGACAGTTAAGAGTTGACTTTTTCGGGCGATTCCGTCAAAGACTGCGCCACTTCAACTGGTTTTGAATGGCGGGTATCGGCGGAAATCGAAAGAGGCCGGTACCGGTCGTTTAATGCTGTCTGGTTGATCGCATCTGCCAGATGGAAATTTTTATAACTCAAGGAGAACAGACGTGGCACGTATCGCTGGCGTCAACATCCCGACGAACAAGCGCGTTGTTATTGCGCTTCAGTACATTCACGGGATCGGACCGAAATTTGCTCGGGAAATCGTAACGAAGGTCGGCATTGCTGACGATCGTCGCGTTAACCAGCTGTCGGATGCTGAAGTCCTTCAGATCCGCGAAGCAATCGATGCTGACTACCAGGTCGAAGGTGACCTGCGTCGTGAAGTTTCGATGAACATCAAGCGCCTGATGGACCTGGGCTGCTACCGCGGTCTGCGTCATCGTCGTTCGCTGCCGGTTCGCGGCCAGCGCACGCACACCAACGCACGCACCCGCAAGGGTCCGGCGAAGGCAATCGCAGGCAAGAAGAAGTAATTTCGACGGGACATATGTTCCGTCGGGCCTTTCCGGTGCGCCGGTTGGGTTTGATGCTGGTCCTTTCTTGAGGACCGGTGTAGCCGCTGGAATTACGGCGGTGTAGAGATCGATTGAAAGGACTGTCATGGCCAAGGAAGCCACGCGCGTTCGCCGTCGCGAGCGTAAAAACATCTCGTCGGGCGTTGCCCACGTAAATTCGACGTTCAACAACACCATGATCACCATCACGGATGCTCAGGGCAATGCGATTGCCTGGTCGTCTGCCGGTGCTCAGGGGTTCAAGGGTTCGCGTAAGTCGACCCCGTTCGCCGCTCAGATCGCTGCCGAAGATTGCGCCAAGAAGGCTCAGGAACACGGTATGCGCTCCCTCGAAGTCGAGGTTTGCGGACCGGGCTCTGGCCGTGAATCCGCGCTGCGCGCCCTTCAGGCTGCCGGCTTTGTGATTACGTCGATCCGCGATGTTACGCCGATCCCGCACAACGGTTGCCGTCCGCGCAAGAAGCGCCGGGTCTAATCCTCGTTCACATGCCGTACGAGCCTCGGGCTTTTCAAGTTCGGGGTTCCTCTGCGGTTTCTACACTTGATCGCTACGATAGGATGGTAGCGACGATTGATAGAGGGATACTTACATGATCCAGAAGAACTGGCAGGAACTCATCAAGCCGAATAAGGTGGATTTCATCACCAACGGCTCCCGCACGCATGCAACCGTCGTTGCTGAGCCGCTGGAACGCGGTTTCGGTCTGACGCTCGGTAATGCTCTGCGTCGCGTGCTTCTGTCGTCGCTTCGCGGCGCTGCCGTGACCGCCATTCAGATCGATGGCGTTCTGCATGAATTCTCTTCGATTCCGGGCGTCCGCGAAGACGTTACGGATATCGTTCTGAACGTCAAGGAAATCGCCATCCGCATGGAAGGCGAGGGCCCGAAGCGCATGGTCGTCCGCAAGGAAGGCCCAGGCGTTGTTACGGCTGGCGACATTCAGACTGTCGGCGATGTCGAGATCCTTAACCCGGATCACGTCATCTGCACGCTGGACGAAGGCGCTGAAATCCGCATGGAATTCACCGTCAACACCGGCAAGGGCTATGTGCCTGCCGACCGCAACCGTGCGGAAGATGCTCCGATCGGGCTTATCCCGGTTGACAGCCTCTACTCTCCGGTTCGCAAGGTGTCGTACAAGATCGAGAACACCCGTGAAGGTCAGGTTCTCGATTATGACAAGCTGACGCTGAACATCGAGACAAACGGCTCGGTCAGCGGTGAAGACGCAGTGGCGTATGCTGCTCGTATTCTCCAGGACCAGCTGGCGATCTTCGTCAACTTCGAAGAGCCCCAGAAGGAAGCTCCGCAGGAACAGGTTGCGGAACTGGCTTTCAACCCGGCTCTGCTCAAGAAGGTCGACGAACTCGAACTGTCCGTCCGTTCGGCAAACTGCCTGAAGAACGACAACATCGTCTACATCGGCGATCTGATCCAGAAGACGGAAGCCGAGATGCTGCGGACTCCGAATTTCGGCCGCAAGTCGCTCAACGAGATCAAGGAAGTTCTGGCATCGATGGGTCTCCATCTCGGTATGGAAATCCCGTCCTGGCCGCCAGAAAACATCGAAGATCTCGCAAAGCGCTACGAAGACCAATATTAAGACCGGCAATCCGGCTAGAACTAATTAAGGAGAAGGCCATGCGCCACGGTAATGGACAGCGTAAGCTGAACCGCACTGCCTCGCATCGCAAGGCAATGTTCGCCAACATGGCGGCTTCGCTCATCGAGCATGAACAGATTGTGACCACGCTTCCTAAAGCTAAGGAAATCCGTCCGATCGTAGAAAAGCTTGTCACTCTCGGCAAGCGCGGCGATCTGCATGCACGCCGTCAGGCCATCTCGGCTATTCGCGACGTTAAGCTCGTTGCAAAGCTGTTCGATACGCTGGCTGCTCGCTATGCAACCCGCAACGGCGGCTACATCCGCATCATGAAGGCTGGCTTCCGCGCTGGCGACAACGCGCCTCTGGCTGTTGTTGAATTCGTGGAACGCGACGTCGATGCAAAGGGCAAGGCTGACCGCGCCCGCGTCGAAGCCGAACAGGCTGCTGAAGCAGACGCAGCATAATCTGCACTGTTTCTGATTATTGAAAAGGGCCGCCTTGAGCGGCCCTTTTTGTTTGTTCTTGCTGCTGTTCGGCTCTTTCGGATCGATATGTTTCACGAAAAATTGCCGTGCTGCACTTCAAGGTCACAATGTGGCCCTTTATCCTTGTCCTCAGTTGACTACATATGGACGACGAATCTCATATTTTTTCACGGAAGATATGAGTGCCCTCGGAAAGCGCGGAGTATGTGCATGAATTGGCGACGTTTAGGTGTATTGGGTCTTATGCTGACATCCGTCGGGCTGGTTATGCCGCAGGCAATGGCGCAGGATGCGCCTGCAACACCTCCCAAAGAAGTGCCGCTCAGCCGCGCTGATATGCAACTTTCCTTCGCTCCTCTTGTGAAAGAGACGACACCAGCTGTTGTGAATGTCTATGCGGCGCGACAGGTGCAGGCACGGGCACAATCGCCATTTGCAGGCGATCCGTTCTTCGAGCAGTTTTTCGGGCGGCAGTTCGGGGAAAGCAAGCCACGTATCCAGCAGTCGCTCGGGTCCGGCGTGATTGTCGATAGTTCAGGCATTGTCGTGACGAACAATCACGTCATCAAGGATGCCGACGAAATCAAAGTCGCCTTGTCGGACGGTCGCGAGTTCGAAAGCAAGCTGCTTCTGCGTGATGAAACCACCGACCTTGCCGTGTTGAAAATTGAAGCCAAGGACAAGTTTCCAGTGTTGGGCCTCGGCAATTCCGACGAAGTCGAAGTTGGCGATCTGGTGCTGGCCATCGGCAATCCGTTCGGCGTCGGACAGACTGTGACGAGCGGTATCGTGTCGGCGCAATCCCGAACACAGGTTGGCATTTCCGATTTTGATTTCTTTATCCAGACGGATGCGGCTATCAATCCCGGCAACTCCGGTGGCGCATTGATTGACATGCGCGGACGCCTGATAGGTATCAACACAGCGATCTATTCACGTTCTGGCGGTTCCGTGGGCATCGGCTTTGCTATTCCGTCCAATATGGTCCGCGCTGTCGTGGAAGCTGCGCAGAATGGCAGCAAAAGTTTCGAGCGCCCCTATATCGGCGCGACTTTCCAAGGGGTCACCTCCGATCTGGCCGAAGGGCTTGGAATGGAAAAGCCCTACGGTGCCCTGATCACGGCAGTTGCAAAAGGTGGTCCTGCAGAAGCCGCAGGGCTGAAGATCGGCGATGTGGTTCTGTCCGTTCAGGGCGTTCGTGTCGATAATCAGGATGTGCTTGGTTATCGTCTATCGACGGCTGGCATTGGTAACACCGTGTCGGTCGAAATCATGCGGGATGGAAAGAACCAGACCATCCCGGTGAAGCTTTCCAAAGCGCCTGAAGTCAAGGAAACTGCGCCGCAGGTGATCAAGGGCGATAATCCCTTCGCCGGTGCAGCTGTTCTTGTGCTGACGCCATCCACCGCTAAAAAGCTGCGTCTCAAGAGTGAAAGCCAGGGGGTGGTCGTTGTTGACGTCTATTCCGGCTCGCCGGCGGCACGGCTCGGATTGCGCCCGGGCGACATTGTTCGAAGCATCAACGGAAATCCTATCCGCTCCGTGGAGGATATGACCGCGATTCTGGATGGGGGACGTGGTCTTGCCTGGCGGCTTGAGGTGGAACGCAACGGAACGTTGTTGCGTCAGTTCGTGCGTTAAAACTGTCGGCCAGTATATCGCCAAAAGTTGCATGCCGCTTCGGGTAGGATTATGCCTGAAGCGGCATTTAATTTATCGATCGAGCGAATGAAATGAGCGACCTTTTCTCAGCAGCGGCAGACCCGAACGCGGACCGCAACCGGCCGCTTGCTGACCGTCTGCGCCCGAAGCATTTGTCGGAAGTAACCGGTCAGGAACATCTGACCGGACCAGAAGGTGTGCTGACGCGCATGATTGCATCCGGTTCGCTCGGTTCCATGATCTTCTGGGGACCTCCGGGAACCGGCAAGACGACCGTTGCCCGCCTGCTTGCCGGAGAAACTGATCTCGCGTTTGAGCAGATTTCGGCGATCTTCTCCGGCGTTGCCGATCTCAAGAAGGTTTTCGAGACTGCTCGTGCGCGGCGTATGTCGGGCCGGCAGACACTGCTTTTCGTAGACGAAATTCATCGCTTTAATCGCGCCCAGCAGGATTCGTTTTTGCCGGTCATGGAAGACGGCACTGTTATCCTGATCGGCGCCACGACGGAAAACCCGTCTTTCGAGCTCAATGCTGCTCTTTTGTCCCGGGCGAGGGTGCTTACTTTTCATCCCCATGATGGCGAGAGCATTGCAACACTTCTGACCCGTGCCGAAGAGCAAGAAGAACGTCCATTGCCGCTGGACGAGGAAGCACGGGTAAGCCTTGTTCGCATGGCTGACGGCGATGGACGTGCTGCGCTGACGCTTGCCGAGGAAGTCTGGCGTGCGGCCCGTCCCGATGAAGTGTTTACTGCCGAAAAGCTGCAGGATGTCGTGCAACGTCGCGCCCCGGTTTATGACAAGGGGCAGGACGGGCATTACAATCTGATTTCGGCGCTGCATAAATCCGTTCGGGGATCGGACCCTGACGCAGCGCTCTACTATCTTTCTCGTATGTTCGATGCGGGCGAAGATCCGTTATATCTTGGGCGGCGGCTGGTGCGCATGGCGGTGGAAGATATCGGCTTGGCCGACCCGCAGGCACTGGTCATCTGCAACGCCGCCAAGGATGCCTATGACTATCTTGGTTCGCCGGAAGGCGAACTGGCGCTCGCACAGGCCTGTGTTTATCTTGCAACGGCTCCGAAATCGAACGCCGTCTATGTGGCCTATAAAGCCTCAATGCGTGCGGCCAAGGAGAACGGTTCCCTGCTGCCGCCGAAGCATATTCTCAACGCGCCGACCAAGCTTATGAAGAATGAGGGCTACGGCGATGGCTATGCCTATGACCACGACCAGCCAGACGCGTTTTCAGGACAGGATTATTTCCCGGAAAGCATGGGCAGGCAAAAGTTCTATGATCCGCCGGAGCGAGGTTTTGAGCGAGATATCCGCAAGCGCCTCGAATACTGGGCGCGGTTGCGGCAGGAGCGCCGCTGAAGTTTGGAGCGGTTCTGTTCCAGCGGAATCGCTCTAACCATTGGTTTTCACGCAGTTTCGACCGCTGAAAATACGCTATCCCCATAGTTATCCACATTCATCCACAGTTCGGGCCGCTGTCATATTGGCAGCGGCTTTTACTTTGCTTCTTCACGCGAGTTTGAAGGCCCCGGAAAGGGGTGACCTGTCGTTAGAAAGGTCTTCTTAATTTTTACGCTTTATCAATCTTTGCAAAGAGACGAGGTTTTCCATGATGCGCGTTTTGTTTCTCGTCGCGCTCGTGATCCTAGGAGGCTGCGCGACTGCCCCACGGCAGGTCAACAATGTGTGTGCGGTCTTCGATCAACGCGACGGTTGGTTCAATAACTGGCAGACGGCTGCCACGCGGGTTTCGCGCGAATTCGGCGTGCCGGTTCCGGTTCTGATGGCCACAATCTATACCGAATCCGGCTTCCAGCCCTATGCCCGCCCGCCACGGACCAAGATTCTCTGGATCATACCGTGGAAGCGGGCTTCCAGCGCCTATGGCTATTCCCAGGCGCTGAACGGCACGTGGGATCGTTACAAGCGGGAAACCGGTCGCTGGACTGCATCGCGCACCAATTTCGCGGACGCTATCCATTTCATTGGCTGGTATCACTATCAAAGCTATCTGAAAAACGGCATCAATCGCGCCGATGCATATAGCCTTTATCTCGCTTACTATTCGGGTCACGGCGGTTACGCTCGTGGTGTCTGGCGCGGGAATGCTACAGCGCTCAATGGCGCAAAACGTGCCCAATCCATGGCCAATCGTTACGCCACGCAGTTGCGCAGTTGCGGAGGCTTCAGTTAAAAAGCGAAAGGCTGGATTCAAACTCGCATTTGAGACACCATCCGGCCTTAATCGCTATTATCATGCGACGGATTCGCTAATTGAGGATGACCATTTCATGCTGAAGAAGATCGGTATTGCCCTTTTCGCCGCCACATTTCTGGCAGGCTGCACCACCGACCCCTATACCGGGGAACAGAAGATGTCGAACACCGCAGGTGGTGCTGCAATTGGCGCGGCTGTGGGCGCTCTTGGTGGCCTGATGGTCGGCGGTTCCAGCCGTGCACAGCGCAATGCCGTTCTGATTGGTGCCGGTATCGGTGCACTTGGCGGCGGCGCAATCGGCAATTACATGGATCGTCAGGAAAACGAGCTCCGTGCACAGTTGCAGGGCACTGGCGTGTCTGTGACCCGTAACGGCGACCAGATCATCCTTAATATGCCGTCCAGCATCACTTTCGATACCGATCAGGATCAGGTGAAGAGCCAGTTCTACCCGACGCTTAATTCGGTCGCGATTGTACTGCGCAAATTCAACCAGACACTTGTGGACGTTTATGGCCACACCGATTCGACCGGTAGCGTCAGCCACAATCAGGCTCTTTCGCAGCGCCGCGCCGCGTCGGTCGCGAGCTATCTCGGTTCGCAGGGTATCGATCCGCGTCGCTTCGCCGTTATCGGCTATGGCGCGAGCCAGCCCGTTGCCACTAACGCAACACCGGAAGGCCGTGCGCAGAACCGTCGCGTGGAAATCCAGATTTCTCCGCTTCGCGCCGCCAGCTGATTCCCTTCCAAGGGTTAATAGGCTTCAAACAACGCAGTTCTTCGATAGAAGAGCTGCGTTTTTCTTTGCTTTTCCGAATCGGTGGATGGGCAGTTTGGTTTGAATTAAGTTAATTCGTGGATAGTTCGATTATTTTCGTAATTGCTGATGTTAGAGAACGATTATAGAACAAAATTTCGGAACTGTTTTTAATCAATGAGTTAGCCCTATTGTCAAATGAGAACAAAACGAATACAAATAGATCATAGCAACGAGCCTGCCGGGCTTCTAGCGAGACAAGAGGATGGTGTAAGATGTCTCAGAATTCATTGCGACTTGTTGAGGAAAATTCAGTGGACAAGACTAAGGCTCTCGATGCGGCATTGTCGCAAATCGAAAGGGCGTTCGGTAAGGGCTCGATCATGCGTCTGGGGAAAAATGCCCCGGTTATCGAGATCGAAACTGTTCCGACCGGCTCGCTTTCTCTGGACATCGCGCTGGGTGTCGGCGGCTTGCCCAAAGGACGTATTGTTGAGATTTACGGACCGGAAAGCTCCGGTAAGACGACACTCGCGCTGCACACGATTGCGGAAGCACAGAAGAAGGGCGGTATCTGTGCATTCGTCGATGCGGAACATGCGCTTGATCCTGTCTATGCACGCAAGCTGGGTGTCGATCTGGAAAACTTGCTGATTTCGCAGCCAGATACGGGTGAGCAGGCACTTGAAATTACCGACACGCTTGTGCGTTCGGGCGCCATCGACGTTCTCGTCGTCGACTCCGTCGCAGCCTTGACGCCACGTGCGGAAATCGAAGGCGAAATGGGTGACTCCTTGCCTGGTCTTCAGGCTCGTCTCATGAGCCAGGCGCTGCGCAAGCTTACTGCTTCGATCTCGCGGTCGAACTGTATGGTGATCTTCATCAACCAGATTCGTATGAAGATCGGTGTGATGTTCGGTTCGCCGGAAACGACGACTGGCGGTAACGCTCTCAAGTTCTATGCTTCGGTTCGTCTCGATATTCGCCGTATCGGTTCGATCAAGGAGCGCGACGAAGTTGTTGGTAACCAGACCCGCGTGAAGGTCGTCAAGAACAAGCTTGCGCCGCCCTTCAAGCAGGTCGAATTCGACATCATGTACGGTGCTGGCGTTTCCAAGACCGGCGAGCTGGTCGATCTTGGCGTAAAGGCCGGTGTCGTCGAGAAGTCCGGTGCGTGGTTCTCGTATAATTCCCAGCGACTGGGACAAGGCCGTGAAAACGCCAAGCAATATCTCAAGGACAACCCGGAAGTGGCCCGCGAGATCGAAACCACGCTTCGTCAGAATGCCGGTTTGATTGCCGAACAGTTCCTCGAAGATGGCGGACCAGAAGACGATGCGAGTGACGCTGCCGAAATGTAAGATCGCCAGCATTGAATGAATTATCGAAGCCCCGTGCAATTGCATGGGGCTTTTTGTTTAGCAGTGGGGGTTTTTGCGAAGTGAATGGTGCTGGTTTTATCGCTTTCCGGCAGAAATTGCTTTTATGGCGCAGCGTACTTATCTGGACAGAAAAGCAAGGCACCGCTAAAAGCGGTCAACCGAAAACTCCACTTCACCTCCTGGCAGTGCGGGAGAGCCTCGGGCCTTCAATAACGGTTGGCGGCTATGGGAGTTTGAACAGGATAATTGATACAGCTTTCTGCAGAGCTGTATCCGTGCAGGGCAAAAAAGCCCAAGGGTGACTTATGGCTGGCGTCAACGAGATTAGGTCCACATTCCTCGATTATTACCGTAAGAACGGGCATGAGGTCGTTCCATCGAGCCCACTTGTCCCACGCAACGATCCGACGCTGATGTTCACCAATGCGGGTATGGTTCAGTTCAAGAACGTTTTTACGGGTCTTGAACACCGTTCCTACAATCGCGCGACGACTTCCCAGAAGTGCGTGCGTGCCGGTGGCAAGCACAACGATCTGGACAATGTCGGCTATACCGCTCGTCACCATACATTCTTTGAAATGCTCGGCAATTTCTCGTTTGGCGACTATTTTAAGGAAGATGCCATCAGCTTCGCCTGGAACCTGATCACGAAGGAATTCGGCCTTCCGAAGGACAAATTGCTCGTCACCGTTTATCACACGGACGACGACGCTGCGAATTACTGGAAAAAGATTGCTGGTCTTTCCGATGACCGCATCATTCGCATTGCCACCAGCGATAATTTTTGGGCTATGGGCGATACCGGTCCATGCGGTCCGTGTTCAGAAATCTTCTTCGACCACGGCGACCATATCTGGGGCGGACCTCCCGGATCGGCTGACGAAGACGGTGACCGTTTCATCGAAATCTGGAACCTCGTTTTCATGCAGTTCGAGCAGATTACGCCCGAACAGCGCATCGACCTGCCGCGTCCGTCTATCGACACCGGAATGGGGTTGGAGCGCGTCGCTGCGGTTCTGCAGGGCGTGCACGACAATTACGATATCGATCTCTTCAAGGCATTGATCCGCGCTTCGGAAGAAGCAACCGGCGTCAAGGCTGAGGGCGAATTCCGCGCCAGCCACCGCGTGATTGCTGATCATCTGCGCGCTTCGAGCTTCCTGATCGCTGACGGTGTTCTGCCGTCCAACGAAGGCCGCGGCTATGTGTTGCGTCGCATCATGCGCCGTGCAATGCGTCATGCCCAGCTCTTGGGCGCCAAAGAGCCGTTGATGTGGCGCCTGCTGCCGGCCTTGATCCGCGAAATGGGACAGGCCTATCCGGAACTGATCCGCGCCGATGCCTTGATCTCCGAAACGCTCAAGCTTGAGGAAACCCGTTTCCGCAAGACGCTGGATCGCGGTCTTGGCCTCCTGTCGGATGCGACGGAAAGCCTTGTTGAAGGGGATCGCCTCGACGGCGAAACCGCTTTCAAGCTTTACGACACCTATGGCTTTCCGCTGGATCTGACGCAGGATGCACTTCGTCAGCGCGGTATTGCCGTCGATACGGATGGCTTCAGTGCCGCCATGCAGCGCCAGAAGGCCGAGGCCCGTGCGAACTGGGCTGGTTCTGGTGAAGCTGCAACCGAAACGATCTGGTTCGGTATCAAGGATAAGGTCGGTGCGACGGAATTTCTTGGATACGAGACCGAGGTTGCCGAAGGCGTTATCACTGCGCTTGTCCGCGATGGCGCGGAAGTACAGTCCGTTGCTGAAGGCGATGTTGTTTCGGTCGTAGTCAACCAGACCCCGTTCTATGGAGAATCCGGCGGCCAGCAGGGCGATACCGGCACGATCTCCGGAGAAGGTTTTGCTATCGCAATCAAGGATACGCAGAAGAAGGGCGAGGGCGTCTTCGTTCACATCGGCGAAGTCACCAAGGGGACGGCGAAGACCGGCGATGCGGTCGAGCTGAAAGTGGATTCGGTACGCCGCACGCGCATCCGCTCTAACCATTCGGCGACGCACCTTCTGCATGAGGCGCTGCGTGAAACGCTCGGCAGTCATGTTGCACAGAAGGGTTCGCTCGTTGCACCGGATCGTCTGCGTTTCGACTTTTCGCATCCGAAGCCGATTTCGGCTGAAGAGCTGACGCAGGTGGAAACTCTCGCCAACGAAATCATTCTGCAGAACGCTCCTGTCAGCACCCGCTTGATGGCCGTTGACGATGCCATTGCCGAGGGTGCTATGGCACTGTTCGGTGAAAAATATGGCGATGAAGTTCGTGTTGTTTCCATGGGCACCGCCAAGCACGGTTCGAAGGAGGGCAAGGCTTATTCGGTTGAGCTTTGCGGCGGTACGCATGTGCGCCAGACCGGCGATATAGGTCTCGTCCGCATTGTTTCGGAAGGCGCGGTTGCCGCTGGTGTTCGTCGTATGGAAGCGCTGACGGGTGAGGCAGCACGTCTTTACCTTGAAGAGCAGGACGAGCGCGTAAAGGCCATCGCAGGTGCATTGAAGACGACACCGTCTGAAGCGCTGGAACGTGTCAACGCATTGCTTGATGAACGCAAGAAGCTGGAACGCGAACTTGCTGATGCGCGCAAGAAGCTTGCGCTTGGCGGTGGTTCGGCAGATGGCGGCAGCGCCGTTGAAGCTGTGAATGGCGTCAACTTCCTCGGCAAGATCGTAACTGGCGTTTCCCCGCGTGATCTCAAGCCGCTTGCCGACGAAGGCAAGAAGCAGGTCGGCTCCGGTGTGGTGCTGTTCATTGGTATCGGCGAAGATAGCAAGGCCAGCGCGGTGGCTGCGGTGACGGAAGATCTGGTTGGTCGCTTTAGTGCGGTCGATCTGGTTCGCGCTGCTTCTGCGGCCCTTGGTGGCGCAGGTGGCGGCGGTCGCCCGGACATGGCGCAGGCCGGCGGGCCGGATGGCGATAAGGCCGACGCTGCGATTGCAGCAGTCAAGGCACTGATCATCTAATTCAAAAGGCCGGGTTAACCCGGCCTTTTTTTATCGGTGGAATTAAGCCGCATGAATTGTGCGGCTGTCGTCAGGCGCTTCGCTTCGTTCATCCAGACCATAGTCACGCATGACGCTGGCTACACGCAAACGGTAGTTTTCAAAAACACCATTGCGCCCTTGCCCCTGTGCTACCCTATGAGATGGCAGGTTGCGCCATTCACGCACCGCATCGTCGTCGCGCCAGAACGAGAGCGAAAGCAATTTGTCGGGATCGGCCAGGCTTTGAAAACGCTCGATCGACAGAAAACCGTCAATCCTGGAAAGATCTTCGCGCAGGCTTGCGGCAATATCCAGATACTGTTCACGCCTGTTGTCATCGGCTGGCCAGACTTCGAATATGACGGCAATCATGGCTTGATGAACTCCCCATGCGGTGCGGATTGGAGTTTAAGGAAGATGCGGTCTTCGGATCGGATGAATTGTTCTCTGCGCGCAAATTCGTAATTCTCGCGTCCCAGCGGATCGGCGGCAAGCCGTGCCCGATATGCTTCATACGCGGCAAGGTTTTCGACTGAATAGACGCCGTAGGCTGTGGTCGACGAACCTTCATGCGGCCCGAAATAGCCGATGAGATCAGCGCCGCAGCGCGGAATCGCCTGTCCCCAATTGCGCGCATATTCTGCAAAGGCATCCGCTTTGAACGGGTCGATCTGATAGCGGATGAAACAGGTAATCATGCGTGTCTCCTTCAAAAGCATGTCTTCGATGCTGACAATGTAGCAATTGAAAGTTCTCCATAGTTCGGTTAGCATCGAAGTATGAAAGATGGCCCGATCATAGCTTCTGTTGCCGCGCTCCTAGGTGATCCGGCGCGTGCAAACATGCTCACGGTGCTGATGGATGGTCGTGCGCTGACTGTCAGTGAACTCGCGTCAGCCGCAGGCGTGACGCTGCAAACCGCCAGCGGACATCTTGCAAAGCTCGATGCGGCCAATTTGCTGGTTGCGGAGAAGCAGGGGCGGCACCGCTATTTCCGGCTTTCTGGAACAGACGTGGCGCAGGTTCTGGAAGGTTTGATGGGGCTTGCGCAACGCACCGGCGCTGTGCGGGTGCGGACCGGCCCGAAAGATCAGGCACTACGCAAGGCGCGTATCTGCTATGATCATCTGGCCGGTGAGCGTGGGGTGGAAATGCTCGATGCCTCGCATCGGCTCGGGCTGATTGTTGATGACAATGAGCCGGTGCTGACAGAAAAGGGCAAGTCGTTTTTCAGTTGCCTTGGCGTTGATGTGACCACTCTGGAGCAGGGCAAGCGCCCGGTCTGTCGTCACTGCCTCGACTGGAGTGAACGTCGCAACCATCTGGGCGGAGCGCTCGGTGCAGCGCTGTTGAACCATTTCATTTCAAAGGGCTGGGTACGCCGCGAAGCGGGGCGTGTCATCGCGTTCTCGCCAAAAGGTGCACAGGCATTCTCACACACGTTTGAGCTGGCTGGCCAGATTACGTGACCTGAACAGCCAGCATTATGTTGTTAATGCTGTGTGGCTGCGGCTGCTGCCTCGTCCAGTTCCGTGGCGCGCTTCATGGCAGGACGATCTTTTAGTCGGTCCCAATAGGCGACGAACGCTCCTCTGGCCGGCAACGTGCCGAAGCGCAGGCCCCAGCCGATGTGCGAGCCGACATAAACGTCAGCCGCCGTGAAGCGGTCGCCGGTGATGTATGGATGGTGCGAAACCGCTTTCTCCAATGTGTTGACCACTGTATCGTAATTGCCGTAGCCGACCATTCCCTGCTTGTCTGCGGGGATTTCAAAGCCGAGCGCATGGTTGGATAAGGCGGCTTCCACAGGACCAGATGTAAAGAACAGCCAGCGGAAGAAATCCGCGCGCTCATTGGGGTGAGGCGCTAGACCAGCTTCGGGAAATGTTGTTGCCAGATAGGCGCAGATTGCAGCCACTTCCGTCACCACCGCATCGCCGTGGCGCAGGGCAGGAACTTTGCCCATCGGATTGATTGTGCAGTAGTCAGGCCCCTTCATCGGTGGCCCGAAATCCAGAATTTCCACATCATAGGGTTTGCCGATCTCCTCCAGCATCCAGCGCGCGATGCGTCCGCGCGACATCGGGTTGGTATAGAGCTTCAACTCAGCCATTTCATCCTCCCTGTAAGCGGTGGCAGGATGCGCTTTTTCCCTTGAAAAGGAAATGAAAAAACCCGGCAGCGAGGCTGCCGGGTTTTCCATATCGACGATAAGCGTCGAATATTTTATCAGGCGGCCATGGCCTTCTGAAGGTTCTCGTCGATCTTGTCGAGGAAACCGGTGGTCGAGAGCCAAGGCTGATCCGGACCGATGAGCAGGGCCAGATCCTTGGTCATGTAGCCGCTTTCAACGGTGTCGACGCAGACCTTTTCCAGCGTGTCGGCAAAACGCTTAAGCTCGGCATTGTCGTCGAGCTTGGCGCGGTGTGCGAGACCACGCGTCCATGCGAAGATCGAAGCGATCGAATTGGTCGAGGTTTCCTCACCCTTCTGATGCTGGCGGTAGTGACGGGTCACGGTGCCGTGTGCAGCTTCTGCTTCAACGGTCTTGCCATCCGGCGTCATCAGAACGGAGGTCATCAGGCCGAGCGAGCCAAAACCCTGAGCCACGATATCCGACTGCACGTCGCCGTCGTAGTTCTTACAAGCCCAAACATAGCCGCCGGACCACTTGAGCGCCGAAGCGACCATGTCGTCGATGAGACGATGTTCGTACCAGATCTTTGCAGCCTTGAACTTGTCAGCGAATTCGGTCTGGTAAACTTCTTCGAAGATGTCCTTGAAGCGACCGTCATAAGCCTTGAGGATAGTGTTCTTGGTCGAGAGATAGACCGGGTAGTTGCGCTGCAAGCCGTAGTTCAGCGAAGCACGGGCAAATTCGCGGATCGATTCGTCGAGGTTGTACATGGCCATTGCCACACCAGCCGCCGGAGCCTGATAGACTTCGTGTTCGATGGTCTCGCCATCTTCACCGACGAACTTGATCGACAGAGTGCCCTTGCCCGGGAATTTGAAATCGGTCGCGCGGTACTGATCGCCGAAAGCATGACGGCCAACGATGATCGGCTGGGTCCAGCCCGGCACGAGGCGCGGAACGTTCTTGCAGATGATCGGTTCGCGGAAGATCACGCCGCCGAGAATGTTGCGGATCGTGCCGTTTGGCGACTTCCACATTTTCTTGAGCTTGAATTCTTCAACGCGGGCTTCGTCCGGGGTGATGGTTGCGCATTTTACGCCAACGCCGTGTTCCTTGATGGCATTAGCCGCATCAATGGTAACCTGGTCATTGGTGGCATCGCGGTGCTCGACTGACAGATCGTAATATTTCAGATCAATGTCGAGGTAGGGATGGATCAATTTGTCCTTGATGAACTGCCAGATGATGCGGGTCATTTCATCGCCGTCGAGTTCAACGACCGGGTTCGCAACCTTGATTTTTGCCATGGATGAAGCCTCTTTTTCAATGCGTCGCGCCCGTATAGCACTCACGACGAATAAGGCAAAGCGTAAGAGGCTTATTCTTTGGCCTATAGAGCGTTTAGGCGGTCAAAATTTCGGGAGAGACTTGCGAAAAGCGTGAAATGGCTTTTGACGGCACCGATTATGCGGCGCGGTGTGCAGTGCGATTGTCATCACGAGATTTCTCCCAGGAAGATTGCCGCTGGCGATAGTTTTCCTGTTCCCTGACCAGAATGGTATCTGCATCCAGTGTAGAGATGGCGGTCGACTTGTCTGTGGGAACAAGGCCGTTCAGCTGCAACGAAAGATAGCGTCCACAGCAGACCCGCAGGAACGACGCGAAATTGTCGAGGTCGTGCCCCTCATTCCGGGATTCATCGTAAAGCTTGCCGATAAGGCGGCTGACCGTGAGATCATCGCGTGCTGCAATATCTTCGAGAGCCCACCAGAAGAAATTCTCAAGCCGGACGCTTGTCACGACGCCGTCGATGCGCAGCGAACGTGTTACGCTCAGCCAGAGCTCAGGATCGGCACCGATGAACAGCCTGCACATGATTTCCTCCGGATCATTCTCCCAAACTTACTGTCGCGCAGTTTCGCCCTGCCTGCAACCTTGTTGGGAAACAGGCAGGGCGTTGCGATCAGCTGTGGGTGATCCTGGTGCCGAGCACAGTAAGGAACTGTGACAGCCACGCCGGATGGGCGGGCCATGCGGGCGACGTGACGAGATTTCCATCCGTAACCGCCTGATCGACCGGAATATCGGCATATTTGCCACCGGCGAGTTCAACTTCCGGGCGACAGGCCGGGTAGGCAGAACAGGTGCGACCTTCCAGAACGCGCGCTGCGGCCAGCAATTGCGCGCCGTGGCAGACTGCAGCGACTGGCTTGTTCGCTTCAAAGAAATGCTTCACCACGGCGATAACCTTATCGTCGAGACGCAGATATTCCGGTGCCCGACCCCCGGGAATGACCAGAGCGTCATAGTTCTCAGGCTTAACATCGGCGAAGGTCGCGTTCAGCGTGAAGTTATGGCCGGGCTTTTCTGTATAGGTCTGGTGGCCTTCGAAGTCGTGAATGGCTGTCGCGATATGATCGCCAGCCTTCTTGCCGGGGCAGACCGCATGAACCGTATGACCAACAGTCAAAAGCGTCTGGAACGGGACCATGGTTTCATAGTCCTCACCAAAGTCGCCGCAAAGCATGAGTATCTTCTTACCGGACATGGTTTCCTCCCTTTGATCCTGTATCTGGTGGAACAGTCTGGCATGAATGGGCAGCAAATAGGTGTTATCGGGCTACTACACAGGCTTTTCCCTAAAACACGTAAGGGGAATCTTTGCGATTCTGCGTCAATTATGTAAGGGAAACGCCACGATACGATAGCTAATGCGGAAGAGATCATGGCAGGAACAGATAAACAGCGCCCCTTCATCGCGGAAGGACCGGCAATCGTGCTGGTGGAGCCGCAATTGCCGGAGAATATCGGCATGGTGGCGCGCGCCATGGCGAATTTTGGTCTGGCTGAATTGCGCCTCGTCAATCCGCGCGAAGAGTTTCCGAGTGAGAAGGCAAGGGCGGCAGCCAGCAAGGCCGATCATGTGATCGACAATGCGGTAGTCTATGACGACCTGCCGTCCGCTATCGCCGATCTCAATTTCGTCTATGCGACGACGGCACGTGAACGTGATGGCTTCAAGCAGGTTCGCAGCGCCGTGGAAGCGGGGGGCGAACTGCGCCGTCGTTTCCGGACTGGTGAGAAGACCGGCATCCTGTTTGGCCGTGAACGCTTCGGTCTCAGCAATGAAGAGGTCGGTCTTGCGGATGAACTGGTGACGTTTCCGGTCAATCCGGCTTTCGCATCGCTGAATATCGCTCAGGCCGTTTTGCTGATGTCCTATGAATGGATGAAGTCGGGCCTTGAGACGGAAACGGAGACCGTGTTCCGCGGGCCGGAGCTTGAGATGGCGCCAAAACAGGAGTTGCAGGGGCTCTTCAATCATCTCGAAGAAGCCCTTGATGTTCGGGGATATTTCCGTCCGGAAGCCCGCAAGGAAATCATGGTCAACAATCTGCGCGCCGTGTTGACGCGTGCTGGTTTCGCATCCGCAGAACTCAAGTTGCTGCGCGGTGTTGTCACGTCGCTTGACGTGTTCACGCCGAAGAAACCACGCGGTTCCGGTGCCCCGGAAGGACGTGCGCGTAAGCCTGCGAGTGAGGCTCCGGCAATGAAGGACGAGGACGAATGAAAAACGCACCCGCTGTGAGCTTTGCCGCCATGCCTTCTGCCGATGTCGAAAGACCTATTTTGGTTTTCGACAGCGGTATCGGAGGCCTGACGGTTTTGCGCGAAGCGCGGGTGCTTATGCCGGATCGCCGCTTTGTCTACGTTGCCGACGATGCCGGGTTTCCCTATGGCGGATGGGAAGAGGATGCGTTGAGGGAGAGGATTGTCGAGCTGTTCGGCAAGCTCATTGCCGCCTATGACCCCGAGATCGCGGTCATTGCCTGCAATACGGCCTCCACGCTGGTGCTGGATGATTTGCGGCAAGCCTATCCTTCGGTGCCGTTTGTCGGCACAGTGCCAGCGATCAAGCCCGCTGCCGAAAGAACATCGTCGGGGCTTGTTTCCGTGCTGGCGACCCCCGGTACCGTCAGGCGTGCTTATACGCGCGATCTCATTCAATCTTTCGCCACCCAGTGCCATGTTCGTCTCGTTGGTGCCGATCAGCTTGCGACAGTAGCGGAAGCCCATATTCGCGGCGAAAAGATCGACGAGGCGCTGGTCGTGGAACAGATCGCCCCCTGCTTCATTGAGCAGGATGGTAACCGGACCGACATTGTCGTGCTGGCCTGCACGCACTATCCGTTCCTTGCCAATGTGTTTCGCCGTCTTGCGCCATGGCCGGTTGACTGGCTCGATCCTGCGGAAGCGATCGCCCGGCGTACCGTCTCGCTGCTGAAACCACGCCGCGCCGATGAAGAGCTGCATCATCACAACGATCTGGCGGTCGTGACATCCCGCAATCCGGACTATGCCATCCGCAGGCTCATGCAGGGTTTCGGTCTGCATTTTGCTTGAGCCCTTGTTCTCAAGGTCTTGAATTTTCCGGCTATGTAGCGATCATGGCAATGATCGTTTCATAGGGGAAGATGCAATGACGGGAACCATATCACAGATCACCCTGCCTTCGGGCCAGACGGTTCCAGCGCTCGGGCAGGGCACTTGGTATATGGGTGAGGACAGCACGCAACGCCGCTATGAAATCGAAGCACTGAGAAGCGGCATCGATCTCGGGATGACGCTGATCGATACGGCGGAAATGTATGCTGATGGAGAGGCGGAAGACGTTGTTGGCGAAGCCATTACGGGCCGTCGCGATGATGTGTTTCTCGTCAGCAAGGTATTGCCGTTCAATGCGTCCTGGAAGGGCACAATCGAGGCCTGCGAGAGGAGCCTGCAGCGCCTTCGCACGGATCACATTGATCTGTATTTGCTGCATTGGCGTGGGCGATATCCGCTTGAGGAGACTGTCGCTGCGTTCGATGAATTACAGAATGCTGGAAAGATAGTGAGCTGGGGCGTCAGCAATTTCGATACGGATGACATGAAAGAACTCGTCGGTATAGCTGGCGGCAATGCCGTTGCAACGAACCAGATACTTTACAATCTGACGCGGCGCGGCCCAGAATTTGATCTGATGCCATGGTGTGCCGGGCGTAAGATTCCGCTGATGGCTTATTCGCCTATCGAGCAAGGTCGATTGCTGGGCAATTCCGTACTGGCGGAAATTGCAAGCGAGACGGGAGGAACGCCAGCCTCAGTTGCGCTTGCGTGGGTAATGCGCAGCGGCAATGTCATAGCAATTCCAAAGTCGTCCAACCTGCATCATGTGCGGGATAACAGAAAAGCCGCAGACTTGCGGCTTTCCGAAGATCAATTGAAACGTCTGGACCGGGCTTTCGCACCCCCCTCCCGAAAGACGGCGTTGGAAATGCTCTAACCCGCGTCTTTCTGGCGAGTGTCCTTCTTCGCCTGAGCGACACTTGCGGCCTTACGGAGTCGTCCACGCTCTGCTGGGCGGACAAGGCTGTCATATTTCTCGTTCGGGATGTTGCGCATGCCGTTCAACGCATGACGCGTGTTGAAATCCTTGCCTTTCTTTTCGTTGGCTTCTTTGGTCGCAAGCGCTTTTCGGGCATTGGCGATCAGTTCGGCGCTGGCTGACATGCGACGACGGCGTTCAACTTCGGTGTTGATGCGACGCACCGCCATAGCCAGAACGGAAACTTTCAGATGTGAACCTTCATCCGCCTTGGAGGGTGTCGCGCCACGAGCGGCTCCCTTTCCGCGCACTTCGCGCCTGCGCTGGTGGGCCTGATCTTTCGCCTTCTTGCGGCGTTCGCGGATCAGTTTCGCCAGATGAGAAAGTTCTTCGTCGGGGACGTTCTGCAAAAAAGGATGGTGCGACTTTTCCACCAGCTCTTTTTCGTCGGCATTGAGAGCGCGAGCTTCCTGCTTCTTGGTGACGGCCATGGGACATCCTTTCTGCTAATGATAAGAATTCTCCGGAGGGGATATAGGCGTGAACATTCCACCGGAAAGATCGGGTTGCTTATTCTGGTTCTTCGGTCGAGGTTTTTTTGCTTTGCTCTTCAAGGTGCTTCAAGATTGCCTTCAGCTTGTCGAGAGGAAGGTGTTCCGCACCTATGGTCTCACTCCTGGCTGTTGAGACGATGGTCAAAATTTCATCGAGTTTTGCCTGTGTCGCGCTTGCTTCGCGATCCTGTGCGTTCTGGATAAGGAACACCATCAGGAATGTGATGACTGTGGTCGATGTATTCACCACCAGTTGCCAAGTATCCGAGAAGTCAAAGAAAGGCCCGCTAATGCCCCATAACAGGATGAACAAGGTTGCCAGCCCGAATGCCAGATAATGGCCTGCAAGTTCGGCGGCTTTTTCGCTGAGCTTTGTGAAGAACTGTGACATCGCAACCTCCAGACGACAGGCGAGAAACGCTTGATGGAGGGGCGGGGTTCCGTAATTGCATAGATATGCGGAACTTTCAGGCGCTGGTCGACGTTTGATCCTCATAGAAAACGCGGAGGTCAAGCGATGGAAATTGTCGAAACCCGCATCAGTTCGGTTGGGGGCTTCAAGCTCTATATGGTGGAGTTCGTCACCGAGGGCGAAGAGAAGATCACTGTCAAGGTTGAGAACGAGACGGAAGCGGAACTGGCGCGCGATGAAGTGATACATCGTGCCGCGATCAAGCTCGGCGAAGCGCTGGGCGTTGCATGTATGGAATGCGGCATTCAGCCTGAAAACCTGTTGACACGCCCCAGCGCGCGCCGCGCGGGTGACCGGGCAGAGCTGGAGCGCCAGCTTGAAGAGGGCTTGGAAGATACGTTCCCGGCCAGCGATCCGGTCTCGGTTACCAGTTCCACGATTGCCGGCTTCGCCGGGCCGAAAAACTGAATGATGGTTCTAGAGCGGTTTCGGTTAAAACGGAGTCGCTGGAACCGTTCTGTGTATTTGTTGCGTCGCATTATGTGACGCATCGAAGCGGGATCAGAAATCAGTCCAGTGAAATGATTTCCCCGCGTAGACGCTTCGCACTTTTGCTGGAAATGCTCCACGCAAGAAGCCGGGCTATTCACCCGGCTTCTGAAGTTGTTCAGAAAATGAGTCCTGTAAAGGGCATATCCATCTGAGAATACTACAGATTACGACGTTTGCCTTCCATCAGGTCGAGCACGGCGCGGGCACAATCAAGCACATTCGAGCCGGGGCCGAAAACCGCCGCCACACCGTGGTCGAACAGATACTGATAATCCTGACGGGGAACGACGCCACCACAGACGACAATGATATTTTCCGCGCCCTTCCTGCGGAGCGTATCCACAAGCTGAGGCAGAAGTGTCTTGTGACCGGCTGCTAGCGACGAAACTCCAAGAACATGCACCTTGGACTTGATCGCCATATCGGCAGCTTCATCCGGCGTCTGGAACAGTGGCCCGGCCAGTATCTCGAAGCCGATATCGCCGAAGGCTGACGCAATGATTTTGGCACCGCGATCATGCCCGTCCTGGCCGAGCTTTGCCACCATCACTTTCGGCGTTTCGCCGATCTGCTTTGAAAAATCGCCAAGCCGCTCAACCAGCGTCTGATATTCGGGCTCGTCCTTATAGGCCGCGCCGTAAACCTTCTTGACGACCTTCGGAACTGCAGCATGATCGCCGAATGCGCGGCGCATGGCGTCGGAAATTTCTCCGACGCTGGCGCGAGCACGGGAGGCTTCAACAGCGGCGGCGAGAAGATTGCCTTCGCCGGTCTTTGCAACTTTTTCCAGTTCTGCCAGAGCTGCTTCGACTTTTGCCTTGTTGCGCGTTTCCTTGATGCGATTGAGACGTGCAATTTGCGACTGGCGAACAGCCGAATTGTCGATTTCCAGAATGTCGATTTCGTCTTCCTGTTCCAGCCGGAACTTGTTGACCCCGACAATGATCTCTTCGCCCTTATCGACCGCCGCCTGCCGTTTGGTCGCTGCTTCTTCGATGAGGCGCTTCGGAAGGCCGCTTTCGACCGCCTTGGTCATGCCGCCCAGACCTTCGACTTCCTCGATCAGCGCCCAGGCCTTTTCGGCCAGCTCGTTGGTGAGGTTTTCGATGTAATAAGAACCTGCCAGCGGATCGACCACTTTGGTTACGCCGGTTTCGTTCTGGAGGATGAGCTGCGTATTGCGAGCGATACGAGCCGAAAATTCGGTTGGCAAAGCAATGGCTTCATCGAAGGAATTGGTGTGCAGCGATTGCGTACCGCCAAGAGCAGCTGACATGGCCTCGAATGCGGTGCGGACGATATTGTTGTAGGGATCCTGTTCCTGAAGCGATACGCCCGAAGTCTGGCAATGCGTGCGTAGCATCAGCGAGCCGGGCTTCTTCGGATCGAATTCCTTCATGATGCGCGACCAGAGCAGGCGCGCGGCGCGCAGCTTGGCGATTTCCATGAAGAAATTCATGCCGATGGCGAAGAAGAATGACAGTCGTCCCGCAAATTCATCGACATTCAGGCCCTTGTTCAGGGCGGCACGCACATATTCACGCCCATCGGCAAGCGTGAAGGCGAGTTCCTGAACCAGTGTCGCGCCCGCTTCCTGCATATGGTAGCCGGAAATGGAAATCGAGTTGAACTTCGGCATTTCGGCTGCCGTATAGGCGATGATATCCGCAATGATCCGCATGGAGGGTTCCGGCGGATAGATATAGGTGTTGCGGACCATGAACTCCTTGAGGATGTCGTTCTGGATCGTGCCGGAAAGCTGGGCGCGGGGCACGCCCTGTTCCTCGCCCGCCACGATGAAATTGGCGAGGATCGGGATCACCGCGCCGTTCATGGTCATGGAAACGGAAATTTTTTCCAGCGGAATGCCGTCGAAAAGGATCTTCATATCCTCGACGGAATCGATGGCAACGCCAGCCTTGCCCACATCGCCTTCAACACGCGGATGGTCGCTATCATAGCCGCGATGCGTGGCAAGATCGAAGGCAACCGAAACGCCCTGCTGACCGGCAGCGAGAGCCTTGCGATAGAAGGCGTTGGATTCTTCGGCCGTCGAAAATCCCGCATATTGCCGGATCGTCCATGGACGACCCGCATACATGGTCGCACGAGGACCGCGCAAGAAAGGCTCGAAGCCGGGCAGGGTGCCCAGATGGTCGATGCCTTGAAGGTCATCTTCCGTATAGAGCGGCTTGACGTCAATGCCTTCTGGCGTTTGCCAAATGAGGCTGTCAGCTGGCCGCTTCAGTTCCTTCTCGGCCAATGCTTCCCAGTCTGCTCGGGTTGTGGGGCGCTCGCTCATATCGACCTCACTCAAATTCCATAATCAGTTCGTCTACGGCAAGGCTGGAGCCAGCCTCCGCTGTGATGCGCTTTACGGTAGCACGGCGTTCCGCACGCAGCACGTTTTCCATCTTCATGGCTTCTACGGTGGCCAGTGGCTGACCGGCTTCGACAGTTTCACCATCCTTGACGAGGATCGATGTGATGACGCCCGGCATCGGACAGAGCAGCATTTTCGACGTATCTGGAGGCAGCTTTACCGGCATGAGTTTTGCGAGTTCTGCGACACGTGGCTTGCGGACGTGAGCGACCATATCCATGCCGCGCCAGCGCAGGCGCCAGCCAGTGCCCACGCGCGAAACCTTGATGGCAATGGGCTTGCCGCCGACGGTAAATGAGCCCAGATGGCTACCGGGATGCCAGTCGCTGGCAACTGGCAGGCTACCGCCATCCACGAAATTGATCGTCGTTCCGCCTTCGCCTTCCACAATGCGAACCGGCAGGGTGAACCCGCCAAGTGTCGCCACCCAATCAGTCGCGACCGATTGCTTTTCGCTGGAAATCCGTCCGGTAATCTGCATGTTGCGCTGCTCGATCGCCAGATTGATCTGGGCAGCAACCGCAGCAAGCACCCGCGCATCATCTTCCGAAACCGGGACGCCGGCAAAGCCATCCGGATATTCCTCGGCAATGAATGCGGTTGTGAGTGCACCTTCGCGGAAACGCGGATGATCCATCACTGCCGACAGGAAGGGCAGGTTGTGACCGATGCCTTCAACCTCGAATGCGTCCAGAGCATCTCCCATCGCATCTACGGCGCTGGTGCGATCCGGCCCCCAGGTGCAGAGCTTTGCGATCATCGGATCATAATACATCGAAATTTCGCCGCCTTCGAACACGCCAGTGTCATTGCGCACGATCGTACCATCCGAATTGCGGCCTTCGGCTGGTGGGCGATAACGGGTCAACCTGCCGATAGAGGGCAGGAAGTTGCGATATGGGTCTTCCGCATAGAGGCGGCTTTCCATAGCCCAACCGTTGAGCTTCACGTCGCTCTGGTCGAAACGGAGCTTTTCACCCGATGCAACTCGGATCATTTCTTCCACGAGGTCGATGCCGGTAATGAGCTCCGTCACCGGATGCTCAACCTGCAAACGCGTATTCATTTCAAGGAAGTAGAAGTTGCGGCTGCCATCAACGATGAACTCCACCGTGCCTGCAGAGTAATAGCCAACGGCCTTTGCGAGAGCCACTGCCTGCTCGCCCATGGCTTTGCGGGTGGCTTCATCAAGGAATGGCGAAGGTGCTTCTTCGATGACCTTCTGGTTACGGCGCTGGATGGAACATTCGCGTTCGCCCAGATAGACAACATTGCCGTGCTGGTCACCCAGAACCTGAATTTCAATATGGCGCGGCTGGGTAACGAATTTTTCGATGAAGATGCGGTCGTCGCCAAAAGAAGACTTGGCCTCATTGCGCGAAAGCTGGAAACCTTCGCGGGCTTCGTCGTCGTTCCACGCGATACGCATGCCCTTACCGCCGCCGCCGGCGGAAGCCTTGATCATGACCGGGTAGCCGATGGATGTGGAAATGCGAACCGCCTCGTCGGCGTCTTCGATCAAACCCATATGACCAGGTACGGTGGAAACTCCGGCTTCGGAGGCAAGCTTCTTCGAGGTGATCTTGTCGCCCATGGCCTCAATTGCGTTCACCGGTGGGCCGATGAAGGTGACGTTGGCGGCTTTCAGGGCTTCAGCGAAACGCGGATTTTCCGACAGAAAGCCATAGCCGGGATGCACGGCATCCGCGCCGGTTTCCTTGATCGCAGCCAGAATCTTGTCGATGACGATATAGGACTGATTGGACGGCGCTGGTCCGATGTGGACCGCTTCGTCGGCCATTTTGACATGCAGGGCATTGCGGTCGGCGTCGGAATAAACAGCAACCGTTGCGATGCCCATTTTCTTCGCCGTCTTGATGACCCGGCATGCGATTTCGCCGCGATTGGCAATGAGAATTTTCTTGATCATGTGCGTTTACTCAAATGAACCGGGTGATCACAGCGGGATGGTGTCGTGCTTCTTCCACGGCGTGTTTTGCTGCTTGTTGCGCAGGCTGGCAAAAGCGCGGGCAATGCGGCGACGCGAGGAATGCGGCATGATGACTTCGTCGATGAACCCACGTTCAGCGGCCACGAACGGATTGGCGAAACGCTCCTCATATTCCTTCGTGCGCCCGGCGATTTTTTCGACATCACCCAGCTCGGAACGATAGAGAATTTCTGTTGCACCCTTGGCACCCATCACGGCGATTTCCGCCGTCGGCCAGGCATAATTGATATCAGCACCGATATGTTTTGAGGCCATCACATCATATGCGCCACCATAGGCCTTGCGGGTGATGAGCGTGACCATGGGAACAGTTGCCTGGCTATAAGCGAAGAGCAGTTTTGCGCCGTGCTTGATGACGCCGCCATATTCTTGCGCCGTGCCGGGCAGGAAGCCCGGAACATCCACAAGGGTCAGGATCGGGATATTGAAGGCGTCGCAAAAGCGAACGAACCGGGCAGCCTTGCGCGATGAATCGATATCGAGGCAACCGGCAAGCACCATGGGCTGGTTTGCAACGACACCGATAGTCTGACCATCCATACGGATGAAGCCGGTAATGATGTTCTTCGCGAAAGATTCCTGAATTTCGAAGAAATCGCTTTCGTCGGCCAGTGCGTGGATAAGCTCCTTCATATCGTAGGGCTTGGTGGCGCTATCTGGAATCAGTGTGTCGAGCCGCATTTCGAGCCGGGCCGGATCATCGAATACCGGGCGTACTGGTGGCTTCTCGCGATTGTTGAGCGGCAGGAAGTCGAACAGAATGCGGACCTGTTCCAGCGCTTCAATATCGTTCTCATAAGCGCCATCGGCGACCGATGACTTTCTGGTGTGGGTCGAGGCACCGCCCAGTTCCTCCGCGGTGACAATTTCGTTGGTGACGGTTTTCACCACGTCGGGACCCGTCACGAACATATATGAGCTGTCACGCACCATGAAGATGAAGTCGGTCATGGCTGGCGAATAGACTGCACCGCCTGCGCAAGGGCCCATAATGACCGAGATTTGCGGCACCACACCAGACGCATCCACATTGCGCTTGAACACGTCGGCATAGCCCGCGAGTGACGCGACGCCTTCCTGAATGCGCGCACCACCGGAATCGTTGAGGCCGATTACCGGCGCGCCGTTCTTCATGGCCATATCCATGATCTTGCAGATTTTCTGCGCATGGGTTTCGGACAATGAGCCGCCCAGAACGGTAAAATCCTGGCTGAATACATAGACCTGCCGGCCGTTGATCGTGCCCCAGCCCGTCACGACACCGTCGCCAGCGACCTTCTGCTTTTCCATGCCGAAGTCGGTGCAGCGATGCGTGACATACATATCGAACTCCTCAAACGATCCTTCGTCGAGAAGCACTTCGATCCTTTCGCGGGCAGTAAGCTTGCCTTTGCCATGCTGGGCATCGATACGGCGCTGACCACCGCCAAGGCGGGCTTCCGTACGGCGGGCTTCGAGTTGCTCAAGAAGTTCCTGCATAAAGTCCCCACTTTTGGGTGGCCTTTGGAAGGCGAGTTATGAAACTGAAAACATAGTCTTTTTCTCCTTCCTGCTTAAAATCCGAAGGCGTTCTGGAAAAGCTTGAAAAGGTGCGATTGTGTAAGATATAAATTTGCAAATAGCGAAATGCGAATTTGCGAAAATGGCACCGAGAAAACTTTATATCGGCAGAAAGATACGCGAAATACGCGAACAACATAAGGCAACCCAGTCGGGTTTCGCTGAACGCCTCGGTATTTCAACGAGTTATCTCAATCAGATCGAGAATAATCAGCGGCCTGTTTCCGCAGCCGTTTTGCTCGCGCTGGCTGAAAACTACCAGATCGATATAGGCGCCATTTCACTGGGGGATGATGATCGATTGCTTTCAGCTGTTTCCGAGGCACTGGCTGACCCCGTTTTCGACAATTACAAGCCGAACCTGCAGGAACTGAAGCTCATTACGCAAAATGCGCCGGGGCTGGCTCATGCGCTGATTGCCTGCCATCAGGCCTATCGCCGCAACAGCGAACAGCTCGCAAGTCTGGATAATCAGCTGGGTCGCGCTCCGTCTACTGCGGAGCCTGCGCCTTATGAGGAAGTTCGCGACTTTTTCCATTTTATCGACAATTACGTACATGAGATTGATATTGCGGCAGAAAAGCTGGCAGCGGAGCTAAACATTCCGGGTCGGGACATCGGTGTAGCCTTGCCGCAATATATGGCGGAGCACCACCGCGTGCACATTGCGCGGGCCGGGCCGGAGGAGGCAGTCCTGCGCCGGTTCGATCCTGCTGCACGGGTGCTTTATCTCAATCCTTATTCACCCGCTTCGACCCGCAATTTCCAGATCGCGTTCCAGATCGCCGAACTGGAAATGGAAGAACTGGTGAGCACGATTGCTGGACGAGCGGATTTTCGCTCTGCCGAGGCTGTTGAAATTTGCAAGATCGGCTTGCGCAATTATTTCGCCGGGGCGCTGATGCTGCCCTATCAGACATTCCTTTCAGCAGCCAAGGAGCTGCGCCATGATCTGGAGCTGTTGGCATCGCGTTTCGGGGCAAGTCTGGAACAGGTTGCACATCGGCTTAGCACCTTGCAGCGTTCCGGCCATCGGGGCGTACCGGTGTTTTTTGCTCGCATAGACAGGGCTGGAAACATCACGAAGCGACACAGCGCTGCCAAGCTGCAATTTGCGCGCTATGGTGCTGCGTGCCCGCTATGGAATGTGCATCAGGCATTCGAGACGCCGGGACGGATCATTCGGCAGCTTGCCGAAACGCCGGATGGTGCGCGCTATCTTTGCATTGCGACAGAACTGACCAAGAGCGAGGGGGGATTCAATGCACCTCAGCGGCGCTACGCTATCGCCCTTGGCTGTGAGGTGGCCTACGCGCAGGATTTTGTCTATGCGGATGGGCTCGACATCGCAGTGCGCTCTGCCTTCGATCCGATTGGCGTTTCCTGCCGTATCTGTGAACGCGCTGAATGTGTGCAGCGCGCCGTTCCGCCGCTTAAAAGCAGATTGGCGGTCGATCACGACCGCCGCGGAATATTGCCTTATCGGCTGCTCTAGATATTTGTCTAACGCGCATCTTATCCGAAAACCGTTTCACACTTTTCGGGATGCGCTCTGAATTTCAGAAGCCTGTATGTTCCTTGAGGAACTCGGTTTCCTCGTGGGTGGTATCGCGACCAAGCACCTTATTGCGATGGGGAAAGCGTCCAAAGCGTTCGATGATATCGTGATGCTGGCGGGCGAAACCGAGCGAGAACTCGTCGCCGAGCCTTTCATAAAGATCGACGCAGCGCTTCTGGTCGCTCAGATGCTCACTATGCATGAATGGCAGATAGAAAAACTGGCGTTGTTCGGGCGATAGTTTGCGGTCGAAATCGTGGTCGAGCGCCTGTGCCGCCACATCGCGGGCCAGCCCGTCACTCTCAAAAGAACGCGGTGAACCACGGAACATGTTGCGCGGAAACTGGTCGAACAGAATGGTGAGCGCAAGCGCGCTTTCTGGCTGCTGTTTCCAGTGTTCCAGCTTGTCGGCGCGAGCATCTTCGTAAGCCGTCAGAAATTTCTCACGAATTTCCGCGTCGATCTCATCACTTTTGCTGAACCAGTTTTCTCGCATCTTCGGCGAGAACCAGAAATCGAGAACGTCCTTGGGTTCGATAGCCATGACAGGCCTCCTTTCTGGTTTTACTGTGCCTTCTGGTTTGTAGCTTCCGGCTGCGGGCAGGGCGGTTCGCCCTTGAAATTGCGCGACATGCAGGCGAATCGATCAAAACTCTTGCCTGTATCCATGGCCGCCTTACCAGCTCCCCCGCATCCGGCAAGAACGGCCAGAGAAATCAGAATAGCGAAGTTTTTCATGGGGGTCCTTTCAGGGGCCATGTGGTCTGCTTCTATAATAGGGATCGTGATCTTCAGTCGCAACAGCGACTCCGATCAACTAGAGCGGTTCCAGTTAAAACGGGTTCACTGGAACCGCTCGATCTCTTTGTTTTCGCATTATCCTACGCAAAACTGCTTCGCACTTTTGCTGGAAATGCTCTAGCCTCTACCACGATAGTTGGGCACGCCTTGTTCCGGTATCCAGACGTTCTGCGGCGCCGCTCCGGTCTGAAAGAAAACGTCGATGGGAATACCGCCACGTGGATACCAGTAGCCGCCGATCCTGAGCCATTCCGGCTCCAGCAGTTCGACGAGGCGCTTGCCGATGGTTACCGTGCAATCTTCGTGAAATGCACCGTGATTGCGGAAGGAAAACAGGAACAGTTTCAGAGATTTGCTTTCCACCAGCCACTGGCCGGGAACATAGTCGATGACCAGATGCGCAAAGTCTGGCTGTCCCGTCATTGGGCATAGCGAGGTGAATTCAGGTGCGGTGAAGCGCACACAGTAAGGCGTTCCCGCTTGCGGATTTGCGACCCTTTCAAGGATGGCATCTCCCGGATTTTGTGGGATCGAAGCGTTGGAGCCGAGCTGCTTGAGATCGGAATATATCGTCTTTTCAGACATTTGCGTGCCTTTGTTTCAAGCCACGTCGCAGTCTTGCAGCGCTTGATTGCGCTCGTCCTTGTTTTGACCGGGTAGGCTGCGACCGGTGGCAAACTGCCAATGACCGGGAGCTAGCAGACCACAACCGTCTCGTAAAGAGTGCAAACAAAAGCCCGCGCATTGAGCGCGGGCACAAGTATCAGGCTGTTCTTGCTGTTCAGCGGCGATCAGAAATGGCGCACCCGATGGCAACGCCGATGAGAATACCGATAATTCCGGCAGTTCCGAAAAGGGTTGTGGCTGTGCCTGGGTTTTCGCGAACCGTTTCGGCAACGACCTGACCGCGTTCACGCACGGCCTGCGCGGCATGACGGAAACGACCGGACGCATCATCCATGACGTCCTCCGCGCGTTCTCTCAGCTCGCCAGAATGTGACGCCAGCGACTTTGAAAGGCGCTTCAGTTCAGTGCGCATATCGGCAATCTGCTTTTCGAGAGCCTGCTGGATGTCGTTCGTGATCTTTTCGTCGGCCATTTGAAGTCTCCGTTGAATTGATGACGATAAAACGAGTGAAAACGCGTTCGGTTCCATGCTGCGACAATGCGGTTAACAAACATGGTAAACCGCTCGTAAACCATTTTAATTTATCATTTTCGAATACAAGAACGATCTGGAGCGGGGCCAGAATGTATATCGAAAAAGATACGTTTGTCGGTGGCTGCGAGCCGGTAGCTGCGCGCGTTGTCCGTGCTGCTCAGTTGGCCCGGCAATGTATTGACCAGCTTCAGTCTGATCATGCTCGTGCACATGCAGAAGCCGCATTGACGCTTTTGCTTGATGATCCTTCCCCGAAAGTTCGCATGTCTATTGCAGATGTGCTTTCGACCAGCGTGCATTCGCCTTTGCATATCGTAACGGCGCTTGCAGCCGATCAACCGGAGGTGGCGGGATATATCCTTGCACGCTCAAGGCTTCTTAGCGACGCTGATCTGATTGATCGTGTGGCCTATAGCGCTCCATCGATGCAGGTTTTGATTGCCGCGCGCCCGCATGTTTCATTCGCAGTCGCGGCGGCAATCGCCGAAGTCGGGAATAATGAAGCTGTTGCTGAAATGCTCTTCAACAGCTGCGCCCGTATCGCCCCCGTTTCGTTTCGGCGCATCAGCGAGCGCTGCGGACATGATGCTGTCGTACGGGAAGCCTTGCTGGCCCATCCGCATCTTCCGGCTGAATGCCGTCATCTACTCGCAGTGAAAGTCGGAGAGGTTCTCCAATCTCTTCCACTGGTGAAATTGCTTCTGGGTCAACGCCGCGCCGATAAGGTTGTAGGCGATGCGACCGCTCGTGCCTCAATGCAACTGGCGGAAAACTGTTCACAAGAAGAACTCCCGGCGCTGGTCGAACATCTGCGTCTGCGCGGTGAAATCACGACCAGTTTTGTTATCCGTGCCGTTGCCGGAGGCCGTATAGATTTCTTCGCCAGCTTGCTGGGCGCGCTTTCCGATCTCGATGATAGGCGGATTTGTGCGATTATTTCGGGCGGACGTCCTGCTGCCCTTGCTGCGCTTCTTCGCTCTTCCGGATTGAGCGATGCCACGCATGCGCCCTTGATTGTTGCCATCGAGGCCTGGCGGGCGGTTGCTGCCGGGCGAAAGCGTATGGGCGCTGCGGAAATATCAGCACTCATGTGCGAGGCTGTCGGGGGCGGCCGATTTGCTGCTGCCAATGACGATCTGGCCGCATTGCTACGTTCGATCCATCTGGAATTCATGCGTGAAACGGCAGGCGACAGACTGAAGGCTATTCCCGCTGCCTGATCAGCCTTCTTGCCGGAAAGGGCGCATAAGGCTGAGGCCATAGCCAACAGCAATGCCAAATATGGCTCCGGCCGCCTTGAAAACAAAGTCTATGAACTCGCCGTGACGCCCAGGTGCCAAACGTTGCATCAGTTCGAAAAGTGCGGCGCAGCCGACTGTTAGCAGAAGAACACCCATCCAGTGGCGAGGATAGGCGAGGGCGAACAAGGCACCGACCAGAAAGAAAGCCGCAAACCGCTCTAGATCGACGGGCTCACCTGTCACGGGGCGGAATTTAATCGGGCTGATCGTAACTGCAAGGATGGCCAGAAGTATCATCCAGGCGCCAATGCGCAAAAATCGCTTCATGAAGAGCGCCTTTATTCATCCGTATGATCGCCGGGTGGTTCATCTTGCTTCGGATCGCCACAACGTTGGTACATTCGGTCGGTTATTGACTTTTTCAATGCGTTACCGAATGGCAACTCATAATGGGAAATGACATCGACGCCCATACACCATTTAACGTCGTGAGGCGACAGGGCATAATTGGTTTCGAGAAAGCCAAGCGCGTAATTCATGCCTTCGTCGCATTGCTCTGTCTGACAGAAATTACCGTCTCTGGCGAGCTGACGAATCGAACCTTCTCCGATCCTCACGACAATTGGTTCGACGGCAAATGGGGCCGCGCCTATCACAGCGATGACGACAAGTCCGATCAAGGTAAATTTTATAGAGCGCCGCATGAATCGCCATTTGTAACTGGTTTCCGCAAGTTCATAACGCATGAGCGGCAATATGATGGCAAGTCGCAATCCATGGGAAATCAGCGGAAATTAAGGGGTTTCAGCTCAATACCCTTTGGAAAAGCCTTCACCGTTTGTGGCGGTAAGTGAAATTGATTATTCCGGTTTTCGGCCAAATTGTAGCTAGATGTATTTTAGTTCGCATCGGTTTAATGTTGACTTTTACGTAAATGGGGGAGCACAACTTAGCCTCTGAACTCAATTCGGTTTAGAGGCTGGTCCGCTTGATATAAGGCAGGAATGTTGTGGTGCGCGAATATTATACGATCACAGAGTTGACGCGCGAGTTCGGTATTTCAACCCGTACTTTGCGCTTCTACGAAGATGAAGGCCTGATCGCTCCTGTGAGACGTGGCCGCACACGACTGTTCCGTCCCGCCGACCGTCATCTTCTCAAGCAGATTCTGCGTGGCAAGCGGCTTGGTTTTTCGATCGCCGAAATCCACGAAATCATCCAGATGTATCGTGAGCCGCCCGGCGAGACGGGGCAGCTGAAGCTGCTCATGAAGCGCGTTGAGGAAAAACGCGCCGATCTTCGCCAGAAGCGACGCGACATTGAGGAGACGCTGGGCGAACTCGACCAGATCGAGGAATCCTGCATCGAACGTCTTGCCGAACTGGGCGTCAATACCTGATCTGTTTTACTGAGTATCGGGCACCGGTGAGCACATTTGTGCGATATCCTGGACCGTGCTGTTGTTCTCCTGATCAATCTTGCCGCTAAAGACATCATCAAACAGTTTTGCCTTGTCCAACTCTGTTACGACACAGCCACAGAACTGCTGGCATAGCTGTTCGCTTCCGTTTTGCAGGCATGCAGCCACACAGGATTGCGTGAAAGCTTCTCGCGGTGTTGGCTGTGCCGGAGGCATCAGTTGTGAGAAGACATAAACTAGCGCGATCAGAACTGGCTGATGAATGAGATAAAAAGCCAGACTATGCCTGCCGATAAATGTCAGCGGCTTTTCAAGAAACTGGGGTTTGATCCCGCCAGCCAAGAGCTGAAGCCATCCAAAACGCTGAAACATGCGCGCCGCCGCCATGCCGATAAGGACAGCTCCGAACCAAGGAAACAGCGGCACATAATCGTTCGAACGCGGCGCTACGGTCGAAAGGCCGACCCAGCTGAGCGCGGGATTGTTGAAAATATCGGCGCTTGCGTAAAGTGGGGCGCTGATGACCAACGCTGCAATGATCAATGTTGCAATGGCGGGCAGCCGCAGGAAAATAAGACCGAGCACACTTGCCAGAGCGATCTGGTGAAGGATGCCGAAGAAGATGAAACTGTCCGGCGACATATACCATGTGACTGCTGAAATCGCGGCCGCAGCGATTACGATTTGTGTCAGCCGTTTCGCCATTGATTTCCAGCGAATCCCGTTGCCATGCGCCAGAACGAGGCTGAAGCCGACCAGAAACAGGAAGCTTGAAGCAATACAGCGGGCGAAAAGCTTCCAGCCCCCATGGGCAGTTGTGGCAGGCGCCATATAGCCGAAAAACTCAAGATCCCAGCCAAAATGGTAGATCGCCATGGCGATCAGCGCGATCCCACGCGCAATATCGATGCGCCCGAGACGAATACGGGACGAAGGTGCAATATCCTGGGGCGTGATGTTAGACATGGTTCCTTCCGGCCGGATAGCGCTATCCGGCGTTTTTCGATTCCCGGCAAATCTCTAACACAGGCTTTTGCAACACTATAGTATGCGGTCGCACACGGATTCGTGCTGGCATGGGCACGGACAGAGGGCTGGATATTGGAGAGCTTGATTGTTTTTTAGTCTGTCGAAGATTTTCTGGCTGTTTTTCCAACCTGTTACGATAATTCTCGTTCTTGTCCTGATTGCTTTTCTGGCCATATGGCGAGGTTCCCGACGGCTCAGTATGAGTGTGCTGGGGTTGTCTATCGCCATTCTGTTTTTTGCGGCTTTCACGACACTGGGTTCTGTTCTGCTTGCCCCGCTGGAGGATCGTTTCGCGAAGCCGGATGCAATGCCACGACATGTGGATGGGATCGTTGTTCTTGGCGGCTATATGAATGGCGACGTTAATGCCGGGCGCAAAGGTTTCGAGTTGAATAGCGCGGCCGACCGCATTTTCGAAGCGATGCGGCTGGCGAGATTATATCCAGACGCCAGGGTTATTGTTTCCGGAGGTGATGGAGCCTTTTTCGAAGAATCCGTCAAAGAGGCAGATAGCACGCGGCAGATGCTGGTAGATCTCGGCTTTTCCGGCGAACGTTACATCTATGAAAACAAGTCTCGGAACACGGTTGAGAATGCAATTTTCTCGAAAGAACTGGCCCAGCCCAAGCCCGGCGAAACGTGGCTTCTGGTGACTTCCGCATATCATATGCCGCGATCCGTTGGCTGCTTTCGCAAGGCGGATTTCGATATTGTCGCCTGGCCGGTAGACTACAAGACGCGCGCCAGCGAGCGTTTTGCCCTTTATCTCGAATCCCCGAATGAAGCGCTTTCGCGGTTCAGCGTGGCCATGCGTGAGTGGGTAGGACTTGCCGCTTACTGGTTGGCGGGCAAGACAGATATGCTTCTACCTCAACCCTGATGCCGCATTTCTGCCGTCACTTTAAAGCTTTTGTTAAGGTTATCTATTGGTAACTGATTGATAAAGAAAGCTTTCATGAGGTGGATGTTCAATCCAGAAAATTTATCGCCACAATTCAGTCGCTTTTCGCCGTTGCGTTCCGTTGTTCACGAAGCTATATGATCGGTAACAGCGTTGTGAAGGACGCTGTGTAAAAGAGTTGCACAACAAGGTTGCCAAAATCTCCATGGACGAAACCGTTCAAAAATCCTGCTGGGGCGTTACGCTCTGGGCAGTCGTTGGTCTCGCTGCTGTCATCCTCATGGCCTATCTGTTCTCCGTCTAGAGCATGTCTCCCGAAAGTGGGAACCGGTTTCGGGATAAAGACATGCGTGAAAACAAACGGATAGAGCATTTCCAATGAATCAAACAAAACAGGAAATGCTCTAGAAGTCAGGCGGCGTTACGTATTCCGGAAATTTGATGCCGCATTTCAGCATTCCGTTTGCGTTGATCCTTTCCTACACTATCTGATAGAGATACGCGGTTTCTGCGTTAGCGACTTTTTGCCGATTTTTGTCTAGAATGGACGATCAGGCAAATCGCGGGCGACGCTGCGATCAGGAATCAATCAGCCTTTATGACGGCTGCAGAAGGTGTGGAATGTTTCTGTCGGTTTTCGATCTTTACAAGATTGGCATTGGGCCTTCCAGTTCGCATACGATGGGCCCGATGACGGCTGCGCGCATGTTTCTCAATGAAATTATAGGCGGAAACTGGCCACGGCCTGCGCATTCGAAAATCCACCGGTTGAAAGCGAGCCTGCACGGCTCTCTTGCATATACCGGCGTCGGGCATGCGACGGATCGAGCCGTCATTCTGGGGCTCTGCGGTCATCTGCCGGATACGATTGATCCCGACATTATGGACGTTGAAGTAGAGAAGGTTTTTACCGAGAAGAAGGTGAAACCCGAAGGACATCTGGCCTATCATTTCGATCCGAAGGTCGATCTCGTACTGGATCGGAAGACTCCTTTGCCGGGGCACGCCAACGGCATGGCTTTCTCTGCATTCGATGCCGATGACAATCTTCTCTTGCGTCGGGCATACTTTTCCATCGGTGGCGGCTTTGTGGTGACCGAAGAAGAGCTGAGCCGCGTTCAGCGCAGCGGTGCAAAGCAGGACGACAAGGCTGATGTGCCGTTTCCGTTCCGTAGTGCTGCTGAGATGCTTGAGATGGCCCACGACAGCGGGCTGTCGATCGCCGAAATGAAGCGGGCCAATGAAGAAAAGCATATGGCACGCGGTGATCTGGATAATGGTCTCGATCGTATTTGGGGGGCCATGCGTGGCTGTATCGAGCGTGGACTGAGCCGGGACGGTGTCATGCCGGGTGGCCTGAATGTCCGTCGTCGTGCGCGACAGCTTCATGATAAGCTTCAGGATGACTGGCGCAATAATCGCAGCAACCCGCTTCTGGCAAATGACTGGCTTTCGGTTTACGCGATGGCGGTCAATGAAGAAAACGCGTCCGGCGGCCGGGTAGTCACCGCACCGACAAATGGTGCTGCAGGCGTTGTACCGGCGGTTCTGCGCTACTACTTGCATTTTCATGATGATGCCGATGAGAAAGGCATTCGCGATTTTCTCCTGACGTCTGCCGCAATTGGCGGTGTCATCAAGCACAACGCATCGATTTCTGGCGCGGAAGTTGGTTGTCAGGGCGAAGTAGGATCAGCATCGGCAATGGCGGCAGCGGGTCTTGCCGCTGTGCTTGGCGGATCGCCTGAGCAAATTGAAAATGCTGCTGAAATTGCGCTCGAACACCATCTTGGCATGACCTGCGACCCGGTTGCCGGGCTTGTACAGGTGCCGTGCATTGAACGTAATGCGCTTGGTGCGGTGAAGGCGGTGACCGCAGCGTCACTTGCTGTCAAGGGCGACGGCAAGCATTTTGTACCTCTCGACGCTTGTATCGAGACAATGCGCCAGACCGGTCACGATATGAGCGAGCGTTACAAGGAAACCAGTCAGGGTGGTCTCGCCGTCAACGTGGTCGCCTGTTGATTCGCAATTCTGGGCGGAATGCGATGCTTCAGGCTTGAAGCGCGCATTCGTCTTGGCTAAATCACCCCTATGGCTCTCAATCTCGTCAAACTTTGTGTCGGCTGCGACAGTATCGAAGATCTCGCGGCTTGGATCGATTTCCGTCTCGCTGAACAGCGTGCGGCCGGTTTGGTGCCGGAACAGTTTCACACAACGAGAATGGTTCCGAAACGGATCGATGAGCTGCTGGAAGGTGGCTCGCTCTACTGGGTTATCAAGGGCAACGTCCAATGCCGTCAGCGCCTGCTGGATGTTCGTCCATTTACAGATGAGCAGGGTATCAATCGCTGCCACCTTGTTCTCGAACCCAAGGTCATTCCGACTGAGTGGCAGCCACGCCGTGCCTTTCAGGGTTGGCGCTATCTGGCTGAAAATGAAGTTCCGCGTGATGAGGCTGCTGGTAAAGCGGGCAGGGCTGCCTTGCCTGCAGAATTGCGACAGGAGCTCGCGGCGCTGGGGTTGCTTTGAAGATTGACACACTCATGAAAAAGGGCCTGCCGGGTAACCGGCAGGCCCTTTTTCATTTCATCTGGTGTTCATTCAGTTTTCTATCGTCAGGCGCACAGAAACTCGGTCGAAATTCACCGGCAGGGTCATCCGCATGGAAGCCCGTGGCTGAACTAGTCGCTTGTTGCGGGCTGCATGAGAGACGAGCAGCCCGACCAGATCTTTGGTCTGAAAGCCGGTGCCTCGTCTTACATCGGCAATTCGCAGGGCAGCCTGCTTGAGGCCTTGCACCGAGAACAATGCACCGAAGGCTGAAGTCTTGCCTTCATCCTGTGTCCAGTCGGCCGTTTTGAACGGCGGCTGGCCGAAAGTTTCTCTCATATTTGACATCTCGAAACCCTCTACGCACTACAAATTCGGGTTTGAAGCTGGCAACGAGGGAGCAGAACCCCTCGCAATCGATTAGTTCGCGACTGCATAGCAGCCGAAGTTTTTCTTCTTCAGCGAGGCGCAGGCATCCCAAGCAGCCTGCTTGGAGGAGAAGCCAACAAAGCGCGCGCGGTAGAAAGTTGCGCTACCCTTGTTGAAGGTCTCGGTATAGGGCGACGCCGCACGCAGCGTGCCACCTGCCGTGGCAGAAGCCTTGGCAAGCATGTCCCGTGCCTGACCTTCGCTCGGGAGGGAGCCGATCTGGATAGCCCAGCCACCGGCAGCAGGGGCGGATGCCGTGGTGACCGGATCGACTTCCTGAGCCTGTGCAGACGGGACGGCGGCCTTTGGTGTGGGGCGGATCGCAGCCTGTGCGGCCAGCGCAGCAGGACGCGCGGTCGGTGCTGCAAGTGCCAGAACCTGAGGCTGGTCGCTATCGCCTTCACCGCTTTCGTTGTTGATGATGTCGTCCACGGCTGCAACCTGACGGGTTACAGGAACAGGGGCATTCTTGGCCTTGGGAAGATCGATCGAAGCAACGACCTGCGGTGCATCGTTGCGCATGGCGACGAGCGGTGCAGCGTTACGGCTACGCGTTGCCATAGGAAGATATTTGCGGATGAGCTGAGTCATATGGGCGTCGCGGCTTGCACCGGTATTGCCGCCCATGACCACCGCTACGAGCCTGCGGCCATCCAGACTGACTGAAGAGGCCAGATTGTAACCGGATGCATTGGTGTAGCCGGTCTTGATGCCGTCCACGCCTTCAACGCGACCGAGTAAACGGTTGTGACCGTTGATGGTCTGTCCGCGGAAAACGAAGCTGCGGCGGGAGAAATAGGAGAATTCGTTCGGGAAATGCTGGCGAAGTGCGATGCTGAGAATCGCCATGTCGCGTGCAGTCGTATGCTGCGCCATGTTCGGCAGACCCGATGCGTTACGGAACGTCGTGTTACGCATGCCAAGACGACGAGCCTTTGCTGTCATCATCTGCGCAAAGCGCTCTTCGGAGCCGCCGATATATTCGCCGACGGCAGTTGCCACGTCATTGGCCGACTTTGTGATCATGGCCAGCGCTGCATCTTCAGCACGAATGCTTTGCCCCGAACGGAAGCCGATTTTCGTGGGCGGACGTGCGGCGGCATAGGCGGACACCGGGATACGCGTGTCCTTGTTCATGCGTCCTGCCTGCATTGCCTCGAAAAGCATATACAGAGTCATCATTTTGGTGAGGGAAGCTGGATAGCGCTGTGCATCCGCATTCGAGGCAAACAGCGTTTTGCCGGTGTTCGCATCGATCACGATCGCTGCATATCTATCGCTAGCCGCTATCGCCGGTATCGTTGTCGAAGCTGTCGAACACCCCGTTACAACTGCAAGAAGAAGGGTGGCTTGCGCCGCTCTTTTCAAGGCATATGCGACTTTACTAAATGCGGTACGCACGATGATGACCTACCTGTATCCCGGATTTTTTGAACTGCGACACAAAAGGCACACAGCGTCTAATTCGGTGATCCTACTGCCATCAGCGTTACCAATCCGTTTATGGTAACCGTGTTGTTCATAAATTTCGGAAAAATTTTGAGGAAGCCGTAACGCTGACAGTCCGTTCAGGCCCGGTGCGTTGCGAACGTTCACGCAGATGTGTCAATGAAATGCGGTGTTCGTATCAGGGGAAGGCAGTGGTGTCACAACACAAAAAAACCCGCTTGCGCGAGTTTAGTTTTGCTGCTGCCTTGTTTGGGTGGAAGGGGAGAGGCAGCCTCTAGAAATGAGCGGGTTTTAAAAAGTATGTTCTGTTAGTAGCCCTAATGCATTTATTAATGTTTTGATTATGTGAGAAAATTAGTACTTTTTTCGTATTCGTGAAACCGCAATTTGTGTTCCGCTTTTTATAGGGTCGAGTTTATTAGGTCCAATTATTAGTACCTATATTATTTGGCAGCGAAGTGCTCCGGCTATTTTACATAGAGCTGTTTTGTCATGACCTATCGTTCGGACGACATCATATAACTGTGTCAAGCCTCGTTATTGCAATAAGTCCCGGTTGCAAGTGCCAATGAAGGGCTTAAAATCACCACATGACGACCTACATAATAGGGCAAGTTGGGTCAGGCAGATGGGCATCCGGGTAATAGGTTTCATGAGGCATCTCGATATAGTCATGCAAAGCAAGACTGACGGCGGAAATGGTCCGGAAAACGGCACCGTTGTAGTTACGCGTACACAGCCGAAAACCAAGAAGCCCAGCCTCTATCGTGTCCTGCTCCTCAATGACGACTACACACCCATGGAGTTCGTCGTTCATGTCCTGCAGCGGTTTTTCCAGAAGAACCAGGATGATGCCACGCGCATCATGCTGCATGTTCACAATCACGGGGTCGGCGAGTGCGGCGTATTTACATACGAAGTCGCCGAAACCAAAGTTAGCCAGGTCATGGATTTCGCCCGCCAAAACCAGCATCCGCTGCAATGCGTGATGGAGAAAAAGTGAGGTCATATGCCATCGTTCTCCCCAAGCCTTGAAAGGGCCCTGCATCAAGCCCTCACAATTGCAAACGAGCGGCATCACGAATATGCGACGCTCGAACATCTTTTGCTTGCCTTGATCGACGATCAGGATGCGGGCGCAGTGATGCGTGCCTGCAGCGTCGACCTTGAGCATCTCAAACGTATCGTTACCGACTATATTGATCGCGAACTTGATAATCTCGTCACGGGTTATGACGAAGATTCCAAGCCAACTGCCGCTTTCCAGCGCGTCATTCAGCGCGCGGTCATTCATGTGCAATCCTCGAACCGTGAGGAAGTAACCGGTGCCAACGTGCTGGTTGCCATTTTTGCGGAACGGGAAAGTCATGCTGCCTATTTCCTCCAGGAGCAGCAGATGACACGTTATGATGCCGTGAACTATATTTCGCATGGCATCTCCAAGCGCCCGCAGAACAGCGAAACTCGCCCGCCGCGCGGCGCAGAGAGCGCAAGTGAAGAACGCACCAGCACAGAACAGGAGGAAAGCGCCAAGAAGAAGCAGGACGCCCTGTCTGCCTATTGCGTCAATCTGAATGAGAAGGCCAAGGCCGGGCGTATCGATCCGCTGATCGGTCGTGACAGCGAAATCAGCCGCACCATTCAGGTACTCTGCCGTCGTTCGAAGAACAACCCGCTTTATGTGGGAGATCCCGGCGTCGGCAAGACTGCGATTGCCGAAGGTCTTGCCAAGCGGATCGTTGAAGGACAGGTGCCTGAAGCGCTTGCCGATGCGACGATATTCTCGCTCGACATGGGCACACTTCTGGCTGGCACCCGCTATCGCGGTGACTTCGAAGAGCGTCTGAAGCAGGTCGTCAAGGAGCTCGAAGAGTATCCGGGTGCGGTTCTGTTCATCGACGAGATTCATACAGTCATCGGGGCTGGCGCCACTTCGGGCGGCGCGATGGATGCATCGAACCTGTTGAAACCGGCGCTTTCATCGGGTGCTATCCGCTGCATCGGATCGACGACCTATAAGGAATATCGTCAGTTCTTCGAGAAAGACCGTGCCTTGGTGCGTCGCTTCCAGAAGATAGATGTCAATGAGCCTTCGATCCCGGATGCGATTGAAATCATGAAGGGGCTGAAGCCCTATTTCGAGGATTTCCATAAGGTCAAGTACACGGTCGATGCCATCAAGACGGCAGTGGAACTTTCTGCGCGTTATATTTCGGATCGCAAATTGCCAGACAAGGCAATTGATGTGATTGACGAAACAGGTGCCAGCCAGATGCTATTGCCTGAGAACAAGCGCAAGAAGACCATCGGCGTGAAGGAAATCGAAGCGACAATCGCAACGATGGCCCGTATTCCGCCGAAGTCGGTATCGAAGGATGATGAACAGGTTCTCTCGCATCTGGATGCTGAACTGAAGCGTGTCGTTTACGGTCAGGATCTGGCCATCGAAGCGCTGTCAGCGTCGATCAAGCTCGCCCGTGCGGGATTGCGCGAACCGGACAAGCCAATCGGCTCGTACCTGTTCTCCGGCCCGACCGGCGTCGGCAAGACGGAAGTCGCCAAACAGCTGGCAAGTTCGTTGGGCGTGGAACTCCTGCGTTTCGATATGTCGGAATATATGGAGCGCCACACCGTATCGCGGCTCATCGGTGCGCCTCCCGGCTATGTTGGCTTCGATCAGGGCGGACTCCTGACCGATGGCGTCGATCAGCATCCGCATTGCGTGCTGCTGCTTGATGAGATCGAGAAGGCACACCCCGATCTGTTCAACATCTTGTTGCAGGTAATGGATCATGGCTCGCTGACCGATCACAACGGCAAGAAGATCGACTTCCGCAATGTGATCCTGATCATGACCACCAATGCCGGTGCGTCGGATATGGCGAAGGCAGCAATCGGCTTCGGTTCCACGCGTCGCGAAGGCGATGACATGGAAGCGATCAACCGCTTGTTCACGCCTGAGTTCCGTAACCGACTGGATGCGATCATTCCGTTCGGTCCGTTGCCGGTTCCCGTCATTCATCAGGTTGTGCAGAAGTTTGTGCTTCAGCTTGAAGCTCAGCTTGCTGAGCGCGGCGTGACCTTCGAACTGACCGAAGGCGCAATCGCCTGGCTTGCTGACAAGGGTTACGACGAGCGCATGGGCGCACGTCCGCTTGCCCGGGTTATCCAGGAACACATCAAGAAGCCATTGGCTGATGAGGTGCTCTTCGGAAAACTCAAGCATGGTGGCACGGTCCGTGTGGACGTCGTGACGAAACCGGACGGCAAGACCGATCTTTCGCTGGAAAGCGTGGCTGATAAGCCGGTAAGTCCGAAGAAGGACATTCCGGCTGAGAAGAAGCAGCTGCAACGCAAGAAGGCTGCGCCGAAGAAGGCAGAGAAGGAGAAGGTGCTGGCGGGCAAGGACGAACCGGCGCCGAAATCTTCCTCGAAGTCCTCGGCGGCCAAATCTTCGGTGCCAAAAGTGCCACGTAAGAAGTAACAAGCAAGCGGAACGGCCCTCTCTGAGGGCCGTTTTGTTGTGAACATGAGGTTGGTGTGAAGGAAAACTGAGTTTTTCCGATCTGAGCGGTAAAAACCGGGTGCAACTTGCTCGGACCTTGCTCTAACGTGACTCCATGCCACCGATTCATTCCGATTATCCTGAGCAAAATTCAGAAGACCATCGTCACCTGCGATGGTTCTTGCGCGGCTGCACACGCATTTGCAGCATTCCAGCTCTATTGTTGATGAGTTCGTTTATCGGTTTTGCGGGACTGGCAATTGAAAGCGGCATCACCGTTGTTCAAGCCGTCTTTATGACTCTGACCATCTGGGCGCTTCCGGCAAAGGTCGTTCTGATCGGAGCGATCAGTGCAGGTGTGGCTTTGCCTGCCGCGGCTCTCGCAGTGGGACTTTCGTCCGTGCGTTTGATGCCAATGGTGGTCGCGCTGCTTCCCGAGTTGCAGGGACCGAAAACGCGAAAACTGACGCTCGCTGCTCTGTGTCATTTCGTTGCCGTCACCGCCTGGGTCATGGCCATGGAGGAGCTGCGCAAGATCCCGCGTGATATGCGGACGAGCTATTTTGCGGGGATCGGTATGGTTCTGGTGGGAACCAATGCGATTGTCGTTGCTATCGTCTATTCGTTATCGACGTCTTTTCCGCCAATTGTTTTCGCGGCACTTTTCATGCTGACGCCGATGTATTTTCTGACGTCGCTCTGGCGTTCAGCCAGAGAAAGGGCAGGGCAGGCCGCAATGATTTCCGGGATCGTTCTATTCCCCATATTTCATCATCTGACTCCTGGATATGACCTGCTGATCACGGGGGTTCTCGGTGGGCTGATAGCGTTCGGTTTTCACCGGATGCGCCGCGTATCGGTGGGGGCAACTGAATGAATTGGGACAGCTTTTCGACCTGGTGGTGGCCGTTTCTGTTTATCCTCCTGGCTGGAGCGCTTCCAACCTATCTGTTTCGGCTGATGGGGGTGCTGGTTGGTGGGCGCGTGCGGGAGGATTCAGAAGTTCTCGTTTTCGTGCGCTGCGTCGCAACTGCGCTGGTTGCAGGCGTTATCGCGCAGCTTATTCTCTATCCTAATGGAGAACTGGCCAATTCGCCGCTCTGGCTCCGCGCTGGTTCCGCCGCGGCAGGATTTGCCGCCTTTCTCATTACCGGTAAGCGATTGCTCGTCGGCGTGCTCGTTGCGGAAATCCTGCTGGTAATCGGCCTGCTTACACTTTGAAAGTGTGAGTCTTATCAGAGCGCTGCACGAATCTTTTCAGCGTTTGCGGAAAGAACCGCCGCGTCTTCCATCTGTCCGGTATGGGGCTTGAGCGCCACGCCTTCAAAGCGCGGGATCACATGAAAGTGCAGATGATAGACGGTCTGGCCGGATGCCGGTTCGTTGAACTGCATGACGGTTACGCCATCGGCATTGAATGCCTTCTTCACTGCCTGCGCGATTTTCTGCACCACTTGAACAACATTCGCGAGGGTTTCCGGCTTGGCATCGAGCAGATTGCGGGAAGCAGTCTTTGGCACAACCAGCGTGTGGCCCGTGCCTTGCGGCATCGCATCCATGAAAGCAACGACGTCATCGGTTTCGTAAACACGGGTGGACGGGATTTCGCCGCGCAGAATTTTGGCGAAGATATTGTTGTCGTCATAGGTGGCGGACATGTGATTCTCTCCAATGCGAAAATGTTTGACAGGATCAGACCGTATCAAGTCGCGTTAGGCAAGGTGGATAGAGCGAGCGCATCCCGAAAGGTGTGAAGCGGCTTTCGGATGAGATGCGCGTCAAAACAAGCAATCAGAGCGCATCCCTGAATGGCGAGTGTTCTTCCAGGGCGTCCTGAATTTGTTCGACTTCGCGACGTTCATGATCGAGATAGTCCCGTACGGCGTTCCGAAAGCCTTCATGGGCAATATAATGCGCTGAATGGGTTGTTACCGGCACATAACCGCGGGCGATTTTGTGCTCGCCCTGTGCTCCAGCTTCCACGACGCTGAGCTTTCGATCAATCGCAAAATCGATTGCCTGATGATAGCAAACCTCGAAATGCAGGTATGGGTGATCTTCGATGCAGCCCCAATGACGGCCGAAAAGTGTATCACCACCGATGAAGTTGATCGCGCCGGCAATGTAATGTCCGTTGCGTTTGGCCATGACGAGCAGAATGTCTTCCGCCATGGTTTCGCCGATCCGCGAAAAGAACTGCCTGTTCAGATAGGGCCGTCCCCATTTGCGGCTACCGGTATCCGTATAAAACGCGAAGAAGTCGTCCCAGACTGATTCCGTGAGGTCGCTGCCGGTCAACCAGTCGATTTCGATGCCATCCGACAAGGCTTCACGTCGTTCTTTCTTTAACGCCTTGCGTTTCCGAGATACCAGCTCATTCAGAAAATCATCGTAGCTTTTAAAGCCATTGTTTTTAAAGTGAAACTGCTGATCCGTGCGATGAAGAAACCCTGCGCGCTCAAGCGCGGTGATCTCATCTGGCAGTGCAAATGTGACATGCGCTGATGAGACGCCGGATTGATCAGCCAGTTCCCGCAGTCCGCCAGCCAGCGCCAGTCGAACGGTTTCGCTTTCATAGGCAATGTGATTGAGGAGGCGCGGACCGGTAGCCGGTGTAAACGGCACTGCGGCCTGAAATTTTGGATAGTATCGACCACCGGCGCGCTCGAAAGCATCAGCCCATCCATGGTCGAAGACATATTCTCCCTGACTATGCCCCTTGAGATAGTTCGGCACGGCTCCGATGAGGCGGCCTTGATCATCTTCAAGGCGCAAATGGCGCGGAAGCCAGCCCGCTTTTCGTGAAACCGAGCCTGATTCTTCCAGAGCCAGCAGGAAGTTGCGAGTAATGAAGGGATTGTAATGCGCGTCCTGCCGGGAAGCCCCGACAAGACTGTTCCATTCGTCTGCCGTGAATTCGCTGATATTCTCAACGACACGGAGAACAAAGCTTTGCTCATTCTGCGGATCTTCGTCGTTCACCGCTATTCCTTTGCCGTTATCGCGCATATTTTGCGGTGTTCGGCGTGTTGTCGTCAAGCTACGAGGGCGCGTGGATCAAAGCCTTCGAACGTGATCTGGTCGACATTGAGATCGCTATGTTTCTGCATTTCCCGATCCCGCACTGTCCAGCTGATCACCGGCATTTGTAACTTCTCGCGAACAAAGGTGACGAACGGGTTGGGCAGGTGATGCACATTATAGGAGACGAAGGAGATGCCATGCGCCAGCATGGAGAAATGTCTTTCATAGTCTTCCCTGCGTGTACCTTCGGCTGTCAGACCGCCAGGAATTCCCGGTGCATCTGCCGCAAAACGGCGGATCAGGTGGTGATCGAAAGACATGATCGCGGCTTCGCCCTTATAGGACGCCAGTTCTTTGGCAACGGCGGCAACGAGACCGTCATCTTTACCTTCGATACCCTTCAACTCGATAACGAGGGGAACGCGACCATCGACCAGATCAAGCATTTGACGAAGCGTCGGCACATGATCGGCGGTGCCGCCAATCTTCAGTGCGGTGGCTTCCTTCAGTGTCAGATCGCTGATGTAGCCTTCGCGACCGGCAAGGCGCTTCAGTTCATCGTCATGAAAGACCACAACGCCGCCGTCAATTGTGAGATGCACATCGCATTCGATAGCGAAACCCGCCTTTGCTGCTGCCTCGAACGCTGAAAGAGTGTTTTCCCAGCGCTCTTTGTTGAGATCGTGCAATCCGCGATGAGCAACAGGACGCTTCTTGATCCAGTCGATGGAAGTCATGTCAGGCAACCTCGATGATCGCTTCTATTTCAACAGGTGCATTGAGGGGTAGGCTCGCAACACCAACAGCCGAGCGGGCATGTTTGCCAGCGTCGCCGAGAACCGCCACGAGGAGATCGGAGGCGCCATTGGCCACAAGGTGCTGTTCCACGAAATCAGGTGTGGAAGCCACGAAGGCGGTAATCTTCACAATCCGCTTGATGCGGCCAAGGTCACCAAGAGCAGCCTTTGCCTGGGCAAGGATGTTGACAGCACAGGCGCGTGCAGCCGCTTGTCCGTGCGCAACCGTCAGCTCATCACCAATCTGCCCCGTGTGCACAAGCTTGCCGCCTTCCAGCGGAAGCTGGCCAGATGTGAGAAGCAGAGAACCGCTTTGCGCAAAAGGAACGTAGTTTGCGGCGGGTGCTGCGGCCTCCGGGATAGATATACCCAGATTTTTGAGGCGGCTGTCGATCGTGTCGGTCATTGTATTAATCCTTGCTTGCAAAGGTACTTCGCGATCTACCTATAGGCAGAATCGGTGAAGCTTTTGGGAAGGGTGCGTTTTTTGCCTCGCTTCCGCCACGAGTTTTTTTATCATGCTCGTCAACTCATCGGGAGATTCATGTATGCGTTTTTTCAAGAGTGCGGTTGCGGCGAGTGGAACGGCTGCTTGTGTATGGGCTGGATTCGCTGGCGTCGCTCATGCGGCCTCGACGGTAACGTTGGTTCCACATCGCGCAGTCTATGATCTGACCCTGGATCGTGCCGATGAAAAATCGGGGATCAGTGGTTTGACCGGTCGTATGGTCTACGAGTTCAACGGATCTGCGTGTGAAGGCTACACCACCAATTTCCGTTTCGTGACGCGGATCGATATGGAAGAACAGCCGCAGCGTGTGACCGACCAGCAGACGACGACTTTCGAAGGTGCAGACGGAAAGAACTTCCGTTTCGTCAACAAGACCTTCGTGGACAAGGAACTGGTCAAGGAAGTGCGTGGTGACGCGAAACTCGAGGGCGGCAAGACAGTCGTTGAACTGAACAAGCCGAAGGAAAACAAGCTTGACCTCAAGGGAACGCAATTTCCGACCGGACATATGGAAGAGCTGATCGGCAAGGCGGAAGCCGGGCAGAAATTTTACCAGACGTCGCTTTTCGACGCGTCCGAAGATGCCGACCGGGTGGTTGCTACCACCGTTGTCGTCGGCAAGGAGCAGTCTCTGCCGGATGATGAGACCAAGGTCATGGGTAAATTTTCCAAGGATCAGGTCTGGCCGGTGACGATTGCCTATTTCGATGACAAGGAAAAGCAGGACGGCCTGCCGATCTACCGCATTAATTTCAAGCTCTATCGCAATGGCATCACCCGCGACCTCACTATGGACTATGGAGATTTCTCCATGCGCGGGAAGCTTGTGAAGCTTGATGTCTATGACGCGGCAAAACAGACCGCGACCTGCAAATAAGCACGCCGATTGGCGTGTTTGTTCGCCTGTTCGATGCTATATTGTGTAGACGACTTGCAATTTACGGCGTGATCAGTTAACAGCGCGCCTATTCCACACACGGGATTGGGCTTTTGTCGGGAGAAATCCGGCAAAAACCTCCGGTGGCGAGAAATCGCCTCAGCCCGTGGAGGTTAAACCGGAAAAGGAAAATAAAGATGGCATTGCCTGATTTCAGCATGCGCCAGCTTCTGGAAGCTGGTGTTCACTTCGGCCACCAGACCCATCGCTGGAACCCGAAAATGGCACCATACATCTATGGTGACCGTAACAACATCCACATTCTCGATCTGTCCCAGACCGTTCCTCTGCTGCACAATGCGCTGAAGATCGTTTCGGACACGGTTGCTCGTGGCGGTCGCGTTCTGTTCGTCGGCACGAAGCGTCAGGCTTCGGACATCATTGCCGATGCTGCCAACCGTTCGGCACAGTATTATGTCAATGCACGCTGGCTCGGCGGCATGATGACCAACTGGAAGACGATCTCCAACTCGATCCAGCGTCTGCGCAAGCTCGACGAACTTCTGGCTGGCGAAGCTCAGGGCTTCACCAAGAAGGAACGCCTGAACCTTGAGCGTGAGCGTGAAAAGCTTGACCGCGCCCTCGGTGGCATCAAGGACATGGGTTCGGTTCCGGACCTGATGTTCATCATCGACACCAACAAGGAAGCGATTGCTATTCAGGAAGCCAAGCGTCTTGGTATCCCGGTTGTCGCAGTGATCGACTCGAACTGCGATCCAGACCAGATCGACTACCCGATTCCGGGTAACGACGACGCTGCACGCGCTATCGCTCTCTATTGCGATCTGATTGCTCGCGCTGCTCTCGACGGCATTGCTCGTCAGCAGGGCGCAATGGGCATCGACGTTGGCGCGCAGGCTGAAGCTCCGGTTGAGCCAGCCCTCGAAGCTCCGGCTGAAGGCGCTTAATCAGCGTATGATTTCATCCATCCGTCATATCTGCGATAGGGCGGGTGGATAATCTCGTTTCATCCCGGTGCGGGATTGTGATTCCTGAAGTGCAATGCTCAGGGTGATCGCGATCCAGAAACCAAGCGCCGGTTAAAAGTTGGCACACCCATCCGGTGTGCCTTCGCTTTCATGAAAGGCGATATCATGAGCATTTCCGCATCTCTCGTCAAAGAACTCCGCGACCTCACCGGCGCCGGCATGATGGACTGCAAAACAGCACTTGCTGAAACCAATGGCGATATCGAAGCTGCCGTTGACTGGCTGCGTGCCAAGGGCATTGCAAAGGCTGACAAGAAGGCTGGCCGTACGGCTGCCGAAGGTCTGGTTGGCGTTGCAGCTTCCGGCAACAAGGCTGTTGTCGTTGAAGTCAATTCCGAGACCGACTTCGTTGCCCGCAACGATGCTTTCCAGGATCTGGTCCGCAAGATCGCCCAGGCTGCTCTGTCGACCGACGGTTCGACCGAAGCTGTGGCCAACGCCAACGTTGACGGCAAGACCGTTACCGAAACGGCAAAGGACGCTGTTGCCACCATCGGTGAAAACATTGGCTTCCGCCGTTCGGCTGCGCTGACCGTCCCGCAGGGCGTTGTCGCGACCTACATTCACAACGGCGTTGCTGATGGCCTCGGCAAGCTCGGCGTTCTCGTAGCAATCGAAACCGCTGGCGATGCAGAAGCTGCAAATGCATTTGGTCGTCAGGTTGCCATGCACGTTGCTGCAATCAACCCGCTGGCTCTCACCGCCGAGGACGTTGACCCGGCTGCTGCCGAGCGCGAAAAGGCGATTTTCATCGAGCAGGCCCGTGAATCCGGCAAGCCGGACAACATCATCGAAAAGATGATCGAAGGCCGTATGCGCAAGTTCTACGAAGAAGTTGTTCTTCTTTCGCAGGCTTTCGTCATCAATCCTGACCTGACGGTTGCAGCTGCCCTCAAGGAAGCTGAAAAGACCATCGGTGCACCGGCCAAGATCACCGGCTTTGTCCGTGTTGCTCTCGGCGAAGGCATCGAGAAGGAAGAAACCGACTTTGCTGCTGAAGTAGCTGCTGCTGCCAAGGGCTAAGTGGCTCCGTTTTTTCAGCGCATTTTGTTCCGAAAACCGGTTTCCACTTTTCGGAATGCGCTGATTGCCTGAAAAGGCTTTTGATTATGAAGGGCATCGCGTGACAACGCGGTGCCCTTCGTGTATCGGAACCCAAACACAACCACTTGATCACAATCTGCGGAGAGCATCCAATGTCCGGTAAGCCCGCCTACAAACGCGTCCTTTTGAAAGCCTCGGGCGAGGCATTGATGGGCAGTCAGGGCTTTGGCATTGATGTTTCCGTTGCAGACCGTATTGCAAACGATATCAAGCAGGCACGATCGCTTGGTGTTGAAGTTGGCGTCGTGATCGGCGGCGGCAATATTTTTCGCGGTGTCGCTGTGGCCTCCAAGGGCGGAGATCGCGTCACGGGCGATCACATGGGTATGTTGGCCACGGTCATCAATTCGCTGGCGCTGCGTACTTCCCTGCACAAGATCGGCGTCGATTCTGTCGTGCTCTCGGCCATAGCCATGCCTGAAATCTGTGAGAGCTTCTCGCAGAGACAGGCTACGGCTTACATGGATGAGGGCAAGGTCGTGATCTTTGCTGGTGGCACCGGAAATCCTTTCTTCACGACGGATTCGGCAGCAGCTCTTCGTGCTGCGGAAATCGAAGCGGATGCGCTTTTGAAGGGCACGCAGGTTGACGGAATCTATTCTGCCGATCCGAAGAAGGACCCGAACGCGACGCGTTTTGACAGTTTGACCCACAAAGAAGTTCTCGATCGCGGGCTTGCAGTCATGGATACAGCCGCTGTTGCCCTTGCGCGTGAGAACAACATTCCGATAATAGTCTATTCCATCCATGAAAACGGCGGCTTGGCCGAAATTCTGCAAGGCAAGGGACGCTGCACGATCGTTTCCGATAATTGATCGACCTTTGCTGCGTATCGAAGGAGAAAATGCATGAGTGATGCTTTCGACATCAACGACCTGAAACGCCGCATGGAAGGCGCTATCAACTCTTTGAAGCACGACCTTAACGGTCTGCGCACGGGCCGCGCTTCAGCAAGCTTGCTGGAGCCGATCGTGATCGAGGCCTATGGCTCGACCATGCCGATCAATCAGGTTGCCAATATCACTGTTCCCGAATCGCGTATGCTTTCGGTTTCCGTCTGGGACAAGAGCATGGTGGGCGCTGTGGAACGCGCAATTCGCGATTCCGGCCTCGGTCTCAATCCCATCACCGATGGCACGACGCTGCGCATTCCGCTGCCGGAATTGAACGAACAGCGCCGCAAGGAACTGGTCAAGATCGCGCACCAGTATGCTGAGCAGGGTCGTATCGCTGCCCGTCATGTTCGTCGTGACGGTATGGACACGCTGAAAAAGCTGGAGAAGGACAGCCTCATCAGTCAGGATGATGGCCGCGTTCTGTCTGAAAAAGTGCAGAAGCTGACGGACGAAACCATCGCGGAGATGGATAAGGTCGTTGCAGTGAAAGAAGGGGAGATCATGCAGGTCTAGTACCTGCATGGTTTTCATTGAGGGAGAGCTTCGCCATGTCCGATCCGCGCCACATCGCCATTATCATGGATGGCAATGGCCGTTGGGCGAAGGCGCGCAATTTGCCGCGCAGCGCCGGGCACCGGGCAGGCGTGGAAGCTCTTCGTGAGATTGTACGGGCGGCCGGGGATCGTGGCCTCGGCTACCTTACATTGTTTGCGTTCTCTTCAGAAAACTGGTCCCGCCCCAGCGGAGAGGTGAACGATCTTCTGGGGTTGCTGAAGATTTTCATCCGACGCGATCTTGCTGAGCTGCACCGCAATAATGTGCGTGTCAGTATTATCGGCGAGCGCGAGGAACTTGCCGCCGATATACGTGCGCTATTAGTCGAAGCGGAAACGCTTACGCGTCGCAATACAGGCCTCAACCTGATTATAGCTTTCAATTACGGTTCCCGCGACGAGATCGTCCGTGCCGTTCGAAGTCTGGCGCGTGATGTTGCTGCCGGACTGCTTGATCCTGCTTCCATTTCCAGTGAACTGGTTTCCGCAAATCTCGATACAGCCGGGATACCCGATCCCGATCTTATTATCCGTACGAGCGGGGAAATGCGCCTGTCGAATTTCCTGCTCTGGCAAGCGGCGTATTCCGAGTTTTTGTTCCTGCCCATTCATTGGCCTGATTTCCGCGCGTCCGATCTTGATGCAGCCTATGAGGCTTTTCGCCAGCGCGAGCGTCGGTTTGGCGGCGTTGAAGTGCGTGCCGGACTGGAAGACCGTGAAGAAGAAATCGCATGCCCTTCGACCAAGGGGGCGGCAGTCTAAGGTGGTTCCCGAGAGTTGGGACGACTGAAAATGCTCTAATATGGCGTAAGCCAGTCCGTCGAAAGGTCTCAATGTCCAATCTGCAAACCCGCATCATTACTGCCATTGTCCTCGGTGCAGCCGCCTTGTGGCTGACGTGGGTCGGCGGTTTGGGTTTCACACTGTTTTCGATTGCAATCGGATTGGCCATGTTCCACGAGTGGACGAGCCTGACCGCACCGAAGCAGACAGTGTTCTCGCGTGTGTTCGGCTGGGCATGGCTGGTGCTCACAAGCGTTCTGCTTGTTATGGACCGGAGCGCTTTGCTGACGATTGGCGTTCTGTTGGTGGGCACCCTAATTCTTCTGGCCACGCAATGGCGGACAGGGCGCGGCTGGCCAGCGGCGGGGCTTTTCTATGCAGGTTTCTCCGCCGTTTCGCTTTCACTCCTGCGCGGCGATGAGCCCTTTGGTTTTACTGCGATTGTTTTCCTTTTCGCAGTTGTCTGGTCCACGGATATCGCGGCCTACTTCAATGGCCGGGCACTGGGCGGGCCGAAACTGGCACCGCGCTTTTCACCGAACAAGACATGGTCAGGCGCCATCGGTGGCGCCGCGGCTGCGGTAGCCGGTGGCATTCTGGTTGCCTCACTGGTGGCTGCTCCCGGCAGCTGGCTGGTACCGCTACTCGCATTGCTGCTGTCTGTCGTTTCGCAGATTGGCGACCTTGCAGAATCATGGGTGAAGCGCCAGTTCGGCGCAAAGGACTCTGGCCGTCTTTTGCCGGGGCATGGCGGTGTTCTGGATCGCGTGGACGGGCTTGTCGCTGCTGCCGCACTTTTGTACCTGTTTGGTGCAATTTTTGCAGAGCCAGACGTGCCGTCCGCTATATTCTTCAGTTTCTAAGGGTGCGACGGATGAGTTTGTGGGATTGCTCAAAACGCATTCGGTTCTTCGGAAGCCCACTAGCGTTGTGTAAGGAGTAGTGATTTGCAGGAGGCGTTGGCCTTTTTTCTGGGTGGCGAAAGTCTGCTTGTCGGGACCATCATTCCATTTCTCTTTGTTTTGACCGTTGTGGTCTTTGTCCATGAAATGGGCCACTATCTGGTTGCGCGCTGGTGCGGCATTGGCTCACAGGCATTTTCTATCGGCTTCGGGCCTGAGCTGATCGGTTTCACCGACAAGCACGGCACACGGTGGAAGATTTCTGCCATTCCGCTTGGTGGCTATGTCAAATTCATCGGTGACGAGAGCGCCACGAGCTCTCCAGTTGACGTCGATAATGCAAGCCTGAGCGCAGATGAGCAGCGAAGGGCATTCCATACCCAGCCTGTGTGGAAGCGTGCGGCGACCGTCTTTGCCGGTCCTGCTTTCAATATCATTCTGACGATCGTTATCTTCAGTGTCTTCTTCGCGCTCTATGGGCGTCAGATTTCCGATCCGCTCATAGCTGGCGTCCAGCCTGGCAGTCCTGCTGCTGAAGCAGGGTTTGAAGCCGGGGATCGCTTTATCAGCGTTGAGAGCGAAAAGATCACAACTTTTTCCGATGTGCAGCGCATCGTATCCGGACGGGCCGGGGACAAGCTGAACTTCACTGTCGAGCGTGATGGCAAGATGGTAGATTTGCAGGCCGTTCCGGCAATCGTCGAGCGTACGGATCCGCTTGGAAACAAGATCAAGCTTGGCGCCATCGGCGTGGAAACCACTGAAGCTGTCGGTAATTTCCGCCGGATTGAATATGGTCCCCTCGAATCAGTGGGACAAGCTGTCATGGAAACGGGCTACATTATCAGCCGCACAGGAGAGTTTTTTCAGCGTTTTGCGGTCGGGCGTGAGGATAAATGTCAGCTCGGTGGTCCGGTGAAAATCGCCAATATGGCTGGTAAGGCTGCAAGTCAGGGTTTTGACTGGCTCATCCAGCTAATGGCAATGTTGTCGGTTGGTATCGGGCTTTTGAACCTGTTTCCATTGCCTCCGCTGGATGGCGGTCACCTGGTTTTCTATGCGGTGGAGGCCATAAAGGGTAGCCCGGTATCTGTTGCGGCGCAGGAAATTTTATATCGTGTTGGGTTCCTACTTGTTATGGGATTCATGGGGTTCGTACTTTTCAACGACCTGTTTGCCTGCTAGATGACTCTCCGGCTGGCTCAGATGGTGATCTTGGGGATCGGTGCAGGCTGGAGGGTTCCAGTCAGCTAACCGCTATGATGCGCATCTTCTCTGGCGAGGATCGGGGAAGGTGTTAAACAGAAGTGAAAATTGGGAGTGACTGCTCGAAAAGCTAAGCGATTTGTTTACCATAACGCTCAAATCGCGTGGCGCGGATGCCACGCTGGTTGCTTAAGTAAACAGAATTTAACCGTGACGCTTGCTTGTATGGAAAAACCGGGTATGACGGTTGTATCTGTACGTGCTTTTCTGGGTTAATCGCCCCGGGGACAGAAAGAAACGAAGGTTCGGAAAGCCTATGACGGCAAGTTCTAAATTCTTTGGCGCCGCTTCTGCGCTCGCCATGTCAGTGGCTCTTGTGGCTTCGGGTACTGCTGCACTCTCGCTGGCTTCGGTCAATGTTGCCGAGGCTGCTGTCGTTAGCCGTATCGAGGTACGCGGTAATACACGCGTCGACGCACAGTCCATCCGTGACAATATCGACATTCGTCCGGGCAAGGCCTTCACCAGCGCTGATATTGATGCTGCGGTGAAGCGTCTGTTTGCGATGGGTCTGTTCTCGGATGTTCGCATCAATCAGTCCGGCAGCACGCTCGTCGTGAATGTTTCTGAGCGTTCCGTCGTCAATAACGTCCTTTTCCAGGGCAACAAGAAGATCAAGGATCCTGATCTTACTCGTGCTGTTCAGCTCAAGCCGCGTTCGCCTTATGACGCTGCGACGATGGAAGCTGACGTTGAAGCGATCAAGGGAGCCTATGCGCATATCGGGCGCAGCGATGCGACCGTGAATGCACGTACTGTTGATCTTGGTCAGGGGCGTGTGAACGTCGTTTATGAAATCAACGAAGGTTCGCGCACGAAAATCGCAAATGTCGATTTCGTTGGCAATCAGGCATTCGGCTCTCGTCGTTTGCGCGACGTGATTTCGACCAAACGTTCGAATCCGCTTTCGTGGCTGACGCGTAATGACGTATATGACGAAGGGCGTCTTCAGGCTGACGAGGAAACGCTCCGTCGTTTCTATTACAATCGCGGCTATGCGGATTTCCGCGTTATTTCATCGAATGCAGTTCTCGATCCGTCGACAAACGAATACACGATCACCATCACGGTTGATGAAGGTCAGCGCTATACATTCGGCAATGTAAGCGTCGAGAGCAATGTTGATGGCGTTGACGGGCAGGCCCTGGATCATCTGGTCAAGACTCGTTCGGGTAAGCCTTACAGCGCCAAGGAAATCGAAGATTCGGTTCTCGCAGTTACCGAAAATGTTGCCGGTAGTGGTTATGCTTTCGCCAAGGTTGAACCGCGTGGCGATCGTGATTTCGAGAACCATACGATTTCGGTCGTCTATAGCGTTGACGAAGGTCCGCGCGCTTATATTCAGCGCATTGAAATTCGCGGTAACGACAAGACGCGTGACTTCGTGATTCGTCGCGAATTCGACATGAACGAAGGCGATGCCTTCAATCAGGTCATGGTACAGCGCGCGAAGCGTCGTCTCGAAGCGCTTGACTTCTTCCAGACGGTCAATATCTCGACGGCGCCTGGCTCTGAGCCGGATCAGGTTATTCTTGTCGTTGATGTCGTTGAAAAGTCGACCGGCGAATTCTCGATCGGTGGCGGTTACACGACAGGCGGCGAATCGCCGGGTGCGCAGGTCGAAGCTGCTATTACCGAGCGTAACTTCCTCGGACGCGGCCAGTACATCCGTATCAGCGCCGGTGCCGGTCAGGATGATATGCGCAATTATGGCCTGTCGTTTACGGAGCCATATTTCCTCGGATATCGTCTCTCGGCTGGTTTCGATGTATTCCGTCGTACGTATCGCGTAAACGATGATTACGATGTCGAGCAGACCGGTGGAACGATCCGCTTCGGTCTTCCGATCACGGACAATTTCTCGGCAGGTCTCGCGTATAACCTCGTTCAGGAAAAGTATGACCTGTTCCGTGCGGACGCTGACAACTACTATGCGCCTGCCTTGCTAGAGGCTGCTGAGCATAGTCCGTGGTTGCGTTCGTCGATCAGCTACTCGCTGACCTACAACTCCATCGACGACATGAAGAATCCGCATGACGGTCTTTATGGCAAGTTCACGCAGGAGTTCGCAGGTCTTGGCGGCGATGCCAAGTACATCAAGACCACGTTCAAGGGTAACTACTACAAGACGCTTTCTCAGGAAGCCGATATCGTCGGTATGCTGGGTATTGGCGGTGGTTATATCCATGAATTCGGTGATGATGGCGTCCGCATCTTTGATCTGTTCAAGAACAATTCGGACATCATCCGTGGCTTCAAGTTCAATGGTATCGGTCCATATCAGGATGCCGCGAACGGCAAGCGCTACTGGATGGGCGGAACGACCTATATCAACGGTACGGCTGAAGTTCAGTTCCCGATGCCGCTCGTTCCTGAAAGCTTGGGTATCCGTGGCGCCTTGTTTGCTGATGCCGCAACGCTTTATGGTAATGACTCCTCGCAGGGCGGTTCGCCAATCTATGGCGACGACAAGAAGCTTCGCGCTTCGGCAGGTATAAGCCTGATGTGGGCTTCGCCGTTCGGTCCTCTGCGTTTTGACTATGCGTTCCCGATCGCGAAGGCTGATACCGACAAGGTTCAGAACTTCAACTTCGGTGTTTCGACCAAGTTCTAATAGATTTGCCTTTTCCCGGGGTATAACAACCCCGGGAAAGAAAGTGTTTTGATGGCAGATCCTGTTTTTTTCGCGCCTTCGCGTGAACTCACGATTGGCGATATCGCAGATTTTACCGGTGCAAGACTTCGTGACCCGAAGCTTGCACCGCGTTCTGTTGCGCGTCTTTCTTCGCTTAAAGATGCTGTTGAGGGTTCTCTTGTTTTCGTCGAAGGCAAGAAGAATGCCGACGGTCTCTCATCGATCAATGCCGCGGGCGTTCTATGTAGCGAGGCTGTGGTGGATAGCGTGCCGTCGCACATAGCTGCACTGGTTACCCGCAATCCGCAACGGGACTTTGCATCCGTTGGTCGAATGCTGTTTCCAGCGTCCGTCAAACCGGTCAGCTGGTTCGGAGAAACTGGTGTTTCTTCAGCGGCGATTATTCATCCGACAGCACATATCGAGGATGGTGCGACCATCGAGGCCGGCGCAGTTATCGGCAGGGGCGTAAGTGTCGGCAGCGGTACGCTGATCGCGTCAACAGCGGTTATCGGTGAAGGCAGCCAGATAGGTCGCAACAGCTATATTGCCCCCGGTGTAACCGTTCAGTGTGCTTTCATCGGCAATCAAGTGTCTCTTCATCCTGGTGTGCGGATTGGGCAGGACGGTTTCGGCTACGTCCCAGGTCCCGCCGGCTTGGAGAAGGTTCCCCAGCTCGGCAGAGTCATCATTCAGGACAATGTCGAGATTGGCGCCAATACGACGATCGACCGTGGTTCGTTGAACGACACCGTCATTGGCGAAGGTACAAAGATCGATAACCTCGTACAGATCGCCCACAACGTGCGAATCGGCCGTTTTTGTATTGTTGCGGCTCATTGCGGCATTTCTGGCAGCTGTGTCATCGGTGACCAGACGATGCTGGGTGGTCGTGTGGGACTTGCCGACCATTTGATTATCGGTTCGCGCGTGCAGATTGCCGCAGCGAGCGGCGTTATGAATGACATACCCGATGGCGAGCGCTGGGGTGGTATTCCAGCTCGGCCTATCAAACAGTGGTTCCGAGATATCGCGAACATACGTAGCATCGGGCAATCGAGAAAGGAGCAATCCTCTGATGAGTGATGCAAATCAGACCAAGCTGGAAGCAGCAGATATCCAGGATCTTCTGGCAGTGCTGCCGCATCGCTATCCATTTTTGCTGATCGACCGGATTGTTGACATTGACGGCGACGTCTCCGCAACCGGCATCAAGAATGTGACGATCAACGAGCCGCATTTCACCGGACATTTCCCTGAAAAGCCGATTATGCCGGGCGTATTGATTGTCGAAGCCATGGCACAGACGGCGGGCGCTATTTCTCTGCTTCAGCGCAAAACCGGGCGCCCTGGCGTGGTCTATTTCATGACTATAGATAATGCCAAATTCCGTCGCCCGGTCATACCGGGAGATCGACTTTTGCTTCACGTAAAGAAGATCAAGCAACGCGCAAATATCTCGAAATACGAATGCATTGCCGAAGTCGATGGTGTAAAGGTTGCGGAAGCTGAAGTCGCTGCCATGATCAGTACAGCTGAAGAAAGCCAGTGAGCATATCAATGAAAGAAACATTTATTCACCCCACCGCTCTTGTTGAGCAGGGTGTGGAACTGGGGCAGGGTGTGTCTGTCGGCCCCTTCTGTCACATTCAGTCTGGCGCCGTCATAGGCGACAATTCGGAATTGATGAGTCATGTAGTGGTGACTGGTGCAACGACGCTTGGCGCAGGTGGAAAGGTTTATCCGCATGCCGTTCTGGGTTGCGATCCGCAGAACAACAAGCATAAGGGCGGTCCAACGAAGCTGAACATTGGCACAAATTGCCTGATCCGCGAAGGCGTGACCATGCACAAGGGGTCAGACAGCGCACGTGGTTACACTTCGGTTGGCGACAACTGTTCGTTCCTGGCTTACGCGCATGTGGCACATGATTGTGACATTGGCGACTACGTCACCTTCTCCAACAATGTGATGATTGGTGGCCACACGACAATCGGACATCACGCTATTCTGGGTGGTGGTGCGGCTATCCATCAGTTTGTGCGCGTTGGACATCACGCTTTCGTTGGCGGCATGGCTGCGGTTGTAAGCGATCTTATCCCGTACGGCATGGCGATTGGGGTGCACGCTCATCTCGGTGGATTGAACATCGTCGGCATGAAGCGTTCCGGTATGGAACGCAAAGAGATTCATAATCTCCGTCATGCAGTTCGGATGCTGTTTGATCGCACAAAGCCCATTCGGGATCGTGCAAAGGACGTTCTGACTGCGATACCGGATTCTCCGGCTGTCATTGACATGATCGACTTCATCAATGTCGATACCAAACGTGCCTACTGTACACCTCCGCTCGATGCGGTCCATGGTGGGGCCGGGCATGACAGCGGCGAAGATTGAGCAAATACCGCGTCTTGCAGATGATGCGGGACGCGTTGCAATTATCGCCGGTAATGGCCTGCTGCCGATCAGTGTGGCGGAGGCCCTTGAGGCTGCGGAGAAGAAGCCATTCCTCGTACCGTTGCGAGGGGAGGCTGATCCGGTACTCTACAAGTACGAGCATCAGGAAATTTCCATCGTAGAGTTTGCAAAGCTCGTGCGGTCCATGAAGGCTGCCGGTGTGGATCGCGTTGTCCTCGCTGGTGGCGTGACAAGCAGGCCCCATGTCAGTGATCTGAAGTTTGACTGGCCTACTCTGCGCGCAGTGCCTTACGTTTTACGTGCGCTGGGGCAAGGCGATGATGCTCTTTTACGTGCATTTATCGGCTTGCTGGAATCCTTCGGTTTCAAAGTTGTCGGGGCTCACGATGTTGTTCCGGATTTACTTTCCCCGTCACCTGCTCAAATTTTGACGCGAAAAGCACCGGACGCGAGAGAACGTCATAATCTTGAACTTGCAATGGAATCTGCGCTTCGTCTGGGTGATCTGGATGTCGGGCAGGGTGCTGTTGCGGTTGGCGGACGTGTCGTTGCGCTCGAAGGGGCGGAAGGCACAGATCAAATGATAGAGCGTGTGCGCGAGTTACGTGCAGCTGGCCGCATACCTCGTCGTGGCGGTGTTCTCGTCAAGATGGCGAAGCCGCGACAGGACGAAAGAGCAGACCTTCCGACCATCGGAATTTCTACGATTGATAATGCCGTAAAAGCGGGATTATCAGGAATAGCTGTTGAGGCAGGCAGGACATTCATTCTAGGCTTCGGTGAAACCATCGCGGCGGCCAATGCAAGAGGCCTTTTCATAGAGACGGTCAGTCGCGAGAAAAAGGATATCAAGAAGTGAACACCACCAGCCGGCCATTGAAAATAGCAATAGTGGCCGGTGAAGAATCCGGTGATCTTCTTGGTGCCGACCTTATCGATGCGTTGAGGAGCCAGACCGACCGCTTGGTTGATATCATCGGTGTCGGTGGTGATCACCTTGCAGCCCGGGGAATGAAGTCCTTTTTTGATCCGCACGAGATTGCGCTTATGGGGCTGGGCGCAATTCTGAAGAACTTACCGGGTCTAATGCGGCGTATTGGCCAGACCGCTAGAAGCATTATTGTTGAGAAACCGGATTGCGTACTTCTGATTGACAGTCCGGAGTTTACACATCGCGTTGCCAAGAAGATCAGGGCTGCAAATCCATCGATTCCCATCGTGAAGTATATCGCACCAAGCGTGTGGGCCTGGCGGCCGCAACGCGCACGGGCGATGAAAGCCTATTTCGACCATGTGTTGACTATTCTTCCATTTGAGGTGGAGGTCATGCAGCGGTTAAGCGGGCCGAGTGCCACTTATGTCGGACATCGCCTTTCCAGTTATGAACCGATACTGCGGGCACGGGATGAGCAAAAAAACCTGGAAGCGCGACGGACTGTTGAGTCCCGGAAAACATTGCTCGTTCTGCCGGGGTCTCGTCGTACTGAAATCCAGATGCTCATGGAACCGTTCGGGCAGGCTGTTGGTGAATTAGCTGCCCGGGTCGACAAGCTTGACGTCGTTCTGCCGACACTGCCACGCATTGAGGAAATGGTTCGCGATCTTTCAAAGGACTGGGCTGTCAAACCGCTTATTGTGCTGGGTGATGAGGAAAAGTGGAAAGCTTTTTCTAAAGCCGATGCAGCGCTTGCCGCTTCAGGGACGGTTTCGCTGGAGCTGGCTCTATCGCGCATTCCAAGCGTGCTTTCCTATAAGGCGGACTGGTTCGCACGCAAGTTTCTGATGCCCAAGATCACGATCTGGAGCGCTGCCTTGCCAAATATCATCGCCGACGAACCGGTCGTTCCTGAGTATTTCAATGAATTTGTCCGTCCGGGAATGCTTGCACGCAACCTTGAACGGTTGATGCGGCCTGGATCGGCACGTCAGGCGCAGCTGGACGGATTTGATAAAGTTGCGTCGATCATGGCGACGGAGCAACCCTCTGGCGAGATCGGGGCGCGCGTCATTCTGGAATTGGCAGGCAATTCCAAGAGCTGATTTTGACTGTAGATACAATACGAAAAACCCCGGTTGTTTTGGCAACCGGGGTTTTTATTATAGTCTGATACTTACTTACGCTTTGCGAGCGGCACGTAATCCCGCTCGGGAGCGCCGGTATAGAGCTGGCGTGGACGGCCGATCTTCTGCTGCGGATCTTCGATCATTTCCTTCCACTGTGCGACCCAGCCGACGGTGCGGGCGAGAGCAAAGAGAACCGTGAACATTTCGGTCGGGAAGCCGAGAGCCTTCAGCGTGATGCCGGAGTAGAAGTCGATGTTTGGATAAAGCTTCTTCTCAATGAAGTATTCGTCCGTCAGGGCGATCTTTTCCAGTTCCATTGCAACGTCGAGCAACGGGTCGTCCTTGATGCCCAGTTCGCCCAGAACTTCATGGCAGGTCTTCTGCATGATCTTGGCGCGTGGATCGTAGTTCTTGTAGACGCGGTGACCGAAGCCCATCAGACGGAACGGATCGTTTTTGTCCTTTGCACGGGCGATGAATTCTGGAATGCGGTCCACAGAACCGATTTCAGCCAGCATGTTGAGCGCAGCTTCATTTGCGCCGCCGTGGGCAGGGCCCCAGAGGCAGGCAACGCCAGCAGCGATACATGCAAACGGATTGGCCCCAGAAGAACCGGCAAGGCGCACGGTCGAGGTCGAGGCGTTCTGCTCATGATCTGCGTGGAGAATGAAGATGCGGTCCATTGCACGAGCCAGAACCGGATTGACCTTGTAATCCTCGCATGGAACGCCAAAGCACATGTGCAGGAAGTTCGACGCAAAATCGAGGTCGTTCTTCGGGTACATGAACGGCTGGCCGATATGGTACTTGTAAGCCATAGCGGCAAGCGTTGGAACCTTGGCGATCAGACGGATCGACGCGACCATACGCTGATGCGGGTCGGTGATGTCGGTCGAGTCATGATAGAAAGCCGACATTGCACCAACGCAGCCGACCATGACTGCCATGGGATGAGCGTCGCGACGGAAGCCCGTAAAGAACTTCGTCATCTGCTCGTGAATCATCGTGTGGCGTGTCACACGATAGTCGAAGTCAGACTTTTGCGTCGCGGTCGGCAGTTCGCCGTAGAGAAGCAGATAGCAGGTTTCCAGAAAATCACCGTGTTCGGCAAGCTGATCGATCGGGTAACCACGATAGAGCAAGGTGCCTTCATCGCCATCGATGTAAGTGATCTTGGATTCGCACGATGCCGTGGACGTGAAACCGGGATCGTACGTGAACATCTGCGAGTTTTTGTAAAGTGGACCGATATCAACGACGTCTGGTCCGACAGTGCCTTGTCGTACAGGCAGGTCGAATGTTTTGCCTTCTAGTGTAAAGCTGGCTGTCCTATCTGACATCGTGTTTCCTTTCATGTCCACTTTGCCGCCCGCACGACGGCAGAATTGTAATCGTCGTTATAATTTGTCTTTTATCTCTTGGAATGGTCCCCGCCCCTATGGGGACCATCAGCGTTTAGCGCACTATCCTAACGATTTTGCCCGTCAAACTATCCCAAACGGTTCGCGATGCAATGCGTAATTTGAACTATTTACGCCGGTTTTGTCACGTCAGCGTGAATGTTCCCACCTTAACCGATTTGATCGCGAATACGTCCGAGGGACTCTTCACGTCCAAGGACGAAAAGCACGTCGAACACGCCCGGAGAGGTGGCGCGACCGGTCAGAGCTGCACGTAAAGGCTGTGCAATCTTGCCCAGTTTCAGGCCGGTTTTTTCTGCGTGAGTCCTTACGACAGCGTCTAGAGATTCAACGGTCCATTCGCCAGCTGCTTCCAGATCCGGGAGTACGGATTTGAGCACGGCCCGGCCTTCGTCGTTCAGGAGAGAAGCTGCCTTTTCGTCAAGATCAAGCGGACGGGCAGCAAAGATGAATTTCGAACCATCAGCCAGTTCCACCAAAGTTTTGGCGCGGTCCTTCAGGCCCGGCATAGCGGCAAGCAATTGTGCGCTTCGCTTGTCGTCGAGAGCGTCGGCAATTTCCTTGCCACCCTCGATCTCCGGCAGAACAGCGATAAGCGCATCATAAAGCGCCTTGTCGTCACTGGCGCGCATATAGACGCCATTGATTGCCTCGAGCTTCTGAAAATCGAAGCGAGCTGCCCCCTTGTTGATATCCTTCACATCGAACCATTCGATCATCTGTTCGGTCGACATGATTTCGTCGTCGCCATGGCTCCAGCCGAGGCGTACAAGATAGTTGCGCAGAGCAGCAGGCAGATAACCCATCGCACGGTAGGCGTCCACACCCAAGGCACCATGACGCTTGGAGAGTTTTGCACCGTCCGCACCATGAATGAGCGGGATATGCGACATTTGCGGCACGTCCCAACCCATTGCATCATAGATGACTGTCTGCCGCGCAGCATTGGTCAGATGATCGTCGCCGCGTATGATATGGGTCACGCCCATATCGTGATCATCGACAACGACTGCATGCATGTAAGTCGGCGTACCATCGGAACGCAGAATGATGAAATCGTCCAGGTCTTTGTTGGGGAATCGCACATCGCCCTGCACAGCGTCCTGCACGAGGGTTTCGCCTTCCTGCGGTGCCTTGATCCGGATGACCGGCTTTACGCCTGCAGGCGCTTCTGACGGATCGCGATCACGCCAGCGACCGTCATAGCGCGGCGGACGGCCTTCTTCGCGTGCTTTCTCGCGCATTTCGGCCAGTTCTTCTGGTGTTGCATAGCAATAATATGCCTTGCCGAGAGTGACGAGCTCTTCCGCGACTTCGCGATGGCGAGGCGCGCGCTCGAACTGAGAGATGGCATCGCCGTCCCAGTCCAGACCAAGCCAGGTCAAGCCATCAAGAATGGCAGCCGTCGCGGCGTCGGTGGAACGTTCCCGGTCGGTGTCTTCAATGCGCAGCAGCATCTTGCCGCCGCTGTGCTTGGCATAAAGCCAGTTGAACAAGGCAGTGCGCGCACCACCAATGTGCAGGTACCCCGTGGGCGAGGGGGCAAAACGGGTAACGACCGGTTTCGACATGATAGCTCCACTATGTCGTGCGCCTTTTTAGAGCAGCGGCAAATGCCGGAGACACAGGCGCGAACTTGAATTCCTATGCCTGCGCGAGACTGCCCGGCAGGTAATCGGGGTTCGTTATGCGAACCCACTCGATTTCGGCTGCGGTTCATGTAGCATAGGCAGCAATGTGCGCAAGGGCCTCGCATCCCTTTCGCACGAATGTGCCGTCGTTCTTTCGGGGTATTCCGGCGGTTGGGCCAACTTTTGCGGTCAGGCGGGGGCATGACAGGCATCAGGGAAGCGAGCGATGCAAACGAACGGGCGCTTGTGAAAAGCTTGCCCGACGGTTTGGTGCGCGCTTTGTTGCCAGAGGTCTGGCCTCCAAATGATGTCGAGATTCCGGTAAATCCACTGCCGGTCAAGCCTCCTGCGCCGAGCTTGCGTGAACGACTTTTGTCTATACCGTCGGTCACAGGTCGACAGTTCAAGGCTGCGGCTGAAACTGAAGCGGGACGCGGTGTATTTTTTCTTCTGCTGCCGGTTTTTGCCGGTGTTGGCGCAATCATCTATTTCACGCTCTCATTCGAACCGGCATGGATACCGCTTTTGTCCATGCTCGGTATGGCCACTATCTTGCGAATTGCGACGCGCAAACAATTCGCCGCTGCCCAAGGCGTGACATTGGCAATCGCTCTGCTGGCAGGGTTTGTGGTCGGTAAATGGGAAACGGAACGTCGTGCCACGCCGATGCTGGGCTCTGACGTGGCAACACGTGTAACGGGTCGGGTTGTCGCTCTTGAATATCAGGACAATGGCAGCTGGCGGATAACACTTGATGTGCTCCAGACAGAGCGTCCAAAACTGCGTTTTCCACCGAAACGCATTCGTGTCAATGCGCGGGACATACCGGCGTCAACGGCCATTGGCAGCGGACTGGCAGGTTTCGTGCGATTGCGTATTCCGTCGGGTCCGGTTCGCCCGGGTAACTACGATTTCTCGTTTCATGCCTATTTCAATGGTATTGGTGCCAATGGTTTCTTTCTCGGAACACCCAAAGTGGCGACGGTTTCTCAGCCAGACGAACTGACTGCGAAAATTTCCCAATGGATCGCCATGTTGCGCGTGCGGGTGTCTGAGCGAATCGAGGAAGTGATCGGTGGCGAGGACGGCAGTGTTGCTTCGGCGCTTGTGGCAGGCACGCGTGCGGGGATCAGCGAGCGGACAAATGAAGACCTGCGCAAGGCGGGGCTCGCACATATTCTGTCGATCTCGGGCTTGCATATGGCGCTTGCCGCTGGCGTTGTCATGCTGACGTTGCGATCCGTCTTCGCGCTATTTCCGGCTTTCAGTGCGCGGCATCCGGTGAAGAAATATGCGGCCTTTCTCTCCCTGTTGAGCTGTACCTTCTATCTTGCCATGTCAGGTGCGGATGTCGCTGCACAACGAAGCTATGTGATGATTGCAGTCATGCTCGGAGCTTTGCTGGTAGACCGAGCGGCCATCAGTATGCGCAATCTGGCGATTGCGGCCATCGCTATGATTGCAATTTCGCCGCATGAGATACTGGGACCGAGTTTTCAAATGTCTTTTTCGGCTACGGCTGCGTTGATTGCCGGTTATGCCTGGTGGAGCGAGCGCTACGCGGTCAGGCAGGTTGGCACGGAAAAACGTGGGAAGACCGCTTATAGCTTCGCTGGAAAAATCCTGAAGCCGATCACAGCGGCGGCGGCTACTTCGCTCATTGCCGGACTGGCGAGCGGGATTTTTGCAGCTTATCACTTCAACAATACAGCGCCGTTCGGCTTGGTAGGAAATGTCCTCGCTGAGCCTGTAATAGCTCTTCTCGTGATGCCGTTTGCCGTCTTTGGTCTTGTGCTGATGCCATTGCAACTGGACTGGGTGCCTTTGCAGATAATGGGCTGGGGCATTTTCGCAGTCAGGCACATTGCTGCCTTTGTTGCAAAGTGGTCACCAGACGGTAATCCTGGGGCCATGCCCGCACTCACTATCGTTCTCTGGACCATTGCGCTCGTTCTGGTTGTTGTTCTGTCGACCAGATTGAAGGTGTTGGCGCTGCCGTTCATCGTTCTAGGGTTTGCTGCTTTCGTCAGGGAGCCCTTTCCTGACATCGTGATCTCGGAAGATGCCAAACTGGTGGGGGTTCGGCTCGCGGACGGGAAGTTCGCAGTCAATCGAAGCCGACCGTCACAGTTCACAATCGACAATTGGAAAACCGCTTATCTGGTGGAAGAGTTCATTGCGCCGCCATCCGGCAAAAACAAAAAGCGAACTGATGGGGACGGGTTCGAATGCGAAGATGGACTTTGCACGATCAGTCTGCGTAATGGTCGTACACTAGCCTACACCGCAGATGTCGCGATGCTGGAAATAGCCTGCAATATCGGCGATGTGGTTATTCTCGCCGTTTCCGGCAAAGATCTGGCGTGCGAACGTTCCACTATCCTGAGTATCAGCAAGCAGGAACTGGCACTAAAGGGAGCCGTCGAGATCAGGCTCGGAGAAAGGCCAGATCAAAATCGATCTTTCAGAGCTGTACCGGGCGACACCTACGACGTCGCAAAGCCCGGGATGAGCCAGCAAACATCTGAATTGCAGCCGGAGGACCGAATTACCTATGCAATTGATGCGCCAAGTCGTCCCTGGCATCTGCACCGCATCCATTCGCGTCCAGCACGTGGCTTGTCCGAGCGCGAGTACAAACCAAAATCCCACTCCGCTCAAAATGCCGGAGTTTGTTCATCAGGTGTTAGCGATGAACCAACGCGCTGCAACTAAATAAAGAGCGGTTCCACGTTTCTGTTCTTAACTGGAACCGCTCCATTGTTTGAACTCGGAGCTTATCTCCAAAACCGGCTACACTACGATCTAGTAGCGGCGGATCAGGCCCACAAGCTTGCCCTGCACACGAACGCGATCCGGGCCAAATATTCTAGTTTCGTATGCCGGGTTTGCGGCTTCCAAAGCGATGGATGCACCCTTGCGGCGAAAGCGCTTCAAAGTCGCTTCCTCGTCATCGACAAGTGCCACCACGATTTCGCCGGGGTTTGCTGAATCACCGCGTTTAATGATGACGGTATCACCGTCGAAAATGCCGGCGTCGATCATTGAATCACCTCTGACCTCAAGCGCGTAGTGCTCGCCCGCACCGATCATTTCGGGCGGAAGGCTGAGGGAGTGTGTCTGATTCTGGATTGCTGAAATCGGTACACCCGCAGCAATTCGCCCCATGACCGGTACGGACACAGTTCCAGACGTGTCGTCATTGGTAGCCACGGGGGCGGGGCGTGCCGGTGGCGGAGGCGTTTTGCCCAGGCTGCCTTCGATAACGCTGGGAGCGAACTTCTTTTGTGCATTGAGGCCCGGAGCGATGGAATCCGGCAGACGTAACACCTCAAGCGCACGCGCCCTGTTCGGCAGACGGCGAATAAATCCACGCTCCTCAAGGGCGGTGATCAGACGATGGATACCCGATTTTGAAGCCAGATCGAGCGCTTCCTTCATTTCATCGAAAGACGGGGGAATGCCCGTTTCTTTTAGACGTTCATGAATGAACAGCAGAAGCTCGTGCTGTTTACGGGTTAACATGCGCGACACCCTCCCGGCCAAGAATCGAGAAAAACAAAACCAGAACGAACACTATATGTTCCAGTCTTGTTCTGCAATGGTTTTAAAACCATTAACGCTCAGGGTGAGATTGAACGGAATACTTCAGGGCAAGACCATCACGGGCACGGCATGTCAGATGCTGCTTCGAATAACATATATTTTATGATGACTTAGGTCTGTTTTCTCAAGCTTTAGTGAGGCCGAGAATTGCGCTCGATCTACAGCATGAGAACGCGACAATCATCGCCAGCAGTGGCAGCAGGAGCGTTTTCATCCCTGATGAGAAGCGCTTTTGAACCGACGAGAGCTGAAAGCATGGACGAATCTTGGACCGGAAACGGCTTTGCGGTCAGCGTTCCATCAGGGTTTGATTCGATTGTGGCCCGGATATAATCGCGGCGGTGGTCATTCGCAGGCAGGTCAGTGCCCAGCTTTGCAGGTCGGATATCGGCATCGAGGTTCGTTCCGGCAAGCTTGGCGACGAGCGGACGGAGAAAAACGAGGCTGCATACCAAGCTCGAAACGGGATTGCCCGGTAGGCCGATGACATGCACGATCTTGCCGTTCGCTTCGATGCGCCCATACATCAGGGGCTTGCCGGGCCGCATGGCGATCTTCCAGAAGTCGAGATTGACGCCCTGTTTCTGCAGTGCTCCATGCACAAAATCCCGGTCACCGACGGAAGCGCCACCGATTGTCACCAGAATGTCGATGCCGCTTTGCAGGCTGTCTGCTATTGCCTGTTTGATTTTGGCAGGATCATCCGGAATGATCCCTTTATCATGTGGCGCTCCGCCGGCTCGCCTTACTATCTCGGCGATTCCAACGCTGTTCGATGCAACAATCTGGTCTTTTCCGGGTGTTTCGCCCGGTGGAACCAGTTCATCGCCGGTCGCAATGATTGCTATTTTGGGCTTTTGAAACACGTCGATTTTCGCATTGCCACTGGCCGCTGCCAGCGACAGGGCCGCAGCATCCAGCGCCCGCCCGCTGGGAATGACGATGCTATCGGGTGAAAAATCGAGGCCTGCGCGGCGTATATGTCGTCCCGGTTCTATGCCTTCGTGAACGGTTAGCCGGTTACCCGAACGCTCAGTGTGCTCCTGAATAACGATCGTGTCCGTGCCTTTGGGCAGTGGCGCGCCGGTGAAAATCCGGACCGCCTGACCAGTTCCCGGTTCACCTTCGAAACGATTTCCTGCAGCCGACTCGCCGATGATGTCGAACTCGACGGGATATGAGATGTTGTCTGGCGCGATCAGGGCGTAACCGTCCATGGCCGATCCGTCGAACGGCGGCTGCAGAAAATGTGCCAAAACAGGTGTTGCAACCACGCGCCCACCTGCATCTGACAATGCGACCTGCTCTTTACCGTGCGGTTCTGCGGATTTCAGGATGCGGGCCAGTGCTTCATCGACCGGGAGAAGGGACATGGCGTTTCCTCTCGAACTGAATTGTTGACCCGTCTAGACCACAGAATCTGTCCAGACGAGTTGATCCAGAGCAAAGTCTAGCGGTTTATGCTTTCCAGTCACCTGATTTGCCGCCGCTCTTTTCGGTAACGCGGATACCGCCGATCTCCATATGTTTGTCGACGGCTTTGGCCATGTCATAGATCGTAAGACATGTGACAGAAACGGCGGTGAGGGCTTCCATTTCCACGCCGGTGCGCCCCTTGAGCTTGGCCAGCGCACGAACGCGCAAACCGGGCAATGTCTGATCCGGCTCGATTTCGACGGCTACTTTGGTCAGCATCAGCGGATGGCATAGGGGAATCAGATCGGCGGTCTTTTTGGCCGCCATGATGCCAGCCAGACGCGCAGCACCAATGACATCACCTTTCGCGGCGTTGCCTTCCAGAATGAGCGCCAGTGTTTCCGGCTTCATTCTGACTGCCCCTTCGGCCACAGCTTGACGCTCAGTCTCGTCCTTGGCACCAACATCCACCATATTGGCAGTGCCGGTCTGGTCGATATGGGTGAGTTTGGATGGCATCGATCAAGCCTTGCCAGTCAGCAGTTCACGGGTAGCCGCTGCAACATCGGCCTGCCGCATCAGGCTCTCTCCGATGAGGAATGTCCCGATTCCAGACTTTTCCAGACGCAGGCAATCTTCGTGTGTGAATATGCCGCTTTCACCGACCAGAACGCGATCGGATGGCGCCATTTTTGACAGCCGTTCCGAAACGGCCAGATCGACCTCAAATGTACGCAAATTGCGATTGTTGACGCCGAGCAGACGCGATGAAAGCTTTAGTGCGCGTTCCATCTCGGCTTCGTCATGCACTTCGATGAGTGCATCCATGCCAAGCTCGAACGCGGTTTCTTCCAACGCCTTTGCAAGATCATCGTCGACGCTTGCAAGAATGATCAGAATGCAATCTGCACCCCAACTACGGGCTTCGTGTACCTGATAGGTATCGAACAGAAAATCCTTGCGCAGAGCCGGGAGACTGCAAGCGTTGCGAGCTGCCGTCAGAAATTCCGGCGCTCCCTGAAAGGAAGGCGTGTCAGTCAGCACTGAAAGACATGCAGCGCCACCAGCTTCATAGGCTTTTGCAAGTGCAGGCGGATCGAAATCAGGACGGATCAAGCCCTTCGATGGGCTTGCCTTCTTGATTTCAGCAATCAGCGCGAATTCACCGGCGGCGCGTTTTGCCTCCAGCGCTTTGAGAAAACCACGCGGCGCTTCCTGATCCTGTGCGCGTGCCTTCAAATCAGCCACGGTGCGCTCGGCTTTTGCAGCAGCGATTTCTTCGCGCTTGTAAGCCTCGATCTTGCGCAGAATGTCGGTGGACATGACTTAATCCTTTTCGTCAGGCGGCTTTGTCGTTGGAAACGGCAATCACCTTCTGCAAAACATCAAGTGCTGCGCCGCTGTCGATGGATTGTGCCGCGAGTGCGATGCCTTCTTTTAGGTCCTTCGCGTTGCCAGCAATCACAAGCGCCGCGCCTGAATTGAGCAGGACGATGTCTCGATAGGCGTTTTTCTCGCCTTCAAGCACGCCCAGCAGAGCTTTGGCGTTTACCGAAGCCTCGCCACCTTTCAGTTCGACCGGATCGCAACGACGAAGTCCAACTTCTTCCGGCGTGATTTCAAAGGTACGAATCCGACCGTTTTCGAGGGCGGCAACTTGTGTCGTTCCCGCGGTAGTCATCTCATCGAGGCCGTCGCCGTAGACAACCCAAGCCGCTTCGGAACCCAGTTCCTTGAGCACTTCAGCCAGCGGCACAAGCCATTGTGGTGCGAATACCCCCACAAGCTGACGCTTGACACTGGCCGGATTGGAGAGGGGGCCAAGCAGATTGAAGATGGTGCGGGTGCCGAGTTCTACGCGGGAGGGGCCGACATGGCGCATGGCGGAATGGTGCATCGGTGCAAACATAAAGCCTAGGCCAGCTTCTGTGATGCTGCGACCGATGATGCTCGCGTCGGCCTCGATATTGATGCCGAGCGCGGCGAGTGCATCGGCTGCACCAGAGCGGGAGGAGAGGGCGCGGTTGCCATGTTTTGCTACAGGAACGCCAGCTCCAGCAACAACAAACGCCGAGCAACTGGAGACATTGTATGAACCCGACTGATCGCCACCAGTGCCAACAATATCGATGGCATTGTCGGGAGCGGAAACTCCCAGCATACGCGAGCGCATGGAGGCAACGGCACCGGCGATTTCCGGTACTGTTTCACCGCGTACGCGCAACGCCATCAACAGTCCGCCGATCTGCGACGGCGTTGCCTGTCCTGACATCATGATATCGAAGGCGGCTCTGGAATCCTCAAGCGAAAGCGGCTCGCCTGATGCAGCTTTCGCGATATAGGGTTTTAGATCAGCCATTTTGGATGCCCACCGTCCTTAAAACGCCAGAGCGTTGTTGATGACGGTCTGGTTTATCTTAACAGGATACTGCTTCTGCAATTCGCCGACGAGCTGTTCGAGAACATCATCCGAGAGCGATGTCGCCAGATATTTCTGCTGCTGTTCCGGAATAGCTTCCGGGCCAGCTCCGGCAGGTTCGGTCACTTCAACAACCTTGAACAGAATCTGGGCATCGTCCGAAGGTGCAGCAGCGCTACCGGTGAAACCATTCGCTCCCCGGAAAATCTGCGCCGCCGCCGCTGTTCCGATATCGGCATCGTTGGTCGTGCGGACAATACCACGCTTGGTCTGCTTTTCGACGCCCAGCTCTGTAGCGATCGCGTCGAGTGTCGCGCCGCCATCGAGGCGTTTCTTCAATTCGTCTACGCGCTGGTTGAGACGCTTGACTGCTTCTTCGCCCTTCCACGCCGCTGCAACCTTGTCCTTGACTTCGTCGAGCGTACGGTCGCGTGCCGGAGTTACACTGTCAACCTGATACCAGAGATAGCCAATATTGCCCATGGTCAGGGCGTCGTTGTCAAAACCCTGGTCGGCCTGGAAGGCAGCAGAAAGCAGCGCTTCGGAGTTTGGCAGCTGCACCGGATTACCAGAAGGATCGTTACCTTCGGCGTCTACGGCTTCCACGATGACGGACTTGAGGCTTAGCTTCTTTGCCACATCAGCCATTGATGCGCCGTCGGAACGGTCCTGCTCATAAGAGTCATGAATGCCGCTGATGCTGCTTGCTGCGATATTGTTGGCAAGCGTGGTGCGAATTTCGCCTTCAACTTCGGCTTGTGGCTTCACATGAGCCGGTTCGATCTGCGTCACACGCAGGATAACCGGACCAAAGCCGCCCTTCACCACCGGGCTCACGCCATTCTCTGCCAGTGCAAAAGCTGCGTCGGCAACGGCCTGATCAGGAATGGCGGATTTCTCAAACGTGCCAAGCTTCAGGTCGTCTTCTGTTTTGCCCTGTTCCTTGCCGATATCGATGAAGCTCGTTCCAGCGGCAATTTTCTGCTGGGCAGCTTCAGCTGCGGCATCATCGGCAAAGCTCAACTGCTCGATAGTACGCTTTTCGATCGTGCTGAAGCGGTCCTTGTTCTTTTCATAGTATTCGTTGATTTCGTCCTGCGTGACGGCAGACGGATCTGCAATATCAGCCGGCTCCAGCTTCACATAGGTTATTTTCCGGTACTCCGGTGCCTTATACTCGTCCTTGTGTGCGTCAAAATAGGTCTTGAGCGCATCTTCGGACGGGGCAGGGACAGCATCGGCCTTTTCAGCCTGAATGGTCACATAGTCAACGCTGCGGGTTTCACCTTGATATAGAGCCAGCGCCTTCAACGCTGTATTCGGAAGCTTGATGCCGTCAGTTGCAGCTTCCACGATCTGCTGGCGGCGAGCCACTTTCGCGCGGTTGTCGAGATAATCCTGCGCACGAATGCCAGATTGACGAAGCACCGCATCGAACTGCGCGCGATTGAAGTTGCCGCTTGCGTCATGGAAAGCCGGATCTTCACCGGTCAGTCGAGCAATTCCGTCCTTGGAAAGGCCGAGCTGCATGTTGCGCGCACCTTCATCCAGAACCACACCGGCTGCGAGCTGGGCGAGTACCTGATTTTCGACACCGAGCGTTTTTGCCTGTTCGCGCGTCAGACGCTGGCGAAACTGTTGAGACAAACGCATCATCTGCTGTTCATAGGCGAAACGATAATCAGTGGCGCTCACTTCGGAACCGCCAGCCGTCAAAGCGGCATTGCCTGACAGGCCGCCGCGAAAGACATCGGAGATGCCCCAGATCGCAAAGCTCAGTACAAGCAGGCCAAGCAGAAGTTTGGCGACCCAGGATTGAGCGGCAGAACGCAGGCTGTCGAGCATTGGAAACCCTTCAAGTATAAATCTAAGCTCGGCTTTCATAGATAGAGCCAGTCAGGGGATAACCTCAAGCCAGCCCTATATGCAAGGTCTCATTGCATGTAGGCACTCAAGAACATTTGCATTGCGGCACGAATACGCTTAGTCAGTGGCAAATTTTGGCGCTGGTCCGCTTTCAAGAGGTGACCGCGTCTACTGTTTTGAACAGGCGAGGAGAATGAAATGACTCCGGGAATCCGTCCGCTGGTTGCTGGCAACTGGAAGATGAATGGCACGGGAGAGTCCCTGACCGAATTGCGTGCGATTGCTGCCGGCCTGAGCTCCGATCTCGGCCGCAAGCTTGACGCCGTCATTTGTGTACCTGCGACGCTTCTTTCCCGCGCGGCGGAAACGCTCGAAGGCGAGACTGTTGGTCTCGGCGGTCAGGATGCTCACCATAAAGTGTCTGGCGCGCATACAGGCGATGTCTCTGCAGAAATGCTTAAGGAAGCGGGCGCTACGCATGTCATAATCGGTCATTCCGAACGCCGGACCGACCATCATGAAAGCAATGACACTGTTCGCGCCAAGACCGAGGCCGCATGGGCTGCCGGATTGATTGCAATCGTTTGCGTCGGCGAAACTGCCGATGAGCGCAAGGCGGAGCGTACTCTGGATGTAATCGGCAGGCAGCTTGCTGGCTCTTTGCCGGATGGCGTCAATGCCGCGAATACGATCATTGCTTACGAACCGGTTTGGGCAATCGGTACAGGGTTGACGCCAACAGTGCAGGACGTGCGTGCCGCTCATGCTTTCATGCGTGAGCAGCTAATTGAACGTTTCGGCACGAAAGGCGCACATCTTCGGCTGCTCTATGGCGGTTCGGTCAAGCCTTCAAACGCATTGGAATTGCTCGGCGTCGCGGATGTTGATGGTGCGCTTGTTGGTGGTGCGAGCTTGAAGGCGAACGATTTTCTCGCCATATGCGAAACCTATCGTAATTTGTAACCGGCACATCACGTCTGTCTATCTTGGTCTCGGGGCTTGGATTATCGGACAATAGCGTGTAAAGAGCCGCTCTAGTTTTAGGGATATAAAGACCGTAACCCATGCAGACCGTAATCATTGTCATTCATTTGTTGATCGTGCTGGCGCTTGTCGGCGTTGTGCTTATCCAGCGTTCTGAAGGCGGTGGCCTTGGCATTGGCGGTGGTTCGGGGTTCATGACGGCTCGCGGCGCAGCCAACGCACTGACCCGCACGACAGCCATTCTCGCGATCGGTTTCTTCGCGACCTCGCTTATTCTTGGCATCATGGCACGCTACGGCGAAAAGCCGACCGACATTCTCAACCGTATCCCGGCGGCAACCGGCAGTCAGTCAGCTCCGGCAGGCGGCAACGGCGGCGGTATCCTCAATCAGCTGGGTGGCGAGTCTTCGCGTCCTGACGCCAATCAGACTGCACCTGCAGCTCCAGGTGCTACAGCGCCGGCAACACAGCCCGACGCTACCCAGCCGCAGGCTCCGGTTGTTCCGGAAACCCCGGCCAACCCGGTTCCTAGCTCGCAGTAAAAGGCCGAGCAAAGTGAACAGAATGCGGAACCGGCCCTTGTGGCCGGTTTTCTTTTTGTTAATCATGAGACTGCAAAGTGTTGCAGCTAGGCAATACGCTGCCGCGAATCGCATTGCAGAACGATGGCAACGAATTGAGAACCGGATCGCTTTGCAGTAAGGAAAGCGAAAGTCTGGTCGCAATTAATGCGGCAGACATTTTTCCCTTGTGCTTGAATTTTCGGGAACCGAACATGTTTTCACGCCGTATTTTGATGGCAGGTATTGCAACTCTCTGCATCGGAGCGACTGCTCCTGCATTTGCAACTTCGCCGGTAAGCGCTGAAGCGCAGCTCAATGAAGCTGCTGCGTCTGTTCAGCAAGTTGCTCTCTCAAGCGATGCCAAGGCCAATCCTGAAAAGCCGAAGAAGAAAAAAGCTTCCAAGAGCGGCAATGCAGTTAAGGCCAACAAGTACAACATCGATCCGAAGTTCCGAGCGCAGGAAGTGGCTTTTACCGGCTATAAGCCTGGCACTATCGTGATCGACCCGAAGCAACGTTTCCTTTACCTTGTTGAAACGTCGACGACTGCTCGCCGTTATGGCATCGCTGTCGGCAAGCAGGGATTGGAATTCAAGGGCACTGGAACAATCAACGCGAAGCGGGAGTGGCCGCGCTGGATTCCAACCAAGGAAATGATCGAGCGTGATCCGGCTCACTATGGTCGCTTCAAGAACGGTATGGATGGTGGTCCAGGCAACCCACTTGGTTCGCGCGCTCTGTACTTGTTTCAGGGCAACAAGGACACCTACATCCGCATTCATGGTACGGTACAGCCATGGACTATCGGTAGCTCGGCTTCCAACGGCTGCTTCCGCATGATCAATGAGGATGTGATGGATCTTTATGAGCGCGTCGGTCTGGGTACCGAAGTGGTTGTTCTCTGATCTGTAAATGACTATGTGAATGTGGCCGGGCTTATGGGCTCGGCCTTTTCTTTTGTGCCAATGGCTATTCTGGCAGGTGGAAGCTGTGGATTTCGAGCTTCGACATGGCTTTATGTGAATAGGGGCGCTAGAGAGTACAGACGTATTCGCTCCGGGGTTTCTGGCTCCGGTTTTTCTTTGTGCAACGACGATTACCGCCTGGCTTCGGTGAAAAAACACTGCCGGGGTGCATTTTTTTGTGGCGGAATCAATCAAGAAAGTCTAACGAGATAAGCCCATGGCGCGATATGTATTCATCACTGGCGGCGTGGTTTCTTCCCTTGGAAAAGGCATAGCTGCCGCAGCACTGGCTGCACTCCTTCAGGCACGTGGTTACCGCGTGCGTATCCGTAAACTCGACCCTTATCTGAATGTCGATCCCGGCACGATGTCGCCTTACCAGCATGGTGAGGTGTTCGTCACTGACGATGGTGCCGAAACCGACCTTGATCTGGGCCATTACGAGCGGTTCACCGGTCGTCCTGCCAACCAGCAGGACAACATCACCACCGGCCGCATCTATCGGAACATCATCGAAAAGGAACGCCGCGGCGATTATCTCGGTGCGACGGTTCAGGTCATTCCGCATGTGACCGACGAGATCAAGAACTTCGTCCTTGAAGGCAACGAAGACTATGATTTCGTTCTTTGCGAAATCGGCGGCACGGTTGGCGATATCGAAGCCATGCCGTTCCTCGAAGCGATCCGTCAGCTTGGCAATGAACTGCCGCGCGGAACGGCAGTTTATATCCATCTGACCTTGATGCCGTATATTCCGGCAGCTGGTGAACTGAAGACCAAGCCGACCCAGCATTCGGTCAAGGAGCTGCGCTCTATCGGTATTGCTCCAGATATCCTTCTGGTCCGCGCCGATCGCGAGATTCCGGAATCAGAACGTCGCAAGCTGTCGTTGTTCTGTAATGTCCGCGAAAGCGCGGTCATTCAGGCGCTCGACGTAGCAACGATCTACGATGTGCCGATTGCCTACCATAAGGAAGGCCTTGATTCGGAAGTTCTGTCGGCATTCGGTATCGATCCGGCTCCGAAGCCCCGTATGGACCGCTGGGAAGAGGTCTCCAACCGCCTCCACAATCCGGAAGGCGAAGTGACCATCGCCATCGTCGGCAAATATACCGGCCTTAAAGATGCCTATAAGTCGCTGATCGAAGCGCTCTATCATGGTGGTCTTGCCAACAAGGTAAAAGTCAATCTCGACTGGATCGAGGCTGAAGTCTTCGAAAGCGAAGATCCGGCCCCATATCTGGAAAAGGTTCATGGCATTCTGGTGCCGGGCGGTTTCGGCGAACGTGGCGCGGAAGGCAAGATTCTTGCAGCGAAGTTCGCTCGTGAACGCAAGGTTCCTTACTTCGGTATCTGCTTTGGCATGCAAATGGCTTGCATTGAAGCAGCACGTAATCTCGTTGGTATCGAAAACGCATCTTCGACCGAGTTCGGTCCGACCAAGGAGCCGGTTGTCGGTCTCATGACCGAGTGGCTGAAGGGCAATATGCTCGAGAAGCGCGCTTCGGCTGGTGATCTTGGCGGTACAATGCGCCTTGGTGCATATGAAGCGGCGTTGAAGTCGGGCTCGAAGATTGCGGAAATCTACGGATCGACCGATATTTCCGAGCGCCATCGTCATCGCTATGAAGTCAATATCGACTACAAGGAACGTCTGGAATCTGCCGGACTGAACTTCGCAGGCATGTCACCGGATGGTGTTCTGCCGGAAACAGTCGAATATCCTGACCACCCTTGGTTCATCGGCGTTCAGTACCACCCTGAACTGAAGTCTCGACCGTTCGAACCGCATCCGCTGTTTGCTTCCTTCATCGAAGCGGCAATCGAGCAGAGCCGTCTGGTCTGAAAATCTAACGCGCCTTTCGGGGCGCGTTTTCATTTCCGCTTTCAGGCCGTGGTCTTGTTTTCGACCCACCTTTACGCCAGATAAGGTGCCTGCAAGGCATTCAATATCGAGGTTCACGTCATGGCGACTGCCAATTCATCCGTAAAAATCGGAAACGTTACTTTTTCAAACAGTGCGCCGTTTGCCCTGATAGCGGGCCCGTGCCAGATGGAAACGCGTGAACACGCTTTCGATATGGCAGGCCGTCTCAAGGAGATGACTGATAAGCTCGGCATCGGTCTTGTCTACAAGTCCAGCTTCGACAAGGCCAATCGCACATCCTTGAAGGCTGAGCGTGGAATCGGCCTCGAAAAGGCAATGGAAGTTTTTGCGGATCTCAAGAAGGAGTTCGGCTTTCCGGTGCTGACGGATATCCACACTGAAGAGCAGTGCGCCGCAGTTGCTCCTGTGGTCGATGTCCTGCAGATCCCGGCATTTCTCTGCCGCCAGACCGATCTGCTGATTGCTGCCGCCAAGACGGGACGTGTCGTGAATGTCAAGAAGGGCCAGTTTCTGGCGCCGTGGGACATGAAAAATGTTCTTTCCAAGATTACGGAAAGTGGCAATCCGAATGTGCTGGCGACCGAACGCGGTGTTTCGTTTGGCTATAATACGCTCGTTTCCGATATGCGTTCCTTGCCGATCATGGCAGGCCTCGGTTCGCCAGTAGTCTTCGATGCGACTCATTCCGTACAGCAGCCGGGCGGGCAAGGTGGTTCGTCGGGTGGTCAGCGCGAATTCGTTGAGACGCTGGCACGCGCAGCTGTAGCCGTTGGCGTTGCCGGGCTCTTCATCGAAACGCATCAGGATCCGGACAATGCTCCTTCCGATGGCCCGAACATGGTGCCGGTGGATAAAATGCCCGCGCTCCTCGAAAAGCTGATGGCTTTCGATCGTATCGCGAAAGGGCTTTAAACAGTTCTCGGAGAATTTAAAAAGGCGGGGGATTTTCCTCCGCCTTTTGTTTCGCTAAGCCATTCTCGCCGCTTTTTTTGCGGTTAGGGCTTAAAAATTGGCCTGGTGCATAATCTTTTCTGAAATGTCTGCAAAGTTTCAGGATTATGCGCTAAGAAATGGCCGCATCGGATTTGTTAAGCGCCTCGCACATCTGGCGGGGCAATCTATAGGGAAGGACTGGTTCCTATGACTGCAATCATCGACATCGTCGGCCGCGAAATCCTCGACAGCCGCGGCAACCCGACCGTCGAAGTGGACGTTGTGCTTGAAGACGGCTCTTTCGGACGTGCTGCGGTTCCGTCTGGCGCATCGACTGGCGCGCATGAAGCTGTAGAATTGCGTGATGGTGGCAGCCGCTATCTCGGCAAGGGTGTGGAAAAGGCCGTCGAAGCTGTCAATGGCAAGATTTTTGACGCTATTGCGGGCATGGATGCGGAAAGCCAGCTGCTCATCGACCAGACGATGATCGAGCTTGACGGCTCGGCCAACAAGGGCAACATCGGCGCCAACGCTATTCTGGGCGTTTCGCTTGCCGTTGCCAAGGCTGCGGCCCAGGCAACCGGTCTCCCACTTTACCGCTACGTTGGTGGGGCAAATGCCCATGTTCTGCCGGTCCCCATGATGAATATCATTAATGGCGGTGCACATGCTGACAATCCGATTGATTTCCAGGAGTTCATGATTCTGCCAGTGGGGGCTTCGTCCGTTCGTGAAGCTGTTCGTTATGGCTCGGAAGTTTTCCATACCCTCAAGAAGCGTCTGAAGGATGCCGGTCACAACACCAATGTTGGCGATGAAGGCGGCTTTGCTCCTAATCTGAAGAATGCCCAGGCTGCGCTCGATTTCATCATGGAATCGATCGAAAAGGCCGGTTTCAAGCCGGGTGAAGATATTGCTCTTGGCCTCGACTGCGCTGCGACCGAATTTTTCAAGGACAGTAATTACGTCTATGAAGGCGAACGCAAGACGCGCGATCCAAAGGCTCAGGCCAAGTATCTCGCCAAGCTCGCCAGCGACTATCCTATCGTCACTATCGAAGATGGTATGGCTGAAGACGACTGGGAAGGTTGGAAGTACCTGACCGATCTTATTGGCGACAAGTGCCAACTCGTTGGTGACGACCTGTTCGTCACCAATTCCGCTCGTCTCCGTGACGGTATTCGTATGGGCGTTGCCAACTCGATTCTCGTCAAGGTCAACCAGATCGGATCGCTGTCTGAAACGCTCGACGCGGTCGAAACGGCTCATAAGGCTGGCTATACTGCCGTCATGTCGCATCGTTCGGGTGAAACCGAGGATTCGACGATTGCCGATCTCGCGGTTGCTACCAACTGTGGTCAGATCAAGACTGGCTCGCTGGCCCGTTCGGACCGTACGGCCAAGTACAACCAGCTGATCCGTATCGAGGAAGAACTTGGCAAGCAGGCCCGCTATGCAGGTCGCAGCGCACTGAAGTTCCTCTGATTTTTCTCTGAGACTGATAAAGGCGGGCTTCGGTCCGCCTTTTTTCGTTTTCGCCCTATATGACTTCCAATGCTCGGCATTTGACCGGATGCAATTATATTGATATCAATGTTATTGCATTGGTGTTTGAGCTGATGAGGCAGCGGCTTGGAATTCAGATGATGAAGCCGTGGGGGAGTTAACAACGGGAGAGAGAAAATGGCTTATATCGAAGGATTTGTTGTCGCCGTCCCCAAGGCGAACAAGGAACTTTATCGCAAGCATGCCGCCGAAGCTGCTGTATTATTCAAGGAGTTTGGCGTGACGCGTATGGTCGAAGCATGGGGGGATGATGTGCCGGATGGCAAGGTCACCGATTTTCGACGTGCGGTTAAGGCCGAGGCCGACGAGGAGGTTGTTTTCTCCTGGTTCGAATATCCCGACAAGGCAACGCGCGACGCTGCAAATAGCAAAATGATGAGTGATCCGCGTATGAAGGCGATGGGTGACCAGATGCCATTCGACGGCAAGCGCATGATCATGGGCGGGTTTTCCACAATTGTAGATGTTTGATCCTGTCAAACATTTTATCAATCTGAATGAGCGGCTCGTCTTTATGATGAGCCGTTCTCGATTCCTGACGGGTTTGAATGGTTTGCGCGAGGTTCACTTCTTCCAGTTGTTACGAAAACTAGTCCCGACTGCTCCTGACATCGGTTCTTGGTAAATCTCTGTTAAGCAAAATAATGCTTGATGGTGGAATTCGGATTGATGTCCTTCGCAGGATTCGTAGTGGCACCGAATATCCGGGAAGGAAGCCGAAATGTGGACCAAGCAGAAGCGTAAATCGATCCGTGGGCGTTTTGTGTTGCCCATTCTGACGGCTGCATTTCTGAGTTACTTCGGCTTTCACGCCTATCACGGCGAATATGGTCTCTACTCCCGTATCCAGCTGGAAGAGCAGAAAAGTCTTCTGGCCAAGCAGCTCGAACAAGTGACGGCAGATCGCAACGCGCTCGAAAAACGAGTCACGCTTTTGCGCGACGGTTCCATCGAGAAGGATATGCTTGACGAGCAGGCACGCAGAGCGCTTAATCTCTCCCATCCCGATGAAGTGACAATTATCACCTCCAGGGAAGACCGTTCAAATTAACTGAAATCCGGTTAATTGTCTTTTTGTGATATGTTTTTAAGGGCTTGGCGACATAGCAGATATGCTCTGGGCGCATATTGTATCTTGTGATATGCCCGTATAACGTCACAATAGAACGACAATTTAGGGAGCGAGATATGGCACCGAGGGCTAAAAAGTCGCCTGCTAGCAAAACGCAGGCGACTTCTGTGACTGCACCCAAGGCACCTGCACCTGTGAACTTCGACAAGAAGCAGGAGCTGGACGCTTATCGCGAAATGCTGTTGATCCGGCGTTTCGAAGAAAAAGCCGGTCAGCTTTATGGCATGGGCTTCATTGGTGGTTTCTGCCACCTTTATATCGGCCAGGAGGCCGTGGTGGTCGGCATGCAGATGGCGCTGAAGGAAGGTGATCAGGTTATCACCGCCTATCGCGATCATGGTCATATGCTAGCAGCGGGCATGAGCGCGCGCGGCGTGATGGCTGAACTGACCGGACGTCGCAGCGGCCTTTCCAAGGGCAAGGGCGGCTCCATGCACATGTTCTCCAAAGAGAAGAACTTCTACGGCGGTCATGGTATCGTCGGTGCGCAGGTTTCGCTCGGCACAGGCCTCGCATTCGCGAATCGCTATCGCGACAACGACAATGTAACGCTGACCTATTTCGGCGATGGCGCTTCCAATCAGGGTCAGGTCTACGAAAGCTTCAACATGGCATCGCTATGGAAGCTGCCGGTAGTCTACATAATCGAGAACAACCGCTACGCCATGGGCACTTCGGTTTCGCGCTCGTCCGCAGAAACGGACTTCTCGAAGCGCGGTCTCTCTTTCAATATTCCGGGTATCCAGGTGGATGGCATGGATGTTCGTGCGGTCAAGGCTGCTGCGGATCTGGCCGTGGAATGGACGCGTTCGGGCAAGGGGCCGATCATTCTCGACATGCAGACCTACCGTTACCGCGGTCACTCCATGTCGGACCCGGCAAAGTATCGCTCGAAGGAAGAAGTGCAGAAGATGCGCTCCGAGCATGATCCGATCGAGCAGGTCAAGCAGCGTCTGATCGACAAGGGTTGGGCAACCGAGGAAGAGCTGAAGGAAATCGACAAGGATGTCCGCGACATTGTCGCTGATTCTGCTGATTTCGCTCAAAACGATCCGGAGCCGGATGCATCCGAGCTCTACACGGATATTCTGCTCTAATTCCAGGAAGGTGTTGTCATGCCCGTAGAAATTCTCATGCCCGCACTTTCCCCAACCATGGAAGAGGGCAAGCTCTCCAAATGGCTGAAGAAAGAAGGCGACAAGGTTACGTCCGGCGATGTGATCGCCGAAATTGAAACCGACAAGGCGACGATGGAAGTCGAAGCTGTCGATGAAGGCACGATTGGCAAAATTCTTGTCGATGAAGGCACCGAAGGCGTGAAGGTCAATACGCCGATTGCCGTGCTTCTCGGTGACGGTGAAAGCGCTTCCGATATCGGTTCTGCTCCGGCCGCCAAAGCCGAGGCACCATCGAGCGAAGCCAAGGAAGAGCCAAAAGCCGAAGAAAAGAAGACTGATTCTGTTCCGGCTGCTCCAAAGGCTCCAGCACTCGAAGTCGCGTCCGACCCGGACATTCCGGCTGGCACCGAAATGGTTTCTACGACCGTTCGTGAAGCGCTTCGTGATGCGATGGCCGAAGAAATGCGCCGCGACCCGAGCGTTTTCGTTATGGGTGAAGAAGTTGCCGAATATCAAGGCGCTTACAAGGTAACTCAGGGACTTCTCGATGAATTCGGTTCCAAGCGCGTTGTAGATACCCCGATCACCGAACATGGTTTCGCCGGTGTAGGTGTAGGGGCTGCTTTTGCAGGTCTGCGTCCGATCGTTGAGTTCATGACCTTCAACTTTGCCATGCAGGCAATCGACCAGATCGTGAACTCTGCTGCCAAGACGCTTTATATGTCCGGCGGACAGATGGGCGCTCCGATGGTCTTCCGTGGTCCGTCCGGTGCGGCTGCGCGTGTTGCTGCCCAGCACTCGCAATGCTATGCGGCCTGGTACAGCCACATTCCGGGTCTCAAGGTCGTCATGCCGTACACGGCAGCCGACGCCAAGGGCTTGCTGAAGGCTGCCATTCGCGATCCGAATCCAGTGATCTTCCTCGAAAACGAAATCCTGTACGGTCATCATTTCGATGTACCAAAGCTTGACGATTTCGTGCTGCCGATTGGCAAGGCCCGCATTCACAAGCAGGGCAAGGACGCCACCATTGTTTCGTTCGGTATCGGCATGACCTACGCCGTCAAGGCGGCTGAAGAGCTGGCCCAGCAGGGTATCGATGTTGAAATCATCGATCTGCGCACGATCCGCCCGATGGATATTCCAACTGTAGTCGAATCGGTCAAGAAGACTGGCCGACTTGTGACTGTGGAAGAAGGTTTCCCGCAGTCGTCCGTTGGTACGGAAATCGCCACCCGCGTCATGCAGCAGGCTTTCGATTATCTCGATGCGCCGATCCTGACCATTGCTGGTAAGGATGTTCCGATGCCTTATGCGGCAAATCTGGAAAAGCTGGCGCTGCCGACTGTCGCCGAAGTGGTCGAAGCGGTGAAAGCCGTTACCTATACCGCGTAACGAAAGGGTCTGGACATGCCGATCAATATCACCATGCCAGCGCTTTCTCCGACGATGGAAGAAGGCAACCTGTCGAAATGGCTGGTCAAGGAAGGCGACAAGATCGCTCCTGGCGATGTTATTGCTGAAATCGAGACCGACAAGGCCACGATGGAAGTGGAAGCTGTGGACGAGGGCACGATTGCCAAGCTCGTGGTTCCCGCTGGCTCCGAAGGCGTCAAGGTCAATGCGCTGATCGCTATCCTCGCCGAAGAAGGCGAGGACGTGGCGGCTGCAGCAAAGGGCGCGGCTTCTGCTCCGAAGACAGAAGCGAAGGTCGAGGCTCCCAAGGAAGAGCCGAAGCCAGCCGCAGCTCCTGCAGCGGTGCCTGCACCAACCAAGGCAGAGCAGCCTGCTGCTGCGAATAAGGGTGACCGCGTGTTTGCGTCACCGCTTGCACGCCGTATCGCCAAGGAATCCGGTGTCGATATCGCCGCTGTGAAGGGTACCGGTCCGCACGGCCGTGTCGTTCAGCGCGATGTGGAAGCTGCTCTGGCTTCCGGTGGTGCCAAGGCTGCTGCGCCGAAGGCGGAAGCTGCCTCTGCTGCCGCACCGAAGCCGATGTCGGATGAAACCGTTCTCAAGCTCTTTGAGGAAGGCACCTACGAGATCGTTCCTCACGATGGTATGCGCAAAACCATTGCCCGCCGTCTGGTGGAATCGAAGCAGACTGTTCCGCATTTCTATCTGACGATTGATTGCGAACTGGATGCACTTCTGGCTCTGCGTTCGCAGATCAATGCAGCTGCGCCGATGATCAAGACTGAAAAGGGTGAGGTTCCGGCCTACAAGCTTTCTGTCAACGATCTGGTGATCAAGGCTGTTGCTCTTGCACTGCGTGACATTCCTGAAGCCAATGTCTCCTGGACTGAAGGCGGTATGGTCAAGCACAAGCGTGCTGATGTCGGCGTTGCAGTCTCCATTCCGGGCGGTCTGATTACACCAATCGTGCGTCAGTCGGACTCGAAGACGCTGTCCGCTATCTCCAATGAGATGAAGGACCTTGCCAAGCGTGCGCGTGATCGCAAGCTGAAGCCTGAAGAATATCAGGGCGGTTCGACCTCCGTGTCCAACCTTGGCATGTTTGGCGTGAAGGACTTTGCCGCGATCATCAATCCGCCGCATGCGACCATTTTCGCAATCGGCGCAGGTGAACAGCGTGCAGTGGTCAAGAACGGTGAAATCAAGGTTGCGACCGTTATGTCTGTAACCCTTTCAACCGATCATCGTGCCGTCGACGGCGCGTTGGCTGCTGAACTTGCACAGGCCTTCAAGCGTCACATCGAAAACCCGATGGGTATGCTGGTCTGATTGATCAACTTCAAGGGCGTCGCGTTCTGCTGAACTCGACGCCTGAGGTTTTTGAATGGCTGGACAACCGAACCTACGCCCGGCTGAACGCCGTGAAGCCGCAGAGATCGCCATTCTTGTCGATATCTCTTCGCACGGTTTTGCGTCATGGCTCTGGTACGGGGCCGTTCTTGACGGGCGAACCGAAACGGCCATGGAACGCGGTCGGCAATATATGCGCGCTGACGGGAGCGAAGGCTGGCAGAGCGCGACCATAGCCGAATGGGCCGACGATATTGCTGGGCTTTCCATCGGCTTCACTGTGGACGAAAGTATCAACGATCTGCCTGAAAAACATCCGGTTACGGATCAGCTGATCGCGATGCAGCGCAAGGTCATTGGCAACCGTTTTATAGATAGTGTTGGCGTTTATCGGGAGTTTCGCGGCAAAGGTATTGGCCGTGCACTCGTCGCCAACGAGATCGACCTGGCGTACCGGAACGGTAATCCGGCAATCAGCCTGATAACCGAAAGCCACAACGATGTGGCGCTTTCCCTTTACGGCGCCCATGGTTTCAAGGAAATTGAGCGGCTCGAAGCGATAGAACGCATTGGGCAGGACAAAAGACACGACTGGGTGCTGCTCACCCGAGAAGTGAACTGAGCAAAGGCAGGACAATATGGCCGACATTTACGACGTTATTGTTATCGGCTCGGGCCCGGGTGGTTATGTTACCGCAATCCGCGCTGCGCAGCTTGGCCTGAAGACGGCTATCGTTGAGCGTGAACATTTGGGTGGCATTTGCCTCAACTGGGGCTGTATTCCGACCAAGGCGCTTTTGCGCTCGGCTGAAATCCTGCATTTTGGCGAACACGCCAAGGATTACGGTCTGAAGCTGGAAGGAACGATCACACCTGATGTGACGGCTGTGGTACAGCGGTCGCGCGGTGTGTCCGCACGTCTTAATGGCGGCGTCGGCTTCCTGATGAAGAAGAACAAGATCGACGTGATCTGGGGCGAGGCAAAGCTTGTAAAGGCTGCTTCGGGCAACAATCCGGTTGAGATTTCGGTCGGCAAGTCGTCAAAGCAGCCGATGCAACCGCAGAACCCTGTTCCGAAGGGCGTTTTGGGGGAGGGCACCTACAAGGCGAAGCACGTTATCGTCGCCACTGGCGCACGTCCGCGCTCTTTGCCGGGCATTGAGCCGGATGGCAAGCTGATCTGGACCTATTTCGAAGCAATGGTTCCGCAGGAACTGCCGAAGTCCATGCTGGTTATGGGGTCGGGTGCGATTGGTATCGAGTTTGCCTCTTTCTACAATGACATGGGCGTTGACGTGACGGTCGTGGAATTGATGCCGCAGATCATGCCGGTTGAAGATGCGGAGATTTCCACACTCGCGCGCAAACAGCTTGAAAAGCGTGGCCTGAAGATCATTACCGATGCCAAGGTTACCAAGGTCGAGAAGGGTGCAAATAATGTGACTGCCCATATCGAGACCAAGGACGGCAAGACGCAGTCGTTGACCGTGGACCGTATGATCTCGGCAGTTGGCGTTCAGGGTAATATCGAAAATCTTGGCCTTGAAGCACTCGGTGTGAAAACAGACCGTGGATGCGTCGTCATTGATGGATATGGCAAGACCAACGTTGCTGGCATCTATGCTATCGGCGACGTTGCCGGTCCGCCAATGCTAGCACACAAGGCCGAGCATGAAGGCGTTATCTGCATCGAGAAGATTGCAGGCCTTCCGAATGTTCATCCGCTCGAAAAGAACATGATTCCGGGCTGCACCTACTGTAACCCGCAGGTCGCTTCCGTTGGTCTGACCGAAGCAAAGGCCAAGGAAAAGGGCTACGATATCCGCGTTGGTCGCTATTCGTTTGCTGCAAATGGCAAGGCGATTGCGCTCGGTGAAGATCAGGGACTGGTTAAGACCATCTTCGACAAGAAGACGGGACAGCTGCTTGGTGCTCATATGGTCGGTGCGGAAGTGACTGAACTCATCCAGGGTTTCGTGATCGCCATGAACCTTGAAACGACTGAGGAAGAGCTGATGCATTCGGTCTTCCCGCACCCGACCCTTTCCGAGATGATGAAGGAAAGCGTTCTGGATGCGTATGGTCGTGTGCTGAACGCATAATACGGAGGGACGCTCATTCCGCTGATCGAGAACGGAGGGCCATGGCGGCGTGCCGCCTGGCCGATCATTAAGTGGTGTACTGTTGGAGGACTGGTGCTGGGCTTTGCAGCCGGCACCTTGAGTGTTCTTGGCGGCAACACCATATCGGTCAACGGAGTGGCCATAACCGGTTGGTATGGTGTCTGGGTGCTCACATTGGCGCTCGGCACTGCTGGCTTGGTATTTGGCCTGATATGGGCATTAGTTTTCCGGGCTCTTGGACTGGCGGCGCGGCGATGAGTAGCAAATCGCTCAAGTTGACAGGGTTGAGGGCAGGGATTAGGACCGAACCGAATTTGGGAGCATTTCAGGTCCATTCATGAAAATGCTTCGGATAGGCAGGAAAAAGCATGGTTACAGTTCTCGATCTGGTGAACCAAGGCAAGCGTGAGCGGCATCCAGAGAAGGCGCATCGTCCGGACAATGTTGTCCTGAAGAAGCCCGATTGGATTCGTGTCAAGGCTCCTGTCTCACGCGGCTACAGCGAAACGCGCGATATCGTTCGCTCAAACAAGCTGGTCACGGTTTGCGAAGAGGCAGGTTGCCCGAACATCGGCGAGTGCTGGGAAAAGAAGCACGCGACCTTCATGATCATGGGCGAGATCTGCACGCGTGCCTGTGCTTTCTGTAACGTCTCGACCGGTATCCCGACTGCGCTCGATCCGAACGAACCCGAGAATGTTGCCAAGGCCGTCAAGCAGATGGGCTTGACGCATGTGGTTATTACATCGGTGGATCGCGACGATCTTGCCGATGGTGGTGCGCAGCATTTTGCTGAGGTCATTCAGGCCATCCGCGAAGCTACTCCTGCTACCACGATTGAAATCCTGACACCGGATTTCCTGCGCAAGGAAGGCGCTCTCGAAGTCGTGGTGAAAGCCCGTCCCGACGTGTTCAACCACAATCTGGAAACTGTGCCGTCGCGTTATCTGAAGGTTCGTCCTGGCGCTCGTTATTTCCATTCGATCCGTCTGCTGCAGCGCGTCAAGGAACTGGACCCAACCATTTTCACCAAGTCCGGTATCATGGTCGGTCTTGGCGAAGAGCGGAACGAAATCCTTCAGTTGATGGACGATCTGCGTTCGGCTGATGTGGATTTTATGACCATCGGCCAATATCTTCAGCCGACCCGCAAGCATCATCCTGTCATTCGCTTCGTGACACCCGACGAATTCAAGTCGTTCGAGACGATTGGTCGGACGAAGGGCTTCCTGCTGGTTGCATCCAGTCCGCTGACGCGTTCATCGCATCACGCTGGCGATGATTTCGCGAAGCTGAGAGCCGCGCGTGAGGCGCAGATCGCTGCACGGGCCTAAGACAGGAAATGCCGCAGTTTACAACCGTCAGGCGGGTACATCACCGGGCAGAGCAAATGTTCGGTCTCGTTGCGGATGTCGAGAAATATCCGCAGTTTCTGCCAATGTGTGAGGCCTTGTCTGTTCGCTCCCGCAAGGAGCGTGACGGTAAGGCTCTTCTCATTGCCGACATGACAGTTGGTTACAAGCTTATCCGTGAGACATTCACCAGTCAGGTGCTGCTGAAGCCCGAGGAAAACGTCATTGATGTAAAATATCTCGACGGGCCGTTTCGCTATCTCGACAACCGCTGGACCTTCAAGCCGGTGGGAGACGGAAGTGAGTGCGATGTCGAATTTTTCATCGATTATGAGTTCAAGAGCCGTACCCTCGGTCTTCTCATGGGAACGATGTTCGATCTCGCTTTCAAAAAATTTTCCGAAGCGTTTGAGAAGCGGGCCGATCAGATATACGGACTAACCTGAGAAGAGCCCTGGTTTTCCGGGGCTCTCATTTTTTCTTTTCACGCACATCTTATCTGAAAACCGTTTCACACTTTTCAGGATGTGCTTTTACTGCGCCGTATAACCGCCATCGACCAGTATGGATGCTCCCGTGACGAAGGAAGATTCGTCGCTTGCCAGAAAAAGCACGACGCTGGCTACTTCTTCGGCGCGACCGAGACGACCTATAGGATGCAGGGCTAATAGAGCCTGTTTCTTGTCGTCGGGTATATCCTTGAGAAGCGGCGTATCGATATAGCCGGGACAAACCGCATTCACCCGGATGTTTTGCGCACCGTAATCAATGGCAAGTGTCTGCGTCAGAAGTTTTACGCCGCCCTTTGTAGCCGCATAGGCGGTGACGCCTGATTTCCCGACATGACTGTGAATGGAGCCGCAATTCACGATCACTCCGCCGCCCTGTGAGCGCATCTGGTCAATCGCGTATTTATCGCAAAGATAGACACCGGTAAGGTTGATATCGATGGTTTTCTGCCATGCAGTTTCATCCAGCTCGTCTATCGGGCCATCTGCGGCGATGCCTGCATTGGCGAACATGATGTCGAGGCGACCATAAGTTTCGACGGTTTTTGCAATCAACGCCTGCACGGCTTTCGTATCGGTTACATCGGTTTTGACGAATATTGCCCGTTCGGTGCCGCTTGCAAGCTTGCTGGCCAGTTGCTGGCCATGCTCTGAATAATCCGCGATAACGACATTCGCTCCCTCGCGAACAAAAGCCCGAACAGTCGCTTCGCCGATGCCACTTGCCCCACCTGTAACGATTGCCACCTTACCATCGAAACGCATCGCCATGTTCTCCTTGTCTGATCAAAGACAAGGATAGGGCGCGACAGATAAAAGTATATGCTTCAGACTATCGAAGGTTTTCCAGAACGAGGTCCAGTGCGGCGAAAACCGTCGCGTGGCGGATTTCGGCTCTGGTTTTTGGACCGAAATGGTATTCGCGATGAAGGGGCGGGTGGCCTTTTCGCGCCGATGCGATGTGCACGAGACCGACAGGTTTTTCATCGGAACCGCCGCCTGGCCCCGCAACGCCCGTAACCGCCACCGTTACACCGGCGCGGGAGCGAGAAAGTGCCCCTTCAGCCATGGAAAGCGCCACTTCTTTCGAGACAGCGCCAACGCGATTGATCAATTCCATCGGAACACCGATCATTTCGGCTTTCGCTTCGTTGGAATAAGTAACGAAGCCGCGATCCACGACATCGGATGAACCGGCGATGTCGGTCAGAGATCCAGCTATAAGCCCGCCTGTGCAAGACTCGGCCATCGCGATCATTACACCGGCCTTGCGGCAGGCTTCCAGCACGGCAATAGCTTTGTCTTCTGCGATGAGCGCGCTCATTCGGGAACCTCGCCGGGATAGATGACGGTTGCCGTTGCAATGGCAGCGATACCTTCACGGCGTCCGACGAAGCCAAGTTTTTCGTTGGTTGTGGCTTTAATGGAAACGCGATCGGCGGCAATTCCCAGCATGTCGCAAAGAGCTTCTGTCATTGCTGCACGATGTGGGCCGATCTTCGGTGCTTCGCTGATAAAGGTCACGTCGACATTGGCGATACGACCGCCAGCTTCACGCACGATATTGGCAGCATGTTCGATAAAGATGCGGGAAGCAGCGCCTTTCCATTGTGGGTCGGAAGGCGGGAAATGCGTGCCGATATCACCCGCTCCTCGCGTCGCAAGCAGGGCGTCGGTCAGCGCATGAAGTCCAACATCGGCGTCTGAATGGCCATTGAGTTTCGCTTCGTGGGGAATTTTCACACCGCACAGCGTCACATGATCGCCGGGTTCAAAGGAATGGACGTCATAACCATTGCCAGTACGAATGTCGGGAAACGAGACGTGGTCTTGCCGCAGGCGTTTGTCAGCCATTTCGATATCCTTTGCCCAGGTAAGCTTGGTATTGTCCGCCGATCCTTCGATGATGCGGACAGCGATACTTTGCCATTCGGCAATGGCAGCATCATCCGTGAAATCAGAGCGACTGATCGCGAAGGCCTTTTCATGTGCATCAAGGATTGGCGTATAGGGAAATGCTTGGGGGGTCTGTGCAGCAAAAAGACCAACGCGAGGCACCGTCGTTTTTACTGTTCCGTCTGTGGCTGACTGTTTGAGAGTGTCCGAAACTGCCAGAGCCGGTAGAACGCCTTCATCAGGCGCGAGATTTTCGACGATACGCTTCAGTAAATCCTGACTGACAAACGGTCTCACACCATCATGGATCATGACATATTGCGGTGCATAATCTCGCAATGCGAGGAGACCAAGGCGCGTTGATTCCTGCCGGGTAGCGCCGCCATTCACGACGAGAATGGTGCCGCAGTTTTCCGGGAGGGCGCGTTCGTAAAGCACATGGTCGTCTGGATGAATGACGACAACGATGCTATCAACCAGCGGGCAGTCGATAAAAGCGCGCAAAGTGCGGGCAAGTACGGCTTCGCCACCGATGCGCCGGTATTGTTTCGGCCCTTCGATGCTCTGCCCGGCTCGCTCTCCGCGGCCAGCTGCCACAATGACTGCTGCTATCTTTGAAATGGTTGTCGCCTCTGCCAAAGGTTGCATCTGTTCAAATTTGCCTTTTCAAGCCGAATAATGCCTTGTGCAGATAAATGCCAGACGGCAATTGATTTATCGTGATTTTGCGCGCGCTTTTCCTTGCGTTGAAAATTGAGACTGATTAATGTATGTGCTAATTGCACTATGCACATCAAATAGGCATTTATTGGTGAGTTTTCTCGATCAACCTTTGACCATTGGCGATGTGGCCCTTGCCAATCGCGTTTTCCTCGCGCCGATGTCTGGCGTTTCGGACCTTCCGTTCCGCAGGCGTGCCGCAGAGGCTGGCGCTGGCATGGTCGTGTCTGAAATGGTCGCCAGCGCCGAACTCTGTAACTGTCACAAGGAAAGCCTTCTGCGTCTTTCGGGTGAAGGGCTTGGAACGCATGTCGTGCAGCTCGCGGGACGAGAAGCACACTGGATGGGCGAGGCGGCCAGGATCGCCGAAGGTGAAGGCGCTGATATCATCGATATCAATATGGGGTGTCCGGCCAAGAAAGTGACGGGCGGTTATTCGGGATCTGCGCTGATGCGCGATCTCGATCACGCAATGACCCTCGTCGAGGCCACGGTTAATGCGGTCCGCGTTCCGGTCACACTCAAGATGCGGCTGGGATGGGACGAGAAAAGCGTCAACGCGCCTGAACTTGCAAGGCGCGCTGAAGGAGCCGGTATTGCCATGGTGACTGTCCATGGGCGCACGCGTTGTCAGTTCTATGAAGGTAAAGCGGACTGGAATGCAATTCACGCCGTCCGGGATGCAGTCAGGATTCCTCTGATTGCCAACGGAGACGTGGCGTGTCGACCTGATGCGGAGGAAATTTTACGCCGTTCCGGAGCGGATGCCGTGATGGTCGGGCGTGCCTCTTATGGACAACCATGGCTGGCCGGTGCAATTGCTGGAAGCGATCTTGCCCCACAGTCACGAAGTGAAATTCTTGATTATATTATAAAGCACTACGAAGATATGCTCGAGCATTATGGAAGTACGACGGGCATCCGTCATTCGCGCAAACATCTCGGCTGGTATCTTGATCGTCATGCTGGCGCTGCATGTACGCCAATCGAGAAAGCAGAAGTCATGACCCTGACTGACCGGAAAGCCGTCATCGATGCCTTGCGTCGTATATTCATGCGCGAAGTTCCTGAAACCGCGCTCAAAGAGGTTGCCTGATGCGCGAGAGAACCGAAACGAACGGTATTCCGTCTGTTGTACTCGATGCGATCAGCCAACCGGTTATCATGGTTAGCGCCGAGAATTATATCGCCTATGCCAATCTGGACGCGGAACAGTTCTTTCGTTCCGGCTCGTCCATTCTGGCGCGCAACCGGCTGGAATCCTTTCTGCCCTTCGGCAGCCCGCTTCTGGCACTCGTCGATCAGGTTCGCACCAGTCAGATGCCGGTGAACGAATATCGCGTCGATGTCTCGTCGCCGCGTCTTGGGGCAGAGCGCATTGTTGATGTTTACGTAGCGCCTGTAGCGGAGCTGCCGGGAGCTGTGGTCATCCTCTTCAAGGAAAAGACGATGGCTGAAAAGATAGACCGCCAGATGACGCATCGAGGTGCTGCGCGGTCCGTGACCGGGCTTGCCTCAATGCTGGCCCATGAAATCAAAAACCCTTTATCCGGTATCCGCGGTGCGGCACAGTTGCTGGAGCAGGTTGTCAGCGATGAAGATCGAGCGCTTGCGCGCCTCATTACCGACGAAACGGATCGGATTGTTTCACTGGTTGACCGCATGGAAGTTTTCTCGGACGAGCGCCCCATCGAGCGCTCTGCGGTCAACATTCACGCGGTTCTGGATCATGTGAAGGCGATTTCGAAGAACGGGTTCGCACGGAAGATCCGCTTTGTGGAAGATTATGATCCTTCTCTCCCGCCGGTTTTCGCCAATCGTGACCAGCTCGTGCAGATCTTTCTCAATCTCCTGAAGAATGCCTCGGAAGCCATAGGCGATCGTGAGGGCGGCGAGATTGTCCTGTCCACGGCTTATCGTCCAGGCATTCGTCTACAGGTGCCGGGCGCACGGGACAGGGTGGCGCTGCCTCTCGAATTCTGTGTGCATGATAATGGTCCAGGTGTGCCGCAGGATATGCTGCCGCATTTGTTCGATCCGTTCGTGACCACGAAGACCAATGGCTCGGGGCTGGGATTGGCACTCGTTGCGAAGATCATTGGCGATCATGGTGGCATTATCGAATGTGACAGCCATCCTTCGCGAACGACTTTCCGCGTTCTGATGCCCGCATGGAAAAATACTGAACTGGCAGCTGGAAATACTGGAGATAACGCATGATCGCAGGACGTCCGACGGGAACCATATTGGTGGCGGATGACGATGCAGCCATTCGGACCGTGCTGAACCAGGCATTGTCGCGAGCAGGCTACGATGTGCGCGTAACTTCCAATGCTGCCTCGCTCTGGCGATGGGTGGCTGCAGGTGATGGTGATCTGGTCATTACAGACGTCAATATGCCGGACGAGAATGCCTTTGATCTTCTGCCGCGCATCAAGAAGATGCGTCCCGACCTGCCGGTTGTGGTGATGAGCGCGCAGAACACATTCATGACGGCAATTAGGGCATCCGAGGCGGGAGCCTACGAATATCTGCCGAAGCCATTCGATTTGACGGAACTCATTAATATCGTCGGTCGTGCGCTGTCTGAACCAAAACACAAGCCCATTGCCGCTCTATCGGATGAGCAAGCAGATAACATGCCGCTGGTGGGCCGTTCGCCTGCGATGCAGGAAATATACCGTGTGCTGGCGCGCATGATGCAGACGGACTTGACCGTGATGGTTACGGGTGAATCCGGTACGGGCAAGGAACTGGTTGCGAGCGCCCTGCACGAATATGGACGCCGTCGAAAAGGACCGTTTGTTGCGATCAATATGGCGGCAATCCCACGCGACCTGATTGAGTCTGAGTTGTTCGGGCACGAGAAGGGCGCTTTTACCGGCGCACAAAACCGCTCGAGCGGTCGCTTCGAGCAGGCGAATGGTGGAACACTGTTTCTCGACGAAATCGGTGATATGCCGATGGAAGCACAAACCCGACTTTTGCGTGTGCTGCAACAGGGCGAATATATGACAGTCGGCGGACGCACGCCGATCAAGACCGATGTGCGCATCGTTGCAGCAACCAACAAGGATTTGCGGCAGTTGATTGCACAAGGACTTTTCCGCGAAGACCTTTATTATCGGCTGAATGTCGTGCCTCTGCGCTTGCCGCCGCTTCGCGAGCGCAGCGAGGATGTGGCCGATCTCGTGCGCCATTTTTTCAAGCGGGCTGCCGAAGAAGGTTTGCCCGAAAAACGTATCAGCACTGCTGGCCTGGAAATGATGCGTCGGTACCCATGGCCTGGAAATGTGCGTGAGCTGGAAAATCTCGTGCGAAGACTGGCGGCGCTTTATCCGCAAGAGGAAATATCGCCGGAGATCATCGAAACCGAATTGAAGTCTGAACTGGCCAAGCCGGATATCGTTCCCGCCGGTGGTGGCGATATGGAGAACATTTCCATATCGCAGGCTGTCGAGCAGAATATGCAGCGTTACTTCGCGTCATTCGGTGCCGACCTGCCGCCTCTAGGTCTCTATCATCGGGTTCTGGCGGAACTGGAATATCCCTTGATCCTTGCCTGTCTTACGGCAACACGTGGAAATCAAATCAAGGCGGCAGATCTTCTGGGATTAAATCGGAACACGCTGCGCAAGAAAATTCGTGAGCTAGGGGTCAATATATATCGCGGCAACAAGGGAAACTAAGCGGTAGTTGGGCGCTAATAACGCATTAACTACATTATTTAATAGGCGATTAAGTCTGCTCGACTACTGTTAGTTGCATGAGAGATCAGCAATCCACGCGAAGCAAGAAAACCCGGCGCATTCTCGAACCGGCTGTAAGGAGCGGCATTCTTGCTGCGCCTTTGATATTGATGCTAGCGATCGTCGTCATCTTGTCTGGAGCAGAGCCTAAACTCTCTGCGATGATAGATCAAACCTTCACCGGTTCGATAAGCCCCATCATAAAGTAATGCTCATTAGCCTTGAAGAAGACGCCTGAAGTCCTACTCTTTTAGGATAGCTAAAGGAGAGAACCATGCGTCTTGCTGTTACGACTTTGTTTCTTGGTCTGTCTGTTGCTGCGGCCTATGCCGCTCCGCCACCGGAAGGCGCCAAACTTTCGGAAATAATCGCGAAAATCGAACAGAACGCGGATACTGCTTTCATTGATGAAGTCGACTGGAATGATCGTGGTTATTACGAGATCGAATATGTCACCAAGGCTGGCGCCAAGGTGGAGGTGAAGGTCGATCCAAAAACCGGAGAAAATGTTCGCTAGTCTCTGACACTTGTGCGAGCGATTATGTTGGAGCGGGTAGCGGGAATCGAACCCGCGCGTTCAGCTTGGGAAGCTGACAGGCTACCATTACATCATACCCGCAAACTGTAATGTATTTCAGTCGATTAGCGACAAATTCGACGAGGCCGCTTTAGAAAGTTTTACAGTTGGTTTTGCCAAACTATGTTCTCTTTCTGGTCTCGTCAAACTGTTTTGTCGACAGGTCGGCCTTGTCACTACATGCGGTCTCATGACCTCACGAAACACTACAGTACCGTGACAAATTTTTCATGAACCATTCCATTGATATCCAGGATTGAGGGGCCATCTGCAGGTAACGCTCCTAACCATGCAGCCAGATTCGCAGGCTGTTGCAGATGACAGGAAGTCCATGGGTAAGACCACAAAGCGCCGAGCACTACTTATCGTAAACCCACATGCCCGAAATGGCAGGGGTTACGGCGCGGATATTCGTGCAGCATTGGAACGCGGTGGCCTCCAGCTCATAGAACGAAATCCGCAGGACGATGAAACAATTTCAGATGTGATCCTTCGTGAAAGAGATTGCGATCTGGTTATTGTCGGTGGTGGCGACGGTTCGCTGAACGCTGCGGCCAAAGGATTGATGGAAACCGGATTGCCGCTTGCAATCCTTCCGCTGGGAACGGCAAACGATTTTGCCCGAACCATTGGCATTCCTGCCGATCCAGTTGAGGCAGCGCGTCGCCTTGCATCCTACGAGGTGCAGCCCATCGATCTGGGTGAGGTGAACGGTCACCTTTATTTCAATGTCGCAAGTATCGGTTTCAGTGCTGAATTGGCGCAGCAACTGAGTTCCGCGGCGAAGAAGAAATGGGGAAAGCTCGGTTATGCGATTGTCGCAGCGCGCATCCTCATGCGCTCCGAGCTTTTCACAGTCTATCTGGAACATGACGGCATGACAGAGAAAATCCGTACGTTGCAAGTCTCTGTCGGGAATGGAAAATTCTACGGCGGCGGTATGGCTGTCGAAAAGGATGCGACAGTGGATGACGGTAAGCTGGATTTCTATAGTCTGGAAGTCGATCACTGGTGGAAGCTTTTGCGCCTGCTTCCAAGCTTGCGTCGCGGTACCCATTCCAAATGGGATGATGTACGGGCTTTCCCGACGACCGAAGTTATTGTGCGCACCAAGAAGCCGCGTGCCGTAAACACAGATGGTGAACTGTCAACCTGGACACCTGCCCATTTTCGTCTGCTGCGCAAAGCAATCAATGTTTACATGCCAGATTCAAAATTGAGGCCGTGATGTTGATCACGCAAAAAAAGACCCGCCTTGTTGGAGCGGGCCTAATCCATGACGTTAGGTGACTGGCTCGGAGGTCATAAGAGCCGTATGAATAACGATTGAAGGGTCTGAACGTTCCACATTTAAAAGAAAAAATACCAGATAAGCAGCACGACAACGAGTGGAACCCCCATCAGCCAAAGGATCATTGCTCTCAACATTTTTGTTCTCCTTCCTGTTGAAAATTCAACGTTTCGAATGAGCGATTGTTCCACAAGTCAGGACATTCATGGCGCGTCCGCGTTGAGCCCGTGCCGTTCAATGCGACTCAAAATACGCGGAATTTCAAAAGCTTTAATGATCCGTCAATGAATCGGTGACATCACTAAATTCTAAAAGGCGTGACCAGCGTTTCCGGTTGCGTTGTTGAGTAACGGGCGTGTGGCGTATGGATTCGAAACGAGGGCTGAAACATTCGGTCAACGGCAAGGCAGTGAAGCTGCGCGATAAGCGCGGTTCTGTCGTTCTGTTGTCGTTTATGGCCATTGCTGTTGCCTTGGCGGGTTGTGCATCGGCACCGCAGCCGAAATCGAAGACAAAGCGCTCGAAGGAATATTTCGCCGAATCCAAATATGGCGTGAAAGCCAGCCCACGCGTAGCCTTTTCGAAAGGAAAGCCTCTACCACGTGGTGGCGGGCGCGATCAGACCGGTCAGCCATACAAGGTTAAGGGGCGCTGGTATTATCCCAAGGAAGACAAGAAATACGTCAAGGTCGGCCATGCCTCCTGGTATGGCGAAGCTTTCCATGGTCGTCTGACTGCCAATGGTGAAGTCTATGACATGACGCATCTGACCGCAGCGCATCCAACGATGCCGTTGCCGAGCTATGCCCGCGTGACCAATCTTGCCAATGGCAGTTCGGTGATCGTGCGTGTGAACGACCGTGGTCCATACGAATATGATCGCGTGATCGATCTTTCCCAGAAAGCTGCCGAAATGCTTGATTATCAGCATCACGGTACAGCGAATGTGAAGGTCGAATATGTCGGAAGAGCTCCGTTGAACGGCAATGATGATGCATTTCTGATGGCGTCGTACCGTCCGGCAGGTGGCGATGCGATCGGCCAGCCCGCAACTGGCGTCATGATGGCAATGAACGGGCCGACGCCGACCTCACCGAAGTCACGCGTTCCGATGCCTGTAATGGACGCGGTTCCGGTGTCCGCGCCTATACCTGAAAACTCACCGTTTGCAGTCGATCCTGCTTATAGCGATCCGTCGGGTGGAGCAGCTCCAATGTTACCGGCAAATGTACCGGTACCGTCGCAGCGCCCCGGTACAAGCTTCGGAGTGGCTAATGCTGCCGGTGTCAGCGGTCTCGCGGGCTATGCGTCTGACCGGCTTGCAGCAACAGCCTATGCCGAAGAGCGCGCCTATGGCAGCATCCTGACCAAGGATGCGATCTCAAGCGCCTGGAAGCGTCGTGAAGCCGAGGAACACGGCGAATATGTTGAGATTGGCACATTCAAGACGCTTGAAGAGGCCAAGCAGGTTCAGGCTTCATTGCCAGGCTCAATCAGATTTACGCTCACGAAGATTCCGACCGAAACCAGTGAGTTGTACGAGTTGACAGCCGTGGCCGAGAAGGGTGGAAATGATGCCCTGCTGCGTGCGGCCTGGAAGGCAGGCGCAGAAAATGCGTTTGTGGTGCGTCTCGATTGATCGCTCACGATACGGTGATAAACACTGGCATATTGATTTTGGTCGGATTCGTTGCGTAAGCTCTATCACATTGCTCACGTAACGGGATTTGCATGGGGCTGATTTCAAAAACACTGGTGTTTGCTCGTGCCGTCACTGCCGGCGTTTCGCTGGCTGTTGCCATGCCGGTTACTAGCTTGGCGGCACCTGTCGAAACTGCATTCGTTACAAAAGCTCCGCAGGTCTTGCTCGTCGATGACCGGAGCGGAACTGTGCTTCTTTCCAAGAATGCCAATGTTCCGATTCCTCCTGCGTCTCTTGCCAAGCTGATGACTGCGGAAGTGGTATTTGAAGCGCTCGAACAGGGTGCCACGACACTCGGTACATCATATACAGTCAGCGAAAATGCATGGAGAACCGGAGGTGCACCCTCGGGGACGTCAACGATGTTCGCGCGTATCAAGTCGACGCCGACCGTCGCTGATCTTTTGCAAGGAATGATTGTTCAGTCGGCGAATGACGGAGCTATCGTACTGGCAGAAGGACTGGCAGGCAGCGAGCAGGCTTTCGCAGACCGCATGAACGACCGTGCGAAGGAACTAGGCTTGACCGGCTCCAAGTTCGTAAACTCGACGGGTTTGCCTGCTGAAGGACAAGTAGTCTCGCTGCAGGATTTGGTCAGATTGGCGCGACATATCCGAACCGCCCATCCTGAATATTATAAGTACTATGCTCAACCGGCCTTCACCTGGAACAACATCATGCAGCGCAACCGCAATCCGTTATTGCGGCTTGATGTCGGGGCTGACGGCATGGGAACAGGCTTTACGGAAGCGTCGGGCTTTGCGCTGGTCGGGTCGGCGGAACAGAACGGTCGCAGGCTTTATCTGGCGGTGAGCGGCCTTGCCAGCATCAAGGAGCGTGAAGAAGAAGCAAAGCGTCTCCTGCAATGGGGGATGACGGCATTTGATGATGTGCAGCTTTATCCGGCGGACGAAATCGTGGGTGAGGCGCAAGTTTTCGGTGGTGCGCTCACGCACGTGCCGTTGAAGGTCAAGGATCGCGTCGAGCTGTTGTTGCCCAAGGACGGTCGCGACAAGCTGAAAGCGCGTATTGTCTATAAGGGTCCACTCGATGCACCTGTCGCCGACAACCAGCAGGTCGGCGTTCTTCGGCTGGAGCTTAATGGTAGTATTCTTCGCGATGTTCCTGTTTTTACAGCGCAATCTGTAGAAGAGGGGAGCCTTTCGAAGCGCGCATTGGGTGCGGCAATGGAGCTTTCCACTGGCTGGCTGCGGAAATATCTTTAACCTGTGCTACGCGTATTCCAGGCTCGACCTGATAGCCAAAGGCCGATAATAACTTTCATAGAAGTCCATTCGGACATCGATTCAAACATTTGGAAGTTGGTTTGTCGGGATTGTTCATCACATTCGAAGGCGGCGAAGGAGCGGGCAAATCAACGCAAATTGCGTTGCTGGCCAAGCATTTGCGGGCAAACGGCTTCGATCCGGTCACCACGCGAGAACCGGGTGGTTCTCCTGGTGCGGAAGCAATTCGCCATGTCATATTGAGCGGCAATGCGGAGAACTACGGCGCAGCGATGGAGGCGCTTCTGTTCGCGGCGGCAAGAGCAGACCATGTGGACCAGCTTATCCGCCCGGCGCTGAATGAGGGGCGGGTGGTCCTCTGTGACCGTTTCATCGACTCAAGTCGTGCGTATCAAGGTGTTACCGGCAATCTCGACAGAACCTATATGGCGGCGGTGGAGCGCATTGCGATCGATGGCGCCATGCCTGACATGACGATCATCCTCGATATTCCCGCAGAGAAGGGTTTGTCTCGTGCTGGAAAACGGCGCGGTAGCGAGACGGCGGACCGATTCGAGAAGGAAGATATTGCTGTGCACGAGGCACGACGGCAAGCCTTTCTCGCAATCGCCGAGGTGGAACCTGAACGCTGCAAGGTGATCGATGCTGATCGCTTGCAAGACCAGATTGCAAGTGATGTCGCAAAAGAGGTTGATAGTGCTTTGAAGGAAAGGGGGTTGTTGTGATTGAGGAACTCGACGTCCCTAAAGCGCACGATTCCATTGAAGGTGTGCCAGAGCCTTCTGCAAGTGATTATGTTGCCGGGCACCGGGAGATTAGTGACTTTTTGGCGCAAGCCTATCGCGAGGGGCGTATGCATCATGCGCTGCTCTTTGAAGGTGCGCAGGGGATCGGCAAGGCAACGCTCGCTTTTCACCTGGCAGGGCATATGCTGGCGCATGGCGACAATAGCGAGGCGCCGGAGCATATTGCTGTTCCGGATTTTGCAAGACCGCTCTGGCGACAGATTGCAGGCGGGATGCATCCCGCTGTCCTGCATATTAATCGCCCATTCGATCAGAAGACCGGGAAATTCAAAACGGGTATTCCTGTGGAGGAAATCCGCCGGGTTACACATTTTCTGACCAGAACGGCATCAGACCACGCTTGGCGCATCGTTATTGTCGACCCTGCCGATGATATGAACCGCAATGCCGCCAATGCACTCCTGAAAACCCTGGAAGAGCCTCCTGCACGGGCGCTCTTTATCCTGATTTCCCATTCGGCGGGACGCTTGCTCCCGACAATCCGGTCGCGTTGCCAGAGCATCGGCTTCAAGCCACTCGACGATGCTGGGTTGACGGATGCCTTGGCACATGTCAGTCCCGGTGTCGGAATGCAGGCTGATGCTGTTACGCAAACACTGCTCCAGCGATCGGAAGGCAGTGTGCGTAAGGCACTTCTGCTGGTAGCGAATGGCGGTATCGAAATCTCCGACACTGTCGATTCCCTTCTCGAAGGACAAAATTTCGATTTGCCGAAAGCGCAGGCGCTCGGCGGCATATTGAATGGTCGTGAGTCGGAGGTTCAATATGAGCTGTTCCGTGATCATCTGCTTGGGCAGGTTGCAATCGAAGCTCGTCGTCGTGCGGAGGCAGGGCAACTGCGTGATGCAGATCGCTGGTCGCGTTTCTGGAGTGATCTCGTACGCGAGACCGTGGATGCTGAAACCTATAATCTCGACCGCCGGCAAGCTGTGGTAATCCTTTTGGAAAAAACGCATCGCGCTTTTCGTTCCGGTCAGCCTCCGCTTGCGTGACATGGCCGCTGACATGCGTTATGTCACCGCTGATAATTTTCTCCTCGTGTGTCTGCTAATCATTCAGGCGCGCTTTCAAACTTCGAAAGACCGGGTCCATAATGAGCCGCGAAAAATATTACATCACCACCGCGATTGCTTATCCGAACGGAAAGCCGCACATCGGCCACGCGTATGAGTTGATCGCGACCGATGCAATGGCGCGTTTTCAGCGCCTGAATGGCAAGGATGTTTTCTTTCTGACCGGTACGGACGAACACGGCATCAAGATGTTGCAGAGCGCGCGCAAGGAAGGCATTACGCCGCGCGAGCTCGCAGATCGCAATACGGCTGCGTTCCGCCAGATGGCGGATGTGCTGAACAGCTCGAATGACGACTATATTCGCACCTCGGAAGAGCGCCATTACAAGGCGAGCCAGGCTATCTGGAAAGCGATGGTTGACAATGGCGATATCTACAAGGGTGGATATGCCGGCTGGTATTCCGTGCGTGACGAAGCCTATTACGGCGAAGAGGAAACGGAAGTCCGCGAGGATGGTGTGCGCTACGGTCCGCAAGGGACTCCTGTCGAATGGGTTGAGGAAGAAAGCTATTTCTTCCGTCTCTCAGCCTATCAGGACAAATTGCTCGATCTTTACGAGAAGAATCCGGGCTTCATCATGCCTGCGGAACGTCGCAACGAGATCGTGAGCTTCGTAAAGTCGGGTCTGAAGGACCTGTCGATTTCGCGTACGACATTCGACTGGGGCATTCCGGTGCCGGGTGACGAGAAACACGTCATGTATGTCTGGGTCGATGCCCTGACCAATTACATTACTGCTCTTGGCTATCCTGATACTTCGGATGAAAAGTGGGGTTATTGGCCTGCCGATGCACATATCATCGGCAAGGATATCTCGCGCTTTCACGCCGTCTATTGGCCTGCATTCCTGATGTCTGCTGGTATTCCGCTGCCGAAGCGGGTTTTCGCACATGGCTTCCTGTTCAACCGCGGCGAGAAAATGTCGAAGTCCCTTGGCAATGTGATCGATCCCTTCGGTCTCGTTGAACGTTATGGGCTCGATCAGCTGCGCTATTTCCTGATGCGTGAAGTACCATTCGGTCAGGACGGCAGCTACAGTCATGACGCCATCGTCAACCGCACCAATGCCGATCTGGCCAATGATCTCGGTAATCTGGCGCAGCGTTCGCTGTCGATGATCGCCAAGAATTGCGAAGGTAAGGTTCCGGTTCCGGGTGAATTCTCCGACGCGGATAAAGCCATTCTCGATCAGGCCGATGCGGCGCTGGAAACGGCGCGTAAAGCTATGGACGACCAAGCGCTGCATCTGGCGCTCGGCGCGATCTTCGCCGTCGTTGCGGAAGCCAATCGTTACTTCGCAGGGCAGGAGCCTTGGGCTCTGCGCAAGACCGATCCTGCACGCATGGGCACTGTCCTTTATGTAACAGCTGAAGTCATTCGCCGTGTCGGCATTATGGTGCAGCCGTTCATTCCGCAGTCGGCAGAAAAGCTTCTCGACATACTGGCAATTCCTGCCGACAAGCGTCAGTTCTCTGACGTTACGGCAAGCCAGCTTGTCGGGGGTGCCGATCTGCCAGCCCCGCAGCCGGTATTTCCGCGCTATGTGGAAACAGAAGAACAGAACTGAGTTCAATGATGCTTGTCGACAGTCATTGTCACCTCGACTTTGCCGACTTTGAACCGGAGCGTGATGATATTGTTCAGCGCGCTCTGGATGCCGGAGTTAGGCGCATGGTGACGATTTCCACGAGGGTAAAGAAATTCGATACGATCCGTGCGATCGCGGAAGCCTATGATTCCGTTTATTGCTCGGTCGGTACCCATCCGAACAATGCGCATGAAGAACTCGACATTACGGCTGATGATCTCGTGCGTCTTTCGGAACATCCGAAGGTTGTCGCCATAGGCGAGGCGGGTCTCGATTATCACTACGACTATGCCCCACCGGAAGCGCAGCGCCAAGGTTTCCTCGTACACATCGAGGCGGCGCGTCGGACTCAGTTGCCGTTAGTCATTCATGCCCGCAGTGCGGATGAGGATATGGCCGAGATACTGGAGCGTGAGACGGAGAAGGGCGCTTTTCCGTTTATCCTGCACTGCTTCTCTTCCGGTCGTGCTCTGGCTGAAAAGGGCATCGCGCTCGGCGGTTATGTTTCTTTCTCAGGGATTCTGACTTTCAAGAACTCACCGGAGATCCGTGAAATAGCGACCATCGTTCCGCGTGACCGCCTGCTGGTGGAAACGGATGCGCCGTTCCTTGCTCCGTTGCCGCACCGGGGCAAGCGTAACGAACCGTCTTTCGTGCAGCATACGGCGGCCGTGCTGGCTGAGACAATTGGCGTGAGCAATGACGAAGTCGCGCGTATCACGAGCGACAATGTGTTCAGGCTGTTTTCCAAGATGCCTCGGCCTACACTGGCATTGTAAGGGGGAAGATTGAGCGTGACTCCCCCCAAAAATTGCCTGCGTTTCACGGTTCTGGGCTGTGGTTCGTCGCCCGGCGTGCCGCGTATCAATGGCGATTGGGGCAGTTGCGATCCCAATAATCCGAGAAACAAACGTCGTCGCGCATCGCTATTGGTTGAGCGATTTGACGATACAGGTAACAGCACAACAGTTGTGATCGATACCGGGCCGGATTTCCGTGCTCAGATGATTGATGCAGGCGCACACAGCCTCGATGCGGCTGTTTATACACATCCGCATGCTGACCATATTCACGGTGTCGACGATCTTCGCACATATGTCGTTGAAAATCGTCGTCTCATGGATGTCTATGCCAATCGATTGACGCGGAACCGGCTCTTCGAGGCATTTGGCTATTGTTTCGAAACACCTGCCGGATCGAGCTACCCGCCGATCCTCAGCATGCACGACATTGCTCCGGAGACGCCGTTTTCCATATCGGGAGCGGGTGGCCCAATCCGCTTCGAGCCGTTTAGTCAGGTGCACGGCGATATTGAATCGCTCGGCTTTCGTATCGGATCTGTTGTTTATTGCACCGATGTGAGCGCTTTCCCTGAAACAAGCCTCAAGTATTTGGGCGGGGCCGACGTGCTCGTCATCGATGCATTGCAATACCGCCCACATCCAAGCCATTTCTCGCTTGGCGAAGCGCTGGAATGGATCGAGAAGCTGGCGCCCAAGCGCGCCATTCTCACGCATATGCACGTTCCACTCGATTACGAGACCGTCATGCGTGAGACACCGGGTAATGTCGAACCGGGATATGATGGACTCCGCTTCGACGTACCGTTTTAGATTTTAGGCCATGAAGAAAAAAGCCCGCGATGAGATCATCGCGGGCTTTTCATTTGAAAGCTCTTTGATTTAGCCCACTGCGCCCTTGGACGGGAACGGCATCACATTGCTACCCTCAACAGCTTTGGGCGCTTTGTCCTCCAGCATGAGGCCGCCAGCACGAAGAAGGTCGGTAAAGCGACCGCCGCGTGCGGCCAGTTCATCGAAGCTGCCGCTTTCGACCAGATGGCCCTTGTCCATGAAAAGGACCAGATCGGCGGAGCGGACTGTAGAAAGACGGTGAGCAATGATGAAGGTCGTGCGGTTGTGGCTGAGATCGTCAACCGCCTGCTTCACCTTCTCTTCGGTTTCAACGTCAAGCGCACTGGTGGCTTCGTCCAGAACGAGGATCGGCGAATCCTTCAGGATTGCGCGCGCAATCGCAAGGCGCTGACGTTCACCGCCCGAAAGCTGTGAGCCGCGTTCGCCGACAACCGTATCGTAGCCATCGCTCTTGGCCAGAATGAAGTCGTGGGCTGCTGCGGCACGTGCTGCAGCATGCACTTCCTCATGCGTGGCGCTTTCACGACCGACACGAATATTCTCCTCGACCGATCGATTGAACAGGCCTGCATCCTGAAAGACGGTTGCGATGGCGTGACGTAGCGAACGACGGCTGACGGTACGCGTATCTGTTCCGTCGATCGTGATGCGGCCAGCTGCCGGATCAAAGACGCGCTGCAACAGATTGATGAGCGTCGTCTTGCCTGCACCGGTTGGGCCGACGATGGCCACCGTCTGTCCCGGCTTGATTTCAAACGATACATCATAGACGCCCTGGCCGGAGTTCGGAAACTCGAAGGTTACATTGTCGAAAATGATGTCGCCCTTGACGTCGTTCAGGTCTGAGACGCTCTGGGGCTCCTGACGATCAGCCGTGGCATCTTCCATCTGAAAGAACTCTTCAAGCTTGGCGCGTGCCGTAACGGTCTGGTTGATGAAGGCGCTGATCTGGTCGAGACGACCGATCATCAGCTGTGCAAAGCCGATAAAGGCAATTACATCGCCGACGCGCATCTGGCCTTTGGTAACGAAGTAAGCGCCGAGAACGAGAACCACCACCATTGAGAAGGTCGATGCCATGCGGTTCAGGCCGCTGGCCAGCGCCCACCAATTGAGAACAGGAAACTGTACCTTCTCCAGGTTCTTGGCATAATCACGCAGAGATTGGGTTTCCGACGCAATGCGGTTATAGCTCTGCACAACCGAGACGTTGCTGATCGTATCGCTCACATGTTCGAACAGCTTGTGGTGATGCTTTTCGACAGCGGTCTGACCATCCTTGGTCTTGCGCATGACGAGCTGGCCAATCATCACATAGATGACACCGAGCACAATGAGCACCAGCGACATGCGCATATCCATGCTCATTGCAACCGGAATGAGCGTTGCCAGAGCAACCACGGTCGTCAGATGCTGGCGCATGAATTCGAGCCAGAGCGTGAAAAGCGAGTCTGTTGCGCGGATCAGCGTGTGGAGTGCGTTGGATGTACCGCGCTTCTGGTGCCACGAAAGCGGCATAGTGATGAGACGCTCATAAGAATCGATCATCACGCCCAGACGACGGCGGTGTGCGAGGCGGTCGGCTCCGCGCGCCACGAAGACTGCAGCAACGATGTTGAAGCCGCCAAGCGCAGCCCACATCGCAAGAGGCGAGAAGATGTCGCCCTTATCGGAGATAGCCTGAATGACCCGACCGAACAGAATAGGTTCGGCAAGTGTGACCAGGGCAACCAGCACGCTGGCGACACACATGGTAATCGTTGCAGTCTTTTCGACCGCAAGGTATTCCATGGCTCGCCAGTAGATTTTGAGCAATGACACTTTCGCACTCCCGCTCGTTCTATTTCACGGGACTAAATGGTATAGCCCCTTAGTTCTATCAATATCTGATGACGACAAGAAGTGGCGATTGGGTGTCAAGATCGACCATAAATTAAGAACGTGTGTAACCGAGTGTGAAGATTCAGTAGTCGAAATGGAATTCTTTAGGGATTGCTGGACCAGTTTCGGCTAAAGCAGCCAAATTGCAGTTTTCAGGAATTCCGCCTAGCAATCGTCGGAACTCGCGTCTATTGACAGGACTTAATGACCGGCGCGCGCGTACGCACCGCAATAGCAAGAGTTGATCGGGTTTCTCCATGGCAGGCGTTGAACAGAAGATTGTGGATACAGGCGAGGCGGGCATGCGGCTCGACCGCTGGTTCAAGGTCCATTATCCGGGGCTGGGTTTCGGCCATCTGCAGAAGCTTCTGCGGTCGGGGCAAGTTCGTATCGACGGCTCAAGGGCCAAGGCAGATACGCGTATTCAGGCCGGACAGACTGTTCGTATTCCACCTCTTGGCGTCGATGAAAAGGCCGTCGGCCCGGTCACGGCGCGCACAATCCGCAGTCAGCAGGACGGCGACGTGCTTTCGCAGATGCTTCTTTATGAAGACCCGAAAGTGTATGTTTTCAACAAGCCTGCAGGTCTCGCCGTGCAGGGCGGTTCAGGCGTATCGCGTCATGTTGATGGAATGCTGGAGGCATGGCGCAACAAGAAGGGCGAAAAACCGCGTCTTGTGCATCGTATCGACCGTGACACATCGGGCGTGCTTGTCGTTGCTCGTACGCGGGGCGCAGCGCAGGCGTTGACCACCGCCTTCCGTGAACGCGACACCAAAAAGACCTATTGGGCTTTGGTCAAAGGCGTTCCACGCAAGCGCGAAGACAAAATTTCCACCTGGCTGGTCAGGGAACAGACACCGGATGGCGACAAGATGCGTGTTTGCCAGCATGGTGAGCCGGATTCCGATCACGCTGTCTCATATTATCGCATCATTGAGAAGGCAGGGAACAATCTGACCTGGCTGGAGATGGAGCCTTATACCGGCAGAACCCATCAGTTGCGCGTTCATGCGGCCTATATCGGTCATCCTATCATCGGTGATCCAAAGTATTTTGAAGCTGACCAGAATTGGGAATTCCCGGGCGGTATACAAAAACGTCTGCATCTTCATGCGCGCCGTATTCGTATTCCAAACCCGTCGGGCGGTACTATCGATGTGACCGCGCCACTGCCGCCGCATATGGTTCAGTCGTGGAACCTGCTCGGCTTTGATGAGGAAAGTGCGGAAGATTAAAAATGTCAGGCGAAGCGGGGGGATCGTCCGAGGGACGAGTTTCGTTCGATGGACTGGCCATCATGCTGGTCATGTTCATCATGTTCAGCTGGGGGCTCAATCAGGTTGCCATCAAGATCGGCAATCGAGGGTTCAATCCCATGCTGATGGCAGCGGGGCGTGCTGCGCTCGGTGGCTTGTGCGTTTTTCTCTGGTGTTACTGGCGCCGTATTCCGCTTTTCAAGCGTGATGGCACGCTCTGGGCCGGAATTGCCGCCGGGCTGTTGTTCGGAAGCGAATTCGTCCTGATTTTTCTGGCGATGGAGCTGACGAGCGTTGGGCGCGTCACACTCATGATGAACGTCATGCCGTTCTGGGTCGCGATTGGCAGTCATTTCCTTCTCGGCGAGCGGATGTCTGTCCGGGCCTTCGTTGGCATGTGTATCGCCTTTCTGGGTGTGTTTCTCGTCTTCTCCGATCATGTCAGCCGACCGGGGCCGTACGCCATCTATGGCGATATGCTTGCGCTGGTGTCAGGTGTGCTGTGGGGACTTACCACGCTGGTTATCAAGCGAACCCGGCTTGCCTATACGGCTCCAGAAAAGACGCTTCTCTACCAGCTGGTGGTCGCGACACTGGTGCCGCTGCCATTCATCGCGTTGAGCGGCCCATTGCTTCGTAGCCCGGATGCCTTGTCCATATCGGCGTTTCTCTTTCAGGCGATATTCGTGGTGGCATTCACCTATCCGCTCTGGTTCTGGATGGTGCGCCGTTATCCGGCATCGAAACTTTCTAATTTCGCCTTTCTCACGCCCGCTTTCGGCGTTTTATTGAGCGGTCTGATCCTGAATGAGCCTCTGAGCTGGAAAATATTCGCGGCTCTTGCGCTGATTGGTTGCGGACTGATGATTATCAACAAGCCGGCAAAGGTCACCAACGCCCGATGAAACTGGTCCTTTTCGATTGCGACGGTACGCTGGTCGACAGCGGTGACTTCATTCACAGATGCATGGCTACGAGCTTCGCAGATGCCGGTCTGGAACCTCCCGGAATCGAGGAAACGCATTCGATCATCGGCCTGTCGCTGCATCTGGCTATTGCTAAGATTCTGGATCGCGAGCCGGATGAGCAGGTGCATTGGTTGACGCAACGCTACAAGGAAAACTTTGTGATGTTGCGACAGGCGCCCGATTTCACGGAGCCGCTCTACGATGGAATTATGCCGCTTCTGACGGAGCTCGGGGCGAGGGACGATCTTCTGCTTGGCATAGTGACCGGAAAATCCCAGCGCGGCGTCCGCTCTGTTTTCGAACGTCATGGCATCGGGCATCATTTCGTGGTGACGCGTACTGCTGACGATTGCCCGTCGAAACCGCACCCGGCCATGGTGCTTGAATCCTGTGCGGAAATGGGGATAGAACCCAGCCAGACAATTGTTATCGGTGATGCTGTTTATGATATGCAGATGGCACGCGCGGCGGCGGCTATGGCGGTGGGCGTCTCCTGGGGGTATCATAACCGACAGGGACTGATTGAATCTGGCGCCCATCACATTCTGGACACGCCATCTGAACTCCATGCATTGCTGCAAGGTATGGACGAACAGGTTCTCTAGTTGTTGAGCCTTCCACCAAGTCAGCGACACTGAACTGGACAAATCTATGCGTGATATTTTGAGTGATCTTGAGGCAGGAAAGCAGCTTTCGGACGAAAACCCGATCGTGCGGGCACAAAAGCAGATGCTGGCGCAACTGCCTAAACGCTTCTACGAAAAGGCAGAAGTGGCGGAAGTTGAAGGCGGCTTTGCCGTCCATCTGGATGGTCGCCCTGTCAAGACGCCGGCTCGCAATCTGCTGCTGTTGCCGACCAAGGCGGCGGCCCAGATTGTAGCGGATGAATTCACCGCTCAGGAAAAGGTTATCGACCCAGGGAAAATGCCTGCGACCCGTCTCGTCAACACAGCGATTGACGGGATTGCGCAGGATCCACAGGCAGTTTTTGAGGACATTTTGCGTTTCGCGGGCACGGATATGCTTTGCTATCGCGCCGATAGTCCGCAGGAACTCGTTTCCCGGCAGACCGAGCAATGGGATCCGCTGATCGATTGGATGGAAGGCCTTGGCGCACGTTTTTCACTTGCCGAAGGTGTGATGCACGTTGAACAGCCTCGGGAAGCCATCGCGGCATTCGGTGTTCATCTGGCTGGTTTCAAAGACCCAATCGCGCTGGCATCACTGCATACAATGACGACGCTGACCGGGTCAGCGATTATTGCACTTGCTATCGCAAAGGGTGAAATAACAGCAGAGCAAGGCTGGAATCTGGCTCATATTGATGAGGACTGGACTATCGAGCATTGGGGTTCGGACGCGGAAGCCATAGAGCGGCGAGAAAACCGCGAAATTGAAATGATGATGGCGGCGCGCGTGCTCAAAGCACTTTAAATATCAGACTTATCGCATTGATCTAATAAAGAAACCCCGGCAATGCCGGGGTTTCTTTTGCGCGCGCAATCATCAAGTGTTGTGCGTCGTTCCCCTCGGTAAGAGCAAAAGAAATGGCGCGAACGCATTAACGCCCGCGCAGCTTTCTTAAACCGAGTAGTACATGTCGTACTCGACCGGATGCGGCGTCGTTTCATAACGCATCACTTCGGCCATCTTGAGTTCGATGAAGCTGTCGATCTGATCGTCATCGAACACGCCGCCAGCCTTGAGGAATTCACGATCCTTATCGAGCGACTGCAGTGCTTCACGCAGCGAACCGCAGACGGTCGGAATCTTCTTCAGTTCCTTGGCAGGCAGATCGTAAAGATCCTTGTCCATGGCCTGACCGGGATGAATCTTGTTCTTGATGCCGTCAAGACCAGCCATGAGCAGGGCAGCAAAGCACAGATACGGGTTTGCCGCCGGATCAGGGAAACGAACTTCCAGACGCTTGGACTTCGGCGAATTGCCGAATGGAATACGGCACGAAGCCGAACGGTTGCGAGCCGAGTAGGCAAGCAGAACCGGGGCTTCGTAACCCGGAACCAGACGCTTGTAAGAGTTGGTCGACGGGTTGGTGAAGGCATTCACGGCCTTGGCGTGCTTGATGACGCCACCGATGAAGTAAAGGCAGTTTTCCGACAGGCCGGCATATTCGTTACCAGCGAAGGTTGGCTTGCCTTCTTTCCAGATCGAGAAATGGACGTGCATGCCCGAACCGTTGTCACCGAAGATCGGCTTCGGCATGAAGGTTGCGGTCTTGCCATAGGCATTGGCAACCTGATGCACGACATACTTGTAGATCTGCATCTTGTCGGCGTTGCGGACCAGCGTATCGAATTTCACGCCGAGTTCGTGCTGTGCGGAAGCAACCTCATGGTGATGCTTTTCAACCGTGACACCCATTTCGGTGAGGACGGTCAGCATTTCCGAGCGCATGTCCTGCGCGCTGTCGATCGGCGGTACCGGGAAATAGCCGCCCTTGACGCGCGGACGGTGGCCGAGATTGCCTGTTTCATATTCGGTATCGTCGTTCGACGGCAGTTCGGTCGAGTCGAGCTTGAAACCGGTATTGTACGGGTCAGCCTTGTACTTCACGTCGTCGAAGACGAAGAATTCAGCTTCCGGACCGACATAGACCGTGTCGCCGATACCGAGCGACTTCATGTAGGCTTCCGCCTTCTTTGCAGTCGTGCGCGGATCGCGGCCATAGGCTTCACCCGAGATCGGGTCAAGAATGTCACAAAGGATGACCAGCGTGGATTGAGCGAAGAACGGGTCGATATGGGCCGTCGTCGGATCCGGCATCAGAACCATGTCGGATTCATTGATGGCTTTCCAACCGGCGATGGAAGAGCCGTCGAACATCACGCCGTCGACAAACATTTCTTCGTCGACGAGGCCGATATCCATCGTAACGTGCTGCAGTTTGCCCTTCGGGTCGGTGAAGCGAAGGTCGACGAACTTGATGTCGTTGTCTTTGATTTGTTTGAGAATATCGTTGGCAGTCGTCATTTTAATTCCCTGTTTGCACGACGATGGATTGTACGCAGGTATTATCAGATTGCATCCACGCCGGATTCACCGGTGCGGATACGGATAACTTCTTCGATGTTGGAGACGAAAATCTTGCCGTCGCCGATGCGTCCCGTCTGGGCAGCCTTGCGGATGGCTTCGATGGCGCTGTCCACGGTTTCGTCTGCGACGATGACTTCAACTTTCACCTTGGGAAGAAAGTCGACGACATATTCGGCGCCGCGGTAAAGCTCGGTATGACCTTTCTGTCGTCCGAAGCCCTTGGCTTCGATGACAGTGATCCCCTGTAAGCCGACTTCCTGAAGGGCTTCCTTCACTTCATCCAGCTTGAAGGGCTTAATGATGGCTTCGATCTTTTTCATCAGAGAATGGTCTCCGCTCTTCTACGGAAATGGACATTGTGCCCGTTTCACCAATAGAGAAGCATGAAGTGTGCCAGTTTGAAGTCTGTATAAATAATTTCTTCGATTTCGTTCATCCGCAGGCAGAGTGGCACTATTCATGACGCTTGTGCAAGCGGGACTCTGCTGACGGGTATGAAATAGGCACTATCATTCTGGTTTATCTGTCTAAAAATTAGTCATTGTGCATCAAAAGAGGGCAAGCTTGCATAAAGTCCGGTGCCGCGTATTTAATCACAATGAGACCCCGTATTGAGAAGGTACGCGATGTACGAGTTGCTGACCCCGCAGGAAATGGCAGAAGCGGATCGCCAGACGATCGAGACTGGTATCAAGGATGGTTTCTCACTGATGCTTGCTGCAGGCCGAGCCGTCGCAGAGGTTGCACAGCGGATGTTTCCTCGCAATGCTCCAGTTGCTGTTCTGTGCGGGCCTGGCAACAATGGTGGCGACGGTTACATCGCCGCGCAGTTTCTGCTGGAAGCGGGTTTGGAAGTTGTGTGCTTCGCATCCGCTCCCCCGAGGAAAGGCTCCGATGCCATGCGTGCGTCGTTGTTCTATAAGGGGCCTGTCTCGAACTTCGGTGAATTTTCGGTCGCGAGTTTCGGTGGCGTAATCGATGCATTATTCGGCGCTGGCCTCGCTCGCGATGTTCACGGAGCTGAAGCCATCGCGATTGATGCTGTGAACACTTCTGATGTGCCGGTTGTGGCGGTTGATTTACCTAGTGGCATATCCGGTGAAAGCGGCCATATCCTCGGAACGGCGATCCGTGCACGAGCAACAGTTACGTTCTTTCGCAAGAAACCCGGCCATTTGCTACAACCGGGAAGGGCGCATTGCGGTGTACTTCATGCGGCCGATATCGGCATTCCCGATCACATGCTCGCGGCGATCGTACCGCATGCATTCGAGAATGCTCCAGACCTTTGGGCAAGCGCCCTGCCAGTATCTGGCGTTGAGGCCCATAAGTATAGTCGCGGCCATGCAGCCGTGTTTTCCGGTGGCGCTCATTCGACAGGTGCCGCACGCTTATCAGCCCTCGCTGCGGCCCGTAGTGGAGCGGGTGCGGTAACACTTCTGTCTCCACCCGATGCTATGACGGTCAATGCCACGCATTTGACCAGTATCATGATCCGTGAAACCCGTGGTTTGAGGGATGTTCGACAGTTCTTTGCCGAACGTAAGGTCGCAGCAGCGGTACTCGGTCCGGGCTATGGAAATCCCGCGTTCGCGCGTGAGCACGCCCTGTTTCTCGCAAGCGGTGAGGCTGAGGGGTTTCATGGTTTGGTTCTTGATGCCGACGGGATTACGGCCTTTGAGCAGAATCCAGCTGAGCTTTTCGATAAGCGACAGGGCATAAAGACTGCTCTTGTGCTTACACCACATGAGGGAGAGTTCCGGCGGCTTTTTCCAGATATAGCAAAGAGTTCGACATCAAAGATCGAAAAGGCTCGCGAGGCTGCAAGGCGTGCTAACGCAGTCCTTATATATAAAGGTCCCGATACCGTGATCGCAGAACCGGGTGGTCTGGCAGTGGTCAATGCCAATGGAACCCCGCTGCTCGCCACTGCAGGATCAGGCGATGTCTTGACGGGAATTGTGTGCGGCCTGCTTGCTCAAAGGATGCCCGCATTTGCAGCGGCCTGTGCTTCCGTGTGGATGCATGCGGACGCCGCGCGACGCTTTGGCCATGGACTTATTGCGGAAGATTTGCCTGCTCAGATACCTGCTGTCCTGTCGGCATTGGTGCGATCCTCTCGCAATTAACGACCGGACGTCCGGCTGTTCTTGGTGCCGACATCAATCGTGATGCTTCCAGAGACCGAAACGTCAGTATTGCCAACACGAAAATTTTTCCAGTTACCGCTTGGTGCCTGTTCCGGTTCGGGAGCAGGCGGCGGGGCGGTCACAATGGGTTTTTGAGCCTGAACGCCGGGCAGTCCCGGCGATCCGTCGTTCGCAGACGCTGTTGATACCGTGGCTAAGAAAACAAAGCCAAATATAAGAAAACGCTGCGTAATCATTTACCATTCTCCCTTTATACGGGATCGGTGACCGCATCGATGAGCTGTTCGGCCATTTCGAGAGTGAACTCGTCAAAATGCGAAATCACACGGCTTGGATCGTAATGCTGCACGGGAAGATCGGTATACCCAAAGTCGACGGCAACAACGGGGATGCCTGCAGCTTTTGCGGTGTCGATGTCGGTTCGGCTATCCCCGACCATGATTGCCCGTTCACGATTGCCACCAGCCCGTACAATGGTCTCGGTGAGATGGCGCGGATCAGGCTTGCGATAAGCAAATGTATCGGCTCCGCAGATTGCAGCAAATCGTTCGGCTTCACCCATGGAAGTCAGGAGTTTTACCGACAAGGCCTCAAATTTGTTCGTGCAAACTGCCAACTCGTAGCCACTTGCCGAGAAGCGGTCCATTGCTTCCACAACGCCTGGGAAAAAGGTTGAATGTCCCGGCATGTGATCCGCATAATGTTCGCGGAACTCTTCCACGAGGTTGTCGAGCAGTGCTTCGTCAGCCTGTTTCTTCTGCGCAGCGAAAGCACGCTCGATCATGACGCGCCCGCCTTGCCCTACGAATCTGCGTAACGATTCACGATCTGCTGTTTTCAGGCCCGATATAGCGAGGCAGTGATTGAGACTGTCGAGAAGGTCTGGTGCTGTGTCGACAAGGGTTCCGTCGAGATCGAAAACGATGATGGGCTTGGGGTTGGCAGCAGACATTAGCTTCTCGTGTGTGAAATGGGGAATAAGGAAGTCCTATCTGATTGTCGACTTCGGCTCAACCTCGCGATCGGGATGCGCTCTAAAAACCGAAATTCTGCGTCATAGTTCGAATAGGCGCTTTGTTGTGCCGCGTCCGCATGCTAGAGGCGAACCGGACCACAATGAGAATCCGCAGGGGAATATCGGGAATTCAAGTATGGACGAAGCTCGCAAGCTGAAAATCGCAGCCGCCGCAGAAGCGCTCACGCACGTCAAGGACGGAATGCGTCTGGGGATTGGTACTGGTTCGACAGCCGAGGAATTCGTGCGCCTGCTTGCCGACAAGGTAAGCAACGGCTTCAAGATCATTGGAGTGCCTACTTCCGAACGCACCGCAAAACTTTGCGAGGAACTCGGGGTTCCGCTTACGACGCTCGATGAAACGCCTCATCTCGATCTTACCGTGGATGGTGCCGATGAAGTCGATACCAACCTTTCGCTCATCAAGGGCGGCGGTGGAGCGCTTCTTCGTGAAAAGATCGTGGCTGCGGCATCTGACGCAATGATCGTTATTGCCGACAGCTCAAAGGTAGTTGAGGCGCTTGGGCGTTTTCCACTGCCTATAGAAGTCAATCGCTTCGGTCTCGGTGCTACCATGCACGCGATTGAAGAGGCAGCTGCGAAGTGTGGTCTTGCAGGCCCACTGGCACTGCGTTTAAAAGATGGCTCACCCTTCGTAACAGATGGTGGGCATTATATCGTGGATGCATCTTTTGGCCGCATTCCCGATCCAAAGACACTATCTGACGCTCTCTTCGCAATTCCAGGCGTTGTCGAGCACGGACTTTTCATCGGACTGGCGCGTGCGGCAGTGGTTGCCGGCAACGACGGCATCCGCACCATGAACCGGTCTTGAACTGATTGAACGGAGTACTGACCTTATGATCCCGGCAACTGGCTTTCGCCGTCTGATTGCACCGTTTTCCGCGCTCGTACTGATGTCGGGCATTCATGCAGCTTCGGCACAGGAAATCACTGAAGCTCATCTGGAAGCTGCCCGTGCCGCTATTTCTGCGATTAGTGCTACTGAGCAGTTCGACGAAATTCTGCCGAACGCAGCGCGCTCCCTCAAGGGTGAACTGATCCAGAAAGATCCGAATCTGGAAGCCCTGATCACGAAGACTGTCGATGACAAGGCTCTCGCTCTTGCTTCCCGCCGTGCTGATCTCGAAACCGAATCCGCTCGCGCCTATGCAAAAGCGTTTTCCGAAGACGAACTCAAAGCCATAGCAGCATTCTATACGTCGCCTGCAGGCAAGAAGCTTCTGTCCGAAGGCCCGATTGTGACGCGTGAAGTCGTGAAAGCAGCAAATATCTGGCAGAATGGCATCGCTCGTGATCTGGCGACCGGCGTAGCTGAGGTTCTGGCGGCACAGGCTGGCGCTGCTGCAGCTCCGGCACAGCCTGCGCAGCAGTAATTTTTGCGGTAACGAGGAATTTGGAAGCCCGGTCCCTTGGCCGGGCTTTTTCTTTTGCTTACATAACAGCCAACCTAATGTTTACTGGAGAATCCCATGACCGGCTTCGACTATGATCTTTTTGTTATCGGCGGTGGTTCTGGCGGTGTTCGGGCAGCGCGTCTCGCTGGGGCCATGGGCAAAAAGGTCGGTCTTGCAGAAGAATATCGCATGGGCGGAACCTGCGTTATTCGTGGCTGCGTACCGAAGAAACTCTTCGTCTATGCTTCGCAGTTTCCTGAGCATTTCGAGGATGCAGCCGGCTATGGTTGGGATGTCGGCACATCGACGTTTGACTGGAAAAAGCTGATCGATGCCAAGGACAAAGAAATTGCCCGGCTTGAAGGGCTCTACACCAAGGGCCTCCAGAATTCCGATGTCGAAATTTTTGCCAGCCGCGCCGAATTGATCGATGAACATACTGTCGAGCTGAAGGCAGACGGTCGTCGCGTTACTGCAGACCAGATATTGATTGCGACCGGCGGTCATCCGAGCATGCCCGAATCCATGCACGGACATGAATATTGCATCAGCTCCAACGAAGCGTTTCATCTCGCTGAGCTGCCGAAAGCGATTGCCATTGCGGGTGGCGGATATATCGCTGTTGAGTTCGCGAACATATTCCACGGCCTTGGCGTCGAAACGACACTCGTGTATCGAGGCAAGGAAATCCTCTCCCGTTTCGACCCGGACTTGCGCCATCTTTTGCATGAAACCATGGAAGCAAAAGGTATCCGTATCATTTGCGAAGCGGTTTTCGAGAAAATCGAGAAGCAGTCCGACGGTAATCTGAAAATCGTGTTGAACAATGGCGATACATTGGAAGTCGGTCAGGCAATGATGGCGATCGGGCGCAAGGCCAACACGACGGGTCTTGGGCTAGAGAGAGCTGGCGTCAAGATGGATGAGCTTGGCGCAATTCCGGTCGATGATTATTCGCGTACCAATGTCGCGAATATCTGGGCCGTCGGTGATGTTACGAACCGCGTCCAGCTGACGCCGGTGGCAATTCACGAAGCCATGTGCTTTCTCGAAACGGCGTTCAAGGACAATCCGACGAAGCCCGACCATGAATTGATTGCGACGGCGGTGTTCTCTCAGCCAGAAATTGGCACGGTCGGTTTGCCGGAAGATGAGGCTGCGAAGAAGTATCCGGAACTTGAGGTTTACCGAGCGCTGTTCCGCTCTATGAAGAACACGCTTTCCGGCCGCAATGAAAAAATGCTGATGAAGCTCATCGTTGATGCCGCGAGCCGCAGGGTGGTCGGGGCGCATATCATGGGGCCAGATGCCGGTGAAATGGCTCAGCTTCTGGGTATTTCCCTCAAGGCTGGTGCGACCAAGGATGATTTCGATCGCACGATGGCGGTTCATCCGACTGCGGCCGAAGAACTGGTCACCATGTACAAGCCGACCTATCGCGTCGTGAATGGTGAGAAAGTCGACGACTAACTCTTTCGCGACCGGTTTCTCCGGTTAACGATTATTGCTGGCATAAAGTCTCGGCCTGCATTATATCAGCGCGACCACGCAGGCCGGTTTTCCGGGGCAGACTGTCATCTTTGTCAGATGCGAGCTGTCCGTTAAGGGATTCCGGCATTCGTGTAAGGAGGATATAATCCGAGAGAAATCGAGCGGATAGAAGCAAACAGGTGCTCAAATGACGAAGAACTGGACCCCGCATTCCTGGAGAAACAAACCGATCAAGCAAGTGCCGTTTTATCCAGACGCACAGGCTCTGAACGACGTTGAGGCTCGTCTTCGCACCTATCCGCCGCTGGTTTTTGCAGGTGAAGCACGCAAGCTCAAGCAGCAACTGGCTGAAGTGGCGGAAGGCAAGGCATTTCTGCTCCAGGGCGGCGATTGTGCTGAAAGTTTTGCTGAACATGGCGCGGATAACATCCGCGACTTTTTCCGCGTCTTTCTTCAGATGGCCGTTGTACTCACATTCGGTGCGTCGAAGCCCGTCGTGAAGGTCGGTCGTATCGCCGGTCAGTTTGCCAAACCACGTTCATCGGACATGGAAACGCTGAATGGTGTGGAACTGCCGTCCTACCGTGGTGACATCATCAACGGTATCGAGTTCGACGCGGCATCGCGCATTCCGGATCCGCAGCGTCAGGACATGGCATATCGCCAGTCGGCGGCTACGCTTAACCTGCTGCGGGCATTCGCCCAGGGCGGTTACGCTAATCTGGAGAACGTTCACCAGTGGATGCTCGGCTTTGTCGGCAAGAGCCCGCAGGCAGAGCGCTATGCAGCTTTGGCGCAGCGTATTTCCGAGACCATGAACTTCATGCGTGCAATCGGGATCACGGCTGACAGCAATCATTCGCTGCGTGAAACCGATTTCTACACCAGCCATGAAGCGCTGCTTCTTGGCTTTGAAGAAGCGCTGACTCGTGTGGACTCGACGTCCGGCGATTGGTACGGCACGTCCGGCCACATGATCTGGATCGGTGATCGCACACGTCAGGCTGACCATGCGCATATCGAATACTGCCGTGGAATCAAGAATCCGCTCGGTCTCAAGTGTGGGCCGTCGCTGCAGCCGGATGATCTCATCCGCCTTATCGATCTTCTGAATCCGGAAAACGAAGCAGGGCGCCTGACGTTGATTGCGCGCTTTGGCTACGACAAGGTTGGTGATCATCTGCCGCAGCTTATCCGTGCTGTCGAGAAGGAAGGTCGCAAGGTCGTATGGTCATGCGATCCTATGCACGGCAATACGATCACTGCCGGTGGCTACAAGACGCGTCCGTTCGACCGTATCCTCAAGGAAGTGGAGTCCTTCTTCGCGATCCATCGCGCTGAAGGATCGCATCCGGGTGGTATCCATGTCGAAATGACCGGCAAGAATGTGACGGAATGCACGGGCGGCGCGCGTGCGATCTCGGCAGAAGATCTGCACGATCGTTACCACACGCATTGCGATCCACGTCTCAACGCCGATCAGGCACTGGAACTCGCGTTTTTGCTGGCCGAACTCCTCAAGAAGGAGCGCGATGCCGGTGCGGACAAACAGGTTGCGAGTGCCTGACCGGTTTCCAACATTCTAGAGCTTGCAGGGCGGAGGTTTCGATCTCCGCCCTGTTGCATTTCGGGGAAACTCACCTATTGATTGCCTTGGAGCGGCATGTGTCTGAATGGATGCATAAAGGACGCTTTATGCTTTCAGAAAATTGGCTCTGATTTTCGGGCCAAGCTGTAACCAATTTGATTGAGGGTAATGATGCAGCGCATTTTCCTGGCCTTTCTTAATTCCATGCGAGCACTGAAGTACCTCGCAGGACATGAAAAGGCCGTCCAACAGGAGCTTGTGCTGTTTCTTCTGTCTCTGCCGGTGGCTTTTTTCCTTGCGCCGACATGGCTCGCTTTCCTCTTCATGACTGGCTCGATCTTGTTTCTCATCCTCGTGGAAGTGTTGAACACTGGTATCGAGGCAACGTGTGATGCCGTCTCGCGGGATTTTCACAAGGAAATTCAGATTGCGAAGGACTGCGGTTCTCTTGCTGTTCTGATTTCCATTGTGTTCGTCGTCGCGATCTGGGGCTATATCCTCGCCAATACCTATTTGGCCTGACAAACAGAGTAGTCTGTTGATTGCATCCGTTGCATTTGCTTGCCCAAGCGCGCTAAAGCTTGGGCATGTTAGCCTCTCATGAGAATCTTGCCATGCTCCGTATTGCCGTTGCGCAGCTTAATCCCATCATGGGCGATATCGCCGGAAATCTGACCAAGGCACGCGCGGCACGCGCTGAGGCGGCCAGGATGAAGGCCGATCTCATTTTGTTTACAGAATTGTTCATCTCCGGCTATCCGCCGGAAGATCTGGTTCTGAAACCATCTTTTCTTGCTGCGTGTGAAAAGGCTGTTCGTGCGCTGGCGAGCGACACTGCCGACGGCGGACCAGGCGTCATTATCGGCACGCCGCTTAGCCGTGAAAGCGGTCTGCACAACTCTATCGCGGTTCTGGATGGCGGCGAGATCATTGCCGAACGGTTCAAGGTCGATCTGCCCAACTATGGCGAGTTTGACGAGAAGCGCGTATTTCAGGCAGGCCCAATGCCTGGGCCAGTCAATTTCCGTGGTGTTCGCATAGGGATTCCAATCTGTGAAGATATTTGGGGCGAACTCGGTGTGGCGGAAACGCTGGCTGAGAGCGGCGCAGAGATTTTGCTTGTACCGAATGGTTCGCCTTATCATCGTGCGAAGATGGACCGGCGCCATCAGGTTGTCCTGAAGCAGGTGATCGAAACCGAGTTACCGATGGTCTATGCCAATCAGGTTGGCGGACAGGATGAACTGGTTTTCGATGGTGGATCGTTTGCATTCAACACTGACCGGTCGCTCTGTCTGCAAATGCCTCAGTTTGAGGAGCAGATCACGCTGACCGTTTGGCGCAGAGAGAATGACGGCTGGCGCTGTGACGAAGGCGAAAAGGCTAATCTTCCTGAAGGGCTTGAAGCTGATTATTCCGCCTGCATGCTGGGCTTGCGGGATTATGTGAACAAGAACGGTTTCAAGGATGTGGTGCTCGGGCTTTCGGGCGGTATCGATTCGGCAATCTGCGCGGCTCTCGGCGTCGATGCATTGGGTAAGGATCGCGTGCGCTGCATCATGCTGCCTTACCGCTATACATCCGATGAATCTCTGAAAGACGCAGCCGATTGTGCAAAAGCGCTCGGTGTTCGGTACGATATTGTTCCGATCTCTGCGCCAGTTGAAGGCTTTCTTGAAGCGCTGCATCCGCTGTTTGAAGGCACCGAGAGCGGCGTTACCGAAGAAAACCTGCAAAGCCGCGCACGCGGCACCATTCTGATGGCTGTTTCAAACAAGTTCGGTTCGATGGTTGTCACCACCGGCAACAAGTCTGAAATGTCGGTAGGCTATGCGACGCTTTATGGCGACATGAATGGCGGGTTCAATCCGATCAAAGACGTCTACAAGATGCAGGTCTATGCGATGTCGGAATGGCGCAACAGTCATGTTCCGAACGGCGCACTCGGACCATCGGGTGAGGTGATCCCGCACAACATCATCTCCAAGGCGCCGTCTGCTGAACTGCGTGAAAACCAGACGGATCAGGATAGTCTGCCACCTTATCCGGTTCTGGACGATATTCTTGAATGCCTTGTCGAAAACGAAATGAGCAACACCGAGATTGCTAAACGCGGGCATCCGCTCGAAACCGTTCAACGGATCGAACATTTGCTCTATCTGGCTGAATACAAGCGCCGACAATCGGCGCCCGGTGTTAAAATTACCAAGAAGAATTTCGGACGCGATCGCCGCTACCCTATAACGAACCGCTTCCGCGACCGCTGAAAGACAATAAGATGACCGCAACCGTTCGTTTTGCTCCGTCGCCGACGGGCTATATCCATATTGGTAATACGCGCACAGCGCTTTCAAACTGGCTTTTCGCACAGAAGAATGGCGGCAAGTTCATTCTGCGCTATGACGACACCGATGTTGAACGCTCCAAAGAAGAATACGCACAGGCAATCGCAGTCGATCTTGACTGGCTCGGTGTCAAACCTGATCGCGTCGAATATCAGTCGAAGCGTTTTGATGTTTATGGCAAGGCGGTAGAGAAGCTCAAACAGGCTGGTTTGCTTTATGCTTGCTATGAAACGGCTGATGAATTGGAGCGTCGCCGCAAACTGCGCCTCGCACGTCGTCTGCCGCCGGTATATGGCCGCGAAGGTTTAAAACTCACTGACGATGAGAAAGCTGCGTTTGAAGCTGAAGGGCGCAAGCCGCACTGGCGTTTCCTGCTGCCGAATTTCGAAGCTGATCCGTTTGATACGCAGCGCACGGAGGTTCATTGGGATGACCTTGTTCGGGGCCCGCAGACTGTCGATCTGGCCTCTATGTCCGATCCTGTGCTGGTGCGTGAAGACGGCACTTATCTTTATACCTTGCCGTCGGTGGTGGATGATATTGATCTCGGTGTCACGCACATCATTCGCGGTGACGACCACGTAACCAACACCGGTGTGCAGATTGCTATTTTCGAGGCACTGGGGGCCAAGGCTCCGGTTTTTGGGCACCACAATCTACTGACGACAATTTCGGGCGAGGGGCTTTCAAAGCGAACCGGCGCACTGTCTGTCGGATCGCTGCGCGACGCCGGGTTCGAACCGATGGCAGTGGCCTCGTTGGCGATTTTGATCGGCACCTCGGAAAATGTTTCGGCGGCACCCAATATGGAAAGTCTCGCCGGACGTTTCGATCTGGCATCCATATCGAAGTCATCGGCAAAGTTCGATCCTGCGGAACTGGACACGCTCAATCGTGCCCTGCTGCACGAGATGCCGTTTTCAGAAGCCCAGCCACGTCTGGCTGCCATGGGCATTTGCGGCGAGAAGGCTGAGCCGTTTTGGCAGGCGGTGCGAGGAAATCTCGACCGCTTCAAGGATGCGGTACATTGGTGGTCTATCGTTGACGGTGATCTGCCAGAAACGCCGGACCTATCAGAAGAGGATCGTGTTTTCCTGGAAGAGGCTTTTGCCCTTTTGCCACCAACTCCCTGGGATCATCAGACATGGAAAGTCTGGACCGAAGCAGTGAAGGCTGCAACTGGGCGCAAGGGCAAGAACCTTTTCATGCCCTTGCGACTGGCGCTTACGGGGCAGGCGCATGGGCCGGAGTTGGCTGACTTGCTGGTGTTGATTGGTCCGGAAAGAACCCTGACCCGACGACCCTGACTTTTGCGTTTGCCGTATAGGGGCGTTCCACAGGCGGTGTCGTTGCGACAGGTGCAACATAGGCTGGTGTGGTATTCGAGGTCTGCACCGTTGCAGACGACGTGTAATCCACTTTCTCTGTTTCGACAGGAGCGGGAGTTTCATAGGCAGGCAATGCAATTGAGTTGGCCATCTCGGCGCTCGGCTTGGCGATGCCTCTGGACTTCCGCTGTGGTACGTGGACAGTTTTCGACTGAGGTTTCTTAGGGGACACCACCCAGGAGGCCTTGCACAATTTGACATGTTTGGACGGAGACGGACGTCCGGCAAGCGCCATATTCAGCTCATTGACGCGTTCGCGCAAAGTCTGTGTTTCGGTTACCAGATGATCTGTTCTGGTCAGCAATTTCGTGCACTGCGCGGATTTGACAGCAGGTGTAAACAGGATCCCGACGCAACGATTCTGAGCCGAGGTCTTTCTCATCTGAGAAAGCTCTGCTTCCTTGCGATCAAGGAGTGACTGGGTGACGCGAAGTTGCTTCTTAAGCTGTATCTGCTCGGCAGGCGTGCATAATTCTGGAGGGCGTATAGTTGTACAGCCAGCCAATATTCCCGAAAATATCAAGACTACTGAGTAAGTCAGCGATCTATTAGAATTAATTGAAATAAAAGACATGATAACCTCGATAACGATGCTGGCGATATCATGTTTAAAAAATATAGTAAATTAAATACTAACGGCGAGTATATTTAAATATACTCGCCGTTATTTAAACTTATGTTATAATTATCTAACTTAGTTGTTGTTAAATTACTTCTTCTTGCGAAGAGTCTCTCCTGATTTTTGCAAGGCTTCAACAACTGCCAGTGCTGTCATATTGACGACGCCACGCGAGGTGACGGATGGCGTCAGAATATGTGCCGGACGTGCCGCGCCGAGCAGGATTGGACCCACGTGCAGCGCATCTGTAACCATCTTGACTACGTTCAGCGTGATGTTTGCAGCGTCAAGGTTGGGGAAGACAAGAAGATTGGCTTCGCCCTTCAGGCGCGAATTCGGGAACACACGATCGCGCAGAGCCTGAGAGAGAGCAGAGTCGCCGTGCATTTCGCCATCGGATTCCAGCTCAGGCGCCTTCTCGGCAAGAATTGCCGCTGCTTCACGCATCTTTTCGGCGCTGGCTGATTCTTTCGACCCGAAATTCGAATGGGATACTAGGGCAGCCTTTGGCTCAATACCGAAGCGGCTGATTTCCTTTGCGGCAAGAATTGCCATTTCGGCGATCTCGTTCGCGCCCGGTTCGACGTTGACATAAGTGTCTGTGAGGAAGAGGGCGCCACGCTGCGAGATGAGCAGGCTCAAGGCGGAATAGTCTCGGATACCGGGAACCTTGCCGATAATCTGCCGTACGACACGGAGGTGGCGTTCGAAGCGACCTTCAAGACCGCAGATCATGGCGTCTGCTTCGTCGCGCATAACCGCGAGAGCGGCAATTGCGGTCGAGTTCGTGCGGACGATGGTGCGTGCAGCTTCCGGTGTGACGCCCTGCCTGCCGGTGTAGGACAGATAAAGGTCTACATAGTCGCGATAGCGCGGATCGTCTTCCGGATTGATGAGTTCGAAATCCGTTCCCGGACGAATCTTGAGGCCGTAGCGGCGCAAGCGTGTTTCGATAACCTGCGGGCGTCCGACGAGAATCGGAGCTGCGATACGCTCTTCAATGACTACCTGAGCAGCGCGGAGCACGCGTTCATCTTCACCATCTGCATAAATGACGCGCTTTGGTTTTTCCTGGGCGCGGGCGGCAGCAAAAACCGGCTTCATGATGAGGCCGGAGCGGAAGACGAAGCGGTTCAGACGATCGAGATAGGCTTCCATGTCTTCGATCGGGCGTGTCGCCACGCCTGTTTCCATGGCCGCTTTGGCCACTGCCGGGGCGATACGCAGAATCAGGCGCTGATCGAATGGCGATGGAATGATGTAGTCTGGTCCGAAAGTGGGTGTGTCGCCGGAATAAGCGCGTGCTGCGACATCCGAAGGCTCTTCGCGGGCAAGAGCGGCAATTGCGCGAACAGCCGCCAACTTCATTTCTTCGTTAATTGCAGTCGCACCGACATCGAGTGCGCCGCGGAAGATATAGGGGAAGCAGAGAACGTTGTTGACCTGGTTCGGATAATCCGAACGTCCGGTGCAGATCATGGCGTCGGCGCGGGCCGCACGAGCCTCTTCCGGCATGATTTCCGGCTTCGGATTGGCAAGGGCCATGATGAGTGGCTTTTCGGCCATCTGTTTCAGAAGTTCAGGCTTCAGCACGCCAGCAGCCGACAGGCCGAGGAAGACGTCAGCACCACCGATGACATCGGCCAGAACGCGCGCGTCAGTCTTCTGGGCGTAAACTTCCTTCCAACGATCCATCAGCGTGTTACGGCCTTCGTAGACAACGCCTTCGAGATCACAGACCCAGATGTTTTCGCGTTTCGCGCCGAGATTGACGAGAAGATTGAGGCAGGCAAGGGCAGCAGCGCCAGCGCCCGATGTAACGATCTTGGCGTCCCCGATTTTCTTGCCGGCAAGTTCCAAACCGTTCAACACCGCCGAAGCAACGATGATCGCTGTGCCGTGCTGGTCGTCGTGGAAAACCGGAATGTTCATTTTCGCGCGAAGCTGTTCTTCAACTTCGAAGCACTCCGGTGCCTTGATGTCTTCAAGGTTGATGCCGCCGAAAGTCGGCTCTAAAGCGGCAACAACATCAACGATGCGACCGATTTCGTGCGCGTCGATTTCAATGTCGAACACGTCGATGTCGGCGAATTTTTTGAAAAGGACAGCTTTACCTTCCATGACCGGTTTGGAAGCAAGCGCACCAATGTTACCAAGGCCGAGAACCGCAGTGCCGTTTGACACGACGGCAACGAGATTGCCGCGAGCGGTGTATTCGGCGGCAGTTGCCGGGTCTTCGTGGATTGCGAGGCAGGGAGCGGCTACGCCGGGAGAATAAGCTAACGCCAGATCTCGTTGGTTGCCAAGTGGCTTTGTCGCCTGAATTTCCAGCTTTCCGGGCTTCGGATAACGGTGGAAGAACAGAGCTGCTTCATCGAAATCCGAACGGGAAGTGAAAGGTGTTTTCTTGGTCATGGTCGCATCGCTTTCCAAAATCTTTCGTGCAGGGCAAAAGCTCGTTTGCACGTGGAGGGTGCGGTATCCGCATACAGTTTCCGTACACGACTTCCGCACTCTGGGCCGTCATTGTTCTTAGTCTATCGGCTCAAATCTCAGTAGGCCCGTTTTCGAGAATGAGTTTTTCCAATTTTGCAGATCTATTATTTGATGCTGTTAAAACGCACTCTGATAGGCGCCGCCATCGATAACGAGATTCTGCCCGGTAATGAACCCGGAATGTTCCGAACATAGGAAGGCACAGGCCTGACCAAATTCCTTTGGCTGCCCGATTCTTCCGGCGGGAATTGCTGATGCGCGCTTTGCAGCTTCCGCATCCGCTGTCGTGCCGTTCTTCTGGGCTGAGAATGCAAAGCCATTGCGAAGGCGATCCGTGTCAAAGGCCCCGGGAAGGATGTTGTTGATCGTCACATTGGAGGCTGCAACCGTGCGGGCGACGCCAGCCAGAAATGCAGTCAGACCGGCGCGGGCGCCAGATGAGAGATCAAGCCCGGGAATGGGGGCGTAAACCGACGTCGATGTGATATTGACGATACGGCCGAAACGGCGCTCGACCATTCCGTCGATAACAGCTTTGATCAATTCTATGGGGGTGACCATATTCTGTGTCACACCCTGCAGGATCGCGTCGCGGTCGAGCAGGCGGAAATCCTTGAAGGCTGGACCGCCGTTATTATTCACGAGAATGTCGGGTGCAGGGCAGGCGGCAAGCAGTTTGGCTTGCCCTTCAGCGGTGGACACGTCGGCAACGACAGCATCGACTTTCACGCCAAATGTTTTGCGAATTGCTTCCGCGGTTGTGGCGAGAGTTTCTTCGTTGCGTCCATTGAGAACCAGATCGCAACCGGCTTCGGCGAGCGCCTCCGCGCATGCCCGTCCGAGTCCCTTGCTGGAAGCACATACAATTGCTTTTCGACCCTTCAGGCCCAAGTCCACGGCTTGATCCTCACATCTTGTTCAAGTTTTAGAGACATGCCACCAAGCGAGCAGTCCGATCAACCGGATTCTGGTTCACGGGCGCATATGTCCACCTTTTACCGGCAGAATATGCGTTCATTGCGAACAATATTTGGTGAAGTGCTATTCAAGCGGCGGCATGAATTCTGCCCTCGGGCGTATAAGCGATCCGCTATCAGCCTGTTCCAGTGCATGGGCGAGCCATCCCACAATGCGTGCGAGCGCAAACAGAAATAGCGGTGCGTCGGGCGGTAGATCATAGATTTCTGTAACGGCGGCGAGGGCGAAATCGACGTTTGGCTTTTCTCCGAGAATGTTCGCGGCACTTTGTTCCAGATCGCTATAGGAGGCAGGCAATTCCAGATGTTCCAATAGTGCGGTGGCGCGAATATCACCTGTTTCGCGGTAAAGCGGGTGGCCGAAAAAGTGAAACTGTGTTCCTTGCCTGAGCTGGCCCTTGATCGCTGCTTCCGCTCCTATTTGCCGGGTTTGCGTAATAATAGCCGCCGCCGCTGTAGCCGCTCGTCCATGTCGCGGGCCAATCAATGTTGATAATCCGGCGAGAACCGCAGCGGAAAGCGGTGTACCTGTAGACGCCGCAACGCGTGTAGCGAATGCCGATGCATTGAGTTCGTGGTCGGCCAGAAGCACAAGAATGCGCCGGATCACATCACTTGCCTGCGGCTTTTGCCAAGCCTGAGCAATGCGTTCATGCATCGGCATATTCGATGCGGAAACGCCAAGAACGGTATTGTGAAACAGTTGCAGCAGACCAAAAGCCTCTTGCTGCAGAATCGATGTTGAACGCCCCGAACTGGGTAGATCATTCGCAGCGCGAATACCAAGGACAGTAAACAGCCGTTCCAGAGGCGCAGTTTCGGTCTGACGAATGTTCAAGGTCGATTCGTTGTCACTCCTGATGATACCGTCGAAATCCATCTGCCACAGCAGTGCAGCCACTTCCTCCAGCGTCGCTGTTTCGGACAGCTCAGCAGCGTCGCAGCCGCGATAGAGCAAGCGGCCATCCAGGATGGTCGAAATGCCCGAGCGCATGATCGGCAGGCCCCAACGAATGGTGTCGGCGGCAACCACGCTATCTCTCTTGCGACCGGGACGCTTGCCAGCCAGACGATGGACATCCTCCGACCGATAGAGGCTGCGTCTCGGATCATCCGGCAATGGTTTGGAACGGATGCGGCCACGGCTCACATTTGCATAGAGAGTCTGCGGCTTTGTCTGGAGAACAGCGAGGGCTTCCTCCGCAGTTAGCCAGTCCATTATTGCCCCCTACATTGATCTATTTCGTCAAGATTGACGTCAACTATACTTGGATTCAATGTCGAAAGGCAAACAAGGAGAATAATTATGAATAGCGGACTTGAAGATGTGATTGCTGCTGAAACCGTGTTGTCTGACGTCGATGGGCTTGCAGGCAGGCTGGTTATTCGCGGTCGGTCGCTGGACGATCTGGTCCCGCATAGCAGCGTCGAAGATGGAATAGAACTTCTGTGGGGCGGCTTTTTCAATGACCTTCCCAAAGGGGAAGAGCTTCAAAAAGCGCTCGGTGAAGCGCGCGTACAGGTATTTCATCATACGGATGCGCTTGACGATACATTGATGGAAATGTCTCCCATCGAAGCGCTTCGCGCATTGATGGCACGCATCCCTGATGACGATGATCTGACCGCAGCCTTACACCTGATGGCGGCACCGGCAGTCTTTACGACGGCCATTCTGAGGGGCCAGAAGGGGCGCCGTCCCATACATCCTGATCCGACGCTTCCCCATAGCGCTGACATCCTTCGTATGATGAATGCGGGAATGCCGGATGAAGCAGAAGTTGCGGGGCTGAACACCTATCTTATGACGGTTTCCGACCATGGATTGAACGCATCGACTTTTGCTGCGCGTGTCGTGGCATCAACACGAGCCGGATTGACCTCATCGCTGCTTGCCGCAATCAGCGCATTGAAAGGACCGCTGCATGGTGGTGCACCCGGACCGGTCCTCGATATGCTGGATGCAATCGGTAGACCCGACAACGCTGAACGTTGGCTTGAATCTGCTGTTGCCGATGGAGACAGGCTGATGGGGTTCGGTCACAGGGTCTATCGTGTACGCGATCCTCGTGCCGATGCCTTGAAAGGTGCATTGAAGCACATCGAAGCCCTAGAACAAGGGCGTGGAAAACACCGCGTTGAGTTGGCCGAGGCCGTTGAAAAAGCCGCTATCGCAGTTCTAAAGCGCCACAAGCCGGACCGTTCCCTCGAAACCAATGTCGAGTTCTATACTGCTTTGTTGTTGGAACAACTGGGGTTCCCGCGTGAGGCTTTCACTTGCGTTTTTGCTATGGGGCGAACCATGGGCTGGATAGCGCATTGCCGTGAACAGGTTGCGGCAAACAAGCTCATTCGTCCGCAATCGCGATATGTCGGCCCAACTGTGGGACTTGTCGCCTAAAGTGGACACAACAAGAGGCGCGGACGCTACCTTCCGCGCCTCAAAGCCGACCGTCATATCTCTGTGACATGAATCGGGTTTTCTGCGCTCAGATCAGGTTGCCATTGAAGGGGACAACCACATGAGCACCGACGCTCCGCAGCCCAGAAAACTCCGAACCCTCTTTATCTCGGATGTGCATCTCGGTTCCAAGGCCGCACAGGCGGAACTGCTTCTGGATTTTCTTCGCTATCATGAAGCCGAGACGATCTATCTTGTCGGCGATATTGTCGATGGGTGGCGCCTGCGGCGCAATTGGCATTGGCCGCAAGAGCATAATGACGTAGTCCAGAAGCTGCTTCGCAAGAGCCGCAAGGGCGCCAACATCATCTACATTGCCGGTAATCACGATGAGTTCCTGCGCAATTTTCAGGGAACGCATTTTGGCGGCATCGAAGTGATGAACCGCGCGATCCATGAGACGGCGGACGGTCGCAAGTTTCTGGTAATCCATGGTGATCAGTTCGATGTGGTTGTACGCAATGCCCGCTTTATCGCCTATCTGGGCGATTGGGCATATGACACAGCGATCTGGATAAATACGGTTATGAGCCGGGTTCGCTCGCTTTTCGGTCTGCGCTACTGGTCATTTTCAGCCTGGGCGAAGTTTCGCGTCAAAAAGGCGGTCAATTTCATTGGTCAGTTCGAGAGCGTGGTTTCGGAAGAAGCGCAGCGTATCGGGGTTGATGGTGTGATCTGCGGCCATATTCATCACGCCACGATCGAGAGCATGAATGGCGTGGAATACATCAATACGGGCGATTGGGTGGAAAGCTGCACGGCCGTGATTGAACATTTCGATGGCCGTATGGAGCTCATCGAATGGACGGAACGCCGTGATCGCCGCCCGACGACAGGTATTGTCAATTCCGACAGTGAAGAGCGTGACGAGGATAGGGTAATCCAGCTCCCACTTCCCGTCCGCGAACTGGCGACCTTCCGCTGATGAAGAAAATTGTCATCGTTACCGACGCCTGGCATCCTCAAGTCAACGGCGTCGTGCGCACGCTGACCAAATGTCGTGATCTGATGATTGAGCGCGGATACGACGTCACCGTCATATCTCCGCTGGATTATCGGTCGGTCCCCTGTCCGACCTATCCGGAAATCCGGCTCGCCTTGACGACGCCAGGTGCGCTTAGACGACGTCTGAAGGTCATGCGACCGGACTATGTGCACATTGCAACCGAGGGTCCACTCGGGTTTATGGCACGGCGCGCCTGCCTGAAAATGGGCTGGTCCTTCACGACAAGCTTTCACACGCGGTTTCCCGAATATCTTGCGGAACGCTTTCCTGTCCCGCCACAATGGACCTATGCTTTCCTGCGACGTTTCCATAATGCGGCCCAGCATACGCTGGTACCGACCCAATCTATTGTGGATGATCTCAAGGGGCGAGGTTTTACGCGGCTGGACCTCTGGACGCGCGGTGTCGATCGCAATCTGTTTTATCCTCGGCCGGAAGTGGTCAAGGACTTGCCACGTCCGGTGTTCATTTGTGTGGGACGCGTCGCCACGGAAAAGAACCTGCCAGCGTTTCTGGAGCTTGATCTTCCCGGCACAAAGTTGATCGTCGGGGATGGTCCTTCCCTCAACGATCTGCGTGCGCGTTTCCCGGAGGTTGTGTTTGTCGGGAAACAGGAAGGTGAAACGCTGGCAAACACCTATGCCGCAGCCGACGTGTTTGTCTTCCCAAGCCGGACAGATACGTTTGGTCTCGTCTTGCTGGAAGCGATTGCCTCCGGCTTGCCGGTGGCGGCCTATCCCGTTCCCGGATCACGGGATGTCGTGGGGGCAACCGGGGCAGGCGTTCTCTCCGAAGATCTTGGGAAGGCGTGTCTGTCAGCCCTGCAAATGGAGCCGTTTGAGCCCGCACAGGTGCTCAGGCAGTTCACCTGGGACGCTTGTGCGGACATTTTCGAAGATGCTCTCGCTCCGATAAGCGGAACCGCGAGCGAGAGTTATCAACGTGCAAGTCAGCCCCAAACGGCGGCTTCCGGCAGGTAAACCAGAGCCCCATCATAGCGCAAGCCTGGGTCACGATCATGGGCGAGGAGTAGCGGGCCATCAAGATCAACCACATTGGCTTTCTGGGCGAGCAGAACAGCTGGCGCCATGCCGAGCGATGTGCCGACCATACAGCCGACCATGATCTGAAGACCGTAGTTGATTGCCTTGTCTCGCATGATGAGACCTTCAGTCAGTCCACCTGCTTTGTCGAGCTTGATGTTCACCGCGTCGTAGCGCTTGGCCAGCTCCTCAAGTCCGACCGACGTATGAACGCTTTCATCGGCACAGATAATGACAGGCCGTTCAATTTCACTGAGAATATGATCGTTATCCGCTGGTAAGGGCTGTTCGATAAGAACGACGCCTGCGTCGGCTGCTGCGCGCATGTTCTCGGCAATATTGTCGGCCGTCCAACCTTCGTTTGCATCGATAATGATGCGACTGTTCGGAGCCGCACTCGTGACCGCTTGTATCTTCTCGATATCGTTTTCACCACCCATTTTGACCTTGATGAGAGGATAGTGAGCGACCTTGGCTGCCGACTCTGCCATTTCGGCGGGTGTGCCGAGCGAAACGGTGATTGCGGTTTCAAGTGGTCGGGTTGGCGTACCGAGCATATCGGCGACGCTTCTGCCTGATGCCTTTGCCTCGAGATCCCATAAGGCACAATCGACCGCATTGCGAGCAGCGCCGGCTGGCATCAAAGTCTGGATATCCTGTCGTGTGGCGCCACTTTCGATAGCTGTACGGGCGGCTTCAATCTGGGCACTCACGCTCTCAATGCTTTCGCCATAACGCGCATAAGGAACGCATTCGCCGCGCCCTTGATTGAGACCGTTGCCAATCACACACACAACGACAACGGCTTCCGTCTTGGAACCTCTGGAGATTGTGAATTTTCCGGCGATGGGATAGCGTTCGACAATGATATTCAAGGTATTGTGCATAGAGATGCCCTCTGGGACGCAGTATTTCGGTCGTTCAACGACTCGTATATGAGGTAGGCCATGTTGACCGACACTGCCGACAAAGCAAGAGCCACCAATAATCCTGCGCCGAAGATTGATCTGACGGAGCAGGACGGTGCGCGCCATATCAGGTTGAGCGGTCGCTGGGTCTCGCAGAGCGTCAATCTTGTCGATGACAAGATGCGCAGTCTTGAGAAAACGGACGAACACAAAGCAACGATAATCGATGTTTCTGGCGTATCCGGTCTCGATACGGCAGGTGCCTGGCTGATTGAACGCTTGCGGCAGCGGCTCGTTGCAAAGAGTGCCGACGCCCAGCTTGAAGGCGTGCGTCAATCCTGGCTCCCTCTGATGGAGGAAGTGGGGCAGGCTGTCGAACGTACTCTGGATATTCCACGTCAGAAGAAGCCGTTCTTTTTTATCTCGTTTCTGGCCGCGCTTGGCGGTGGCGTTATCTCTATGGGTAACGACTTCAAGATGGCGATGCATATCCTGGGCGCCACCATCCGCGGGGCCCAGCTGAAATACGGTCGAGGAAGCGGTATTCCAATCGCTGCCATCGTTACGCAGATGGACCGCATGGGCGTCGGTGCGATTCCCATTATCATCCTGATGTCGACGATCGTTGGTGCGATCATCGCCCAGCAGGGCGCATTTCAGTTGCGCTATTTCGGTGCAGAAATCTTTGTCGTCGATCTGGTTGGCATTCTGGTGCTGCGTGAACTCGGGGTGCTTCTGACAGCTATCATGATCGCCGGTCGTTCAGGCAGTGCGATCACAGCTGAAATCGGCTCCATGAAAATGCGCGAGGAGACGGATGCTCTGACGGTTATCGGCCTCAATCCGGTCGGCGTTCTGGTTTTTCCCCGTCTCGTTGCGCTGGTCGTAGTCCTGCCATTGCTCACCATCATTTCCGACCTGGCTGCATTGATCGGGGCAGGCGGGGTCGCTTGGTTCTACTCCAATATTTCGCCCGATGCTTTCATCAGCCGCCTGCATGACGCAGTGGCGCTTAATACTTATTTCGCCGGTCTTATCAAGGCACCGTTTATGGCCATGATCATCGGGATTCTCGCCTCGGTAGAAGGTATGAAGGTCGGTGGCAGTGCAGAATCACTTGGCCGTCGTGTTACTGCTTCCGTTGTGAAAGCAATTTTTGTGGTTATTGTCGTGGATGGTTTGTTTGCGATGTTCTATGCGGCCATTAATTTTTAGAAACTGCTTATGTTCTTTGTTTTTAATGGGTTCTTTGAGACACAGTTGCACAGAAAATTGACCCCTCAATCGTGTTCAACGGTTCAGTCCGAAGCCAAGCTCGGTTAAAGAATGGTTATGGAGAACGGCATCGACCACCGGTCGCAACTGCAGGACGAAGACAATCGCCAGACGACCGCGCCGATGATCTCGGTGCGCGACGTGACGGTTTCGTTCGGGCGTCAGACGGTGCTCGACAAGCTGTCGCTTGAGATTTACCAGGGCGAGGTTCTGGGCTTCATCGGTCCTTCGGGGGCGGGAAAATCAGTGCTGATGCGGACCATTCTCGGTCTCAACAAGAAACAGTCGGGTGAAATCGAGATTCTCGGTCGCAACATCGATCAGCTGAATGAGATGGAAAAAATGTCCATCGACATGCGTATGGGCGTCTTGTTTCAGCATGGAGCGCTATTTTCGGCGCTGAATGTTCTTGAAAATATTCAGGTTCCGATGCGCGAGTATCTTGATCTGTCGCCGAAGCTGATGGACGAGCTGGCGCGACTGAAAATCGACCTTGTCGGTTTGAAGCCTGACACGGCAGAAAAGTTTCCGTCCGAACTTTCCGGCGGCATGATCAAGCGTGCTGCGCTTGCACGTGCTCTGGCTCTGGATCCGGATATTCTGTTCCTTGACGAACCGACATCGGGTCTTGATCCCATTGGCGCTGCAGAGTTTGACGACCTGATTGCCAATCTGCGGGATACGATGGGTCTGACCGTCTATATGGTCACTCATGATCTCGATAGTCTTTTTGCAATTTGCGACCGGATTGCCGTTCTTGGAAACAAGAAGGTACTCGTCAGCGGCACCATTGAAGACATGCTAACGGTAGACGATCCGTGGGTTAAATCCTATTTTCGGGGCAAGCGTGCGCGCCAGATTGATCCATCGGCGCCAACGAGACGGCGGCCCGGCAGCCGCTTGCAGACTGGATAAGATATGGAAACTAAAGCCAATTATGTTCTGGTGGGTGTCTTTACGCTGATCGTCAGCCTGTTGGCTTTCGCGTTTGTGTTCTGGATCGCCCGTTTTGGGGAAGCACGCGATTCTCTGGAGCTCGATGTTCGTATCCCGGGTTCCGTGACTGGCCTTTCGATCGGGAGTCAGGTTCTATTCAACGGTATCAAAGTTGGCGATGTTCGGGCGCTGCGTCTTGATCCGTCCAATCCAGAAATGGTGATCGTTAAAACTCGCGTCAACGCGACAACACCTATTACCCGCTCAACTGCAGCAACCCTTGGTTTTCAGGGACTGACCGGGCAGGCTTATATTGAACTGAAGGGCGGTCGTCTTGATGAGCCCAATCTTCTGACCGAGGCTGCAAACGTAGATTCGGTTGCGCGTATTGATGCCGATCCGTCCTCAATCAACAATCTTCTTGCTACCGCACAGGATATTGCTGCACGAGCCAATGCCGTGCTTGGTCAGTTGGAGGGTTTCGTAAAGGATGCTCGTGGACCGCTGACGGATACAATCAACAACACGAAGACTTTCACCGACGCACTGGCACAGAACGCCAACATTATTCAGGAACTTGGTGAGAACACCGGAAACATCAACCAGATCGTCACTGACGCCAAGGATATGATGGCTCGCTTGAACGCTGCTTCTGTGCGTGTTGACGCCATTCTGGCGAAGACCGACAAGCTCCTGTCGAGCGACGACAAGGATGGGGTTGTTGCACAGGCTAAGGCAACGCTGGAATCCATCCGCCAGACATCCGACAATCTCGACAAGCGGATGGGGCCGATTGCGGACAATCTCCAGCGTTTTTCGGGACAGGGATTGCGTGATGTGCAATCCGTCGTGGTGGATAGCCGCCGCTCCATTCAGCGCATAGAACAGGCAATTACCGATCTCGAGCGTAACCCTCAGCGCCTTATCTTTGGCGGTAAAGGGAATGTACCTCAGTATGACGGGAGGACGCGTCATTGATTTCCAAAGCTAGCCTTATTGACATGAAATCACGTCGCACTCTTTGTCGTACAACTTCAATATCTGTTCTGCTCAGCATACTTCTTGCTGGCTGCGGGACGACAACGCCGCTTGACACGTTCAATCTGTCTGCACCGCAGCCCGGTGTTTCTTCGCCAAGCCGCAAGAACACACAGTTGCTGGTTCCGACGCCAACAGCCCTTAAGGCGCTCGATAGCGAGAATATCGTTGTCAGCTCAGCGCCCGGTTCCATCGAATATCTGAAGGGTGCTCAATGGGGTGACAGGCTGACGAACATTGTGCAATCACGTCTGGTGCAGGCCTATGAGAATACAGGTGTGTTCGGCGGGATTGGCCGTCCAGGAGACGGGCTGGCAATCAACTATCAGATTCTGACCGATCTGCGCATGTTCGGCATTCAGGCCTATGCATCGCCTAAGCTCGCAGTGGTCGAACTGGCTGTCAAACTGATGAATGACAAGAATGGCGAGGTTCGGGCCACCCGCGTGTTCCGTACGGCCATTCCGGTAAGCGGTGCGACGAATGCGGCCTATGTGAAGGCACTTGACGCGGCTTTTGAACGGACTGCTAGCGAGATTGTTAGCTGGACAGTGACAGCGCTCTAACCGTTTTTTTAAAGCACATATTGTCTGAGAACCGTTTCACACTTTTCGAGATGCACTCCAACTGAGGCAAGGTGGAACAATAAAAAAGGTCGGCGTGTTGCACCGACCTTTTTTATTGAACGGAACCAGCCGGTTTCATCCGAGCCAGACAAACAAAAACGCGGCCCGAAGGCCGCGTTTCCTTTGAGTTCTGGTCTTAGCGAAGGCGACCGCTTGCGTGGGCAAGCATGGTGTAGACCTTACCAGTGTCCGAGGTGAGGTAAGTCCGCGTCACCATGTTGTCACGGTCGTTGCGGGCTACATCTTCAAGCAGACGCTGGAAGTCGTCCATGTAGCGGTCGACGGCGCGGCGGAATTCACCATCCGTCTGATACTTGCGCTTGATATCATCAAAAGTCTGCTGACCCTTCAGCGTGTAGAGACGGCGAGTAAAGACGTTTCGTTCACCGCGACGATAACGGTCCCAAAGCTCCACCGAAGCTTCGTGGTCGATAGCGCGGGCAATGTCCACCGAAAGCGAGTTTAGCGATTCAACGACATGGCTTGGTGAACGAGGCGTTGCGACCGGCTGTGCTTTCGGCTGCGCGGCTTCTTCTTCCTCGCGGGAAGCACGGGCTAGGAGATCAGACACCCATCCACGCGGCTTTTCTGCCTGTGCGGCTGCCGGTGCAGGCTGAGCCTTCGGCGCTTCGTAGGCGCGCTGGCGAATTGCAACATCTGCCTGTACCACCGGTGCCTGAACAGGGGCTGGACGAGCTGCTGCCGGTGCCGGACGCGAAACCGGGCGATCAGCACGGCTTTCGCCGACATCTACCAGACGACCAGACTTATTGACGATTTCGGCCAGTTCCTTGAGCGCATTGATCTGCTCGCTCACGGCTTTGCGCATAGCGGTCGTTGTTTCCTTGGCCTCGGCAGGCATGTCGAGAACGCCACGCTTCAGTTCGCCACGGGTCGTGTTGAGCTCGTTTCGAATTTCGCTTGCAGTGCGGCGAATATCGTCGGTTGCTGCAGAGAACTTCTGTGCTGCCTGTTCAACGATTTCCGAAACGCTTTCCCGCATCTTCTCGGCAGACGAACGGGTCTGGCCTTCGGCGCGCTGGAATGCGGAGGTCACCAGCCCTTCGAAGGACTGCATCAGCTTTTCCACGCCTTCCGACTTCTCGACGAGACCGGATGCCAGTTTGTCGAGCGCCTGATGGCGATCTTCAAGCGTGCTGACAAGGCCGTTCTGGGCCGTGTTGATCATGTCGGAAGCCGAAGAGAGAACCTTTCCGTGCTCTTCGAAACGGTCGGCGATGTCTGCGATCTGCGACAGCGTGCTGTCGGAGATAGCGCGCAGCGTACCGATATTGCCGTCAATCAGGCCCGTGGAGGCCTGGAACATCTGCGCTGCACGGTTGGTGTTCTCAACGAAGCTCGACGTCGTGTCGACAAGGCGACCATCGATATCGGTGAGATTGCGCGTTGCAGTGTCGATCAACTTGCCCAGTTCGCCGTTGGAGGCTGCAAGACGATCGATCAGTTCGCTGACATTGTCGGAAAGACCGGTCTTGGCCTGCTGAACAGCGGCAATTGTTTCCGCTGTGCGGCTTGCAAGCGCATTGACCAGAGCGGCGTTTTCCGAACGAAGCCTATCTGTTGCGGCATGGGTTGCTTCTTCAAGCTGCTGCGCCAGTCCACGACCGCTATCAGCAAGCCGCTGTACAAGCGGTTCTGCAGTATCGTTGAGGATCTTGGTGATTTCCTGCGAACGGGCAGCGAGAACGGCATTGAGCTCACGAGTACGTTCTTCCAGCGTCACCGCAGTCGTGTCGGTTACCTGTGCAATACGAGCCTCGACGGAGCCGAGTTCCATCGTGATGCGCGAGCCGATATCACCGAGACGGGTTGCAATCGCGTCAGCACGCTCAGCGAGGCGCGTTTCGGTACCAGCGAGATTGTCGGCAACGCTGGCCGAGAAGGACTCGCTATGGCCTGCAAGCGTTTCACTCGTCTTGGAAGCCGTATCGGCAATCCGCGCTTCAATCGAGCTAAGTTCGCCGGTGAGGCGGCTTTCGATTGCTTCAAGACCGCTGGCAATAGCGCTGGCGCGTTCATTGAGGCGCGTTTCGGTGCCAGCAAGGTTGTCGGCGACGCTTGCAGCGAAGGCTTCGCTGTGACCAGCAAGCGTTTCGCTGGTTCTGCTTGCCGTGTTGGCGATGCGGGCTTCGATTGAGCCAAGCTCGCCGGTGAGGCGGCTTTCGATCTCACCAAGACGACCGGCAATCGCGTCGGCGCGGTCGCCGAGACGTGCTTCCGTCCCAGACAGATTATCGATCAGGCGAGCGCTGAATGCTTCGCCGAAGCCGTCCAGAGCTTCACCAGCCTTGGCTGCTTCAGCCGAAAGCGTGCTCGCGGCTTCGCCGATCTTCTCGCGCAGCGTGCCAGCAACGATGCCAGCGCTCTGTTCGAGTGCACGACGGACATTGTCGACGCCGATGGTGAGTGCCTTTTCCATCGTCTGTGTGCGTTCTTCGATAATGCCGGTCTGGCCTTCGAATGCGCGGCTGATGGTCGAACTGCTGTCGGCAATTGCGTTGTGAAGGTTGGTCGTGCGCTGTTCCAGGATATCACTGTGATCCTGCAGCGTCTGGCTCAGCGATGTCGTGCTCTCACTCAGGGTCGAGCGGATTTCGGCAGCACGCGTTTCAATTGTGCGCTCGTGACCGTCCAGAATGCCGGAGAGGGCATTGTTGTGATCGTTCAGGACGTTATGAAGGCCGCTCGTGCGCTCTTCGACCTGACGAACATGTTCGCCCAAGGCGGCAACAAATGCATCGCGACCGGCACCAATGGAATCAGTCATGCTGCTTGCACGTTCATCGAGAATGCGTGCGAGCGTGTTCTGATTATCAGTGATGAGCGCCTGTAGCGAATTTACGCGCTCATCGAAAGTGCGAGCGAGAACCTCACGGTTTTCGTTGAAGTTATCGCGCATTGCGGCGGCACGCTCATCCATCAGTTGAGCAAGCATGGCTTGATTGCCCGCGATGACACCATGAAGCGTGGTGGCGCGCTCTTCCAGCGAACGAGCGTGGTCTGCAAAGCTTGCATCAAGCAGTGCGGAATGGCTTGCCATTGTCTCGCGCAATGCGTTGGTCCGCTCTTCCAGAATTGCCGCATGACTATCGGCAACGGTGTTGAGGGCAGATGCGCTGACGTTAACGGCATTCTCGATATCGCTCGTGCGTGCAGCAAGCGTATCGGCATGACCGCGGATGACGGAGGAAACGCGTTCCGTTTCGCCTTCCAGCGAAGCAGCCAGAACATCACGGCTTTCGGCAAGCTTGCCTGCAAAGGCATCGGCCTTTTCGCCAAGAATATTGCCGACGCTTTCGCCGATAGATGTCAGATCTTCGCCGATCTTTGTCTTGGTTTCGTCGATCATCGTGCTCAGAGACGTGCGACCGCTGGAGAAGGTCTCTGCGATTTCACGAGTACGAGCGATGAGGTTTTCGTTGATCTGGCGCGAACGGGTTTCGAGAGCTGCATTGAGCTTCTCAGTGCTGCTGTCGAGAGCATGCGCACGGGCTTCGAATTCGGACAGAAGCGACCGGCCACGCTCGGAAAGGGTGCTTTCGAGGTTTGCAAGACGGGTGTCGAATTCGCTGACCATGGATTGCGTTGCACCGCCGAGCAGATTGGCAATACCGGTCGTGCGTTCGTCCAGAGCTTCCGTCAGGCGGTCCGATACAGTGCGCGACTGTTCATCAAGCGTTGCAATGCGCGTATCGAGCAGGTTTGCAAAAGCTTCGCCCGAAGTCGTGATGCGGGAGCCGATGTCACCGGTGCGGGTTTCAATGGCCTCGGCAATAGCGCCGCCGCTTTCGTTGATGCTGCCGATCAGGCGTTCACCGGATTCGCCGAGCAGGGTGCTCAGCTGCTGCGAGGCAGACAGAACATTGTCGCGGATGATGTTGGACGCGCTGGAAAGTTCTTCCTTAAGCTGCTCATGCGCACCGGAGATCGATGAACGTACCCGTTCGGCATGGCTGACAACAGCTTCACGCTCATTGCCCAGATCGCTGACGAGCGAACGAATGCGAACTTCATTGTCGCTATAAGCACGCTCAAGCTGATTGACTTCGGACTGAACGAGCGTTTCCAGCTCGACGGCACGAGCCAAGGTGCGTTCGATGCCTTCGTTCATGGCGGCGACTTCGCGGCGCACTGCCTGTCCGAGGGTAGAAACGCGATCACCGGATACGGCTTCCGGCTGGAGCAGGCGCATCGCAGCTTCCGACATGCTGCGTGCTGCCGTATGCATTTCCTGCGCGCGTTTTACGAGTTGCGCGAAGCCCCAGAACATGGCGACCGGCAATGCTACACCCGCAACGACGCCGAGGCCGGCGGGCGAGGTGAAAAAGTCCTTGGTGGCTTGCAGGGTCGAAAAGACATCAGGATTGATGGCTTTGCTCAGGGCGACGCCGCCAGCGGCCCAGAGCACGCTGATTGCAGTTGTCGTCCAGAAAAGCTTAGAGGAGTTTTCCGTCGCACGGCGCGGAGCGGCGATAATCGCTTTTTCACTGCGGGAATCGTCATTGGCCGGCGTGAAGGTAGGGGATGCAACGGTGGCGGCGGTTGCAACAGGTGCAGCGGAAACAGGCTTGCTGACAACAGGTTCGGGCGCGGGCGTTGCGACCTTCGAGGTGTTGGCAGGCTTGTGCTGAACGTTGGCCGTACCTTGCGAAACTGGTCCGGCAGCTTTCACAACCGGCGGGACCGGCGGCGCTGCAGGCGTTGCAATCACCGAGGCAGTGGTGATGGTGGCCACTTTTGCAGCAGTTTCCACAGGGGAAACGGCAACGGGCTCTACCGTCTTGGTCTTCTGCTCAGCAACAAGTTCTTCAGCCGCGCGCGAAATCTGTTCTTCCAGATCATCGACGGAGAAGCCTTCATCGAACGCACTCAAGTCCATGTCGATATCAAGATCGTCACCGAAATCGATATCGAGTGCCTGTTCCAGCGCCTTTTCAACCTCAAGGTCGAGCTTCTGTGCCTTGGATTTGGAAGCCATTGTTTGCCTACCTCGTACTCATTACTGCGACGGCCGGACCATAAAAAGGCCGTTACAAAACTTTCTCCGCCATTTTGCATCGTATCGGCTCGGGCTTGTTAAGGAAATAGGCCTCTTCTGCCGATACCTAAAACTTTAAATACAAGGTTAACGGAAACCGGCTCAATTCATGAAAATTCGACATTTCCGGGCTTCCCGCATTTACCAGCAAGTTGTGGAAATCGATCCGGACCGTTTCCTTCATCCAGGAAAGCTCTACGAGTTTATTAACAAGAATACCCGTATAGAGTGTCTGGATGACTGAATTTCATTTCATGATTGCATGCACTGTAGCGCTGGATTCTGTCCGTCATTCCTAACCGTTCCTCAATTCACATCATATGATGCAGTTTCCGCAGACGGCAAGGAAGAGTTTTCGGGTTTTGGGCCCAACTGTCGGGTTTATCAGGCAGGGAAACTCGTCGTCGATGCACGGCATATTGGCGCAGTTGTGGGCGCGGGCGCGGTCAAGGTTGAAACTAATTGCAGAACGCCGTATCTGCCATTCCGAGTTTATTTGCGTTTCCCTGCGAAGGCAGTGACGGGCGCTCAGGATGAAGATCGCGCGAAACTTGCGTGTTTCAAGGAATAAAAATGACGAAGATCGTATTCGTATCAGCTGATGGCGCGACACGGACCGAAGTCGAAGCCGACAACGGGTCAAGCGTGATGGAAGCTGCCATTCGCAATGGCATTCCGGGCATTGATGCGGAATGTGGCGGTGCTTGCGCCTGTGCAACCTGCCATGTCTATGTTGATGAAGACTGGACGGACACTGTCGGCGGACCTGACGCGATGGAAGAGGACATGCTGGACTTCGCTTATGAAGTTCGTCCTACTTCACGCCTCTCGTGTCAGATCCGGGTTTCTGACGATATTGACGGCCTTGTCGTGCAGGTGCCCGAACGCCAGAATTAAGTTTTGAAAGAGATGGTGATGTGATGGGCGCCGAACCGCAGAATGATATTGTCATTATCGGCTGCGGGCCTGTTGCACTCTTTTCCGTTTTTCAGCTTGGGCTGTTCGGTTTCAGGTGCCATCTCATTGATGCCAGTGATCGGCCCGGTGGTCAATGTACGGCACTCTATGCCGACAAGCCGATTTACGACGTGCCCGGGTTTCCTGAAATCATGGGTGAGGAGCTTGTCGAAAGGCTTCTCAAGCAGATCGCGCCATATAATCCTGTTTTTCATTTCAACAAGATCGCGGTCAGCATCGCGGTCGATGATGACGGCGTGGCTGTTGACACTAGCAATGGCGACAAGCTTGAAGCACGGACAGCGGTGATTGCATCCGGTCTTGGTGCTTTCGGTCTCGATGGACAGGTTATCCGTCCCGACCCTCTGGCCGAAATTTCCTTAATCAAGACGGGCAACATGCTGGCTGTTAGTCCCGAGACCTTCAGAACTTCAAGTCCGAAGGTCTACGCTATCGGCGATGCTTGCCACTATCCGGGCAAGCTGAAACTTATCCTGTCAGGGTTCCATGAAGCAGCATTGATGACGCAGGCTATACGCCGCGAATTGAGATAGTTCGGCACTACTGTTGTTTGGAAGCCTGCTGGGCGCGCTCCATGCGATAAGTCAGCAAGCGTGCAAAGCGGTTTTCGAAATTGATCGTCTCAACCCGGTCAAACCGTTGTTGCTCCTTATCATGCGCTTCCATAAGGCGTGCAGTCACTTTGTCGATGTCAGCGCGAAGCACAGAGCAATCCGTGCGGGTGCGCAGTCCGCGTATTTCCCGTTCCATCTGGCTTGCAAAGCTGCGGGCAATGACGATGTGACTCTCTTCGTGGCGGCGAATATCCTGCAACAGGGTATCCCAGATCAGCGCCAGTTCCGGCGTGGCCTTGCGGCGCTGTTTCCAGCGGGGCAGGGAGACCTTTGCGTGAACGTTTACATAAACGTCCTGCACCTTGCAGGCTTTCCCGGGCGCGCGACCATAACGTACCTTCGCATCGAAACGGATTTCAGCGGCACCGGGATGATGCTGACCAGTCTTCTTGAGGAAGGGGCCATTGCGGGAAAGAGCCTTGTCGAGGTCCGCTGCCGTTTTGCCGCTCACGGTATAGTAGCTGAATTCGCGAAAGATCGCGGCGGCTTCCGCTTGGGGAGCTACGATGGCAAGAACTGCACTGAGAGCCAGAACCTTCTTCCTCAAATTCATGTCCTGGCACCTCTTTCTAAAACCAGTAAGAAATTCTCTTTTTATTGCCGTGAGCATGGCATGCAATCGTCAAGAGAACTATAACGCCCTTCACAAAATGACTTCAGGCGAGGTTGGTTGCAACCTCGCCGCAATGAAATGCCCCAGGTAAACAGCCCAAGGAAATGACACAGGAACATTTCGCTATGACGAAAGAATGGCACGTTGCTCATGGAAGAAGCCTTCGTCTGGGGGAAAAGTCCGTGATCATGGGCATATTGAATGTCACGCCAGACTCATTTTCCGATGGCGGCCACCACAATGAGCTGGAAAGGGCCGTCGAAGTGGCCGGTCAGATGCTTGCCGATGGAGCGACGATCATTGATGTTGGCGGAGAATCGACCCGGCCCGGAGCTGCTGCGATCGATTCCGAAACGGAAATCGCGCGCGTTGTCCCGGTCATCGAAGCGTTGGTGAAAAAATACGATTGCATCATCTCCATCGACACTTACCGCGCAGCAACAGCGCAGGCGGCAGTTAGTGCCGGGGCACATATCGTCAATGATGTCTGGGGGCTACAACGAGAACCAGAAATCGCTCATGTCGCCAAAAGGAGCGGCGCAGGGCTGGTCATCATGCATACCAGCAGGGATCGACCCGTTCTTGCTGATGTCATCGAGGACCAGTTCTCGTTCCTGGATGCTTCACTGGATATAGCGAAAAAGGCAGGCATTGAAGAAACCCGCATCGTACTCGATCCCGGTTTTGGTTTCGGCAAGAACAAGGATGAGGATATTGCGCTGCTGGCGAGAGCAGGCGAATTGCAGAAATTCGGATTTCCGTTGCTCGTCGGCACGTCGCGCAAACGCTTTATCGGCGGCATGACGGGCAGGGACAATCCGCTCGACCGCGACATAGGAACTGCGGCAACGTCTGTCGCACTGCGTTTGGCAGGTGCCGACATCTTCCGTGTTCACAATGTCGCTTTTAATAGAGATGCACTTGCCGTTGCAGATGATATCCTGCAATCCAGACGCAGTGAAAATAGAAAGTGAAGCCGTGTACACGATCCGAATGATGAACTGCGCGTTTTTCGCGCATCACGGCGTTTTCGATGAAGAGCACAAGCTCGGTCAGCGTTTTTACGTCGATGCTATCCTTGATGTCGATCCGGGCAATGCGCTGGAGAATGACGATATCGACGGCACCGTGCATTACGGTATCGCCTTTGCTGTCATTGAAGACATCATCACCGGTCGTCAGCGCTATCTGATCGAGACGCTGGCTCTCGACGTGGCCAAGGCAATGACTGCCCGGTTTCCGCAGGTAAAGCGCGCAGAAATTACCGTCCGCAAGCCGAATGCACCTGTTCCGGGCGTATTGGACCATGTTGAAGTGACGGTGGTTTATCCGCAGTGACTACAGGCAGACATTATCGTGCCTGGCTGGGGCTTGGCGGAAACATCGATGATCCTGTCGCTTCGATGGGCAAGGCGTTGCGTATATTGGACGAACGAGCCGACACAGATGTCGTTGCGGTTTCGGCAGTCTATCGCACGCCGCCATGGGGGAAGACGGATCAGGCGTGGTTTCACAATGCCTGTGCAGAGATAGAAACGTCGTTGCAGCCATTGGAGTTGATTGCGACCTGCCTTGATGTGGAGCGTTCTTTGAAGCGTGTCAGGCTTGAAAGATGGGGCCCGCGCATCATCGATATCGACATACTGGCAATGCAGGATGATGCCGGAGAGACTGTCGTCATGGCGGATTCCGCTCTCGAGCTTCCGCATCCGCGTATGCACGAGCGGGCTTTCGTCCTCGTGCCCCTGAGCGATATTGCACCGTCTCTCGAAATTGCAGGCAAGGCCGTTGCGGACTGGAATGCCGGGATAGAGCAATCCGGAATAGAAAAAGCCCGCACGGATGCGGGCTGGTGGCGTGAATAGCGTTCCGGTCAGTTCTTGGCGATACTGCCGACAGCGATATTATCGACGCGCTTCAGGCTCATGCCGATGACCGGAACCAGTTCCTTGTCGACCCGCACCGAAACCGTCACGTTCATCGTGTTCGGATCGGAGACACGTGCCAGCATCGCACCATTGAGCTGCTTGCGGTTCAGGCCGAAAACAACCTTGTTTCCACTGACGGAACCCGACGTAACATCAAGGCCTTTGCCCGCTGCACCATCATTGAACTTGCCGGAATAAGCGGACCCGACACGCGTGACGGTGGCCTTCATCGGCTGCGAAAAGACACCGACGCGGCAGGTGCCGTCGAGTGTCATGCCAATATCTTCATCCGGGGTCGACCCGGCGAGATTGCAGACGAACTTCGTGCCTTTGTATTTCCCGGCGACGATTTCACCCGGGCCTGACCATTGGCCTTCGATCGTTTGAAAGAACTGTTTGTCCTTGTCAGCGGCCAGAACCGGCGCAGCGGAAAATGACACGGGCAGCAGCGTCAGGCAGGCGGCGATGCAATTCTTCATATTCAGCTCTGTCCCGGATTCACGACCTTGATCGGACGTCATTCCTAATCGTTGTTTTCCAGCATGTCACGACCAAAAGCTGGTCGCGCCTCGCAAACCGTCGGATTTGCCGACGTTGCCATAAGCCGATTGACAGAGAAGGGCACGGTTCAGGGGAGTGTGCCGATACATCTGGTCGCTCGATTCTGGCGCAGATTTCTATCTATCCATAATCGTCGCGAATGGTTAATGCTTCGGAAATAAACCGCTATTTTCCGGGATGCTTTTTATCCGGTCGTTCGCCGTTGATCTTCACGAGATCGCCGATAAAGTCGCCGATGCCGGGGCGTTTTTCCGCATTGAATGGAAACGGACGCACCACATCCATGGCGGCAATCCCGATGCGCGCCGTCATGAGTCCGTTGACGACGCCTTCACCGAGCTTGGCCGATAACCGGGACGCAAGACCATGGCCGACGAGCTGCTGGATCACGCTGTCCCCCATGGCCAGCGTTCCTGTCACGGCCAGATGGGCAATGACCCGGCGGGCAAGTTTCAGAAAGCCTAGCGTGCCAGGACGACCACCGTAAAGTTGTGACAGTCGGCGGATCAGCCGAGCTGATTCAAAAATGACGTAACCGATATCGACCAGCGCACGTGGGCTGATTGCCGTGACAATCGAAACCCGCTTTGAAGCATTCAGAATAAGTGTGCGTGCTTCACGGTCGAGGGGGCGAAGGATTTCTGTTTCGGCAAGCTGGATCAGGTTTCGGCCGTCAATGATATCGTCTGTCAGACCGTCCAGAAGCTGTCGTCCGCGTGCCGTCTCCGGCAAGCCCGCCGCAATTGAGCGCAAGGCGTCCACTGCCTTTCTGGCCGCGGCCATATCGTCCCGCTCTGCGGCATCTGCCGCGTCCTTGCGAAGGTGCTGCACCGAAGCGAGGCGGCGTAATGCGACCAGTTCGCGAACGACGATGGCGATAAAGGCGGCAAGCGCAATTATCGCAACACCTAGAGCCGTCCAGCCCAGCCAATCCGCGCGGGAAAATAGCGCTCGGATAAGGTCTTCGGTCCAGATGCCGATGGCGAATGAAACAAGGATACCGAGTGCACCGAAAAGTATTCTGCTGAGCGACCAGCCCTTGCGTTCAGGCGCTTCAAACGACGGATCGAGGATTTCCAGCTCTGCCGCCTCTTCCTCGCTCAATGCAAAAACATCTGGTTGGGCGACAACAACATCAAGGTCCCGCACTGCACGAGGACGGCGCGGCGCTTCATCCACTGTTTCTGTGCGGGCGGAGGGCTGGCTTACCGTAAAGGAAGCTGGTTTGCGTGGTGTCTTCTCTGTCATGCGAGACGATCCCCAATCAGAAACTGCAAGGCACGATCCAGCCTTATGTGGGGCAGGGACAACGTGATGCCTTCGGCGGTACGTTCAAGCCGGGGTGGCCGGAAACGGACGAAACGAATGGCTGGATCATCCTGCGCAAAGGACTTTTCAAAAATCGCATTGGGATTCTTCGGTAAGTCGCCGGGAAATATAGCTGTTTCGGTTTCGCCATCGAATACTTCACCGTCGATCTTTTCGCCTTTCAGCGGTGTGCCGACGATGACGGGCAGAGTTTCCTTACCTTGTGTAACGGTTGCCTCGCGCGTGGCGCGCACGGCAGCCATTGCGAGGACATCAATATCTGCTCCGGAAAAATCGGCGCGCTCTATAGCCCGTTCCACGAGACGGCGCACGATGGCTTGCAGACGGTCATGACTTTCATGATGCAGATGGTCGGCCTTCGTTGCAGCCACGAGAATCCGGCCGATCCGTCGCTGGATCAGCCCGGTTAGCAGGTTAGAGCGTCCCGGTCGGAAGCAGGACAGGATATCGGTGAGTGCACGTTCGAGGTCGGCAACGACCGCGCCACCGGCATTCATTGCCTGCATGGCGTCGATAAGCACAATTTGCCGGTCGAGCCGCGCAATATGTTCGCGAAAGAAGGGCTTGATGACATAGGTTTTATAGGCTTCGTAGCGCCGCTCCATCATTGCGCCCAGAGAACCGGCCTTCAGATCGTCCGGTTTCAGGTCGGGAAGCGGGGCAAATGTCAGTGCCGGTGAACCCTCGAGATCGCCCGGCATCAGGAAACGCCCCGGCGGCAAGGTCGATAATGCACGCTCATCGGCTTTGCCTGCACGCAAATAAGCCGTAAAACTCTTGGCCAGACGCTGTGCGGTCAGTTCATCTGCCTTTTCGGAAGAGGTGATGAGTGAAGCTTCGGTGATCCAATCCTGAGCCAGATCCTTGTGCGTCGGTTCATGGGCCAGAGCAAAGGAGTCCGCGCTGAATTCAGCATAGGATTTGCCCAGCAAAGGCAGATCCAGCAGCCATTCTCCGGGATAATCCACAATATCGACCGAAAGCTTGCCCGGTGACAACCAGCGCCCCCAGGCAGAAGCGGATTCATATTCGATTGTCAGGCGCAATTGCGAGATTGCGCGCGTGGAGTCCGGCCAGATACGCTCATCAATCAAAGCCGACAGATGCTCTTCATATTGAAAGCGGGGGACTGCATCATCGGGCTGCGGTTCGAGCAGCGCGCGTGAAATGCGGCCAGATTTATAGGCCTCGAACATTGGAAGCCTGCCGCCATGCAGCATGTTGTGAACGAGAGCCGTGATGAAGACCGTCTTTCCGGCACGCGACAAACCAGTCACACCGAGCCGCAATGATGGAGACAAAAGCCCGGTCGCACGATCTGCCAGCGTATCCAGTGCGATCTTCGCTTCGTCGCCGATACTTGTCAGCTTAGCCAATTAATCCTCGCCGAATTCAATGATCTGTCAGCGGTATAGATAGGGTTGTGTCAGCGGTCTTGGCAAGGAATGTTGGTGCACTTACGGAAAATCTACTGGGGTAGTATGAAGCTTTCGAGATAGCCTGCTCCACGTTCGAGTTCGCCCAGTGAGGCAGGAAATGTAATATTTGCCAGTGCGGCAGTGGGAAAACCTGCCCGGAGCTTCAAGAGGCCATCCTTGTTGCCATCGCCACATAAGGCCAGCGCCAGATCCTCTATGCTGGGATTGTGTCCCACGAGCAACAGCGTCGGCACATCGCCATGTTCACGTATAGCTTGCATGTAGTCAGCCGCGCCGCCGCTATAGATCGTATCGTCGACGATGGTTTCGACCTCGATACCCAGACGTTCAATAATGCCTAACGCGGTTTCTCGCGTCCTACATGAACCGGAAAGAACCACCCGATCAGGATAAAGATCGATTGACTTCATCGTCCTTGCAAGCCGGTCGAGCGAAGCTTTGCCTTCCTGATCAAGAGGGCGGTCAAAATCCTTCATTCCAGGTTTCGCCCACACGGCTTTAGCATGTCTAAGGAGAAGCAAACGACTCATCTGTAACGTTCCAAGCTGTGTTTTGTGAGCATTTTCGACCATATTTCGAGCGCAATTGAGCGCTCCGGTGGTCCATTCTCCCGATTTTTTGATGTCTGTCAGCATTATTTACAGGTGCCACATGCCTAATTATTGGGCTGATTATGCTTCCATAGGTTGATGGTGACAGTGACTGGAAAATATACCCACTTTATTGGCAATTGATTGAAGTTATTCTGAAAGTCCAAAGAGCAATTTTTTGCGTGCAGTTTTGAATTGCATAATTTTGATGCAAAATCATACAAAATTGATGCACTAAAAAGTAGTGGGATACGGTTGTTTGATGTTGTGTCCTTGTTGCTATGGAACTATATAACCGCTCGCGTCTCCTAGATGTGGGGTAATTCAGAATGAGTGAATTGATTGACCTTGACTATAGGCCCACTGAAGACGAGCCGTTCATGAATGAGCGGCAGAAGTCTTACTTCCGCGCGAAACTGGTCGCATGGAAGAATGATATTCTGCGAGAAGCGCGTGAAACGCTTGAGGCGCTACAGCAGGAAAATGCAAACCACCCGGACCTGGCGGACAGGGCATCCTCCGAAACGGATCGGGCAATTGAGCTACGTGCTCGCGACAGACAGCGCAAATTGATCTCCAAAATCGACGCAGCATTGAGCCGCATTGATGAAGGAACATACGGCTTCTGCGAGGAAACGGGAGAACCTATCAGCTTGAAGCGGCTTGATGCGCGTCCGATCGCTACGCTATCTATCGAAGCGCAGGAGCGCCATGAGCGTCGTGAGAAAGTCTATCGCGACGACTAAGCTTCGAGACGGTTTGAAAATTTATAGGCTGCGGTTTCCGCAGCCTATTTTCTTTGTATTGAGACAAATTTTGGCCGGAAGTTCAGCTTCTGCGAGTTTCATCCTTGGTCAATTCACCGAGAAGCTTTTCCATTTCATCTTCGATATCATCCTTCGCCTTGTCTTCGACAACGTCGTCCGTTGCGGAAATATCAAGTGAGCTTAGAAGCTCATTCTCGAAGAATTCAGTATCGAATGAGATCGCGTCCTTGGCGTCATCGCTGGCGGCGCTCTCCGAATTGACGTCTGCAGCAATTGCTTCGTGCAATGCACCGCCGAGATCGGCCAGATTATCGCTCGGCGTTTCTACTGCTACGGCCTCTGTTGCTACAGGCTTTGACTCGGCAACCACGATTTCAGGCTCGACGCGCTCCGGTTCCGAAGGGGCGCTGAATGCCGGAGCTGCAGTCAAAGAGACTGTAGGTCCGGTTACATCGACCGGAGGAGATTTATCCGCAACCGTTGTTTCACGCTCGGGAACGATGCTGCCAAGATTTGCTGAAGCAACCGATGCGGCGGCGGCAACACCGGCTGCAGTGGCGGTCGCACCGGACGAGGTTGAACTCAGAACGCCGCGCGAAACCTGGCTCAATGGATAGGCCGGATGTGCACGTGTTGACTGCGGCTGTGCTTGCGCGGGGCGGGGCGGCAATACGGTGCGTGGCTGCGGCGGATAGTTCGGCGCCGGGCGCGGTTGAGGCCGTGGTTGGGGTGGTTGAGCGGATTTCTGCTCGACAGGTGGTCGCGGCGGGATTGGTGCCGTCGGCGCCTGCGGCGGCACACGAACAGGTGCAGCAGCCTGCTGGACCGGCTCTTCTCGTGCTGGCTCAGGCTTGCGGTAGACCGGTGCTTCAATTGCGGAGGTGATCTGGATCGCTTCGTCCTTCTCTTCGGCCTGCGGTGTTTGCAGTGAGAGAGCAGGGCGCTCCGCCTTGTCATTGGTCAGGGTTGCTTCGTGCTGCTTGAAGCGTTCGATATGTTCAGGCTCGATGCGTGAAGCTTGCACACGCGCATGAGCCCGCGATTCCATGACAATATTCTGTTCCACCACAACATCGGTTGGCCCGCCGATGAGCAGGAGATGTTCCACGTCGTCGCGGCGAATAAGCACGAGCTTGCGTCGGCTGTCGACCGCTGCTGCGTCCATCACCGAAAGGCGCGGCTGTCGCGTACGCCCGTTGGAAACGAAAGTACCGCCGCTGAAACGGCGAATGATACTGAGAACAACGAAAATTCCGCCAAGAATGATCGCAAATATTAGGATGAAGCCAACAATATTAGCCGCACTCTCTCCAACGATGCCGCTGAGCCATTCCTTCATGCGGATACCCTCTTATACAATAAACGAAAAACCTGCGGCGAATGGAGACTGCGCTTCCCCCGGCACTCCGCATCATCACATGATTGGTACAGTAGTTGAATTTCTAAGCCTTGGGAATGTTTCTTGGAAATGCGAGAAATATATGATCCCCAGGCAAAACGGTGCAAAAAAGTCCAATTTGCACCGTTTCAGTACGGCAATGCTTGTACTGCTCGCCGATTAAAGCATTCTGCGAATCGGATATACCCTGACATATTGGCTGCGTGTTCCCACGTGAGAGCTGAACTGTGCGGAAAAGTGCATTCGAGAAAATCGGATATGCGGATGATTGAAATGACGTCTTGGCTGATCGAAAAAATGCATGGCACCCGGGACACCCGGATGCCTGTTGGTGCTCGGCCACGCAACATGAAAGGGCAGCAGGCTTGATGTCGCGACAGACGGACAACGCTTACCCGAAACCGCTCGTAATGCCCAAGCGCAATCGCAGCGGAGCTCTTCGCCTGCTGATCGCCGGTATTCTGCTTACGGTCGCCGCAATCGCCTATTTTGTGTTCCGCGACCGGCTTGGAGATGGATTCGCCCTCGTTCTTATGGGCGTTCTGTCGATGGTCGGCGTATTCTACCTTTTCGGCGCAGCAACGGGTCTCATTCAATTCAGCCAGAAGAACGGTGAACAGGACCTCGCTCATTCCTTTATGGATTCGCAGCCGGAAGGGACTGTCATTTCCGACGCGCGCGGCCAGATCGTTTATGCCAATCAGGCTTATGCCGTCATGACTGGTGTTGCGAATGCCGAAGGAGTCCGTTCGCTCGATAATGTATTGACGGCAGAACCCGCGGCATCCGATGCCATATACCGTCTGACGAATGCCGTTCGCGATGGTCTGTCGGCACAGGAGGAAGTGCGTCTTTCCGGCGGCCTTTCCCGTGAGGGGCATGGCTCGCTGGCGCCTGTCTGGTATCGCATCAAGGCGCGTCCCGTTGAAGCCGGACACGAATTCAAAAGCCCGCTCGTCGCGTGGCAGATTGCCGATATTTCCGACGAGCGTGCGGAGCAGGAGCGCTTCTTTCAGGAGCTGCAGGAAGCGATCAATCACCTCGATCACGCGCCAGCCGGGTTCTTTTCTGCCGACCCTTCCGGCCGGATCATCTACCTCAATGCGACGCTTGCAGAGTGGCTCGGTGTCGATCTGACCCAGTTCACACCGGGATCGTTGACACTCAACGATATAGTGGCAGGCAGTGGAATGGCGCTCATCAAGGCGGTGAAAGCCGAGCCGGGCACAAGCCGCAACACTGTCATCGATCTTGATCTGATCAAGCGGAACGGACAGAGCCTCGCCGTTCGCTTCTATCACCGTGTCCAGGCTGCGCGTGATGGAACGCGCGGTACGAGCCGTACCATCGTTCTGGATCGTGCGGAGGGCGAAGATTCATCAATGGCGCTGCGTTCCGCAGAAGTGCGCTTCACGCGTTTCTTCAATTCGGCTCCGATGGCCATCGCTGCGGTTGATTCTGCCGGACATATACTGCGCACCAATGCGCGCTTCCTCGATATTTTCGCCCCTGTTGTCGATCGCGATGCGATTGACGGCAATGCGAAGCTTGAAATTGTCGTGCATGAACGCGACCGCGAGACCTTCAACAGAGCGCTTGCCGCAGCCTTTGCAGGACAGGCAAGCATTTCGCCTGTTGATACGGTGTTGCCGGGCAACGAAGAGCGGCACATCCGCTTTTATATGAGCCCTGTCACTGATCTGGGCGGCGAGCGCGCCGAAGAAGCGGCGATTATCTCGGCTGTCGAAACAACCGAGCAGAAAGCCCTTGAAAACCAGATGGCGCAGAGCCAGAAGATGCAGGCTGTCGGCCAGCTTGCAGGTGGTATTGCGCACGACTTCAACAACGTTCTGACGGCGATCATCATGTCGTCGGACCTGCTGCTGACCAACCATCGCGCATCCGATCCGTCCTTCCCGGACATTATGAACATCAAGCAGAACGCCAATCGCGCGGCCTCGCTCGTGCGCCAGTTGTTGGCCTTCTCGCGCCGTCAGACGCTTCGTCCGGAAGTGCTCGACCTGACCGACGTTCTTGCAGATCTGCGTATGCTTCTGGCTCGCCTTGTCGGCAAGGATATAGAGCTGAAGATCGATCATGGACGTGATCTCTGGCCGGTCAAGGCCGATCTCGGACAGTTCGAACAGGTTGCTGTCAATCTCGCGGTCAATGCACGTGATGCCATGCCGGACGGCGGCGAAATCACGTTGCGCACCCGTAACGTGTCGGCGCAGGAAGTCGCAAAGCTGCATTATCGCGATCTTCCGGAAGCGGACTATGTGGTCTTCGAAGTGGAAGACACCGGGACGGGTATTCCTGCGGATGTGCTCGAAAAGATTTTCGAGCCGTTCTTCACGACGAAGGAAGTGGGCAAGGGTACGGGCCTTGGGCTGTCGATGGTCTACGGGATCATTAAACAGACCGGTGGCTTCATCTATTGTGATTCCGAGGTTGGAAAAGGCACGACATTCAAGATCTTCCTGCCGCGCCTCATCGAGGAAAAACGCGCCGACGATGCGCCGGTTGTCGTGAAGGAAAAGAAGGTCGAGAAAGCAACCGATCTTTCCGGTTCCGCGACCGTTCTCCTGGTGGAAGACGAAGACGCGGTCCGTATGGGCGGCGTGCGCGCACTCCAGTCACGCGGTTATACAGTCCACGAAGCGGCTTCCGGTGTCGAAGCGCTTGAAGTCATGGCAGAACTTGGCGGTGAGGTGGATATCGTCGTATCGGATGTCGTCATGCCCGAAATGGATGGCCCGACACTGCTGCGTGAGCTTCGCAAGACGTATCCTGATATCAAATTCATCTTCGTGTCGGGTTACGCGGAGGATGCCTTTGCACGCAATCTTCCAGCTGATGCCAAGTTCGGATTCCTGCCAAAGCCGTTCTCACTCAAGCAGTTGGCGACCACAGTTAAGGAAATGCTGGAGAAGCAGGATTAATACTGCGGCGAGGCTGATACCGTGATGCCTGAAGGCAATATTGCCATTCTCGGAGGCGGGCCATCTGGTCTGATGGCCGCCGAAAGACTGTCAGCGCGAGGCTATCGCGTGATGGTCTACGAGCAGATGCCGACAGTTGGCCGCAAGTTCCTGCTTGCCGGAAAGTCAGGGCTGAACATTACGCATTCGGAAGATTTTGCAACTTTCGCGAAACGCTTCGGCTCAAGCAGTGACCGTATATTGCCAGCCTTGACGGCTTTCGGCCCGACCGAATTACGTGCCTGGGCGGATGAATTGGGTGCCGAGACATTTGTCGGCTCATCCGGTCGTGTCTTTCCCAAAGCGATGAAAGCGTCTCCGCTTTTGCGGGCTTGGGGAAAACGTCTGGAAGATCAGGGTGTTCGCATTCTCACCCGACATCGCTGGATTGGCTTCGAGGGCAATAGTCTCAAGATCGAGAACCCCGACGGTGTTCAGACGATTACATGTGATGCCGCGCTCTTTGCTTTTGGCGGTGGCAGCTGGCCGAAGCTCGGTTCCAACGGCCTCTGGATCAATGAGTTTCAGCGAAGGTCAATCGATATAGCACCGTTTCAACCCGCAAATTGCGGTTTTGACGTTGCCTGGAGCGACTTCTTTGCTGAACGCTTCGCCGGTGAACCGGTGAAGTCTGTTATCGCAACTTCCCATGCAGGCGCGACACAGGGCGAGTTTGTCATTACACGCGGTGGGGTTGAGGGTAGTCTCATCTATGCGCATTCCGCAGCTCTGCGCGACAGCTTGCAGAAACATGGAAAGGCATTTCTGACGCTCGATCTTGTTCCTGGACGAACTATCGAGCGACTGGAAAGCGATATTGCTCGGCAGGATACAAAGCTGAGCTTCGGCAATCTGTTGCGCAAGGCTGCAGGTCTGACGGGCGTGAAGGCAGCTCTTGTGACGGAATTTACCCGCGACAGAAGCTCGAAAGTGCTGGCCACTGCGATCAAAGCTATTTCCATTCCACTGCTCCGTCCGCGCCCGCTGGATGAAGCGATTTCGTCGGCAGGCGGTATTCGTTGGCATGAAATCGACAAGAACTACATGCTGCCGAAGCTACCCGGCATTTTCGTTGTCGGAGAAATGATCGACTGGGAGGCTCCAACTGGCGGCTATCTCCTGACTGCCTGTTTCGCGATGGGCCGCGCGGCGGCGGACGGTATCGATGCATGGCTCGAAGCAGGTAACACGTTCGGCGGGAAATAAGACGACACTGACTTCTTTAAGTGGAAATCAGCACATTCGGATATACGGCTGATCGACTGCGGGCTAAGCTGCCGGACAGTGGTATTGAATGCTTGCCGTCTGAGGGGAAGGTACATTCGCATGAATTCAGCTTCTACCGTCGCTTCACATCCGCTTTTGAGACAAAGAGACGGGCACCATGCCCGGGTGACATTCGAGGAATTGTTCTTCGATCTGGTCTATGTTTTCGCGGTTACGCAGCTCAGTCATGAACTTCTGCACAATCTGACGCTCACCGGTGTTGTCGAAACGCTGATCCTCTGGTTCGCGGTATGGCTCGGCTGGCAATATACCTGCTGGGTGACAAACTGGTTCAACCCGGAAACGCCGCAGATACGCAGCCTTTTGTTCTGCGTCATGTTGCTCGGTTTGGTGATGGCATCGTCCATCCCCGGTGCTTTCGCTGACAAAGGCTGGATATTTGCTCTGGCCTATGTGGCGATTCAGGTCGGCAAAACAGCCTATATCGTGTTTGTTCTGGGGCAGAACCATCCACTTGCCGCCAATTACAGGCGTATGCTCGGTTGGCTCACTATTTCCGCTGTCTTCTGGATAGCCGGTTGTTTCGTCGAGCATGAAGCCCGTATGGTGTTGTGGCTTATTGCCGTGCTTTGCGAATATTTATCGCCGATGTTCGGCTTTGCTCTACCGGGTCTCGGACGCTCTCACACCAGTGATTGGACCATTGAAGGCGGACATCTGGCGGAGCGTTGCCAGTTGTTCGTAATCGTGGCACTTGGCGAAACGGTTTTGGCTACCGGGGCAACCCTTGCAAATGCTGAAGTCTGGAATTTGGCCCTCATGTCGGCGCTGCTGGCCACTTTTCTCGGGACGCTTGCCATGTGGTGGCTATACTTTGGCACCTCCAGCAAGGATGCGACAGATACGATCACCCACTCCGCTGATCCTGGACGGATTGGCGCATATTTCCACTATGTTCACGCCATTCTGGTGGCCGGGATTATCGCAACGGCAGTTGGAAACGATCTTGTCATGGCCCATCCGCATGATCCGTTGAAGACTGCTTACGTTCTTGTTCTTGTCGCAGGACCGGCGATCTATCTGATTGGCAGCGCGATCTACAAGAAGGTTGTCTATGGCGTTATTCCCACGTCCCACGTCTTTGGCGTTCTGGCTCTACTGGCAGCGATCCCGGTCGGCTATATGGCCGATTTATTGGAAATGGGCATATTGACGACGGTTATCATGCTGGTCGTGAGTGTTTGGGAGGGGCGCAATAAAAGACTGCGCTCGGCTGCGATGGTAGGATAGGTGGGCTTTCGACGCCGCCGTCTGATCCCTATCTACGGACACAAATCATATTTCGGAAGCCTATAGCGCATCATGTCAGATATACAGTCCGTCGATCAGCAGCCAGCCGATAATGGCCATGTGAAAGTCGTCCGCAAGGTCGACATTGTGGTTATTGGAGCCGGGCAGGCGGGGCTCTCGTCGGCCTATCATCTGAATAAACTTGGTCTCGCAGGCGAACGGCAATTCGTGGTTCTGGACAAGGCCGCAGGGCCGGGCGGAGCCTGGCAATTCCGCTGGCCTTCGCTAACTCTCCAGACTGCCAACGCCATTCACGATCTCCCCGGCATGAAGTTCGAGGATATTGTCGAAACGACCAATGGCGAGGTGCGTGCATCGGTTGCCGTCCCACAATATTACCGCGCCTATGAGGAAGCCTTCGATCTTCCGGTGCACCGTCCTGTGGCCGTGAAAGTCGTTTGCGATCGTGGCGAACGGCTTCGTGTGGAGACAGATCGGGGCAACTATTCGGCACGCGGGATCATCAACGCGACCGGCACATGGGAGTCTCCTTATATCCCACCCTATCCGGGTGCGGAGCTTTTCAAAGGCCAGCAACTTCACACGCGGGATTATCAGACAGCTGACGCCTTCAAGGGCAAACGTGTTCTTGTCGTAGGCGCGGGTATCTCGGCTGTGCAGCTTCTGGACGAGATATCGCGTGTGACGAAAACCGTATGGGTCACGCGCAAAGAACCTGCTTTCCGGAAAGGTCCGTTTACACCGGAGTTGGGCCGTGCTGCCGTGGCTTTGGTTGAGGAAAGGGTACGCCGGGGCTTGCCACCTGGATCGGTCGTTTCAGTAACGGGGCTGCCGTTGACGCCGGCCATTGAAGCGGCACGCGCTCGCGGTGTGCTCAACCGTTTGTCCATGTTCAGCGAAATCACGGAAACAGGTGTTCGGTGGGACGATGGAAGTGAACAATCCTTTGATGTTATTTTGTGGTGCACAGGATTTCGCAGTTCGCTCGACCATCTTGCCCCGCTGCAATTGCGCAATGCGGAAGCCGGTATTCTCATGACTGGACGCCTGGCAACACAGGTGGCCGCCGATCCCCGTATTCATCTTGTTGGTTATGGCCCATCTGCCTCGACCATCGGTGCAAACAGGGCAGGTGGTGCCGCCGCGCGGGAGTTGGCAAGTTATCTCGGCTTCGTATGATTGACGTAACGACTATTTGCGAGGGGCAGCATGAAGCGTATTCTGAAGTTTGTCGGTGGTCTTCTGCTCGTCATCGTGCTGGGAGCAATTCTCTGGCTGGCGGTTCGGCCGCCTGAGCTGTTGCGTGTCGGCACCGGCTATGCTGCCAAGATTGTCTGTTCAAATGTTTTCATTGCCGGTCGGGATGCTGATGCCGTCCTTGCAGACGATGTTCAGGCACCGGGAAACCCGCTGCTGCGGTTTCTGAATGCCTCTCTCGACAAGAATAATAGCAGTGTGACGGTGCGGATTTTCGGCTTCTTTGCACCAAGTACCGCAATCTATCGCCCAGCGCTGGGATGCGCGAATATCCAGAAAGATGATTTGCGCGTTGAAATTCCGACCGGCCCGCAGGTGCCCGCAGAACCGATCCGGATTGAGACCGATCCAGCGGTGCAGGCTGTGATTGAGGATCAGGCTCTGGCCGGGCCGGGAATGCGTGCAATCGCAGTTATTCGCGATGGCAAGCTGATCGCGGAGACGTATGGTCCGGGCTTTAATGCGGATACGCCTTTGCTGGGCTGGTCCATGACCAAGTCCGTCATCGCGACACTGATCGGCATGCGCATTGCTGAAGGGCGCATGAGCTTGGAAAGCACAGCCCTTTTACCGGAATGGAAGAACGATGAGCGGGCAAAGATTTCTCTCGCAAATCTGATGGCGATGAATAGCGGTCTGCGCTTCGATGAGGACTACGGCACAGTAACGGATGTCACGCGCATGCTTTATCTGGAGCCGGATATGGCCGGGTTTGCTGCATCTTTGCCGCTGGAGGCGGCGTCAGGGACGAAATTCAATTATTCCAGTGGAACGGCGAATATTCTGTCAGAGCTTTTCATGGATAGTTTTAACAGCCGCGAGGAGGCGCTGGCTTATCCGCGGCTTGCCCTATTCGGTCCGCTTGGCATGAACAGCGTCATTTTGGAGACGGATGCGTCAGGCGTCTTTGCCGGTTCTTCCTATATGTACGCTACCGCCAGTGATTGGGCTCGGTTGGGCGCGTTTCTCGCGGACGGTGGAAACCTGTACGGAAAACCGATCCTGCCTGCGGACTATATTTCATTTATGCGCAAACCCAGGCCCGAGTCCGAAGGGCGCTATGGTTCCGCTCAAGTCTGGCTGCAGATTAGCGGTGTGAAGGCAGGTGAGGATGGCATTCCGGAAGACGCATTCTGGATGTCGGGCCATGACGGGCAAAGCGTCATGATCGTTCCTTCAATGCATCTTGCTGTCGTCCGTCTTGGCCTGACACCGTCCCGGGCACGCTATAATGTTCAACGTTTGAACGCCAAGGTGATTGAGGCTGCTCGACAGGCGCATTGATTGTCAGTTTGCGAAAATCGTTACCGCTCGGATTCTGGAAGGCGCTGAGGCCGAATTCCGGCAACACCGCGTAAAGGTGATCGAAAATATCTGATTGAATCTGTTCGAATGACGCCCAGACGGTCGTGTTCGTAAAGCAGTAGATTTCCAGCGGCAGTCCTTCGGGAGTAGGGTCCATCTGGCGCACCAGCAATGTCATGCCTTTGTGTATGCCGGGGTGATTGCGCAGATAATTGTCTACATAGGCCCGAAACGTACCGACATTGGTGAACTGACGCCTGTTGACCGGATTGTTGGCGCGGTCGCCAAGCTTCTGGTTCCATTCGGCGATTTCCTTGGCCTTCTTGGGCAGATAATCCGCCAGCCAATCAACTGTGCCAAGTCTGGCTCGCTCGTCATCCGACAGAAAACGAATGGTGTTTTGATCGATATAAAGCGCGCACTTGATGCGACGCCCGCCGGATTCCTGCATGCCGCGATAGTTCTTCATCGGCTCGGTGATGAGCTTGCGGATCGGAATGGTGGTGATCGTCTTGTCGAAATTCTGGACCTTGACGGTATAGAGCGCGATTTCCGTGACATCGCCATTGGCGTCGAGATTCTTCATTTCGATCCAGTCGCCGACACGCACCATGTTGGACGAGGCGATCTGCATACTGGCGACCAGAGAAAGCAATGTGTCCTGAAAGACAAGGATCAGCACTGCGGCCATAGCACCGACACCCGAAAGAAGGATAACCGGCGACTTGTCCAGCAGTGTCGCAATGACAAGGACTGCCGCCACGATGTAGACAGCAAGTTTGGCCACCTGAATGTAGCCCTTTATGGGGCGGTATCTGGCTTCGGGACGGCGATGATAGAGCGTATCGATCAGCCCAAAGACTGAATTGACCGCCAAAGCCAGCGTCAGAATGATGAAAGCTATCGCTACATTCCGAATAACGGTGATCACGCCTTCGGGCAGGCCCGGCACCGCCATGATCCCGGATGAAATAATCAACGCCGGAACGATATTGGCAAGACGGCTGATGACACTGTGTCTTTTAAGCTCTTCGTCTTGTCCGAAAGAGGTTTTCTGGACAAGACGTTCGAGTAGTTTGAGCAAAATCGCCTTGATTAGAAAGTTTGCAATGAAAGCTGAAAGAAATAATCCTCCAAGCGCCACAAGGGTTTCCGCCCAGGGATGAGCAATAAAAAATTCGGACAATAGACTTTCCTGAGATTAACCTGGTGAAAATTGGGGGCCGTGTTGCGATGCTTGTATCATGTTCTACCAGGAATTAAGGCGGCCATATGAATATTTCAACCGCGAGTAATGGTTATTTGCATCAAAACCCCGGCCATAAGGCCGGGGGGTAGACTTGTCGTATTGCTCATCGAGACCGTATCATTGGGCTGGAGGTGGTGATGCCGGAGCTGTATCGCTTGCCGGGGCATCAGTCGTCGGGGCATTGGTCTCGTTTGCTGCTGATGGGTCGGCTACACCGTCCACAAAAAGCTTCGAGCGATCGAATGCCGGCGCATCGGTCAACTGCTGTTTGGTCGCCTTTATGACCAGCCATTTTTTGCCGTCACTGCGGGTTGCAAGCTGCAGTTGATCCGGGCTTACAGCGACGTCCTTCTCGCCGATTCCAAGAAAACCACCCACGCCGATCACCGCAGCTTCAATGTCACCTTCGGGGCTGGCGATAAGATCATTCAGCTTGCCGACAGTCTGGGCGTCAGCAGCATCACTTTCATAGACGTTCTGTCCGATGAAAGAGGTGACGAGAAGCTGGCCCTCTTTCGGTTCCAGAAAGCCGACCTTGTCGGTCTCACCCGATGTGGGATTGCCAAACATGTCCTTGGACGAAACCGGCATTTCCTCTGCCGCAGCCGGTGGCTCGGCAGGTGCTGGCGTTGGTGCAGTTGTCTGAGCATAAGCAGCGCCACCTATCAGCAATGCACACGTCGTCGTCAGAAGTGTAGTCCTGAACATAACTATCTCCTTTATACGTTCGGTTGCTTAGGTTGAACGTGGAAATAGTCGGTTCGTTCCGAAATTTGTTGAATCTCAATATTTCATCATAGAAATATAATTCTATATAATTTTTCTTTGAAATACTTATGGAAAAGAAAAGCCCGCATAAAGCGGGCTTTTTTATCTTCGTATTCAACGAACTAGACTTAGCTACAGCCACTCGTTGCACCGCAAGTGTCGCACTTGAGACACGTTCCGTTGCGAACCATGGTAAAGTTCTGGCATTCGGTGCAGCTGTCGCCGGTATAGCCTTGCATCATCGACTTGATACGACGGTCAGCTTCCAGCTTCTTGGCGGCATTCGCACTTTCCGCGCGGGCGGAAGCAGCGTCTGCTGCAGCCTTATCCGAGAAAAGTTCGGTTGCCGTTGCCGATGTGCTTTCCTGCTGCTGTGCCGGAGCAGGTTGCTCTTCCAACTCCCGCTTGAAGGCGGTCGCACCATCCGTCACCAGACCGATTGTTGCGGGGCGATTGCCCGTCGGCGTGGTCGACTTCAAGGTTGTGACGTTGGAAGCCTGCGGCGCAGAATTTGTCGATCCCTTGGCTTCGTTAGTCGAGTTGGTCACCAGAGTGGGCTTGTAACCACGCGTCCAACCGGTCGAGACCAGGTTGGTCTTACCTTCCTTGATACCCTTGCCGAGCGCCGTATTACCGAAATCGCTTGTGTCGACATGGGCGAGGTCATTGCGTCCGAGATAGGACACCGCCAGCTCACGGAAGACATAGTCGATGATCGACGTTGCGGTCTTGATGGCATCGTTGCCGATGACCATGCCTGCCGGTTCGAATTTCGTGAAAGTGAAGGCTTCCACATACTCCTCGAGCGGTACGCCGTACTGCAAGCCGAGCGATACGGCGATGGCGAAGTTGTTCATCATTGCACGGAAAGCAGCGCCTTCCTTGTGCATATCGATGAAGATTTCACCGAGACGTCCATTACCGAACTCGCCGGTGCGCAGATAGACCTTGTGACCGCCAACGACTGCCTTCTGCGTATAACCCTGACGACGGTTCGGCAGCTTTTCGCGCTCATGCACGATCTTTTCGACAACCTTTTCGACGATACGCTCGGTTACCTGAACGGCGCGGGCTGCAGCAGGGGCTTCGATCAGTGCCTCGACTGCATCGTCTTCGTCCTCATCATCCGAGATGAGGGCGGCGTTGAGCGGCTGCGAAAGCTTGGAGCCGTCGCGATAAAGCGCATTGGCCTTGAGCGCCAGCTTCCAGGACAGCATATAGGCGTTCTTGCAGTCCTCGACGGTTGCGTCATTCGGCATGTTGATCGTCTTGGAGATCGCACCCGAAATGAACGGCTGTGCGGCTGCCATCATGCGAATGTGGCTATCCACCGAGAGATAACGCTTGCCGATCTTGCCACAAGGATTGGCGCAATCGAACACGGCGTAGTGCTCTTCCTTGAGGAACGGCGCCCCTTCGAGGGTCATTGCGCCGCAAACATGGATGTTGGCAGCTTCGATGTCCTTCTTGGCGAAACTCAGCGCCGGGAGCATCTCGAACGAGAAATCGTTGAGCTGTTCATCGGTGAGCTTTAGCACGTCCTTGCAGAAGTCTTCGCCCAGCGTCCACTTGTTGAAAGCGAACTTGATGTCGAATGCGCTTTTGAGAGCAGCATTCAGGGCTTCGATCTTCTCGTCGGTGAAGCCCTTGGACTTCAGAGAAGACGGGTTGATGCCCGGAGCCTGATTGATGTTGCCGTGACCGACAGCATAGGCTTCGATTTCAGCAATCTGGCTTTCCGAATAACCGAGCGTGCGGAGTGCTTCCGGTACGGCGCGGTTGATGATCTTGAAGTAACCACCGCCAGCGAGCTTCTTGAACTTCACCAGCGCAAAATCAGGCTCGATGCCGGTCGTGTCGCAGTCCATGACGAGGCCGATCGTGCCGGTAGGCGCGATGACGGTGGACTGTGCATTGCGGTAGCCATGCTTTTCGCCAAGTTCCAGCGCCTTGTCCCAGGCAGCACGTGCATGGGTGATCATATCCTGATCCGGGCAATCCTCGGCAATCAGTGCAACCGGATTGACAGCAAGTCCTTCATAACCTTCCGTCTGGCCATGGGCTGCGAGGCGGTGGTTGCGAATGACGCGCAACATATGCTCGGCGTTTGGCTCATAGCTCGGGAAGGTTCCGAGTTCCTTTGCCATTTCAGCGGAGGTGGCATAGGCCACACCGGTCATGATCGCCGTCAGCGCGCCACAAATTGCACGGCCTTCGTCGGAGTCATAAGGAATACCGGAAGTCATCAACAGGCCGCCAATATTGGCGTAGCCGAGGCCGAGCGTGCGGTATTCATAAGAAAGACGGGCGATTTCCTTCGACGGGAACTGCGCCATCATCACCGAGATTTCGAGAACGATGGTCCACAGGCGTGCCGTGTGCTCGTAAGCCGCAATATCGAATGAACCATCCTTGTTGCGATAGGTGAGCAGGTTGATCGACGCCAGATTGCAAGCCGTGTCGTCAAGGAACATGTATTCCGAGCACGGATTGGAAGCGCGGATCGGACCGGCGGTCGGGCAGGTGTGCCAGTCGTTCATGGTCGTGTTGTAGTGCAGGCCCGGATCAGCGGACGCCCAGGCGGCGTAACCGATCTTTTCCCACAAATCGCGCGCCTTCAGCGTCTTCATGACGCGACCGTCGCGACGAGCTGTCAGGTTCCAGTCGCCGTCGTTTTCGACAGCGCGCAGGAATTCGTCCTTCAGCGAAACGGAATTGTTGGAATTCTGGCCCGAAACAGTGAGATAGGCTTCCGAATCCCAGTCTGTATCGTAGGTCTTGAACTGAATGTCGGTGTAGCCCTGACGCGCGAACTGGATCACACGCTTGACGTAGTTTTCCGGAACCTGGTTCTTCTTTGCGGCCTTGATTTCGCGCTTCAGGGCAGGGTTCTTCGCCGGATCGAAGCAATCATCATTGTCCGCTTCGCAGTTGACGCAAGCCTTCATGATGGCGGTCAGATGCTGCTTGACGATCTTGGAACCGGTGACGAGCGAAGCAACCTTCTGCTCTTCCTTGACCTTCCAGTCGATATATTCCTCGATATCCGGATGATCGATGTCGACGACGACCATCTTGGCGGCGCGGCGGGTCGTGCCGCCCGACTTGATCGCACCTGCGGCGCGGTCGCCGATCTTCAGGAAGCTCATCAGACCGGAGGATTTGCCACCACCGGAAAGTTTTTCACCTTCGCCGCGCAGATAGCTGAAGTTAGAGCCCGTGCCGGAGCCATACTTGAACAGGCGCGCTTCACGGACCCACAGATCCATGATGCCGCCTTCATTGACGAGATCGTCGCCAACGGACTGAATAAAGCAGGCATGCGGCTGCGGATGTTCATAGGCCGACTTGGACTTGGTCAGTTTGCCGGTCTGCCAGTCGACATAGAAATGGCCCTGGCCGGGACCGTCGATGCCATAGGCCCAATGCAGACCGGTGTTGAACCATTGCGGGCTGTTTGGAGCCACACGTTGGGTCGCGAGCATATAGGCAAGCTCGTCGCGGAAGGCGAGGGCATCTTCCTCAGAGGCGAAATAGCCACCCTTCCAGCCCCAATAGGTCCAGGTGCCGGCGAGACGGTCGAAAACCTGGCAGGCGTCCATTTCGGAGCCGTAGCGCTCATTTTCAGGCAGCTTGGCAAGCGCGTCCTCGTCAGCGACCGAGCGCCACAGCCATGAGGGAACGTCGTTCTCCTCGATCTTCTTCAGCTGTGCGGGAACGCCAGCCTTGCGGAAGTACTTCTGTGCAAGAATGTCCGCAGCGACCTGGCTGAACTGCGCGGGCACATTGATGTTCTCAAGACGGAATACGATGGATCCATCGGGATTCTTGATCTCGCTGGTCGCAGTCCGGAACGCGATGTCCGCATAGGCCGACTGATTCTCTTTCGTGAAACGGCGTTCGATCTTCATCTGTCCCATCCAAACGTTCTATATATAGTAGCTCTAGTGACGGTTTTCAGCCACGGCCTGTCTGTATCGCGTCTCTGTCAAAACAGCTCTTCTGCGGGGAGGAGCGTCTTGTTGGGGAGAAAACTCCCGGAAATCCGCTTCCACCTCATCAAAGCCCACGAAAAAACGCCTCAGGGGAGCTTAATTGCAACCTTGCTAGCGCGATCGCGATCAAAAATCGGCGGAACGAAAAATACCTTATCTTGTAAGAAGCATGAGCGCAAATACTAAATCTAGTGTTAACGCTGTTTCTGATCGATGTTGCATCTGCTTCTCCAGAGAAGGGCGCACCCAGAATTTGGGCGCAAGAAAGCACCGAGCGAAAACCGCACTTTCAAAGCGCAACGCTCGTTCGATACTCAACTTGACCGAAAAAAGGACCGGCAGATTACAACGCCCGATCACGCTACTTACGCAACGATAGTATCATAAAAAACGACTCGGCTTCGAGCGTCAAGCAATGGTTTGTTGTAACGCTCCAGCATCTAGATATTGTGCGTAACAGCTTGGGGCAAATGTGGATAACGGGGAGAAGCGACACTTTTGCGAACCAAGCCGGCTATGTGATTTGGGGAGCCTGGATAGCCGCTATTACTAGCAGTTAGAGGAACAAGCACGGCAGTGTCGACTGTCGAAAGAGAAAATCCCTGCAAAAGGATCATAATCCGGGGGAATGCTGCATTGAAGACGGCTTGCCGGTTGCTTACTCAGCAGCAGCGGCAATGCCCGAATCACCAAAATGGTTCAGTAACTGCTTCAGTTCTGTCTCTTCGACGCGATTGGCCGCTTCCTGTGGCGACACCCATTCGCAGATGCGCTGATCCCGCTCAGGCCAATCTTTCTCCTGCCCGGTGAACTGCACCGCGAATACTGCTGCCGTGAACTGGTTTATGCGTTCAGGCGGTAGGTCGGTCTTGCAGTAGCAGAAACTGCCGATTGGTACTGGTGAGACCTCACCACGAATACCTGCTTCTTCATAAGCTTCACGAAGAGCAGTATCCGCCAGAGTGCGACCAACTTGCGGCCAGCCCTTGGGGATGATCCAGCGGCCTGTACCGCGGCTCGTAATGACGAGAACCTTGAGGATGCCCATGTCGCGACGATAGACAAGCGCCGCAACCTGCTGCAAACGACCGGAAGGCGTCAAAATACGCTTTTCGGTTGCAATCAGTTGTTTGGCCTGCGACTTCACCGCGAAAATCCCCTTTTTATCTATAGCATGATCCGATTCGCCAAAATAACAACTGATTAGTTAGGCAACAGACCTTTGAAAGTATCCGAAAAAAGCTTTTATTTTAAAGGTATTACTGAAATTTCAGGGTGGGATGGCAGCTTTGAAAACGCTATCCGCCCTCGATCAGCGTTATTTCGTTGCGTTTTCCATAAGGTGCGATTGCGGCGGAAATGTCACCGCAATCGCGTTCGTTTGTTTTCGTTTCGCAGCGTTTTGATCTGGCGGATGTGAATCCGCCAGTTTTATCGGAAGTGCATTCGATGGATTTATGGCTTCAAGTCTGTCGGGCTTCAGCCGCGCTTGTCGCCTGCGATCGGTTCCTGATAGGTGAAGCCCATATCCCAAGGGAAGTAGATCCAGGTGTCCTGAGACACTTCCGTTACGAAGGTATCGATCAGCGGACGGCCTTTCGGCTTGGCGTAAACAGTCGCAAAATGGGCCTTCGGCATCATTTCCCGCACGATGGCTGCGGTTTTGCCGGTGTCGGTCAGGTCGTCTACGACGATGACGCCGTCGCCGCCATTTTCCAGCAGTGTTTCGCTCACACCCTTGAGGATCTGCATGTCGCCTTGCGACGTGTAGTCGTGATAGGAGGCAATACAGACGGTTTCGATGAGACGAATGCCGAGTTCGCGGCAGACGATGGCAGCAGGGACCAGACCGCCACGCGTGATGGCAACAATTGCGTGCCAATCACGATTCATACCGGCAATCCGCCAGGCAAGGGCGCGGGCATCACGGTGGAACTGATCCCATGAAACTGGGAAGGCTTTATCTGGCAAGGACATCGAAACGCTCCGTGGAACGATCCGGAGCTCGTTCTCCGGACCTTTAAAAACCAAAAATGCGCTATGACGGATTGCCAAGCGCTGTAACTGTCAGGATCTGCGGCTTTTCTTCGTCTGCGCCCTTTCAGGCGGGCGGCAAGAGAGGAAAAGGCTCTCCACCCGGCACAGTCAGCGCCGGGTGATGCTGATAACCGCAAAAATGGTGTTCTTGCAAGCGTGTCGTGTCATCACAGGCTAGTTGTCGGCCAGTTGTTGGCCAATTGCCGGATCAAACTGGCTTCAATCGTGTCTTCTAACGCGAGAAAAGCGTGAGAATGGGCAGCTCGTTCAGCATGGAGCGCGTCACCCCGCCAAAGACGAGTTCACGCAACCGGGAATGACTGTAAGCGCCCATCACGAAAAGATCAGCGCGTTCAGCGATGATATGTTCCCTCAAGGCATCCTGCGCATAACGTCCGTTGGATGCCAGTGCTGTGGTCGTCACATCAATCCCATGCCGAGACAGTGATTCCGCAATATCGTGGCTCGCCAAAGCCTGATCCTCGCCTTCAATTTCCGGTGGATCGACCCAAACGATTTCCGTTCTGTCGGCATGTTTCATCAAGGGCAGGGCGTCGAAAGCGGCCCGGGCCGCTTCCCGCTTGCCGTTAAAGGCGACGACGATCCGGTCGAGCGAAATCATCTGCAGCACCGGTGCATAGGGAACCAGCAGAACAGGGCAGCTGGAATTGAAAACAATCGTATCGGCGGTTTCGTCGTTGGTGGCCGGATCGTCGGGGTCGGGTTGCCCGGCGACCAGCAATTCGGCTCCAAGACAAGCAGTCAGCACGCCATCAGCAGCGGTGCCGGTTTCGGACCGCGTGATGCGATATTCATAGTTGGTGCCCTGACGGCGCATCTCTTCCTCGAAGAGATGTTTCAGCCTTTCGGAAAGCTCCTTGTGCTGCTTGTCATGCAGTTCGAACATTCCCGGATCGATGAAGCCGTTCGGGTCGGCATAGACGATGGGCGAAGGGATTGAATAAAGCCCGATGACGTGAATATCGGGCACCTTCTGCTTTAGAAGTCCAACGGCGGACACAACCCGCTTCAACTCGGATTCACTGCGAGAATAGGCAACCACCGTCTTGTAGGACATGACCGAACTCCTTCCGGCTGTGTTTCTATTTTAGCATATAGTGCAACGAGTTGCGCGGGCAAAAGGTTGCAAAGGATTAAGCGGCACCTTTTGTTTCGAGCGACGAGATCATTTTTTCGATTGCATCAATTGCCGTATCGATTTTTTGAGGATCGCTCCCGCGGACGACAAGTTCCGTGCTGAAGCGCCCGTTCTCGAATTTCGGATAGGAACCGATGATCGTATCGGGGTTTTCTTTCTGGATTTCCGTCAGGGGAGCGCCAATCACGCCTTCGCCAAAAGGACAAAGCACCGATCTGGACAGAAGCTTGCGGCCGGTCTTCAGTGTCGGCAGTACATTGTCGAGCATTGCCTGAAACACGGATGGCACGCCTGCCATCACATAGACATTGCCGATATGAAAGCCGGGCGCAGCGGAGATCGGGTTCGCTATATGCTCAGAACCTTGCGGCATACGCGCCATGCGCTTGCGCGAGTCGGTGAATTCCAGCCTGCGCTTTGCATAATTGTCGCCAAGCAGTTTCATGGCTTTTTCGTCATAGATACAAGGCACGCCAAAGGCCGCAGAAACCGCATCGGCGGTGATGTCGTCATGGGTAGGGCCAATTCCACCGGACGTGAAAACATAGTCATAATGCGGTCGCAGTGCATTCAGAGCGGCGACGATGGCGTTTTCTTCGTCCGGAACAATCCGTACTTCCTTGAGATCAATGCCCGCCGCTGTCAGGACATCAGCGAGATGTCCGATATTCTTGTCCTTGGTGCGGCCTGAGAGAAGCTCGTCGCCAATTGCCAGCATGGCTGCCTTGACGGCTTGCTGCGGATTGTTGGTCATATCCAGACTCCATTTTCTGGCATCAGTTAAGCGCCAGCAGGACAAGGCTGCAACTGCTTTATTGCAGCATTTTATTTGGGCGCGAGAAGTTGTGCCTTCCCAAAGAAGGCGGCTCCCCTAATTGAACCTGTCGAGGTTGGGGCCTCACAAATCGGGATATGGAGACGTCACATGGTTAAAGTGCTGGTGCTGTATTATTCGGCCTATGGTCACATGGAAAAAATGGCCAAGGCGGCGGCTGAAGGTGCGCGCGAAGGCGGCGCGGAGGTCACGATCAAACGGGTGCCGGAACTGGTTCCGCCGGATGTCGCGAAAGCCTCGCACTATAAGATCGATCAGGATGCGCCGATTGCCACGCCGGCTGAACTCGCGGATTACGACGCCATCATCATCGGCACTGCTACCCGCTATGGCATGATGGCGGCTCAAATGAAGAATTTCCTCGACCAGACCGGCGGTCTCTGGGCAAAGGGTGCCCTCATTAACAAGGTCGGGTCGGTGATGGTTTCCACAGCCACGCAGCATGGTGGCGCGGAACTGGCGTTGATTTCCACACAGTGGCAGATGCAGCATCAGGGCATGATTATCGTCCCGCTTTCCTATGCCTATCAGGGGCAGATGGGAAATGATGTGGTGCGCGGTGGTGCTCCCTATGGGATGACGACAACTGCAGATGGCGACGGTTCGCGCCAGCCTTCGGAACAGGAACTGGACGGGGCGCGGTTTCAGGGCAAGCGTGTTGCGGAAATCACTGCCAAGCTGAACAGTTGAGCGGAGTAGCAGCTATTGAAAAGCCGCAGATTCAATCTGCGGCTTCTCTGAAAAAAGAGTTTAGAAAGATCAGTTAACTGTTTCTGTTTTATTATCTTTTTCAATGACATGATAAGTCATTTGCGGATAAGGGATGTTGATCCCGGCTTTGTCAAATTCGATCTTCACCGTTTTGATCGTGTGGCGCGACACCTGCGCATAATCGGCGCTGTTTATCCAGTAGTTGGCGCTGAGAACAACGGCACTGTCGCCCAGTTGCGATACGAAATAGGCCGGCGCGGGTGTTGAGAGAACACCTTTCTGATCTTCGACAACCTTCTTTATGATCGCGAAGGCCTGATCGATATTGTCTTCGTAGCCAATCCCCACCTTGAACTCGTGCATGCGGGTTTTCATGCGGCTGTAATTGGTGACGGGCGTATTCCAAAGAGAAGAATTGGGTGCCAGCACGTAAAGGCCATCAATGGTTTTGAGCTCCGTCGCAAACAAGCCGACGTCTTGCACGGTGCCGACGACGGTGCCTGCACTGATATATTCACCAACGCGAAATGGCCTGAGGACCAGAATCATGATGCCTGCTGCGATGTTCTGCAACGTACCTTGAAGGGCGAGGCCGATAGCAAGGCCAATGGCGCCTAGCGCTGCGAGAATGGACGCGGTCTGGACGCCAAATTGCCCGAGAACCATGACCAGAATGATGACGAGTATGCTGTAGCGGACGACAGCGCCGAAGAATCCGACCAGAGTCTGGTCGAAGCCGCGAATTTTCGACAGCGACTGTATGGTCCATTTTTGAAGGATTCCGGCCAGTATCCAGCCGACGCAAAGGATAATCAGCGCACCGAGTGTGGAGACTGAGTATCGTATGAGAAGGTCGTACATCTGGAGAACGAATGCGTTTGTATTTGCGATCAACTGTGTGGCTTGCTCTTCCATTGTTCCGTCTGCATCTGTTTCGAGTAGGGGAAAACTGGAGGATAGGGCAGCAAATTGTCAAGGCGAGGTTGCCTGGAGCGGATATGGGAAAACTGAGCGCAAAAGGAGGAGGTGGTGCGGTCGGCGGGACTTGAACCCGCAAGTCTAAAAGACGACGGATTTTAAGTCCGTTGCGTATACCAATTTCGCCACGACCGCAGCAATTACCCTCGTCTATGTCATGATTTGTGTCACGAATTCAAGCCACAAAGCCTGTTAACATCAACAGTTAGTATTGCCGAATATATGCTTACTCTAAATCGTTGATTTGGCGACCTGACGAGCTTCAACCTTGTCTGCATTGTCAAACCCATGTAGCCATGGGCGGAAAACCAGCAGGAAATGCAGAAAGTCGAATAATGACCGCCTTCGTCAAATCCGTATCCGAGGCCGAAAAGGCAATGCGCGCGCTGTTTCCTGAAACGCCGCTGCAGCTCAACGATTACCTTTCACGGAAGTACGGTGCGGAAATTTGGCTCAAGCGCGAAGATCTCACACCGGTCCGGTCCTACAAGATTCGTGGCGCTTTCAACTTCATCTCCAAGGCAGTCGAAACGACCGACAAGAATGCGGTGTTCGTTTGCGCTTCCGCAGGCAACCATGCACAGGGTTTTGCATTCGTCTGCCGCCATTTTGGCCGCAAGGGTGTCGTTTTCATGCCGGTTACGACGCCGCAGCAGAAAATCGACAAGACCCGCGCTTTTGGCGGCGAATTCATTGAAATCAAGCTGGTGGGCGATATTTTCGACGTTTGCTATGCCGCGTCGCAGGAGTTTGCCGCAAGCCAGAAGGGCGTGATGGTGCCACCTTTCGATCATCCCGGTATCGTCGAGGGGCAGGCGACGGTGGCGCTTGAGATCGAGCGGCAGTTGCCGGAGGGAAAGAAGCCCGACTTTATTCTGCTGCCTGTCGGTGGCGGCGGATTGTCCGGCGGCGTTACGCAATATGTTTCAGATCTGGGCTGGAAGACGAGTTTCCGCTTTATCGAGCCACAGGGCGCTGCGAGCCTGAAAGGGAGCCTTGAAGCAGGCAAGCGTATCAAACTTACGCATGTCGACAATTTCGTCGATGGTGCAGCTGTTGCCGAGATCGGAAAAGAAAACTTCAAGCTTCTCAAAGGGTTCGATCCGAAAACTGTTATAACGGTTCCGGAAAACCGGCTTTGCGCAACAATCATCGAAATGCTCAATATTGAGGGCGTCGTGCTTGAACCAGCGGGCGCGCTCGGCATTGATGCGTTGAAGGACTTCAAGAAGAGCGACCTCAAAGGCAAGCGCATCGTCATTGTTGTTTCGGGCGGCAATTTCGACTTCGAGCGCCTGCCGGATGTTCGTGAGCGTGCACTGCGCTTCGAAGGCTTGAAGAAATATTTCATCTTCCGCTTCCCGCAAAGGCCGGGCGCCCTTCGGTCGTTCCTTGATCTTCTGGGTCCTGAAGATGATATTGCGCGTTTCGAATATCTGAAGAAATCGGCGCGTAATTTCGGCTCTGTGCTGATCGGCATCGAAACGAAGAACGCGGCGAACTTCAAGCTTCTGGAAAAGAAATTCGCAGAAGCCGGTTGGGCCTATCAGGACATAACGGACAATCAGGTGCTCGCTGATTTCATCATCTGATTTCGGTGCCTTAAGCGAAATCAGTTGCTTTTTCGACGAAAACACCCCATATGCCGCGTCAGGCGCATGGGCCGACGTGTTCGTCGGCTTTCCCGGCATTGGACTTGTTGCGTCTCGCCTCTGTCTTCCGGAATGGTCCGGAAGCGGGGAGACCCGAGAAAATGTTCGGGCACGGCAGCGCAAGTCGCCTGGAGTTTATAAGCTTCGGCGTCCCGTCGTTATCATTGAACAGATAGAGTTCGGCAAGTTGCGCTTGACCGGCATTTGTATGCGGACCATGACATCATGGTGCCGCCGAAAGAGATTGAATTGACAAAAGAAATTACGGGCGGCTTTGCCGCTCTCGGCGTTACCGGCATTTTGCTCAAGGGCGTCGAAGCCGCTGGCATGACCGAGCCGAAGCCGATCCAGTTGCAGGCGATTCCACACCAGCTTGAAGGCCGCGATATTCTTGGTATCGCGCAGACGGGCTCCGGCAAGACCGCAGCTTTCAGCCTGCCGATCCTGCAGAAGATCATCGGCCTCGGCGACAAGCGCCGTCCAAAAACTGCACGCGCGCTGATCTTGGCGCCAACGCGTGAACTCGCCGTGCAAATTGAACAGACGATCCGCAATGTTTCCAAACACGCGCATATCTCGACAGCGCTTGTGTTGGGCGGCGTTTCCAAGCTGTCCCAGATCAAGCGCATCGCACCGGGCATCGACGTTCTGATCGCCACGCCTGGTCGTTTGACCGATCTGATGCGTGACGGTCTGGTTGACCTCTCGCAGACGCGTTGGCTCGTCCTCGACGAAGCGGACCGTATGCTGGACATGGGCTTCATCAACGATGTGAAGCGCATTGCAAAAGCGACGCATTCTGATCGTCAGACCGCGCTGTTTTCGGCCACCATGCCGAAGGAAATCGCGTCGCTGGCAGGAAGCTTGCTGCGTGATCCGGTTCGTGTGGAAGTCGCTCCGCAGGGAACGACGGCTGCTGAAATCACGCAGGTTGTGCATCCTGTGCACACCAAGGAGAAGCGCCGTCTTCTTTCCGCGCTGCTGGGTGACAAGGCTATGCGTTCGGTCATCGTCTTCACCCGTACGAAGCATGGTGCCGATGCAGTCGTCCGTCATCTGGAACGCGATGGCTATGAAGTCGCCGCCATTCACGGCAACAAGTCGCAGAATGCACGTCAGCGTGCGCTGAACGGATTCCGTGATGGATCGCTGCGGATTTTGATCGCAACGGACATTGCTGCTCGCGGCATCGACGTGCCGGGTATCAGCCACGTCGTGAACTACGATCTGCCTGACGAGCCGGAAACCTATGTGCATCGTATTGGCCGTACCGGCCGTAATGGCGCCAGCGGCGCGTCGATCACGCTCTATGATCCGGCAGCGGAAGAATCCAAGCTGAGAGCCGTTGAGCGTGTGACGCGTAACAAGCTTCCGATCAAGGATGCACCTGTGGAGCTTGCACCTGCTCCGGCACCGCGTGCGGCAGCTCCGGGCGAACGCCCGCAGAAGACCCAGCATCGCAAGGGCGGAACGGCGCAGAAGCCGCGTCGTGCAGCCCCGAAGTCAGGCGACCATCGTACAGGCGGTCACGCAGCAGGTGAAGCCGCTCCGAAAGCGAAGCGTCCGTTCCGCCGCAAGCGCCGCAATGCCAACGGCAATGGCGGACAGCGCGCAGCGTAAGCTTGCCTTGAATATTTTTTCAAAAAGCCGCCCATTTCGGGCGGCTTTTCTATTTATGAGCGCAGGATGGGTTTCAATTTGCGTAATGGCTTGGAAAAATATTCCATGCTTGCTTGAAGGGCAGGGCCGTTCCTCATAATTTCCTCTTCAAAACAGGAAGGACGGAAGCCATGTTCCAATCGGTGCTCGACGCAATCGGCAATACGCCATTGATCCATTTGAAAAAGGCTTCCGAACTTACCGGCTGCGCAATTTATGGCAAGGCCGAGTTTCTCAATCCCGGACAGTCGGTGAAGGACCGCGCAGCGCTCTATATTATTCGCGATGCCGAAAAGCGTGGGCTTCTGAAACCCGGTGGTGTCATCGTTGAAGGTACGGCCGGCAATACCGGCATCGGCCTCACGATGGTCGCGAAAGCGCTTGGCTATCGGACAGTTATCGTTATTCCCGAAACGCAAAGCCAGGAAAAGAAGGACGCGCTGCGCCTGCTTGGCGCCGAACTGATTGAAGTTCCAGCCGCCCCCTATCGCAATCCGAACAATTATGTGCGCCTGTCGGGACGATTGGCCGAAAAACTTGCCAGAAGCGAGCCGAACGGCGCGGTCTGGGCCAATCAATTCGATAATCCGATCAACCGGCAGGCCCATATCGAAACCACGGCGCAGGAAATCTGGCGGGATACCGACGGCAAGGTGGATGGGTTTGTCGCCGCTGTCGGATCAGGTGGAACGCTTGTCGGCACCGCATTCGGTCTGAAGGACCACAATGCTGATATCAAGATCGCACTTGCCGATCCATATGGAGCCGCACTCCATTCCTTCTACACGACGGGCGAGCTGAAAGCCGAAGGCGACTCGATCACCGAAGGCATCGGGCAGGGGCGTGTCACCGCCAATCTTGAGGGGTTCACCCCCGATTTCTCCTATCGCCTCTCCGACGCGGAGGCGCTCGATATCGTTTTCGATCTCGTGGAAAATGAGGGACTTTGCCTCGGCGGTTCTTCGGGTATCAATATTGCAGGCGCAATCCGGCTTGCAAAAGATCTCGGGCCGGGCCACACAATTGTGACGGTGCTTTGCGACTATGGTAATCGTTACCAGTCCAAGCTGTTCAATCCTGCTTTCCTGCGTGGCAAGAACCTGCCAGTGCCGGGATGGCTGGAGAGGAAGACCGAGATAGACATACCGTTCGAGGGATAATCATGGCATACGAGACCGAAGCGCTTTTCCGCGAAGATTCCTATCTTTCAACGGCGGAGGGCACGGTACTCGCCATTACCGAGACGGGCGGGATTATTCTCGACCAGACAAACTTCTATGCGACCTCCGGCGGCCAACCGGGGGATATCGGCTTTCTCGAGCGCGCGGATGGTTCTCGTATCGAGATTTCAGCAACCGTTACGGGCGAAAACAAGAACGAAATCATTCATGTTCCGGCAGAAGGACAGGCTTCGCCCACTGTCGGTGAAAAGCTGGTCCTGCATGTTGACTGGCCGCGTCGCTACAAGCTGATGCGGATGCATATGGCCTGCCACCTGCTTTCCGTTGTCTGCCCGTTTCCGATTACCGGCGCTGCGGTGGGCGAGGATGAAAGTCGCGTTGATTTCGATCTTCCCGATCCGAGCTACACCAAGGAATTCGTGACCGAAAGGCTCATGGAGCGGGTGAATGCCAATGACGCGGTTGCCATTCGCTGGATCAGCGATGAAGAATTCCTTGCAAATCCGGATATCGTAAAGTCGAAGAATGTGCGTCCTCCGGCGGGGCTCGGTCGCATACGCCTTGTTCTTATCGGTGAAAACGGCGTGGTGGATTCGCAACCTTGCGGTGGTACGCACGTTTCCGAAACGCAGGAAGTGGGTGAAATCCACATCGGCAAGATCGAGAAAAAGGGCAAGGAAAACCGCCGGTTCCGCATTCGCTTTGGCTCCCTGCCAGAAGCCTGAACCCATTTTTTTCTGCGTGTTTCCCGGTTTTACGAAACATGCTTGAGGAGTGTTTACCCATGGTAGAGAAAAGCGCCTTCGTCGTTTCACGGGACTGGTTGAAAGAACGGCTCGGCAAGCCGGGCATCGCGATTGTCGATGCCTCCTGGTATCTCCCGGCTGCTGGACGCAACGGGCAGGAAGAATACAACGCTGCACATATTCCAGGCGCTGTGTTCTTCGATCAGGACAAGATTGCTGACAAGGAATCCGGTCTGCCGCACACCCTGCCGTCGCCAGAGCTTTTTGCGCAGCATGTCGGTGCCATGGGAGTTACGGCTGATGAGACAGTTGTTGTCTATGACGGAGTCGGCATGTTTTCCGCACCGCGCGTCTGGTGGATGTTCCGCGTGATGGGTGTGAAGAATGTCTATGTACTTGATGGCGGCTTCGACGGCTGGAAAAAGGCTGGTTATCCGGTGACCGAAGAAGCTACAAAGATTGCGCCAACGCTGTTCACGCCATCATTCGACGAGGCCGCAGTGGTCGATTTCGTGCAGATGCGCGAAATTGTGGACGAGCGACGCTCGCAGATCGCCGATGCACGCGCAGCCGGACGCTTCACCGGACGCGATGCCGAGCCGCGGGCAGGCATGCGCTCCGGCCATATGCCCGGTGCACGCAACGTTCCCGTTGGCACTTTGTCTGAAAACGGTGAGCTAAAGGACCTTGCAAGCCTGCGCAAGATTTTCGACGAGGCCGGTGTTGATCTCTCACAACCGGTCGTTACGAGCTGTGGCTCTGGCGTTACCGCAGCGGTCATCATGCTTGCATTGGCGTCGGTCGGTCACAAGGATAATCGTCTATACGACGGTTCCTGGAGTGAATGGGGAAGCCGGCAGGATACACCAGTTGTCACCGGTGAAGCTGAATAAGCATGACCGGAAAACTGACCGCCCGCATCACCCACCTGGAAATGTCTGCCCGTCAGGCAGTTCAGGTGCCGGTGCCGTCTGGTATCCGCCTCGCTATGATGCGCGCGGGTGCCATGCCGGTCCATTACTACCGCTATCTCTATGAACAGATCGGGCGTAAGCATCACTGGATGATGCGCCGTGTTCAGACGGATGCGGAAGTTGCAGCCGTAATTCATGCAGATACGACTGAAATCCACGTTCTCTATGCAGAAGGCTGTCCCGCTGGATTTGTCGAACTCGACTTGACCGCTCTGCCGGAGGCTGCCGAGATTGTCTATTTCGGTCTCATCGATGATTTTCAGGGGCGGGGTCTCGGAAAGTTTTTCCTGAGTGAGGCCATTTCCGCAGCCTGGGCGCATGGACCGGAAAAGGTGACGATCCATACCAATACACTCGACAGCCCGCGTGCTCTGCAACTCTATCAAAAAATGGGATTCGTGCCGGTCGGTTGGTCCGAAGAGGTAATAGAACCCTGGGAATGAAGCGCGGCGCTATCCGCGCGCCACTTCGCGAGCACTTACGATAGAAACGACAGATGCGCTGGCAAGGCGCCCACTTTCTTCATCGAAGACCACGCAATTGCGTCCGCGCTGCTTCGCAATATAGAGGCAGCGATCAGCGCGGCTGAGTACCTGCGAGTTCGTCTCATTTTTCGGCGCAGAGGCAACACCGATACTGATCGTCAACGGATAGACCTGATACTCCGTTGTGTGAAACGGCGTATTTTCTACTTCTGCGCGTATGCGTTGTGCAACCCGCATACCGGTCTCTCCACTGGCACCCGGCAGAAAAACGCAGAATTCCTCCCCACCGATACGGCCGACAAGATCGCCTTTTCGCGTCACATTCTGAAGCGCGAATGCGATCAGCTTCAAGGCACGGTCGCCGACGCCATGGCCAAACGTATCGTTGATCGCCTTAAAATGGTCGGCATCGATAACGAGCAAGGTGCCGGTTTCGATACGGGAGCGGCTGATCTTCATGGCTTCGAACAACGCTTCACGGTTGAGAAGACCAGTCATGTGGTCGATCCGTGACCGTGCCTGCAGTTCGACATGCGCTTTTTCAAGCTGGAGATATGCGTCTTGCAACTTGCTATGTTGATGAAAAATATAGGCAAGAGAAGGGAAGGCCGTGGCTGCGGGAATGCCCGCGCTGAGGCCGAGCGCGACGATGCCAGGCGTGACGCCAGAAGTGAACGCCACTATCGAGGTTGCCCCGAGAGAGAACAACACGACAGACAACGTTATCAAGGCTGCTTTTAGTAGAGCAGTCTTCTTCATTTCCTCGCGCTCCCAACCCTGAGTGAGGATGATCTACGACCCGCGCCTGATCCCTATTAAGAACGGGCATTTATTTTGTGGGCCTTATAAAAGGAACGCCGGAGAGGGGAAAGATACCACCATGCGCTTCTTGCAATTTTTTGTCTATGAGTGCCATTATTGACACAATCACAGGTAGCATAGCGAATATATGTTACGAGGAAATGTAATTAAGCACAACTATGTTTAAAAGAACCGTCTCAATGAGACATAAATCGTAAGTGGCTAATATAAGTCAGGAAATACCCTGGGTTAGGCATTGTAACGAATCCCGGAGCGGCCTGACACTCCGGGATTTTGGCCGGGATTTCGCCGGCACTATGACTGCTGATGGCTTGAATCAGAAGACCGCCAAATATTTCAGAAGCGAAATGATGCCAATAATGATCACGATAACTTGAGCGATCTGTTTGACCTTGGCATCCAGAGGCAGCATGTTGATGAGATAAAGTACGAGGAAGATAACAAGAATTGTTATCAGAAGGCTGATGAGGATGGACATAGGCGGTCTGATCCTTCCCGGAACTTGGGGTTGCGTTGCCTAACCGACGACCGTTCCTCGACGCCGCCGATTGAGCCCGTTCAAACCGAAAGAAAGAGCAGGGCTCTTGCTAGCGGCACATCGTCTCCAATCCAAAAACGATGTGCCGGTTAACGTTCCAAGGAAAAGAAGGTTCCGCTTTGTAAGCAATAACTTAAATCAAACTGGCGCCGAACAGTGCAAGATTTTTCAGATATTCAGCTACGCATGCTGCCCGTCTCGCGGCGGCGCTGATGCCAGCTGAAAGCCTCTTCAATTAGATGAGGTGTATGCCCGCCACGTGCGCAAGCGCGGTCGAAATAATCGTTGAGTTGTGGGCGATAATCCGGGTGCGCACAGTTGTCGATGATGACACGGGCCCGCTCACGAGGGGCGAGGCCGCGCAGATCGGCAAGGCCCTGTTCCGTTACCAGAATGTCCACGTCATGCTCCGTATGGTCGATATGCGTGACCATCGGAACGACGGACGATATCGCGCCGTTCTTGGCTTCGGATTTGGTCACGAAGATCGAGATGAAGGCGTTACGGGCAAAGTCGCCTGAACCGCCAATTCCGTTCATCATATGCGTGCCGTCGACATGCGTGGAATTCACATTGCCATAAATGTCGAATTCGAGCGCTGTATTGATACCGATAATGCCGAGACGACGGATGACTTCCGGGTGGTTGCTGATTTCCTGCGGGCGCAGAATAAGCTTGTCGCGGTAACGGTCGATATTGTTGAAGACACGCTCTCCACAGGTGGGGCTGAGCGTGATCGATGATCCTGATGCAAAGTCGAGCTTTCCGGCATCGAACAGGTCGAAGGTGCTGTCCTGCAGCACTTCGCTATACATGCGCAGATTGTGGAACGGGCTATCGGCAAAACCGTTCAATACGGCATTTGCAATGGTGCCGATGCCAGCCTGAAGCGGATTGAGCGTCAGATCAAGACGTCCGGCAGCGACTTCCTGCATCAGAAATTCAATCAGATGGCCCGCAATGGCTATTGTTTCACCGTCGGCCGGTTCCACGGTCGAGGCGCTGTCATTTTCCTGCGTGATGACGATGCCTGCGATCTTTTCCGGTGGGATCGGGATATAGGGCAGGCCGACGCGGCTGTCGCACGCCGTGACCGGTATAGGGTCGCGGGAAGGGCGCTTCGTTGGAATATAGATGTCGTGCAGACCTTCAAGCGCCATAGGCTGATTAAGGTTCACTTCAACGATGACCTTATCGGCCAGAATGGCAAAACTTGCCGAATTGCCGATCGATGTCGTGGGAATGATTCCGCCGCTCTCGGTGATGGCAAGAGCCTCGACCACGGCGTAGTCGATAGGACCGATCTGGTTTGAGCGCAATTGCTCTACAGTTTCGGAAAGATGCTGGTCGATGAACATCACTTCGCCGCGATTGATCGCGGCACGCAGGGTTCTGTCGACCTGAAACGGCATGCGCCGCGAGAGCACGTGTGCTTCTGTAAGAATCTTGTCGACGTCGTGGCCGAGGGAAGCGCCAGTAATCAGCGTGATCTTGAAGGGATCTGTCGCAGCACGGGCAGCCATGGCAACGGGTACAGCCTTGGCGTCGCCAGCGCGGGTAAATCCACTCATGCCGACGACCATACCGTCCTGGATAAGGCTCGCGGCCTGTTCAGCGGTAATGATCTTGTCTCGAAGCGAAGTGTTTCGAATACGTGCTTCCAACATCTTTAAATCTACCTTCCTTCCCATCCGGACTTGAGCCGGAAATGGCGCTCACCGTCTCGAAAGCAAGATATCGCTACCGACCATCTGCGAAATACGGCGCCGCCCGGGTAATAGCCTATATGGACCGACAGTACACGCATGCTTTGGTCTTAGATGCCAAGACAGATTGCTGTGATACTGGTCGTGTTTCTCACGTCACGCGATTCTTCGAAATGATTGAAATCAACGATGTAAAGCAGGCTGCTGCGCGTCCAATCGGTGTGAAGGGCAGGATACAATCGGCTAATGCTTAGTGACGTACATCGATCACATAAGATAGATTATGGAACCAACCCATATCCATCTGTCTTGAAACATCGCGACAATCGCTTGCGGCGCTGTCGACATCTGAGCTCCTTCGAGACTTAGATGTGAACCCTGAATATCAGCCCAGAGTACTAGCGACGCTGAGCGATATAGAGATGGCCTGGAACTGGCGCTCCTTGTTCGCTGCGAACGACGATATCTTCGCAACGCACACAATCCATTCCGTGGTTGTCGAGCATTGCACGCACATAGGTTTGTGCGTGTGCAAAGCGCTGATAGTCTCCGACCATGAATGCACGCCCGGCAAGCCTTGTATCGTCCAGCGTCTCGCTGGAGAAGCCGAAATGTCCGCCTGATGACAGATGCGAGGCAACGCCCGTGAAGAATTTGTCGAGTTCGCCCATATATGGCAAAACATCGGTAGCCACGATCAGATCCCAATCCTGTTCGCTCGTGGTTTCGAGAAAACGAACGGCTTCGCCGACGAACAGCACCTGATAGTCGCCTTTCTCGTAAGCGACTTCGATCATGTTCTCCGAGATATCGACGCCGGTCTTATGTCCGGCCATGTCATCGAGCGCATCAGCTGACAAGCCAGTGCCGCAGCCCAGATCGAGCATGCGTTCAGCGAAAAACTCGTCGTTCATGTCGAGGAGCATTTCCCGCAGCTGCAGCGGAACGTCATAACCGAGCTGGTCAACAAGGATCGTGTCGAACATTTCGGCATGTTGATCGAAGAGTGTCGACACATAGGCATCCGGTGCCTTTAGAGGTACCGCGCCGCGTCCCATGCTCGCAAGCCGCACGGCTGCGCCGCCATGGTCATCAGGATCGATCCGCAGCACATCTTCATAGGCCTTGGCAGCGGCATCGAAATCGCCAGCTTTTTCCAGTGCAAGCGCCCGCTCATAGGCTTCTGCAAGCGCTTCCTGATCAAAAGCTGGTTGGTCATTCTCAGCCATAAAGATCGGCCCTTCTTCTGTTCTTGGCATCTGTTAGATGCGGTATGTAAGTGTTTGTAAAATCTATAATTTCTTACTTTGGTGGACATTCGAGCGCGTAGAGCAAGAGTATCCCTCCCCGCTTCCTACGCTTATCTGGAAAATCTCGCAAGCGGGGTCGCTGCAATCAGATGGTTCCCTACTCGGCAGCTGCTGTGACGCGCTCGTCTTGTCCTTTATGATCCGCCAGCTTTCGTGCAATCACAGCACAGGCCATAAGCTGGATCTGGTGAAAGAGCATCAAAGGCAGAACGATGCTGCCGACATTCGCACCGGCGAAAATCGCGCTTGCCATTGGAGCTCCGCTGGCGAGGCTCTTCTTTGATCCGCAGAACATGATCGTGATGCGGTCGGGACGATTGAAACCGAGCAACTTGCTGCCGTACCAGGTGGCCAGCAGCACAACGACCAGCAGAACGATGTTGACGCCCACCATCATGCCGAGATCGTGCCATGAAACGGTACGCCAAAGACCTTCAACCACAGCCTCGCTGAAAGCCAGATAAACGACCATCAGGATCGAGCCTCGGTCAACAAAGCCGAGTGCTTTGCTGTGCCGCCGCATGAAACTGCCGATCCATGGCTGCAGAATTTGTCCGAGTACGAAGGGTGCGAGCAGCTGCAACAGAATGGATTCGAGCGCATCGACCGATATTCCACCACCGCCTTTGACTGCGAACAACAAGCCGACCAGCAAGGGCGTGAGAAACATGCCGAAAATGTTCGACGCAGATGCTGATACGATTGCCGCTGAAACATTGCCGCCTGCAATTGAGGTGAAGGCTATGGACGACTGTACCGTCGAAGGCAAAACACAAAGAAAGAGGATACCTGTGTAGAAAGCTGATTGCGACAAGCCGGGAATGGTCCAGCCTGCCGCCAGACCGAGGATCGGAAACAGGACGAACGTCGATGACAGGACTGCCAGATGCAGCCTCCAGTGCGTTATGCCTGCAACGACGGCCTCACGCGAGAGCCTTGCACCATGCAGAAAGAACAGAAGCCCGACAGCAAATTTCGTTGCCAGCGCAAACCAGTCCGCAAAATCACCGTGCACGGGGAGCACGGACGCAAGCAGAATGGTCACGATCAGCATGCTGGTGAATTTGTCAGGCAGGAAGCGCATCATATCGTCCAATCTTGCAGGCATTGCGGAGCGCGACGCCCGCTTCATTCAAAACTCACATTCGTTCATAAACCTCTCGGGAGGAGTTTCAATCCTCCCGATATGGCGCGATAGCTCACACTTTTGAGATGTGGCTTCCAATTTACAATCCAAGCTGGTTCATTCGTAACCGTTGGGGTTCTTCGACTGCCAGTGCCACATATCCTGGCACATTTCGCGGAGGTTCTTCTCTGCGGACCAGCCGAGGAAATCGCGGGCAAAGGTTGGATCAGCGTAACATTCAGCAACGTCGCCTGGACGGCGCGGCGCAATCTCGTATTTGATCTCGCGGTTCGAAACATGCTCGAAGGCCTTCACGACGTCCAGAACGCTATAGCCCTGCCCCGTGCCGAGATTCACCTCGAAACACTGCGGCTCATCCAGCTTCTTGAGTGCCTTCAAGTGGCCGGCGGCCAGATCCACTACGTGAATGTAGTCGCGAACGCCGGTGCCATCGGGCGTTGAATAATCATTGCCCCAGACATTCAGTTTTTCGCGACGACCGGTCGCGACCTGCGCGATGATCGGCATCAGATTATTCGGAATGCCCTTTGGATCTTCGCCGATCAGGCCGCTCTCATGTGCGCCAACCGGGTTGAAATAACGCAGGATGGCGATCTTCCAGCTGTTGTCGCCGTTATAAATATCGCGAAGCATGTCTTCGATGACGAGCTTGGTCCGACCATAGGGATTGGTTGCCGATAGCGGCTGGTCTTCCGTGATTGGCAATTTCTGCGGATCGCCATAGACCGTGGCTGATGAGCTGAAAACCAGTGTCTTGACGCCGGTTGCTTCCATGGCCTGCAACAGGCGGAGCGTGCCCACCACATTGCAATCATAATAGAGCATCGGCTTTTCGCTCGATTCACCGACGGCCTTCAGACCGGCAAAGTGAATGACGGCAGTGCATTTGTGATGCCGGATCACTTGTTCCAAAAAAGCGCGATCTCGAATATCACCTGCTTCCCGGCGCGGCGTGCGCCCGGTAATCTTTTCGATGCGATGCAGGGCTTCCGGGTGGCTGTTGTCAAAATTGTCGACCACAACGACGTCGTGGCCTGCCTCGATGAGCTGAACACAGGTGTGCGAGCCGATATAACCAGCGCCGCCAGTCACAAGAATTGTCATCGTTTATGTATCCGCTTGTTGAACATACCGCCCTGATGTGCGATCCCCGGCTGACTATGCAAAATCAGTAACAGACTTCAAGCCATCCGGTGCGATTCTCTTGAATGGTTGCAATAGATCAGCCAAGTTTGACGGAGCGATGATGAAACCATCCCGCAATATTGATCGCCTTCTGGAAATCATGGCAGCGCTCCGTGACCCCGAAACCGGCTGTCCATGGGATGTGGAGCAGAGTTTCGAATCCATCATGCCCTATACGCTTGAGGAAACTTATGAAGTCCTCGATGCCATAGAGCGCAATGATATGGACGATCTGCGCGAAGAACTTGGCGATCTGTTGTTGCAAGTGGTGTTCCATTCGCGCATGGCCGAAGAACAGGGCAGCTTTGCATTTGGCGATGTTGTCGAAGCTATCACGCACAAGATGATACGTCGGCATCCGCATGTTTTCGGTGACGCTGAAGCCAGAAATGCAGGCATGGCCAAGGGCTCGTGGAATCGCATCAAGGCTGAGGAAAAAGCCGAGCGGGCCGAACGGCGTGAGAAACTCGGACTTGAAACGGCCGAGAAGAACGGTTTTCTGGACGATATTCCACACGCCTTCCCTGCCCTGCTTCGTGCTTTGAAACTTCAGCAGAAAGCCGCCAAAGTCGGCTTCGACTGGTCTGAGGCAGCACCGATCCTCGACAAGATCGCCGAAGAAACCGCAGAGCTGAAGGAAGCTATGGCGGCGAAGGAGCGCGCGGATATCGAAGAGGAATATGGTGACCTGCTGTTTGCTATGGTCAATTTGGGCCGCCATCTTGAGATCGATGCGGAAACCGCGCTCGTCGCAGCCAATGAGAAGTTCAAGCGGCGGTTCCATTTCATCGAAAAAACGCTCGGTGAAACCGGAAGCGACCTTGACGCCGCTACTCTCGATGAAATGGAAGCAATCTGGGGCGAAGCCAAGAAAAAAGGCCTCTAACTATTTGTTTTTAAGCATTTCCGGGCGCAAAACCGTTTCACACTTTCGCTGGAATGTGCAATCGGTCTATTTCTCATCTTCCCATTTTGGACGGAACATCTGGTAGACGCTTTCCGTCGTGGCAAAATCCATATAGCCAAGTCTGCTGACAGGTCTGGCTTTCGCGATATCGATGAGACCGTTGGTCAGGACCTGTTCATCGATATGCACGCCGACAACCTCACCGATCACCATGTAATTGTCGGTCGGCCTGCCCTCTTTGTCCTGCAATCGTTTGATTTCCACCGCGACACATTCAAACGCTGCATAGGCCTCCTTGACGCGTGGGGCTGCGATAAGCCTGCTCGACGTCTGGGTTAGTCCGGCATATTCGAACTCGCTGATACCGCGAGGCGCGTCGACAGATGATGCATTCATCTGGGTTCTCAAATGATCGCTCACCAGATTTGCGGTGAACTCGCCGGTTTCTTCGATGAATGAAACGCTGTCCTTCACACCACTCGATGAGAACATGACCATAGGCGGCGTGTCACAGATCGCGTTGAAGAAGGAGTAGGGCGCGAGGTTGACGGCGCCCTCCTTCGATTTCGTCCCGATCCAGCCTATGGGGCGTGGTGCAACGATTGCCTTGAACGGATTATGGGGCAGCGGGTGCCCTTCCCTCGGTTCATAAAACATATGTTTATCCGCTGATTAGAAAGTCTTGTTGAAGTCAGTTCTAAGCTTGCGTCCATGGGCCGGAATATTCGGTAACGATCTTGTCCATGTCGGCTCTCGGGCGTTCCGGCATCTTGTTTGCCGCCGTTCCGATATGAACAAACCCGGCAACACGTTCATTGGGTGCCAGTCCCAGAAAAGCGCGGGCGGAAGCGTCGTCCGAATACCAGTTTGTAATCCAGTTGCTGGCATAACCAAGCGCGTTCGCAGCCGTGCAAAGGTTCATTGCGACAGCGCCAGCCGAAAGGAATTGCTCCCATTCCGGAATGCGTTCATGCGCGACAGGCGCCGACACGACACCGACGACGAGCGGCGCACGCGAGAAACGCGTAAGCTCTTTTTCCTTGCGTCCTTCCGGCATCGGACCTTCAATTTCTTCGGCACGTTGGGCCAGATACTCGCCGACTTTCAGCCGTGCATCACCGCGATACAGGATGAAACGCCAGGGCGTCAGGCGTCCGTGATCAGGCACACGTGCTGCAACTTTCAGCAAGGCTGCAAGTTCCTCGCCCTCGGGTGCTGGTCCGGAAATTGCCGAAATCGGTGTGGAACTGCGCTGTGCCAGAAAATCGAAGATCGGATGGGCCACGGATAACCTCGTCACTAAAATGCTGCTTATATTGCTCCACTTATTCGGGGCTGCTTCTTCTCGCCCTTTGCATCCGTACTGTAAAGTCAAAATTCCAGAAACGATTAATCAACAGAAGTTGGAAAAATGCGGGTGCCGGAAGCGATTTGGCCTTGAATTCGCCACCCGCATGGGCTCAAAAATACAACATGTCGGATCGCTTGAACCTGTTTTACCCAAAGAGAAAAATTGCCCTGCGCGGAGGATCGTTTTTTACGGCGTTCGCGTTTGCCGTCAGTGCAATGCCATCGTTGGCTCAGAGCCTAGATCCGCAGACAAATATTCCACAGTTGCAGACCACCACGACTGGCCTGCCAGACTTGCCGCAGCCAGCGCTCGATCTTCCGACACTGAACACTTATGCCGCCCCATCCAGCCCGGAGAACAATCCGCTCGTCCAGACGCGTGAACTCGATCTCAAGGCGCGGTTGAGTGAAGGTGGCGGTGACATTCCGGCGGGGCTTGTATGGCGCGTGTTCTCGCCGGATGTCGGAGCGGATGGTCAACTGCCGTTGATCGCAAGTGCAAAGGGCGGCAGCGCTGTTTTCAATCTGCCCGAGGGCAGCTATCTGGTGCATGTCGCCTATGGGCGCGCCGGTGCTACCAAGCGGATCACGGTGGGCAACGCGACCCGTCATGAAGTGATGATGCTCGATGCGGGCGGGATGAAGCTCAGTGCGATTCTGCCGGATGGCGGCAAGATTAATGACGATCTCCTGCGTTTCTCGATCTATGCGGACGAAGACAATAATGATCGTTCGCTGATCGTGCCCGACGTCAAGCCGAACGCGATCATTCGCCTCAACAGCGGCACTTATCATGTTGTTTCCAACTATGGCACGGCCAATGCCACCATTCGGGCCGATATTCGCGTGGAAGCCGGAAAACTGACGGAAGCGACCGTTCAGCATCGGGCCGCGGAAGTGACGTTGAAGCTTGTGCGCGAGCGCGGCGGCGAAGCGCTTGCCGATACGTCATGGTCAATTCTGAACGCTTCCGGCGACGTGGTACGCGAAAGTGCTGGCGCTTATTCGTCGATGGTCCTTATCGAAGGCGATTATGTTGCCGTCGCCAAGAACAAGGACCGCATTTATCAGCGCGATTTCAAGGTTTCATCCGGCAAGAACGAGGAAGTCGAAGTCGTCGCCAATGGCGAATCCGAATCCGTTCAAGACAGCATGGATTGAGTTTAAACTATCTTCAAAAGCAAAAGGCCGCGCAATGCGCGGCCTTTTTATTGTTAGCCACCATTCTTGAGGCGGAGCAGATCGGGCGGGGTCGCCTCTTCCACCAGTCGTGCAATGGCTTCATCGAGCGTCATGGATTCCTGATCGCGCGAACCGAGACGGCGCATATTGACCGTGTTTTCTTCGGCTTCACGCTTGCCGCAGACAAGGATCACCGGAACCTTCTGCAAGGAATGCTCACGAACCTTGTAGTTGATCTTCTCGTTGCGCAGATCGGTCGAGACCTGCAGTCCGGCGGCTTTCAGCTTTGCCGCAGCCTGCGCCGCATATTCGTCGGCATCCGAGGTGATCGTGGCGACGACAACCTGCACCGGAGCAAACCATAGCGGCATGTGACCGGCGAAGTTCTCGATCAGGATGCCGAGGAAGCGTTCCATCGAGCCGCAGATCGCGCGGTGGATCATCACCGGCTGGCGCTTTTCAGAATCCTTGTCGATATAGAAGGCGCCGAAGCGTTCCGGCAGGTTGAAGTCCACCTGCGTCGTGCCGCACTGCCATTCACGACCGATGGCGTCCTTCAGCGTATATTCGAACTTAGGACCGTAGAACGCACCCTCGCCCGGCAGAATGCCGGTCTTGATGTTGTTGGACTGCTGCTGGATCTTTTCCAGCACCGACATCATCACGCTTTCGGCACGATCCCAGAGCTCATCCGAGCCGACACGCTTTTCAGGACGGGTCGACAGCTTGATGGTGATCTCTTCGAAACCGAAATCCTTGTAGACCGACAGGATCAGGTCATTGATGCGCAGGCATTCGGCAGCCATCTGCTCTTCTGTGCAGAAGATGTGCGCATCGTCCTGCGTAAAGCCGCGCACGCGCATCAGGCCATGCAACGCGCCTGACGGCTCGTAACGGTGCACATTACCGAATTCCGCAAGCTTGATCGGCAGGTCGCGATAGGACTTGAGGCCATGCTTGAAGATCATGACATGGCCGGGACAGTTCATCGGTTTCAGCGCAAAGACACGATCGTCATCGGTTTCGTCACCGGCAACGGTTACCTTGAACATGTTGTCGCGATACCAGCCCCAGTGGCCCGAGGTTTCCCAAAGCGATTTGTCGAGCACCTGCGGCGCGTTCACTTCCTGATAGCCATGGCTGTCGAGGCGGCGACGCATATAACTCACCAGATTCTGGAACATCTTCCAGCCCTTGGCGTGCCAGAACACAACGCCCGGTCCCTCTTCCTGGAAATGGAACAGGTCCATTTCACGGCCAAGGCGGCGATGATCGCGCTTTTCGGCTTCCTCAAGCATATGGAGATAGGCCTGAAGATCGTTGTCGTTGGCGAAAGCCGTACCGTAGATGCGGGTCAGCATCGGATTGTTGGAATCACCGCGCCAGTAAGCCCCGGCGACCTTCATGAGCTTGAAGGAATTGCCGATCTGGCCGGTTGAAGCCATGTGCGGGCCACGGCAGAGGTCGAACCAGTCGCCCTGATAATAAATCTTGAGGTCCTGCCCGGCAGGAATGGCTTCCACCAGCTCGACCTTGTAGTTCTCGCCCTTGTCGGCAAAAACCTGCTTGGCTTTTTCACGCGACCAGACTTCCTTGGTGAAAGGCTTGTTGCGCTGAATGATCTCGCGCATCTTCTTTTCGATCACCGGAAGATCGTCGGGCGTGAACGGTTCGTTGCGCGCAAAGTCGTAGTAGAAGCCGTTCTCGATAACGGGGCCAATGGTAACCTGCGTGCCCGGAAAAAGCTCCTGCACGGCCTCTGCCAGTACGTGCGCCGTATCGTGACGAATGAGTTCGAGCGCGCGCGGGTCTTCGCGGGTCAGAATCTCAATCTTGCCGGAAGCGCCGAGAGGATCGGAAAGATCGCGCACGGTGCCATCGACGGCATAGGCAACAGCTTTTTTGGCGAGAGATTTGGAAATCGATTCAGCGAGGCCCGCGCCGGTCATCGACGCATCGTATTCACGCACAGAGCCATCGGGAAATTGCATGGAAACGGTATTCGACATTCTGATCATCCTTATCCAGTCCCGCCAACGATTGCGGGTGGGTTCATGCGTATGAAAATGAAGGTTGGGTTCTAGTCTTTTTTGCCCAGCCAGTAAAGCGCGACAGACTGACAGCGTCAGGTCGCGCTCATCTGTGCAATTGAAATGAAATCAGTTCCGAATCGGGAGGCAGTCGATCTTCTGCTGCTTCAACTGCGAGCATGCCTTTTCGGCGGATGCAGAGTCCCTGAAACCGGAAAAACGCGCACGATAGACCTTGCGGCGCTTTTCTGCAGGCGAAATTTCAGCTTTCAGACCCGGTGCGACTTTGTCGACCGCCGGACGATATTTGGCCAGCAGCTCCTTGGCACCGGAAAGTGTCGGTGGAGCGCCGAGCTGAATCGTCCAGGCCGATGCTCCAGCGGCTGAGGCGATCAGGAAGCCACCGTCGCCCTGCTCGATACGGGAATCGTCGATCAGGTCTGCTACTGCGTCTGCTTTCGGCTGGGCCGGAGCTGCCTGTTTGGCGACAGGCTGCGGCTTTGCCATTGCAACGAGCTGCCCCGTGGCCTCAGTGCCTTCCGTGCCGAACCGGGTGAGCAGTTTCGCCATCTGGTCGTCGCGCTGCCGCGCCGATCCAGCCCCCAGTACAACGCCGACAAGGTGCTTGTCGTTGATGACGGCTGAGGAAACGAGGTTGTAGCCGGATACATCCGTATAGCCGGTCTTGATGCCATCGACGCCCTGATAGCGATACATCAGATTGTTGTGGCCGTTGCGAACACGGTCGCGGAAAGTGAAGGAGCGCTGCGAGAACAACTCATATTGTTCCGGAAAGTCACGGCGGAGCGACATGCCAAGCACGGCCATATCCCGCGCTGTGGTCAGCTGGGTTGACTTCGCGGTCAGTCCCGACGGATTGACGAAGAAAGTGCTCTTCATGCCGATCTGGCGCGCACGCTGCGTCATCAACCGGCCAAAAGCCGCTTCCGATCCGGCGATATATTCGCCCATGACCGTCGCCGCATCATTGGCCGACACGATAATCATGCCATTGATCGCATCGCGGACGGTAATCGTCTCACCCGGCTTCAGCCAGAGCTTCATGCGAACCTTTGCAGCCGCATTTTTCGATACAGGCATTGCATCGTCCCAATGCAGCGTGCCGGTCTTGAGACCTTCAAAGGCGAGATAGAGCGTCATCATCTTGGCCAGTGAAGCTGGTGCACGCTGCACATTCGCATCGTCCTGCCCAAGGATTCGCCCGCTATCGGCGTCGAAAACAACCCAGGACGTATTCGCCATCGCCACAGACGTACAAAGCACACTCGCACCGAGCGCTAAGGATGCAATGAGACGTGAAAGACGGGACGATGATTTCAGCATAACAGCTCACAGGAATAGGGACGCCGGGGGGACATGCAGGCAAATTGCGGCCCGAAAAAGACCACAGCACTGCCTTAAATTCCAATTCTCAATGAAACGTTGATATCCTTAATGAATTATAATCAGCTAACAAAAAACTGTCAGAATTCACAGCTGGGGGTAATTCGGGGAAACTGGGAGACGGCTCTGATAAAGCGCATCGCGCCCTAAGATGCCTGTTCCAAAAGTCGTCCTGTGTGGCTGCAAATGACGATTATCTGCGTGCTGGTGCTCATGTACCCAAAAGTACACTCCGCTCCGGTACTCGAAAATCACCATTTTCGCACACACAGGCCGCTTTTTGATTCAGGCATCTAAGATGCCGAGCAGCGCCAATACCGCCAGGGCAGATACCATTTGAGATCGCTGGAGAGTGCACGCGGCACCGGATCGAAACCGTGGGTTCCGAACGGCCCGCAACGCACGACGCGAAAAAGCCCCATCCATCCGCCGCTCCACAGGCCGTGGCGAGCAATGGCTTCATAGGCATATTCGGAACAGGTCGGCAGATGGCGGCAGGAATTGCCGATGAGAGACGACAATGTCACCTGATAGAAGCGCACGAACGAAGTGCCGATCACTCTTCCGGGTGTCTTGCGCCACGGATCTGTAAAATTCCGGCTATAGCGCTTTGGTGCGCCCTCGCCTGCGTGATTCTTGCCGCAAGAGCACATCAGGCAGCTTTGGCCTTTTCCTCGATTTGCCGGATGCAATCGACAACCGCATCGAATGTAAGCAGCGTGGATGCGTGGCGAGCCCTGTATTCGCGGACAGGTTCGAAATATTTGAGGTCGGCAAAACGCCCTTCCGGCGCCGGACCTTCTTCCTTCAGCATCTTGTACATTTCATCGCGGACGGCTTTCAGTTCCTCTGCGGAAGCGCCGATGATATTGCGCGCCATCACGGACGAAGAAGCCTGCCCAAGTGCACAGGCTTTCACCTCATGCGCGAAATCCGTCACCACGCCATCGACCATTTTCAGGTAGACGGTAACGGTCGATCCGCACAGTTTGGAATGCACTTTGGCAACGGCATCGGGCTCAGGAAGGCGCCCCAGACGCTCCATGTTTCCAGCGAATTCCAGAATACGTTTGTTATAAATATCATCGATCATGGAGGCGAACCTTCCGCAGTGCCGGAGAAAAACATAATTTTGTCGTCCGACTGCGGTTTGAAGTTGCAATTTAATGTCTATATAATAGGCAGGTAGCGTCTGCGCTATGGGTAACATTAGCACAGACCCGGGGGCAGTCGCACGAAAACCTGTCCGGTGGCCTCAAGCGCCGGATCAATACATCGCCCGCTCGCAAAGCGCATCGTTGTATTGTCCGTTTAACTCGTCTCCTCCTTGAAGGAGACTACTGGAGAATACTGATGGACGCTCGCATCCTCAAAGAAGATGACGAATCCGGCCTGCCGAACAAGCAGGCAGATGTAACTCTTTTGCATGGCAAGCCGACGCAGGCCGATGCAGAAGCAGCCGTACGCACGCTTTTGCTTTGGGCCGGAGACGACCCGGAGCGTGAAGGTCTTCTGGAAACGCCGAAGCGCGTTGCCAAGGCCTATAAGGAACTGTTCGCAGGTTATACGGAAAGCCCGGAAGAAGTCCTCGGCACAGTGTTCGAGGAAGTCGGTGGCTATAACGATCTTGTCCTCGTGAAGGATATTTCGTTCCATTCGCATTGCGAGCACCATATGGTGCCGATCATTGGCAAGGCGCACGTCGCCTATCTGCCTGATCACAAGGTGGTTGGCCTTTCCAAGATTGCCCGCGTCGTGGATATTTTCGCGCGCCGCCTGCAGACACAGGAAAGCATCACCGCACAAATCGCCGATAGCATCCAGCGCATTTTGAAGCCGCGTGGCGTCGCCGTCATGATCGAGGCCGAGCACATGTGCATGGCCATGCGCGGCATCCGCAAGCAGGGTTCGACGACCATCACCACCACTTTTACCGGCGAAATGCAGGTGAATGCGGAGGAACAGGTTCGCTTCATGACCCTGACCCGCAGATAAGCGGCAGACTATGAGCTTCTTTCCTGTCCAGCCTTCCGACAAGAAGGCCATCGAGGAAGGTGCGGCATTCATGCCGCGCTTTGATGCATCGGGTCTCATCACAGCCGTTGTAACCGATGCGCGTGACGGCGAGTTACTGATGGTCGCCCATATGAATGAGGAAGCCTTGCGCCTTACCCTCGAAACGGGAATTGCGCATTACTGGTCCCGTTCGCGCGGCAAGCTCTGGAAGAAGGGCGAGACGTCGGGCAATCTGCAAAGCGTTGTCGAGTTGCGAACGGATTGCGACCAGGATGCGCTTTGGCTGAAAGTGCGCGTCGCCGGTGACGGGCCGACCTGCCATACAGGCCGCCGCTCCTGCTTCTATCGGCAGGTTGTTGCCGAGAACGGCGATATATCGCTGGCTATTGAAGGCGCTTGCGATCACGAGCATTAATCTTGGTCAAAAGGATGTGATGGCGCGAATATGAGTCGCGCCATCAATTCGCAGCATTTATTCTTTGGATACTATGTTTCGCTAATCTGAAGCGGTTCCATTCAAACGGAGTTGTCGGAATCGTTTTAGCCATTTGTCTGTGCATTTCCTGACGCAAACCGCTTGAGTCTTTTGTCGGAAATGCTCCAAATCGAGACGAAGAGGTATCCATCGTGATGCTTGCATGGGGGCAGAGGCGGAAGGCTGCGAATAACGACCTTGCACCGCCGACAGAAGAAATCGTTGAAAAACCTGAAATCAAGCGTGAGCCGCGCCGGATAGCCTTGGCGCTGGGCGGCGGAGCTGCGCGTGGCTGGGCGCATATCGGCGTTCTGCGCGCGCTGGACGAAGCCAATATCGATATCGAGATGATTGCCGGAACTTCCATCGGCGCGCTTGTCGGTGGCTGTTATCTGGCCGGAAAGCTCGATGAACTGGAAGATTTCGCCCGCAGCCTCACACGGCGGCGCATGTTCAATCTTCTCGACATCACCTTTCGCGGCAGCGGGCTGTTCGGCGGGATGAAACTCGATGGTCGCCTGCGCGAGCATCTGGACGGGCTGCGCATCGAGGAACTGGACCGTCCCTTCGTTGCCATCTGCACCGAATTACGCACCGGTCACGAAATCTGGCTGTCATCTGGCCCGCTTATTGATGCCATGCGTGCTTCCTATGCCCTGCCCGGTGTTTTCGAGCCCGTGCGCTGGCAGGAGCGTGTTCTGGTCGATGGCGCATTGGTCAACCCTGTTCCCGTATCTGTGTGCCGTGCTTACGAGCAGCGCCTCGTCCTTGCGGTGAACCTGCATTACGACCAGTATGGTCGCGCTGCAGTCATCAAACATGCGCAATCACGCCAGGAAGGTCTGGCTGAGGCAATTCATGGCGAGAAGGAAGCGCGCCTTGGCATTACGGGCGTGATGATGGAAGCTTTCAACATCATTCAGGACCGCATCTCGCGAGCCCGCATGGCCGGCGATCCACCGGATGTCACGCTTATGCCGATTGTGGGACAGATCGGGCTTGCCGATTTCCATCGCGCATCCGAGGCAATCGACGCCGGATACACGGAAACGCTGAAGCGTCTTGAGGATATCAAGCGCTTGCAGGGCATCGCCGGATAATTTTTTGGCGATTGAGGCGAATCCGAATGAATCGGATTCGTCGGATTCGCTCTTGTTGCCCCTGGCAGCCCTTTGTTCCACCGCTACACTCTCGTTCGGTGACGTTTTTCGGAATTTTTTTTGATTTACGGAAGCCTTTGAAAAAGCCCGGAAATTCGGGGTTTCAACGATGTCTTCGATGATTGCGTGCCGGCTTTTTCACATTCTTTTTCAAAAAGATTGCCGGAAGATGCAGATGGGGCTTGTGCACCCCAAAGTGATTTGCTAAATGCCCACTCGCCGACGGAGTTCGGCTCCTACCACGGGCGGTCGTGGCGGAATTGGTAGACGCGCAGCGTTGAGGTCGCTGTGGGGCAACCCGTGGAAGTTCGAGTCTTCTCGACCGCACCATAAGCTCTTTTGAGCTCTGCTATTAAGCGGTTGAATTTAAACGCTTTATCACCCTATCAAAAAATACCACTTGCATTAAGTCTGGTTTTTAGGCCACAAAATAGGCTATAAACTGGTACACAAACGGGTGAGACATGGGCCGCCTTCGCAAAGGCCGAGAGGATCAGGACCGCTATATTTTTTCCCTTAACGGCAATTATTATTACCGCCGTCGGGTGCCGACAGAGCTGCGTGATTCGGACGGACGCGGCCCTCTCATAAAGATCTCCCTCAAGACATCAGACCTTGCTAAGGCCCGGTCCCTTCGCGATGCCTACGAAGCTGCAGATGATGAGCTATGGTTTTCCATGGCGAGTGGCGGTGACGTAGGGGCAGCACATCAGCGCTATCAGGCCGCAGTGAAACGAGTGCGGGCTATGGGCTTCTCCTACCGGTCTGCAGTCGATATTTCCCGTGAGCCAGTCGAGACCATCCTCGAGAGAATCGAAACAATGTTGCGGCCGGGTGCACCTAAGCCGGTCATCGAAGCAGCCATCGGCGCCGTCGACGAGCCAAAGCTCAAGCTCTCGGAAGCCTTCAATGTCTATCTGGAAAAGATCGCGCCTCATCAGATACGGGGCAAGAGCGCTGGACAGAAGAAGCGGTGGGCGAATGTGAAGCGCCTTGCTCTGGACAGCTTCACCGAAGTGGTCGGCGATCTCATGATCGATGCGATCACCCGGGAGGACGCACGCAAATACTACGACTACTGGATGGCGAAGATCGCCCCGAAGGAAGGTGCACCTACGCATACGGCCTCGTCTGGCAATCGCCGGGTCGGTGATCTGCGTGTGCTCTATCGTGAATATTACCAGCATTTAGGTCAGCCAGACCGACGCAATCCTTTTGACGGAATGAGTTTTAGGGAAAAGACGAAGCGCAAGCGCAAGCGGCCTTCCTTCCCATTGGACTGGATAACCGGGACGATTTTGAAGCCCGGCAATCTCGCGACCATGAACGACCAAGCGCGAGCCATCGTCCTTACTGTCGCCGACATTGGAGCAAGACCGAGCGAGATTTGCAACTTGACGCCAGATCACATCGTGCTCAATCACAAAATCCCCCACCTGATAATTGAACCACGAGACGATCCGGATGATCCGAGAGAGATCAAGACTGAATCTTCTATCCGTGTCGTGCCTCTTACCGGCTTAGCACTGGCAGCCATGCAGAAGCACCCGAACGGTTTCCCGAAGTACAAAGACAAAGAGGACAGCCTTTCGGCTGCCCTCAATAAGTACCTCCGTGATAATAAGCTGCTGCCGTCGACAAAGCATTCGGTCTATTCGTTCCGGCATTCCTTCGAGGATCGTATGAAGGATGCTCACATTGATGCCGAGCTGCGAAAGATCCTTATGGGTCATTCGATCGACCGGCCGGAGTACGGCGAAGGCGGATCATTGAAGTTGCGCCTCGATGCTATGAAGCAGATTGCCCTTCCGTTTGACCCCTCAATCGTGTGAGGCGCGCGCGCACCGAAGCCATCTTTGCATCGGCGGAACGGAGCGTTTCCAGCTCACGCTCCAGCCGTTCGTAGATTGGAAGAGCCTTGATCCCTATGTCACCGACCGCGACCATGGCATGCGCCAGGCGGTCGAGGGCGGCTTCAATGCGTTCAGCTGTCACAGGCTTGTTCGTTTTCATTTCCGTTGTTCCATACTTGGAGAGGGCGAAGGGCTAAACGCCCTTCAAGTATTTCAGGAGAGTCCTGCGGCCTGCTCGATGGCAGATGTTTTGCAGCGCTCCCACGCCAGACCGCATAGTTTGTCGAGCTTGTAGGCTGCAATGCGGCTTGGCGATCCGGCGGGGTAAGCCCAAAAGCTGTTAGCTCCATACCGTCGCTTGTAAATGCGAAAGAGCTTGTATTTGCGCCGCTTCAAATGTTGCGGGACTATTCGCCAATGTTTGCCGCATATCCATTCAGAAGTGTCGTCGCGGTTGTGTCGTGTCCTCTTGCAGAATGGGATGCAACATCCGATACGGTCAGCCATCACGCTTACCTTATCTCGACCAACGCTGGCTGAGGTCCTGCCTTCTGATCTTGATACTTGCCCGAGTACGGGTTCTCAGTCGGTTCATCCAGCTTATGGAAAACGATCTGAGCTATCGGAGATCCAGCCTCGATGGTGATCGGCATCTCACCCTCATAGGTAATCTCAAGGGTCAAGTAGCCACGCCAGCCCGGTTCGATGACGGTGTTTTGCACAAGCACAAACTGACGAGCCCATGTGCTCTTGTCTTTCACGTAGGCCACACAATCGTCCGGCATAGTGAAGTGCTCGATCGTGCTCGCAAGGGCAGACCTAATGTGTCGATCGTGCCTGACTGATGCAATCTGACGGTGTCCAAGGTTCAACGTTTCGGCGATCCGTACGTCGTACCCTGACGGGCCGAGTCCGAAGGTCATTCCGTTTGCCAAAGTCCGCTCGTGAAACGGCTCGAAGATTTTACGCTTACGGATTGATTGTGCAGATAAAACTGTCATTGCGTTGTCCTTTTATATGACGAGCGTGAGGTGCTCGGCCGCTCTCGTTACTGCCGTATAAAGCCAACGGTCCCGGTCTTCCCGAAATGCCTGGCTTTCATCAAAGACACAGACTCTGTCCCACTGTGAACCCTGCGACTTGTGGCAGGTTACGGCATACCCAAACGTGAACTGCTGAGTGCCGCGGAGTTCTTTGAATGGCAGCTTTGATGCAGCCACGTCGTCTTCGAAGAACTCTTTTCTGACGGTGACTTTCGTAGTCGGACGACCTCCCTCCGGGTCATCCATCCAGAGTTGGACTGCCTTTTTCCCCACCCTCTTCTTTCCAACGATCAGGATATCGCCGTTGAATATCTTGGCGTATCGATCATTCCGCAGACAGATAAGCGGCTCGCCTCGTAGCGGGAATGGATCGTCTTTCTCGGCGAGCGCTCGCAGACGGCGATTGTATTTCTGGCGCGTTTCATTGCGTCCGACCAGAACGATGCTTGCGTCGGTGACGAGCTGAGCATCAAGATTCTTCCGAGTGGTGACAATCAAGCCGTCGGTGCTGACTTCGTCACCCCTGTAACGGCCTTCCCGGATCTCCGTAGCGAGCCACACAATAGGACTTTCTGCAGCCTGACGGTGCACCTCCGTCAACATGTAATCTGCATCGCGTGCCGTGAAGTAGCCGCCGCCCGAGACAGGCGGAAGTTGAGCAGGATCACCGAGCACGAGGACTGGCTTGCCAAACGATAGGAGATCCTTTCCCATCTCTTCGTTCACCATTGAGCATTCGTCGATAATAATGAGACAGTATTTATCGAGGGCACCCGGTGATTTAAGCGTGACTTTCGCTTCGCCGGTATTCTCGTCGATCTGAGTATCGTAGATCAACGAGTGAATGGTTTTTGCGCCTCGACACCCTTTCGACCGCATGACTTGGGCAGCCTTGCCGGTGAACGCTGCAAAGGCAACCTCACCACTCGCGTGGTCTGCGAGGTGTATGGCAAGTGTCGTCTTGCCAGTGCCCGCGTATCCAGCGAGATAGAAGGTCGGTGCGTACCGCATGCGCAGCCACGCCCCGGCCTTGGAAAGCGCTTCATTCTGTTGTGGAGACCACTGCATCATGCATCTCCTTTCGACGGACGGTCGGCGCCTGGCAGAAGGGGCTGCATGGTGCCGTGCTGGTACGCGTCGGCGATACGAGATTGAACATGCTCGCCAACAGTCTGACCGTCTGGCATTTGGATATGAGCGAGGAATGCTTGTTCGAAGCTTTCGATCCCTGCTTCAACGCTTTCGAGTTTTGCCTTTATCGATAGTAGGAGCGCTCTCCATCTGGAACGGCACGCCTGCTCGTGAGCCTTCATTGCTTCAGCCGTTGACCGGGTTTTCCCTGTGGGGGTGCGCGTGAAAGCGGCCGACTTAGGATCAGGAAGAGGCAAGCGGAATACAACCCGCCGCTCTGCCATTTCAAACGCGATGCGCGCCTCGGTGCCGCTTTCGAACGATGCGAAGCTGGTAGCTCCGTACTTCTTGATGGTCGCTTTAATTTCCGCCTCGGATCGCTCGACAGATACGGTTGTCTTTTCTGCATAGCTCATGACGAGTAACTCACGATCAGGTGAAATTCATCGAGTTCGAAGGTGACAGTTCCGTAGAAGTCATCTCCAGAGAAACCGCCGCCGCTTTGATCCACCCATTCGAATTTGACGCCGCGAACGGTTGGGCCCTCGTAAGGTTGACGCTTGCCCTTTGGCATGAAACCCTCGTGGCGTTTCAGCATGATGCTATGAGCGCCATCAACAGACCCCGCCAAGGTTGTGATTGCTTGTAAAGCTTTGGTGGAAAAGGCTGTCATAGCTGCACCTTTGTGAGCGCGGCGCGAGCTTCGCGGTAACGAACGACGATAGGATCACAAGCTTTAAGTTGCTTCGGCTGCCCGAATGCTCCGCTCGGTTTAGTGGCGTCCTCGTAGGCGTCACGAGCGGCGATGTAATCTGAAATCCGCAAGTCCTTCGCCGCCAATAGCTCCACAGCCTGCGAGCTGGCGACGAGTTCGTCGGGATAAGGAATATATGGACCAATTTCGCCTATATCTTCGTCATCGAAATAGGCGGTGGTATAGTCGTTTGTCCAACCTTTCGGCGTCCATTTCCATGCGACCCAGCCGTCTGCTTCCTTGACCCAATAGAAGCCGATCTTTCGCTCTAGTGGATCGACCGCCGCCAACTCCCCGCACTTGCCGGTAGCATCCGGCGATACGGGAGCAACGGGGGACAGTTCACTGGCAATATTCCGCATCAGACATGCCAGTTCGTCCTTCGCAACCTGCGGGAGCGCGTCGACCTTGGCTGTCAAAGAGACGAAGTTCGTATAGCCGTGTGCGTTGTTACTCGTGCGGAAAAGGATCAGCCCACGCTTGATATCGTCATGACGGAACGGAAGGTCATCCGTACAGTCCACCCATTGAAGGAACGGTATTGCAGCAGCAAGTGCGAGGCGCATACGCCGCGCCTGTTCTGGCAGAGGGCTTACATTTACCGTCTCAGGTCTTGTGTCCTCAAACCACGCGCGGATTGCCGCCTGAACGGCTGCGTCCGGTAAGGTGTGCTGCAAGGCAGCCGTGACCTCATTGAACAAACGGAGCACCTGATCACGAGACAGAGGCCAGGACACTGAAACGCATTGGCACGCTGCCTGCAAGGCGTCGTTATTCGGATTCATTGTCGACTCCTTTGAAGTTCTTCCCGCGCAACGTCGCCATGAACCGTTTGAGCAAAGACCGCTGAGCCTTTCCGTGCGAGTCCTGGATTTTGCCGAGCTGCTTGTTGACGATCTTTTCACAGCCAGAGCAGATGTCTCTGATTTCATCGGTCCGGTAGATGTCGCGGACCTCGTTGACGTATGCAGAGTGTCCGTTGCAGATGTCGCATCTAGGCACGAGTAACCTCCTCCTCGGGTGGGCAGTCGACGATTGAGGCAGTGACAAGTACATTCGAGGGAAGGCGAATGAGCCTTGCCTGCCCGTCCTGGAGCCAACCGGCGATAAATGAGAGAAGAACCGTCTCAATCGACGGCTCGGTTACTTTGACGGAGCAGACGCCCTCGGTCGTATTGACGATCAGGGTGGGAACAGCTTTTAAATGAGCCACCATCATGCGCCTCCCGCTGCGGACAGGACGTCGAAAGACCCCTTCCCTTTAAAGATGTAACCCACGCCCGCTTCCCCCGGGATGTTCCAACCGTGACGACGAAGAAGTGAAATGTCTCGGTAGATCGTGCGAGGCGAAGTATCGAGAATGACCGCGAGGTCGTCAGCCTTATGGCTGGTGCCGTCCTCGATAAGAGCTACGAGCCGCCGAAGCCGACGAGCTACGTATGGCGGTGTGCAACGTCTCATTTCGAGCCTCCGCTTAATGGCGCATCCAGCCTGATCACAGGCACGTACCAGTTCACCTTGATTGTCGTGCCCTTGCCGTCGTCCTCCGGATCGTACTCGCCGATCAGCCAGAACGGCTCTTCGCAGGCCTTGTCGAAGGCGCCGTCGTGCCGCTTCCACCGCTTGCCCGGGGTGGTCCCTGTCGGTAGGGTCGCGCTGTATTCGTCCAGAGCGTCGAACTCCGACTTGGTCAGGTGGAGCGGCGGGAGGTGCGCGTAACGGGCATGCCCCTCGTTTATCAAAGCCTGACCGAGATCCGCGGTGCAGGCCAAGCGACTGACCTTGCTCGCAAGGCCGAGACGCTCTTCGATCATGCCGATCAGGCCGTTGCCGAAGTCCTCGAGGAGGGCCTTCTCCCGGTCATTCGGTGTGTAGTCCCCGTCCCCACGCCATTCGTACCCCTCGACCTCAGCATGGATGTCAATCTCAGGAAGTCGCGGGATGACCGGAGCCCGTGTCGGGGAAGCCTGAAGGACGAGAAGGATGGCGTCGGCGATCTCGTCCGCCCTATTCTCAACCGGCGTGAAATCATCTGCCGTCATCGTGCCATGACGCCAAGCGTCCCAAACACGGGTGCAGTCGTAGCTGCCGCTGAGCAGCTCGGCGATCATGTCAACCAACTTGTTGCGGTCGATCGAGAGACCGAAATTCTTTAACGCGAAATCGCGAACCGCACCCTTGTCGACATCAAATCCTGACAGAAGCCACTGCGGTTCCGGATGCCACTCGGTTGCGCCGAAATATGCTCGGTGCGGTATGATCCTGCGGATTGATACTTCTCCGCGATAGTTGGTGTAGCTGAGGACGGCTGGAGCGAACGCTTTGGTTTCTGCCAATTCCACGGTGCTCATTGGTTACCTTCCTTCACGATTTTGATTTTGCTGATAATCACCTTCGGATGCTGCGCCTGAACGATCTTACGAGCATGGTTCGGATCGTCTGCCTCGACGTCGATGTTTCCAGCTGTCCGGGTGTGAACGCGAAACGTCGTCATTCTTCTGCCTTCTCCTCGATGGGCTTACGTCGGTTGTTGAATGGGCGGCTGTGCCATTTGCTCTTGCGCGGTGCCGGTTCTTTGCCGGTATCCTTCGCGAGGAGGCGCTGTCGGAACGCCTCTTGTTTTTTGGAAACCCTGCGGACTTTTGCGATCTTTCCGATGTCGCCATCGGCGGTGGTAATCCGCTTCTCGCCGCCTCGACCGAAGGTCTTGAGCTTGTGTTCGTCGACGAGGAGCATATCGATGTGCGCAGGGTCATTGGCCGGCGGAATTGTATCGCCGGTCAGTTCGTTGATGGGCCTGAGTGCAAGGGCTGGATTGTGGTCGAACTGTACGTCTTCAACCTTGAGGCCGAACCTGCGAAGCGCGGCCTCCAGCTTGACTCGGTCAGGTATTCTTTTGCGGAGTTTCTGTTGTTCGCTCACTGGCGGCATTCAGCAGCTCGGCGATCAGTCCAGCCTTTTCCGGCTGTAGGACTAGGCAGACGACACCACTGTCGTCGCCCGAAAGGATCTGCTTTGCCGTGACGGTTTCATTGGCCACGTAATATTGGGTTTCTGCATGCGAACCGTGCAGATAAACTGGAAGAACTTGATATGTCATTTTACTGCACCTACGCGAAAGGGGTTCCGGACATCGTCAACTTGTTGAGCCAGTGACGGGCGGTATGTCGGATCTCTGGAGATAAGTTCTCCCGGCGGGGATCGAGGCACCACTCCAGGAATCCGCGATCCATGTCGGACCAGAGCTTGCCGTGATGATCCTTGGTGAAGTTCACCGTTTTCAAAAGAACCGGCGTATTGGTCAGTTGAATGAGAACTGACGGATGTTTATCCTTAATCATTCGCGATAGTATGTGAGCCGTGACATAGGAATCCGGCCCGGCTCTATGCGGAGGCATCGCCAATTCCGGCCATTCGAGATCAGCATCAATGCCAAGCCAGTAACGCAGCACCTGATTGCTGAAACCGGGCGCATCGTCCCACAAGTGCTTGGCGGACTGCAGCGTGCAGATCCACGGGTATGTACCTCCGGAGAAAAAAGTCTTCTCGAACTCGGCATTGTGAGCGACGAAGATGTCGCCCGGTTCCATCCCGTCCATCAACATGGCAAGCGCCTTGTCCGGAGTGATTGCTTCAGCGACGTCTGCATCAGAGATATGATGCACAGCGCGGGCTTCTGGTGGAATTGGAATGCCGCAATTGACGAGAGCGGAGACAGGTTTGGAAACCGCCCCTGTACTGCCATCTACATCGGTGAACCCAATTTCAACGATACCGACGGTTTTACCCTTGCGTTTATCGTCGGCTTGACCGGTGGTCTCAAAATCGGTGGATCTCATTTTCATTGAGCGGACTCCTGCACCTTGGACGACGCTGATACATGGTCGCGCAAACGCACCCGCGCCTTGTCGACATTGAGACGAGCGATGTTTGTAATAGCGGACATCAGGTTTAGTTTGAGCGTGTCTTGATCGGATACACGCCGGACTGCTTCCGCAATCGCTGGATCGGTATGATCGCAGTCAACAGCGAGACGGAACTGACCGCCACTCACCTTGAGATTTGTAATTAAGCGAAGGTCTTCTTCTCTGTCGGAGACTTCCTTCGCAAGGCGTTCGGCCTCTTGTCCGAAAGTATTCATGGGTAAGTCCTAATCGTTGTTCAAGGCAATATTGAAGGAATTACCGTGACGCCGTTCGGCAGCGCCACGATTGGCTGCAATGCTTACGGGTACTTGCCGACGTTAAGCTTCTCGACGCCGAGAAGATCTTTAACCTTGTGGACGAACATTGCGTGGTCCGCAGTCCATGCAACGCCATCGGCATCCCGTTTGATCGACCAATCCGACATGTCGATACACGCCTTCATGAGCGGCTTCGCATATTCCGGTGTTGCGGATGACCAGTGTTGGGCTGCTTGCTTCAGAACGCCACGACGATCAGGGGCATCGATGCCCATATCGAGTGCGATACCGAGCAACTTCTCACACCCTTCAAGGATGACATCGTGGTGTTCACGCTGGATGATAATGTCTTCAGGCGCGCTAGGAGGTCCAGATTGCTTTTCTTTCTGGTCGGCGTCCTGCTTTCCACCATTCGGTTGAGCCGCCGCCTGCTTCGATGAAACATTTCCCTTTTTCTGATCCTTGGCCGACTCTACCTTCTCGCCTTCCTGGGCTGCCGCCTTGTCCATCTGTACCGTCTGCTGCGGCTGGTGCTGGATGGCCGGTTGCGCTGTCTGCTCAATCACCTGACCGGTGAATGGGTCGAAGCGTTCAGTCTGACGCGGTTGGCTGAAGTCGAACATATCGTCCTGGCGCTCAAGGAGTGCACGGATCTTGTCGTTGTTGACCGAGATGTATTTGGAGCCGCGACGAAGGACGGCCTTGCGGTACATCTCTTCCTTCCAGTTCTTCCACGCCGGGGAGTCTGGTGCCTTCGATGCCTTCCTCACCTTCTCAAACTCTTCGAGAGACATGGTTTCGAGGTGGAGAACGCGCTTCTGGTCATCACGGAAGATGGCGTATCCGCCGACGATGGCTCCGCGATCCGTGGAGAAGGGATCGGAGCTATGCACAAGGCTGTCTGGATCTGCCTCGTTAAGAATGAACTGGTCATGGGCATATACGAGCTTGCACGTGATGGAGAAGACGCCACCGAGTTCGCGCAGGCGCTTAATAACGCCGTGTACCATGGGCTGGTATTGCAAGATCCCCTTGTACGGGATCATCGCAGCTTCCTTATTGTCAGGCACGAGCCCGTCTGCCGCACACTTGCCAACCTCACGACGGATTGAGTCAAGCGAACACTTCAGGATGTCCGGGTTTTGCTGGACTGCAATTGCAAACACCGCACGCAGTCGGTCAAAGCTCTTTCCGCTATCCATCACCAAAGGTTCGATGTCGGCGCGGACGGACTCGATAAGATCCGACGCCTGATTAGCGATGGTTAGGTTGCTCATACTGGATTCCTCGGTTGTAAGTGGGCATGACGGTGTGGTTCAGACGCAGCGGGGCTTTCGGCGGCGGCGTCCACAGACGATCCGGTCCGTACAGGTCCATGTAAAAGCGGTAGGTTTCGAGGGCGTCGGCCACGATCCGCTTGGCGTGGTCGAACATCTTGTCTTCGGTATCGACGGAAAGGATGATTGGAACCATGCCATTATCCCGGCGCATCAGCACCCACACCCAATCGATTCCATCCGCGAGAAGGAAGGATTGCAGGTAGAGGTCGCGGGGCGGAGTGCCGAAGACCATGCCCTGTTCGAGCAGTGCTCGGGCGGCGAAGTATCCTTCCATATAGGCCGCGACCTGCACGTCGTACGCCATGTCGTGGACCTTCAGGATTGCCGCCTCTTCGTCGGACCCGCCCCGGTATGACGAGAACGATTTCAGGTCGACGATGAGAGACTTGACGCGGCTTCCGGCTGGAGCAAGTGAATAGTCGAAGCGGCACTTTCGACGAATGCCGCGCTCATCAATCCAGATGATGGACATTTCAGCTGCGCCGTCGACCAGAGATCCGGCCGTCATGACAGAGGTGAGGATTGGATCACGTTCCATGTTCGCCACGGAATCCTCGATCTCAACCACCTGCCGCTCGGTGAGCTCGACGTAATCGGGATGCTCAAGTTTCCAGTGAGCAAGGATGTCATCGAAGAATGGTGGACATTCGTCGAGTTCCTTCGCTCGCGCAATCAGTTCGGGCTTGTTTCCGGTGAGCTTTTGTCCGTGCATACGCAGGATGTCTTTGATCTGATCCGTCGTATTCAGAGCTTCCGGGTAATCCTCGGGCCTCGGTGGTTTTGCATAGCGTTGCTCAAAAGCTGTTTTGCCCTCAAGGACGCGGCAGTGCCACGCGCTGCCCCATACAAGGAACTCCTGTTCCTTTTCCTGACGAGGACGCAGGCGGTCGTACTGCCATTTGCACGGCTTGGATGCGAGCTCCTTGATGGACGTTGAACCAAGCGCCGTATCAGCGTGGTAGATGCCTTCCGGCAGGTCGAAGTAGATCCCAGGCGGAAGGGTGTAGGTGCCATCGGCATTCGGAATAAAGTTGAGGGTGCTCACGATTGCGCCTCCTCTGCTTCCGCCTCTTGCGGATGGGTGATGACGTCTGGCAGGGATCGCTCGATCATGTCAGCCAGGCCTCTAAGGAAACCGGCCGACTGCGTGCACTTGTCCTGTGCCGACGAGATCCGCGAATGGAAGTCGTAGGCTGCCATGACGTTGATTTCAGAGCCGATGATCGGCTCGCGCTGACCCTTATTCTGGCTGATCCACCCGTCGGTGTGCGTGGCGTAGAACCCGGCAGCCTTAGCGACCTCGCTCGCTGTCATTTCAACGAGGTACGCGCCGTTTGTTGCAGCGATGATTTTCATTCTGCTGCCTCCAAATTGGAGACGACGAGGCCCTCTTCAATCATAACTGCGCTCTCGCGGCCGGACGATACGGTCTCGATCCACACCTGCAGGTCGTTCTCTTGCGCATAGTCAGTCAAAAGAGCCATGGAATCCGCATCGAGTAGCGAACCATCGCGGACACGAATCACTCGAAGCTTCGGGTTCATGGCGCCAGCCACCGCAATTGACACGCGGAGTTGTTCCGCATCACTCGCCTGATTGAAAGGCTGGCCGTTGACAAGGATTGAGTCTTCGGTGAGCTCAAGGCCACTGACGGGGAGCTTCGCTTCCCTTACGGCTGTTGAAGCCGCAGCCTTCCGATCGTCTATAGCCTTGGTGAAGGCCGAACTTTTCGCCTCGGCGCTCTTCAATTCCTCAGACAAGGTAGCGCGTTGCTGCTTACGTTCGACGTAGCGGTTGGTTTCCTCGGCCTGCGTTATTTGCAGACGGATGGAGTCGATGTCCTTCTTTTCACCGCTGACATCGATGCCGTCGAGCTCATCCCGCAGTTCTTCAATCGCCAATTCGTCGGCGGCAATTGCCTGCTCCAGCGATTTAATACTTTCCCTACGCGAAGCGTTGATGTTTTCGACCGACTTGATGCGTTGATCAATGTTGTCGCGTTTCACAACTGCAGCGTCGATCTTGCCATTGTGATCCATCGCGGATGCCAGATCCGCCATCAACTGCTCAGCGCTTACCCGTTCTTCCGGAGTATCTTCCGGCACAACGATTGCCTCGATGCGGGCTTTCAGATCGCGAATAGTACGATTGACATCGGTGCGAGCATCGAAGTCATCCTTGTTCAGCTTGTCAGCTGCCGCGAAATCGTAGTTTGGCACCAGTGCACGCAACGCGACCAGTTGGTCTTGCGGTCGCATGCGGGAGAAAGCGAGAGGATCGAAGGTAAGATCACCAATGAAGCCCTCGAGCAATTTGACGGGACTGTCGTACTTGGCGCCGTCCTTGTTCTTCACCGTTAGCGAGATTGTGACATCGCCGTCGTCCTTCAGTTTGAAGGTTTTCGTGACGATGTAATCGCCAAGGTCCAACTCGATAAAGCCCTTGTCAGCTCCGTCTCGTACGGGCTTAGATTGAACGACTTTGTTCGTGTCGAGCGCCCACCAGATAGCATCGAGGATCGAGGTCTTACCCTGCCCGTTCCTCCCCGTGATCTCGACGAGGTTTCCCTCGGGCCTGATCTCAACGGCAACGAGGCGTTTTATATTCTCGGCCTGCAAAGAGATAATTTTCATTATTAAACCTCAAGTTTTCTTAGTGCTTCCCGGCCTTCCGCGATAAAATCGTCGCGGACGGTATCTGTGAGACGGCGCCATCTGCGGACGCACGCCTGTTCCGGTGTCTCCCGGATCTTTTTTCCCTTGACGGTGATCTCCATGCAGGAACCAAAACCATCGCGGATAAAGCGCTTGTAGATCTCGAAGCCGGCTCGAATTTCCTGCTCTTCAGTCACAAGTGAAGTCCCAACGAGTTAGCAAACGTCACCACCCCGGCTTCATGAACCAGGTCCATCTGCTCTGGAGTGAGCTTCTGCCCCCGGTGCCATGCTCGAATGGCGTCTTCCATCAGCGCGCGCCTTTCAGACGCACGTCGTGCTGCTTCTCGAATGTTGATGTTCATTTCGTCGGCTCGAAATTTCTACGGTATGAATTGATTAATACTATTCGCATCGTATGTGTCAACATAAAAAATACGAAACGTATTGACGAACGATAAAAAAAGGGAGCATAAGAAAAAGGCCCCGCAGCATCTACCAAATGCTCGGGGCCGCGACTGGATGGAAAAATTCGTTTTGCCGACGAGAAAATCCAGTGACGTTTGAGTATCATACGTCACGTATTTTTTCAAGCAGAACATCACAGACCAGTCTGCTGCAGGGTATGACGGAAACCGGTTCGGCCCTACAGTAGGTATTTTTGAGCAAGGAACGGGATTCGATCTGGCTCAAAGGGTTTCTGGCGGCGTTATGCTGGTGGTCTGCCCTGATCGACGTGGGTGTTCACGAAAAAGAGGCCAAGATGGTAAGGCGAGCAAGACCGCCGTTACCTGTGGGATAAGCGGCGGTCGGCTCGGTTGGGCATGGACTCTCCCCTCCTACTCCAGGCACCCTTCCATGATTTTCATGGCGGGGTTCTTGGTCTGTGGGAGTCACGACGATCTCTCAATCGAGCATAGAGAATTATTCCAAGGTATGTGAAGGATAGATAGGCATACAAGTGAGAGCATATGGAGTGCTCAAGCCTTCAAAATTAATAATCTAAATGGTCATTCCAGAAAAAAATGCAGCGAAACGAAAGAAAACGAAAGTGAGCTGCTCACAACATCGTCACCTTTGCTTTTACTCGGCCAACAATTGGCACCTCGTTCGCGTTCCTTTCGTAGCTTTCGTATCTTGGATTTCTACCGGTGACACGAACGTTCAAGGCGTTTTCGGACGGAATAACTTCAACCATTTTAACTGAAACCGCTGAGCCATCGAATACCGCGAACGCTCCTGGAGGCGTCGGTCGTGTATCGTTCGTGTCAATAATGACGCGGTCACCCGGGAAGAGAGAACCTGGAGCGGTTGGGTTTGATGGGTCGTACATATAATCGCCGATTATCTCCATGACCCGAGCGCCTCGGCCAGCGATGTCCAGTCCACTTGAAAGAAAGTGGTCCGGCATTTCCCAGAATGAGTCGAGATCTGAAGACCCTTGCTCAGGCGCAGGTCGAAAGAACGGATCGGATTTAGCAGCGTCTTCAGCGGCCTTGGATTCCCCAAAGATCAACCACGCCGGATCAACGCCGTAATGCTTTGCGTATAAACGGGCCAGCTCGCGGTCAAATGTTCGTCCGCCATTTTCATGCGCTGTGTATGTAACAACCTTTACGCCCATACTCCGCGCAGCATCGGTCGCCGACTTGTATCCGGCGTTTAGGCGAGCTTCTTTGAGGCGGATATGCGGTCCTGCATTCTTCATATCGAAGTCTCCTGACAAATTAAATACGTTTTGTATTTACCACAGTCAATTCGCATTGTATTTCATAATTAACACGGAGTGAATAACAATGCGCGATAACACCACCAATTTTCACGACATCCTGACCCGATACAAACAAGTTATGGCGGAAGTTGAGCAGCTTATGCTGACTGGACGTCAGATAAAGTTCGTTCGAAATAAGCTCGGCGAAAGCCAAACAGCTTTCGCAGAACGTATTGGAAGTTCGCAGGTATCCATATTCAGGGCCGAGGCGAAACGAGATACTAGGTGCACCGGGCTCATTGTTTTGTCATGTCTTGCTGCAGCGCAGGAGATAGGATTCGATATCCCTAGCGATGCTGATTTGCGTAACGTTGACGGGGAGTGATCCCCGATGGTTGGCAAAGGCAACCTTATCTGGACGGAAGATCTCGACCGTGAGCTCCGCTCCCTCGTGCGCAAGAAGACACCTCAGCGCACCATCGCAAACCTGCTTGGCTTGCATAGAATCCAGGTAATCAGGCGTATAAAAAAGCTTGGACTGGCAGCAGATGACGGCTGCGAGAAGTCGTTCGAACCTCCTTTGCATATCAAAAGTTACAAGAAGTTTCACAGGGGCTTTCACGTCCCTGAACACCAAGAGTCCGCCTACTACGACCTTCTGAAATCAGGGGTTTCAATAGACGAGGCTCGCCGCCGCCTGAAAATCAAGAAGGACAGAGGCTAATCATGAACACGCGAGACCATAACACCAAGACAGATCAGGAACTTTACGAAGAGCAGAAGTTCCTTGAAGGATTCCAAACCCTGAAGGGATTGGAGTCGGAAATGGCTGGCACGAAGGGCGATATGAACGCCGAGTACAAGCGGATGAAAGACCTCGGCTGGTCCAAGAAGGATTTCGAGTTCGCGAAATCCCTTGAGGATAAGGATGTTGGTCAGGTCATTGCCGACTTCGAGCGTAAGCTGCGCATTGCCAAGATGTTTGGGCACCAGCTCGGTCGCCAGCTCGATATTCTCGACAAGGACCGCACGCCGCAGGAAGATCGTGCCTATGATGAGGGCTTCGCCTCTGGTCGTCGCCGCAAAAGCGCGACAAATCCATATCAGCCTGGCTCTCAGGAGTTCCAGAACTGGCAAAAGGGCATGAACGACGGCACTGAACTCGCCAACAAAGATCTCTCGGCGGCTGTGAGCGAGCAAGCCCCCGACTGATATAGACGAACGCAATCGACCACCCGGCAATCATGCCAACATAAGGAAAATTACGATGAACACTTTGGTTTTTAATCTCCGCGATCGCGTCAAGCTCGTTGAAAGTGAAGAGACCGGCGAGATCATCGCCCGCGCACAATACACCTACACCGAACCGCATTACTTGGTCCGCTATAAGGCAGGCGACGGACGGCAGGTGGAAAGCTGGTGGGGTGAGAGCGCCCTTCGCGCTGCCTGATTTATCATATCGACCCGGCAAATATGCCACCTGAGAGATAGCTCGGCGCTACGGCGCCGTAGCTTACCGGCCAAGCCGGAACACCCTGCACATTCCCTAGAAAGGTTCTCGCGATGGATACGTACCCTCGCGCTCTTCGACGGATTCGATGGTGAAGCATGTCGAAGAAGCGTCTTTCCAAGTACCAGCAATCCAAATTGGATGCAGCATTTGCCCGAGCCGACCGAGAGTCAGCGCTGAAAAAGCAAGGCGGCAAGTGCATCTACTGTCTCGATCCACTGACAGTCAAACAGGCAACCCGCGAGCACATCAAGCCGCGATCTGCCGGAGGTCTCGATAGCAAGGACAACATCGCTGCGGCGTGTGCTCCCTGCAATCGCCTCAAGGGTTCAACGCCCTACGCCATTTTCATGCGGCTCATCAGCGAACCGAGATCCGGCGAGCCAATCCGATACCGCCTCGTCTGGTTCTCCAGGCAACTCAACAAACGATTAGCACTGATGGAAAAGCGCGTGATGCGCGCCGTCGGGAGGAAGATATGACCGTAACGGCATCTGGATATGACCGAAAAATCAATGAGCTGTACGAGACAGAGGCATGGGCTACCGAAGCCCTGCTCAAGTTCTTTCCAGTGAATGGATATAATTTGTGGGAGCCGGCAGCAGGCAACCATAAGATGGCTGATGTGCTTCGAGCGAACGGCGCTGAGGTCCACACCTCTGACATCGCGACCTACACTCGCGAACACGACGAAATCTTCGACTTCCTTTCAGATCGTGACGACTACGAAGTTTTCGATTCCATTGTGACCAACCCGCCTTACGGGAAGCAGAACCGCATCGCCGTCAAGTTTGCCGGAAAGGCATTGTCCCGTTGCGCCGGCAATGTTGCGTTGCTTCTCACCGCCAAGTTCGACAGCGGCAAAACCCGCAAGCACTTGTTTGCCGAGAACCCTCGCTTCCTCGCGAAGATCGTTCTCGTCGACCGGATTTCGTGGGAGGGCAATGGCCAGACGGGAACCGAGGACCACGCTTGGTATGTATGGGGACCGAAGCCATTGTTCCCCGCTCCAGCTCGCCTTCTCTATGCGGAGCGTCCGGAATGAGTAAGGCTCCGCAATCTTACCTCGTTCTCGATCCAGGCAGATCCATGGGGTACGCCTATTGTCTGGCGGGAGGGGAGAACATTCGCCATGGAACGTGGAAGTTCACCCAGGAATGTCACGGCGAGGCCTTTGCCAACTTCGTTCAATACTTGAAGCGCACGCTCGCCAACCTTCCGGACCCTCTGGTGGGCATCGAACTGATGACCATTGTCGATCACGGGAAAGATGGCAAGTCCGCCATCGATGCGCAGCAAGTCATATTCTCTTCGGGCTGGCCGACGCACGCCCAGACGCTATGCCACTCAATGGGGTTGAGGGAGCCGCAGTTCATCGCAATCCCCACTTGGCGTTCTAAGACCCACGGCAAGTTGCGGGTTCCCGACAGCATGAAGAAGGCCAAGCAGGCCGAGAAAACCAAGTGGTTCAAGCAGCAGGCCAAAGCTTATTGCGATCGCGAGGGCTGGTCATACAACACCGATGACGAAGCGGAAGCGCTCTGCATGTTGGACGCCCTTCGCATCATGAACGAACCGGATCACGCCTTTGATCGCGGCCGGTCATTTCAGCAGGAGCAATTCCTATGAACGATCCCCGTAAGCCAGTTCATAAACTAAGCCCGGAGCGCGAGGACGTTGTTCGTCAGGTGGTTCACGGTCACCTGTTCAACGCGACACAGGCAGCTTCAGCCGAGGTCGGATGCACAGGAGCGGCCTTCGTCCTGATTAGTGCAGGGATTTTCTTGGGCGAACTCACCGAGATCAATCACAAAGCAGCGCTGGATTATTATCGGGCTCTCGCCGATATGAACGATCCCGCACTCGACGACCGCACCCGTGGCGAAGCCAGTATGCGGCGGTCGGCTGCTCTGAAAGAGATCTACGCCAGCCTCGACCTCTTTATGGCGGGGGCTCAAGGCAATGCGTAACAATGGCAGCGGCCGGTTTACCGACAGCTTCCTCGATGACCTACGAGACCGCATACCAATTTCGGAAGTTATTGCTACTCGCGTCTCATGGGACCGGGCCAAGACCAAGCCACAGAAGGGGGACTATTGGGGCTGTTGCCCCTTCCATGGCGAGAGTCGCCCTTCATTCCACTGCGAAGACCGCAAAGGCCGATACCATTGTTTCGGCTGCGGCGTGACGGGTAACCACTTCAAGTTCTTCATGGAGCTTGACGGCGTCTCGTTTCCCCGCGCGGTCGAGATGGTGGCATCTCTGGCAGGTGTCAATTTGCCGGGACGCGAAGAGACCGAAAGGGAACGTCGTGAACGGATCTCGCGAGAGCAGGAGCGCAAGCGCCGAGACGAGCAGCGAGCAAAACAAGAGCTGAGAGATATAGAGCGCAAGGCAGAGACCGTCCGCTCGATATGGGATGAAGCCAAGCCCATCGCTGGCACACTGGCGGAGACCTACCTCAACTCCCGCTCGATCGAGCTGTCTGATTTCCCTGAAGGGACGCAGTGGATGCCAAGCCTCCGGTTCCATCCGGGACTTTCGCTGCAAAAGGCAAAGCACCCTGCCCTGATCGGTGGTGTCCAAGGCAAGAACCGCAGACTGATCGCGATCTGGCGAATCTTCCTGCAGCCGAACGGCAGAGCTCTCGTCAACGACGAAGGCAGAAAAGTGAAACTTGGTCTTGGTCCTGCCAATGGTGGGGCGGTGCGGCTTGGTCCGGTGACGGAGACACTTCGGCTCGCAGAAGGGATTGAGACGGCACTCGGTGTTTCGCTTCTATCTCGCAAGCCGTCGTCCGTGTGGGCCACGCTGTCAACCTCGGGAATGATCAATCTGGATATACCGGCCGGGGTTAAGCGGCTGGAGATATTTGCTGACGGCGACAGGTTCCGCCTGCATCAGCAAACCGGACAAGTAACCGACCCGCCCGGCATCGTGGCCGCCAAGAAACTACAGCAGCGGGCCATGGAAGCTGGCCTTGAAGCGGCAATCTACGCATCTCCTGAGCCAGACGATTGGCTCGACGTGTGGGTGCAGAGGAAGAATGATGAGCAACGAATCCGCAACGTCCAATACCTTTAGCAATTTGAAGATCGAGCAGCTGATCCTCGGCGCCATCCTGATGGACGAAACCAACTACTGGAATATCCAGGAGCTGGTGAATATGGACCTGTTCGCATCGAACGATCATCAGAAGATTTTCGCTGTGATCTATGAGCTGGCAAGCGACGGCCGTGCGGTGCGCGTGCCTATCGTCGCCGGTCGTTTGGGCACGCTGAGTAATGATCAAGACCCGGACGCTTACCTGTCCATGCTCCTGCATGTGGCAAGCCGTGAAGAAGAGATACCGCTGGTCGATTATGCACATGAGCTACGCAAGTCGGCCAGTCGCCGTAAGGTGAAAGCTCTGGCTGAAGGGATGCTGAAGTCCGTCGGCGACATCAACCTCGACCCGGATCAGATCATCGACCGTGCAACAGAGCGTCTGTCCGATATGTCGCGCAATGCGGCCATTGAGTTTGAGTCCAGTGTGTCGAGCACGATCCGCCAGATTTACACGTCGGCGTCGACACAAGGCAGCGGGATGGCGCTGCGTCCGTGCCTCAAGGGGCTGGAGCAAATGGTCGGCCTCTTCCCGCAAGGATCGTTGGTGCTGTGGGGTGGGAATCCCGGCTCGGGCAAAACGGCGGCTGCAATGCAGCAGATGCTGTTCTCTTCTGTCGCTCACCCGACATCTCTCTTCGAGCTGGAGATGGACAATATGGCCCTCGTCGCACGGTCGATTGCCGGAGAGACCGGAGTCTCCATGCGCGACATCCTGCGGGGCGTTGATGAGAAGCAGATGGAATCTCTAATTAGAGCGGAGAAGCATTTTCAGGACCGCAAGCTGACAATCGTATCGCCATCCAAGATGACGATCCAGCAGATCCGCAGCCGCGCGTTCGCTCACAAGCGCAAGTTCGGGCTGGACTTACTCTGCGTCGACCACCTGAAGCTGGTAGATCGCGTAACGAAGAACCGTATGGACCCGGTCGAGCGCGCATATGAAAACGCTCGTGATCTCAAGGCATTGGCGAAGGATCTTAACTGCGTCGTGATCGGGCTATGCCAGTTCACAAAGGCCGCCCGACAGAAGGAACATCCAGAGCCCGAGATGGAAGATTTCTATGGTGGTTCGCTCGAAGAGCATGCCGACATCATGCTTGCCAATTTCAATCGCAACGATTGGCTGAAGAAGAACCCACCGGCCGCGAATGGGAAAGGCCGGGAGAAATGGGACGCCGACCTCGAAGTGACGAGGGGAAAAATCGAAATCTACAAACTGAAAGATCGCTTCGGCACTCCTCGTGATCGCCACATCTTCGATTGGGATGGGAAGCTCACCTTGTTCAAGGATCAAGTCTCGCAGACGACCTTGTGGGAAGAAACGGCGGGGATGTGAGGAAGCTATGAACCAGTTTGAGACCTATACGAAACAACTCGCCACGGGATTCATCGCCTACCTCCGGACTCCTGCCGACGATGAGGCGAAACCTATCCTGGGTCCAGGCGGGAAAGAACAGCTCTTCCCAACACGGGAGAAAGCACTCGAGTGCATCAACCGGCACCTCGTCAGGTACGTCAACGGGCATCTTTATCGCTTCGGTTCTATTGCCGGAACTGAAATGAATGAGGCTGAGAAAGCGTTCAAAGACACTGTAAAGCAGAAGGGCAAAACCCGCACGATTTCAGTGACGTATAAGGGGAAGCCAGTACGATGGGTGAGAAAGAAATGATCCGGATGGACAGGCACACAGATCGCGAAGTCTATGTCGCGTGGGTGCTATGGGTAATAGGCATGTCGGAACGGAGTATTGCCACCGTCTTGATGAAGCGGCCGAAGCAGATCGCCGGTCTCGTTACTCGTTCCCCCTATTCCAATCGGTCGGCCATGACCGACGGTGAAAGGGACGCGGCGTTGAAGGGGCTTCTAGCGATCCGCATTGGTGAGGATGGCAAGCCAATCGATGGCGGGATGCTGGACAGAATACCTCTAAAGATCATCCCTCTCAGGGGTAAACAGAAGAAAGGCGCGAGGGGCTCGAAATGACTGCCAGCAAGAGACTGAAGGACCGGTTGAAAAAAGTGAAGGATCTCGAGAGCGAGAAGCTGAAACCCGGCGTGCTTCCCCTCGTCGCATTTTACGGTCGAGGTGATGAATCCAATGAATGCCGGGACAGGATGTATGAAATGATCGGGCGCGTGATGTCTTCTAATACAATGGTCGGCAATACCGCTTCCGCCCCAACCATGCAAAGCAGGATGCACATTCTCGATGTGCGGGACGCAGTGACAATTCTCAACGCTCAGGCCAGTCCAATCGAGTTCCTCGTCTCGAACGGAGAAATGGAAGGAGCGGAAGATGAAGATGGGATGGGCGGTGTGCGGTTTCACACCGCCATTCGCTTTCGAGATCTTGTCCAAGGTGCCCAGGTAAAGGGCATGAAATCCGCCAACCTCGAAACAACAGGCGGTGGAGGGTTCGCACCGGTAGACATCGTCAGCTATCAGGTTGATTGCCGCAAGATCCTGCAACGTGTGAGAGATGCCATTGATGAGGAATGGATATTCCGAATGCTCGAGGCGGTCGTCGTTATGGACGAATGGCTTGATCTATGGCCGGAGAACCGGAAGACGGACAAGCGAGGCATCAAGCGCAAGCAAAGACTGAAGACGATACTTGCCCTGCATTACGGTTTAGACAAGGTAGGCAGGTCGCTCGGATATATGAACGACGCTGCCTTCAGACAGCGGTGGTCTCATGGGTCTCCGGATATGCCGCCGTCAGTTCGGCGTCGTAATCAGGAGTCCAGGGTTGCAAACCAGCTCGCACTGCTGACATCGCAAGGCGTTCGGTCTGGCTGAGCTCTCGCTTGCCATTGAACGTGAGGCTCGCCGTAGAAGAACTATGAATGCCGATCGCTTTGGCCGCAATCGAAACTTGCTTCTGATTGAAGCCCATACGATTTGACCAAACTCTGAAGTGATTGATTGCTGTTTTCATGAGCTCTCTCGATATTCTTCTGTGATTCTTTCAGCGACGTCGAAGTTGTCGCCATTCAATTTCATCAGCTTAACAAGGACGTGGACGGAGTGCGGAATGTCCTGCTCTCCGTCCAACCATTTCATGACCCGGTGCTGCGGGACACCGGCGATCTCTGCAAAGTAAGTGGGCGTGATGTCAATTTCGTCGAGTAACACAGCAAGCTCGGCGCCGGTCAGTCGGCGATAGCCACCGGCTTTACGAGTATCGATTGTTCTGCTGTCGTAAAGGCGAAGAACCGCTTCCATTGCCGCAACGTACGCCTGTTGCTCCGTGTCGTAGAATTGGACGTTGCCATCCCTGCCCCGCACGAGATCGGGGATCAGGCCGGGTAGTGAAAATTGCCCAGTGAAGCGATCACCCTTGGGTAGAGCCTTGGCGATAAGCTTCGAAGATGGTTTCTGCGACATGGGAATCCCTCGTTGTTACTGACTCACACTTACTCTCTTATCCCACCTTCGGCCAAGTCGGTCTGTCATAACGGCCGGTTTTCTTGCGTCCGTTCTTCCAAACCGTGATGAACCCGGTGTTCACATATGTACCCACATCCGAAAAGGAATTGGGCGGTAGATCTTTCCATTCCGCTCCAAGGTCTTCCATCAAGTTGCGGAAAGCGATGGCCTTTTTAGTCTGCCGAAACTCCGTCCCGGCGGACATGATTGCTACGAGCTGCCCGTCTGGCTTGAGGAATTTTAGGGCATGAACGACATGGTCGATGTCCCTCTCTCGGTCAAAGGGTGGATTCATTACGATCCGGTCGTAGAGACGGGTGGGATCGGGCTGAAGCTGCAAAAAGTCGGAACAAATTACCTTGGCAAAAAGGCCTTGAGCTTCGAGCTGGTGTGCCAAGTGAGGCTGCACCTCCACACAGTCGACCACATTGTCCAAGCGATACTGGTCCATATATCGATCGCGGCCGCCGGACCAACTGTCGAAGGCGGCAGCTGTCCTAATACAGCGGCGCGCTAGGTTTCCGGTTCCTGCCGATGGTTCAAGGATTCGAAGTTGAGGCTCGTCCTTTCTCTGGAGCAGACGGACATGGCTGAGCACGGTGTCTGCGGCAGCGTCTGGCGTAGGGTAGAACCCGAAGTAGCGGGCCGGTGTGGTTTTGACGTTCTCCAGAGGATCTTCCTCTTTCGTCATGCCGTCGCCGATCACCTCGCCATAGTGGTCGGCCAAGATCTCGTTGACCTTCTTCACCAGATCCTTGCGGGAAAACCAGAGGTGTGCATTGCCGTTCTTGAAGATGCGGACCTTGAAATATTCGGACTCGACTTCGAACTGTGCCGGCCGGAAATAGCTCCCCGGGTTTGTGTGGTTGATCTGTGCAACGATGCCGGCGTAGTTTGCCCGAGCAGACTGGCCGTCGAGCACGAGGAAAGTGCGCTCCACATCGGTGAGCATGTCGGCACGGTCGCCATACAGATGCGAGCTGCTGCGCATCAGGTTGTCGATGATCATGCGAGAGCCGACCTTGAACCCGTCGTGCGATCGGAAGCGGCGGTCCAGCTTCGTGAAAACATTCACGATTCCGCGGCGGAAGATCATCTCGGCGTCACCCTGAAAGCGCTCGAGGGTGGCGTAGATATTCTCCGGCGTGACAGGTGGCAGCATCCTATCGATCTCGTCCTGGTTGATGATCTCGCCGTCGCGTCCGGTGCGTTCCGGAACGTACTTCATCTGGTCGCGAAGTTCGTTCTTGGCCTGCATATCCATGAGTTGTTCGATGCCAGCAACGTCGATGATATGTGACCACACCGATACATCAATCAGTCGGCGAGCTGTACGGAGATAGCGATCACGATCCGGAAGACTGACGGCTCGGAAGAACTCCTTCACCTCTTCTGCACTGTCATAGTATGGGCTGGCCTTGCCCGGGGAGGCAGACTCCCACATACGACCGGCCTTTACGACGGCTGCCGAAGCTTCCGCTATTTTCTCAAATGCTTCTTCGTACAAACGAATTGCTTCATCGCGATAGGCGCAAAGTTGTTCGATGGTTGCGGTGGGTACAAGCGTGCACATGTTGTCTCCGTAATTCCATAATTGGGGAGTGAGAGAGCAGGGCAACGGAGCGCCCTGCCCGGTCGTTAGACACGAGTCGGCATCAGGACGTAGGTCAGGCAGTCATTGGCCGAGCCCATGAAGATCGTCGGAGATCCGGAATCGTTGAGCAAGAGCTTAACCGAGCCATCGATACGGGACAGGATATCGACAAGGTACTGGTAGTTGAAACCGATCTCGATCCCCTTCTCGTTCTGGACCGGAACGTCGATAGATGCTTCGCCGAACTCCACGTCACGGCAGACGAGAGTTGCGAGGCCCGGTGTCAGGCTCAGAAGGACCGACATCCCCTTCTCTGTGAGGATCGAACTGGCTTGCTTAACGCCGTTAATGAGCGCCACCGGATCTGCGTCAACCTCGTGCTCGTTGGAAATCGGGATCACGCGTTGATAGTCAGGGAAGTTGCCATCAATCACTTTCGTCTCAAGGATTTCGTCCTCGCCAACCATGAAGCTAACGCCCGTGTTGACCACCGTGATCATGGTTTCTTCCGGGCAATCCTTGCGCTTGAGCATACGCATCAGCTCCAGCGCTGCCTTGCGGGGGATGATTACACCCGGGATATCTCTGGCGCCTTGCGGAAGGTCGATCTCGTAGCGTGCCAAACGGTGGCCGTCAGTTGTGACAAACCGGAGCTTCTCCGAACCTTCGAATACATGCATGTAGACGCCGTTGAGATAGTAGCGGGTCTCTTCGGAGGAGATGGCGAACTCAATCTTACTGATAATCTCGAGGAGCGTGCTCGACAGGAGTGTGAAACAAACGTCGGAAGCCTTGAGCTTGTCGCGGAAGGTTGCGCTTTCCGGGAAATCGTCAGCCGGAATATCCTGCTTTAGGTTCAGGTTAAGCTTCCCAACGTTGGCAGTGAGATTGGATTCCGAGCGGGCAAAGTTGATGTGCGCAGCATCCTTCACCTTATCCATTGTTGCCTTGAGCTTGTGCGCATCTACAACGGCAGTGAAATCCTGTGAAACGTTGCCCGGCACGAACGTTGAGGAATAGGTGTCGAGATCCGTCCCACAGACAATCACGCCGTTAGTTGTGGCTTTGATTAATACCGTGTCGAGAACGGGGATCGAGTTGCGCTTTTCAACAACCTTGCAGACGTTGACGATGGCCTTCTTGAAAACCGAATAGTCAAGTGAAGCAGTGGCAATGGATGTCGAATTGACGATCTTGTTCATGGAAATTCTCCGTTGTCGCATGATTGCGGGATAAAAAGAAAAGGCCGGACGCTTGGCCCGGCCTCTCGAAACTGACGATGGAAATGTTAATGCCCTCGTTGCGGAGCCATGGCCCAGACAGCCGCGGCAATCCACCCGAAGAAAGTCCACCCGGCAAGTACATTGAGCGCAAGGATGGCACCGGTTTTGGGGTGAGCATGACGGTAAGCGAATATCGCAGGGATAAAATAGATGAAGATCACTGATCCAAGGATGATCAGTCCCGTTATAATCTCGATACTGCTTTCCATCAGAGCCCCTCGCCGGTTAATTCCTTCCGGAAAACTTGGCTGGATAAGCGACCGCTTCCCGTAGGATGGAAGTCAACAGCAGAGGGTCGTGAGTTTCAAGCAATTTTTGCATGCGGGTTACCGTATCGGACACGGCGAGACCCGGGTTGTCGGCCTTGATGACAAGTTTGAGGGTCATTGTTACGACGAAATCTTGCATGGCGTCACATCAAGGATGGAGCTACGTGGCAAGCCAGCTTTGATCTGTATGAAAGTGCGGCTGCCACCTGCAGAGCAGACAGGGCGTCGTCTATGTCCGTAATGGCCTCGGCCAGCCCCTCCTTGTCGCGACCGTAGACCGTGAAGAACTCCGCCTCTCGCGCGGGCTGGTTCCCGTTGATGCAGGTTTCGCCAGCATCCGGTTCATTCTCATTGACGCAGCCTGCTAATTCGAGGTGAGTGAACTGCGACCATTCGGGTTCACGGAGTTCGGTGCAGCAGTTGAACAGTTTGTCAGCGCTGAGTTCGTCAGGCATTGTTCTCTTCCTTTCGCATGATTGCGGGGTTAGGCGGATCGCTTGGCGGCTCGGACCTTGCCGTCGGAGTCAATCCATAGGCTGGTCTCGTGAATGCAGCCAGCCTTCACATGGCGGCGGGCTTGTTCTGCTGAGACACGGCGATAGGCGTAGCGATCGATCTCTTGCGCGGCCCGAAATTCCTTGGCCGTCATTTCTTTGAGCGTCTGCCCGTGCTGGTAGAAGTGAAGGACGTACAACTCAGCCCTCCATCCCACCGGTGATCTTGGTGCAGGCGCGCTTGGCGCGGGACACCAGCTCAGCGACCATCTCGTACCCGCCTGAAGCATGGAAAGCGTCTGTGGTTTCTATGTCGATCTCGGCTAAATCTTGGACCAATCGGCACGCATCCCAACTGAACGGCTCACCTTCATCGCGAAGGTCGACCTCGACAGGATCAGCCTCAACGTTTTCCGGGTCGACGATGTACGCAGTCTCGTCACCTTCCTGTTCTTCGTAGACAAAATCGTAGTCAGCGAAGTCGAGTTCCCTAGCCTGGGCGGCGGCGTCTTTCATGGATGTTGCCGCGATTTCAATCTCGCTGACCATGCGGGCGGTTATCCAAAGGCGGACGGGATAATTGCGGATGACAGCTGCTTCCTCCTCGTCTTCGACCAAGGCGGAGAGTGCGTCGTTCGGGTCGGTCTTGGTCATGAGCGCCTGAATTTCACAGGCCATTTGCCATGCCCTCTTTGAGCGCGGGTCGTCCGCTTCGTAGAACTTGTGTCCTTCGGGGGCTTCGAAGCCGATGCCGACGTGGCGGAGGCACAGCCTTGCCAGCTCGTTGGTCTCGTCGACTATCTGTTGATCGGTTCTCATGTCCGTCTCCTAATTTGCCATGATTGGCGGGTTATCTGCTGTAGTTCTCTATCTCGATGTCGATGTCACCGATCCGCAAGATGACCGGCTCCACGTGTGCTTTGTCGTAAGCGTGGATGGTGAGCTCTCCATTGTTCAGTTCGAGCCACACGGAAGGGCTTGTCTCGTCACCGCTGAAGATGCTGATCCGATCATCCTCGACGGTGATGCTCATCTGTCTGGATGGTTCGACTATCGCCAGATCATTGGATGGATCGCCTAACTGCCAATCCTTCAACTCAAAGCGGGTCATAAGCTTTCGATGCGCTTCATCACGCAGGGCTTCACCGATTGACTTACTCGACATTGGTTTCCTCCTCGAGGTCGACCGTCACCGCCTCGCCATTGCTGTCATGTTCGATAACCTTGTAGACATTTGCCGATGTGTCGGGGCGGCGGACGATCTCATGAGCTTGCCGAGCCGCCTCATGTGCTGTGTCGGCATCAATGTCGATCTCCCAAGTGACGAGGTAGCTTGGCATCAGTAGTCCTCCTCGTTCATGGTGTAGCCGGGGCCGTAGCAATCAAGGCATTCCAACCTGTCAAAGTCGTACCCGTGGTCGGCGGCATACTGGAGCATGAAGGCTTGACCGCGGAAGAACCGGATAATCCTCAGCCATCTGGTCAGCGTCGGCTTGCCGTCGAGACAGTCGATCTTGGTAGGGCGAAGGCAGTTGTCGCAGAATGAATGCTCTTGCATGTCAAGCTCCCCACTCCTCTTCGCTGTCATAAGACGCGATCTCTTCTGGCAACGGCTGCCCCTCATACTTCGGGCGGAACGGGACGCAAGTGCCGGCGAAAGCCACTCCTTGGAACGAAGCCGGTTCGCATTGGATGTCGAGCTGCGTGCAGAGTGCGAATGAAAGAGCATCAGCTGCAGCCTCGACTTGGCGGGTAAGAGCTGCCGCGTCCGGGTGCCCCATGAGGCAGAGTGCGTCGAGCATCTCGTCGATCTTCATTTGAAACGACATCTCACTGACCCTCCGCGTGGATTGTCCCACCGCCATAACAGCGGCCACAATCCAAGCCCGTTTCAGGGAACGCGCCGAGGCCGTTGCAGTCCGGGCATTTCTGCTCGTCGGGATGAGGCAGATCCGCCACCAGATTCTTAGCGTCGAGGATCGCATTCATGAGAGAGCCGTGGTCGTTGGCGTCAGATGACGCGATCACGTTGCGAAGCGCCTCCAGCAACTGATCCGTCTTGCCCATGGCCTGGGATTTTTCGATCGTGACCTCGTCGTGAGCCAGGAACTCGCGAAGCTCGGTAATCAGGTCCTCGTGCTCTTCCTGCACGGAATCCTCTTCGCCGTCCCATGCGTCGAGGTTCAGGTGAAGCAGCTCGTCCGCCTTCTTGGCGGCTGCGATCAGCTCAGGGATGCCTTCCTGCAGCTCGTCATCCTCGAAGCCCTCGATAAAGCTGATGACCTTGGACATGTCAGCCATATGTATTCTCCTTCGGTGCCATAGATGGCGGGTTAGAAATGGAACGCTTCGCTATCGAGCAGATCGGCTCGTGTCAGGCCATCTGTACCGGCGATCGGGGCGTCGATGGAAACGTTCTTGAAGTGATCGAACTGGCGATTGTACGCGGTCACGCATTGTTTGACCGTCTGCGCAAGCTCGTCGTGTCGCACCTTATGGTCGAGTGCCAGTTCGTTCACTGAGTTAATGATGTCCATGCGCGCCGGAGGTGGTAGGTATCCCGGCAAGTGTTGCTGGATGATCTTCCGCAACTCATCCGGCTTCTGTAGCGCGAGCCTTCTAGTCTTTGATCGCTGATAGCGAGTGACATCATATCGCCGCTCTTGCTCTTTCGTTATCGGCGGACGTTTGTGGCCGGTACGCTTGATCCATTCGCGACGGACTTCCAAGGTGCGGGCACGGCGTTCCGGGTCCGCTTTGATCGCTTCACGACACCGTTTATACGCAGCCCGCGCCGCCTTCGGATTTCTCTTCCGCCATTCGCGAGCCATCGCCGCCGCCTTCTCCTTATTGGCGGCGCGCCATGCCCTCTTGCGTTCCTTTTCGGCCTCGTAACGACGCGCCAGCTCTGCCTCGGCTTCGTCGGGTTCCATCGTCTGCAAGCGATCGAAGTTCGCCTTCGATAACCATCTTGGCAGCTTCATTGCACATCTCCTTTCTGCCATGCGCGGCGGGGTGGTCGCGTTAGATGCTGATGTTGATCGTTTCCCCGAACGGTGGATTGAGGGTGTTGAAGTCACGGTTGCGTCCGTAGACTCCCCACAAAACGGGGTGCGGCGGCTCCTCGCCGTAGTCGTGGACGTAAAGATCGGTGAGATAGATCGTGGCTTTTGCGTCCGGGAATTGCTCATTGATCAGCCGGAACGTATCCGAGAATGCCGTGCCGCCACCGCCCTTGGGGTGGAGGACCAACTCGTCGCCAGTCTCAAACTCCTCGACGTGGTTCACCGAGGCGTCGGCATAGACCACTGTCAGCCTGTCGACTGCACCCTCGTTGAACGCTCCGTTAATCTCGGCAGCGAAATCGCGGAGGATCTCGGCGTCAATCGAACCGGAGGTGTCGACCGCAATCACGATGTGAGGCACGCCATCACTCACTGTGCCCGGCGTAACCAGACCGAGCGGAAGCAGCCGGCGGTTTGGCTTCGACCACGAGAAGTCACGGGTGATGGACTCGTCGATAAAGCGCCGCAATACCGAACGCCAGTCCACCTTCGGGGTGAGCAGCTCGTCGATGATGCGCTGGATACCAGCCGGGAGAGCGCCAGCCTGTGCCGCCTTCGCGGTCATGGCTGCCTGACGAATCTGCGTCTGCATCTCTGCATGTAGCTCGGCCTTGGCCGCTTCGTCGTGCGGGGCGCAGCCATCCAGCGTGCCTCCGCAGCCGCCGATGTCGCCCTGCCCTTCGTCTGAATCGTCGCCGTTGTTCTCGTCGTCGAGGATTCGGTAGATCTCCTCGGCCGAAAGACCGGTAAAGCGGGGCTCGATCAGCCCGCAGGAAGGCATCTTGCCGACCTTGCAGTCAACCAACTCGCCGTTGATGGCGTAGTCGCAGGCCTTGTTCCAGCGGCCGGGCTTGCGATGCTGGCGGCGAATGTGATGCTCGAGCGCGTTGTGCATGACCTCGTGCGCCAGGACAAAGACAGTCTCGTCCTTCTTCATCCCGTCGACGAAAGGCGGGTGATAGTACAGATGCTTGGCGTCGGTCGCCATGGTGTCGACGACCTTCGGGTCATCGACCGGCACCTTCTTGAGCTGGAGCATGAGGACGCCAAAGAATGGGTGGTCCCAGAGAAGAGCGGTCTGTGCCGCGAGGATCTTGTCTTCGGTTTTCATTACGTTCTCCGTGGTGCCATGCTTGGCGAGTCAGGTTGTTCGGGTGATAGAAGCGGCCATGCACTCGGCCAGCTCCTCTGGTGAGAGTAAAGACTTGAGGTACTCGACCTGCTCGGGTGTGCCTCCATCCTGATATGACCATGCATCGCCGCGAAAACGGCGGGTCTGGATCTCGACTGTGAACAGGCGGGCAGCCGGCCGGTAGGTGAGCTCGACGCGGAAGCCGAGCGTGTTCACCTTGAGCTGCGAGCCGAACCAGATGAGCTTATCTTTCCGGTGCAGTCGCTTGATCTTGGTTATGATGGGTCTCATCGTTATCACCACCTCAGAATGGAATGTCGTCTGGGTCTATGCCCTGCTCGAGAGTGGCTCTCATGCACGCAGCCACCTCGTCCGCATGCAGGGTTGCCTTGAATGCCTTCAGGAGTTCGTCGTCTTCGACCGGCACGTAGGGCACGATCTGCTTTCGTGAGATCATGAACCGCCGTTCCTGCTTGATGAACTGCATGTAGTAGATGTGCGTATTGAGCACGGTTTCAGGTAGCGGCGAGAAGCTCCACCGATTGTCGGGGTGGTCGCTCTTCCGGAAGTTGTTCATGATCACGTCGGTTGTCAGCACGGATCATCTCCTTGTGATCACCAGTGCGGTCGCCTTTGCGATATCCTCTGGTGAGAGTTTCGATTTCAGGATGTTGGCGATGGTGCCCTCCATGACAGGAGAGTCATCGAGCCAAGTGTCGGGGTGAGCGGTTTCACCCTTCACGACCGGGTCGATCTTGGCGGCGATAAGTGCCTTCCGGCTGCGGTCGTCTTGTCGTCCCGGATGCCGATGAAGTGCCAGTGCAGCTCTACATTCGTGGTGTTCGGGTTCTCGATCGACGGACGGAAGGGACCAAACACCTTGCGTATTATTGGCATGTCAGCCTCCCATCAGGATTGACTTGGCAACTGCCTTGGCGAGTTGATCTGCCGGGATACGAGCCTTGAGCAACTCGGTCACAGTGCCCTCGAGAATGGGCCCGGTGGCATCTTCGCCCTCATTGAAGAGCCGTCCCTGCGACATGGCCTTGGCGTACTTTGTTTCCTGATCCGTCCGCAGGGCTGAGACAGTGAACTTGCGACTGGCGTAGTAATAGGTGAGCTCCCAAGCGGCGAACTCACCATTGTCGCGGACTCCTGAGAACTTCCAGATCGCAACCCGTTGCTCAAACGCATGAGTGTACGGCCCGAAAAGCTCCTTGAGCCTAGCCAAGGGTCACGTCCTGATTTCTCACGGCCCAATTTGTGAATGTCGCCGTGTGAGACAGACCGGCGTCACGGCGCACCGCATCGACCGTGAACATGATCTCGAACTCACGCGCTGGGATGCGCTGGATGTAGGCCATGCCGTTGTCGAATGTCTTGGCGTCGACCTTGCGAGCCAGCCCGGCAGAGATGGCGAAGCGTGCGGCCGGATCTTCAGGGACCGGAGCGCTGTTGGGGTTGGCAAGAACCAGATCCAGCGACGGCAGGTTCTGGTAGACGCGGAGGAATCCTTCGAGCTCTGCCGCAGCGCCTTCACCGACGATAGCCGACACACCTTGGAGGCGCAGTGCACTCGGGAGGTTGACGATCTTCGCTACCTGTTCCCACGACCGCGGAGTCGGGAAAGCTCGGGTGTCTGCCGGTAGTTCTATGCTGCCCACCTTCTGGCCAGGCATGAGGTGCATGAAGGCAGGACGGAAGCGCAGGAAGGCGATCATCTGCGGGTCAATGCCGATCCTGTTGAAGTATTCGATGTGGACGTTGTCATGTCCGGCGCTCGTGTCTGCATCCACGTCGATGTGGGCGAAGCGATTGGCGAGTGCGGTAGGCATACGCTGTGCCGCCGCACGGTCAGCCTGACGATTGCCAGCTGCCACCACACGCCAGCCTTCGGGCAGTTTGTAGTCGCCGACCTTGCGATCGAGAACCAGACCGAACATTGCCGCCATCATGGACGGAGGTGCAGCATTCAGCTCATCGAGGAATAGAATGCCCTCCTCCCCGTCGCGTTCTACCTGCGGAAATTCGTCGGGCACCTTCCATTTCGTCGTATCGCCGGAGATATCCGGCAGACCCATAAGCGCCACCGAGTCTCGGGTTGAAGCGCGGAAGTCGACGAAGCCCCACGTGCGGTCCTCGACAATTTGATGAAGCGATGCGGACTTGCCGACACCGGGAGGCCCCCACATGAAAGCCGGGATATCGGCGTCGATGAAGTGATTTAGCAAAGTCGTTGCGGACTTGAGGTTCATAGAAGATCTCCGTGTTTGCCATATCTGGCGAGGTTGGGAACGATGCCGAAGCGGGTCAGTCTGACCACGTCGGCTAAATCTTCGCCCTGCAGCAGCGAGGCCGCTGCATTGGCAAGCTTGTCACGCTCAAAGCGTGGAAAAGGTGTGAGGTTGAAAGGCGACAGGTCTTCTGGTGCTAAGTAATCGTTGAAGTTGGACCGGTATTTCGGCGCCCTTTCGCCGAAGTACCCACGATATCTCGTCCTCGGGTTGGCGTTGCCTCGTCCAAACGTCAGCTCGTAACGGCGGTTGCCTTTACCGTCGTCACACACCAGAACGAACCAGAATTTCAGGTTAAACTCGGTGACCTGTCGCGAATACGGACCGTGCAATACGCCGGTAAACATGGCGATCAGTCTATCCAGTGAGGTTCAGAGCCGGCTTTGATTTCAGAGACCGCCCAACAATGCAGGTTGTCGATCTTTTGCAGTTTGGCTGCTTCGGCGTCAGCCTGTTTCCGTGTCTCGGCGACGATCCAATGGTCTTCGATCTCGTTGCCGCCGTGATTGACGGACCACGCCACGATGAACATGGCATTTCCTTTCTCGCATGATTGCGGGTGGTTACTTCCAGACTTGATAATCGGGGAAGAGCACGGCCGGCCCACAGATGTAGGGCAGATTGGATTCAGATGCTTCCCATCCATTGGACAGGACATTGTTCCGGTAAATATCGGTCGCTCTGACGTTTCGGATATGACGACCGTTTATTGATGACGTCTCTCCTACGAACATGTCGCGGTATTCGTGGCGGTAGAGAACATTGACGCGCTCGATCGGCTCGTCGAAGAACGTACGAACATGTTCCAAAAGCTTGGCGCGAAGGACGACAGTGGCTTGGGGAACCGTAAACCGTTCCTCTTTAATGTCCCCGAGTACAGGGATGAGAAGAAAGCGCACCGGGGATGGGTGATTGCGTTCACTCATGCCGCCTTCTCCCCAAAGATCTTCAGCCAGGCTGCGACGGCAGGGGATGCTGTGAGCTTGGTCACGCACTTCGTTTCGAGGAAATCCATTCGGTCTAGCAATTCGGCAACCGCATCTGTGCCACCTGTGAGGATCGCTCTTCTCACAGAGTCACTATCAACGAGGCCTCCATCGCCGACGAAGTGCGTCTCAGCGCCTTCGTGGGTCGTCCGACTTCCAGAGTCGTAGCCGTCGCCACGACCAAAGTTCGTAATGCAGGACAGTTTCGGGTTGCCCGACACGCAGCTATCGACCGCTTCATAGGTGCCGTAGTTGATCTCGTCGCCTTCGTATGCGACGGGCTCCTCGTTCTCAACAGCGGTACGGAGCAAGGTTTGCCCGTGCTCCTCATCTTCCGCGATATCGTCGGAAACCAATGCTTCTACCAGCTCCTCGGCGTCTTCAATCGTGTCGAGGTGGCCCCCGATCTTAATGTTTGCCCACACACGGTCGCCCATGTTCGTCTCCTAATGTTCGCATGTTTGCGGGGTGAAAAGCGCCCCGTGGAGGGGCACCTGTTTAGTGTCAGTCGTCTCGGCCCATCGTGTCGAAGCGCTCGCAGGCTTGCATGATCTCCTGATCGTCCATGTCGCGGAGTCGCTTTCGTATGGCGCGTCGTAGTTTGCTCGCTGTCACGTCGGATGCATCCTCCTTATCGGAAAGCACCTCAAAGGCGAGGTTGTACGCATGGTTGAAGCGGAGCCTACTCATGCGAGGAAGTCAGACAGACTGTCGAGGATTTTCTGGGCCTCATCGGCTACGTCACGGCGGATTTTCGGGTTATCGCGAAGGACGTGCGCGTCATACGCAGCCAACGGTTTCAACTTGTCGGCCATGGCCGTCAGTTCGGGGTCGCCGGTGATATTCAGTGCAGGTAAAATGCCGATCAGGTCGCGGACATTCTCGACAAGGCTATCGCGAAACACGCCTTCCGTCTTATCGCCCGGGCGTCCGGCGGGTTTATATCCGTTCAACCGTTCAACCATGCGGCCAGTCACTTCTGCCACACGCTTGTAAATGTCCTGTACTGCGGAGGTGGTGGCCTCGGTCACCTGCTGCTCGATCTCATCGCGGATACGTTCGGCCTGTGCATCGGACATGTCGACGCGGAAGTCTTCCGACGTCGGGACCGGCAGGACACGGCAATCGAGTCCAAACTTGCCGCGCAGCATGTCGGTGTTCGGGTAGTCTTCGTGCTTGAACAGCGAGCCAAGCCGGTTCTGCGCGTCGATCACATGAGCGGGATAGTCGCGGATGAAGTCTCCCACCGCCCGTTCAAACTTCGCGGCTTGCGATCGAACCCAACTCATGTGGGCGAGATACCCGTCGGAAGCCATGATGCGGGTGCCGTTGTCCATCCACGGGAGGGTGCGCTTGAGGAAATCGGCGCGCGTTTCGCTTACGATGGAAACAATGGGCGCAAGTGCCTCTTTCGGCAGGAGCAGCTTGTTGTAGCGGCCTGCATCCTGTGCCGCATTGTGTTGCTGGTTCACCTCGTCGGTGATCTGCCGGTCAAGGCGACGGCCGGACCATTGCGAGATGGACAGGGAAACGATCATCGCACGAGTTGCGAGGATTGAGGACGCGGATTGCGGTTTGGTCATGATGTTCACGGTATTCTCCATAGTTGCCATGATTGGCGGGTTGTCAGGCGACCTCAGCGTTGCTTTCCAGTATTTCGCAGCCGGGCAGCGTGGATGGATCGAGCAACATGATGAGGCAATTGTCGAGGTTGGCCTCGTTGTACGTTTGTAGAACATCATCTTTATCCACGCCTTCGATTCTGGCGCGTTCTTGCGCAGTGTTAACAAGCGTGTGTACGTCAAAGATGCGCAGATAAATCGAGAACTCGGCGATCATAGCATTTCTCCATCTTCATCGAAGTTGTAGTCGGCCAGCGCCTCGTCAATCACGTCGTCGGACGTGAGATATTCGTGCTCAGCTTCGAGCTGGCGGTAGATCCAGTTCATGAAGGCTCGCAGGCAATCTTTGATCTCTGCCTCGAAAGCGTAGAACTCGAGCCCGTGGTGCGTGACGAGCGCGTTCCACGTCATCATCTGGAGCTCGTTTTCATAATCGACGTGGTCCGGCGTGGGGAGGTCAACGTCGAAGTTGGTGCACATGGAATTAGAGTAGTGGCCGGAGTGCGTGACGCGGACATATGCGTTCGGGATGAGTGGGTTGCACCGCTCGGACAAGTGAGCAAGGTCGAACGCGATCTCGTGCAAGCGAGTGTCTTGCGGGGCGTGTTCCATCACCTTGTTGAGCGCGGCGAGCGGGTCTTTCGTTGGTCTCCACTCGCCTTCAAGGCACGCTCCGTCGCCTTGCGAGCAGAAGCCGGAAAACCAAATGCTCAGGTCCAGACGTGTTCCGCCGCCATATAGCGTGACAGGATGCGTATCGACGATAATCCCAAGCATTTCAGCTATCTTGTTAGCGTCGTTATACGTGGTGTCCCACCAGTTGTCGTGCGGGTAGTCGCGGTTGCGGTAGTTGGACCGGGCTTGCTGTTTGGCGCGTTCAGACAGTTCGTCGAACGAAAACTCTGTTTTGTCGTCGGTTTCATCCTCGGCATGCTCTGTGCATTCCGGTGAAATGATGAAGTCCCGCCCTCTGAAAAAACAGGGACAGGACAGTGTCACGATATACGGCTGCGCGTTCATAATTCGTCTCCATTTTGCGCATGATTGCGGACGGGTTGTCACCGGCACCGCAACAACAGGCGGTAGGCGACGAGCGAAGCGGCGATGTAAGCAACGCCAATAAGGATACAGACGACCTCGAAGGACACGTCAGTTAAATCCCGGCAATTCGGGCGACCAGCCACGCGGCAATGATAAAGCCTGCCGACGTTATCAAAGCGGCGCCTTCGCTATGCTTTGGATATTTATTGCATCCTACTTGGATCAGGCCGAAAACTCCGACGATGAGCAGAAATGCGGCTGCAAGATAGGCGATGAAAGCGGCGAACATGAATTGACCTTTTTTGCATGATTGCGGATGGGATGCGTGCCGGTTGCGAGGGCGGGCGGTCACGCAATTTTCCCGCCGAAACAAGTCAGCCGGCTTTAAAAGCCCGGCGCATGGGGCACCTCCGGTTTAGAGGGATCGGAAGTTAGCCGCGTCGGTGCGGCCGAAGGCATGCGTGCTGGCGGCTACCGCCTATGCACGGATTTCTACGTTCTTCATGCTACCGGCGAGCAGGCGCGCGGCAGACAATGCCCGTGTCCTGCTGCGATAGGTTGTCAGTGTCTCGGTCAACCCGTTTGCCAGATGGACGGAAAGCGCCCATCGGCTGGATGTCCGGCGGCGCTGGCAGGCCACGATGTAAGTGTAAGGAACTGGACGTTTCATTTCAGTCTCTCCTCAAAATCGCATTGTTGCGGGTGGTTGTGCTTGTCATACAGGTACGTAACGTGACCCGTTCCAGACTTGCAGTGTGTCGCGGCTCGCAGATTCGCTGGAGCGGCGCGCTTCATTCATTGCATCCTCAGGGTCGAGGGCGCCGATCATGATCCAGCCAAAAGGCGAGCGGCACCGAAAACTGATAAGCCCCGGTGCAGCGAGCGGGCGATGACAACTAACAGCGTCATTCATTGACGGACTCCCCTACTGGAATGCCCGTGCAGGCTTCGAGATTTGCATCTGTGGGCTGAATTGCCGCCAAAAGGCAGGCAATCGAGTCAGTCGGTTCGGCAAGCGCATACGCTTCAGCTTCGCCAGTGACGGGAACGCACGACGTCCATTGGCCTTCACCGGACGATTGCGCAACGTCAACGCACGTTTCAAAGTCGTCGAGGTCTCGAAATTCTTCGACGACGGTAGCTTTTGTGAAGCCGTTGTCGAACGCGACCACGACATATTGCGCTGGCATATCAGGCCGCTGGATAGGCGCATTGTCGTGTGGCAGGGAGAAAGGCATGAGAGCAAGCGCGGCGAAAATGGTTTTCATTGCAGTGTCTCCAAAATGCGGGACGTTGACAGTCGGACACGCAATTCATCGGAGCGGCGCACTGCGGCTTCCACTTCGCGCACGAAAGCCTCGCGCTGCATGGCGCGGAAGGACTCGAAATGCGGATGACGGAATGGCGGCACGTCGATATGCCGCCGGACGGATTCCGGGCTTTTAAGCATGGCAAAATCTCCATAAATCGCATGTTTGCGGGGAATAGAAAAAGCCGCGAGCGAAGGCCCGCGGCTTGCAAAATTCAGTATGTGGTCAGGATTAGAAGAACTTTGTTACCGTGACCATGAAGCCGACCGCAGCGACGATAATTCCGCCCAGGCGAACGGTCAGTTGCAGCGTTTGACGCTCGATCATGGCTTCCAGCCTGACAATATCGGCCTTGGTTGCAACTTCGCTCATCAGATAATCGCGCACCGCTTCCGCGTGCGCCTCCGCCTGTTTGTCCGGGACACCTGCTTCGCGAAGGTGTTTTGCAAAACCAAGTGTATCAATGGTAGCGGCCAATAGTCCATTCCTTTCGTGCATGATTGCGGGATCGGCATGAAGCCGCGAAAAGGCGCAAGGGCGCATTTGCGTAGCCGCATGGGAAAGGGGCAGGCTATCGCCTACCCCCATGAATGACGCTGAACGGCGCGGCTTTTCAGGCCGCTTCTGCGACCTCCGCGACGGCTTCCGGCTTTGCCTTGATGAGACGTGCGGCAGGCTTTTCCACCTTTTCCGGCTTAGGCTGCGTGAGGGCACGCTTGTGCATGGTGAGGAAGTTGTTCAGCGCGCGAGCGAAAGCCTTGTCTTCCCTGCTCGCGGCGTCATCCTCAATCGCCTTTTTCGCGGCCGCTTCCACCCGTTCCATCAAGGACTTTGCAGGCTTCGCGGCGCCAGCATTTGCTTCCTTCGCGAAATTGGCCGGAGCCACTTCAAGCGCCTTTTCGAGATCCGACGCCTTGCCCTTGGCAAAGGTGAAAGACTGCGATTCCTTGTCAAACTTCGCCTTGGAGAAAGCCGCAGCCCAGGCACGGAGTCCGGCGCGGTAATTGACCGGCGTGACGTCATAGAGCGCGTTCAAATACTTGACGTCGTTATGCTCATCCAGATGAGCGATAGCGGAATAGGCGAGCTGGTGCTCACGTGCGGTAAAGGTGGCGATAGCCTTGCCCTGACCGGAAATAGCCTTGCCGAGTGCTGCGCCCTTGAGAACGTTGAAAGTAGCCATGTTGAATTTCCTTTTCCGTTTTTCGCATAATTGCGGGGGTAGAAGCCGAAATGACTTCACAAAAGGCAGGGTAGCCCTGCCCTTGATGCTGTCATTCAATAGCCGAGCCATGCCAGAACGGCACCGCCTGAAACGCAACCGCCATTGATAGCGGCGATTGCTTCGCCTGAAGTGCAATCGAACAACTCGCAATCGTCAAAATCGACTGCCTTGTGTCCGTGCCGTGCCAACTCAGCGATTGCCGAGTTAATCGAGACGGTGCTTTCCATCGCAGTTTCAAAATCCATCGTCGTGCCTTTCCGTTGAAAAAGAGCGGCCATAATCGCCGCACTATCGCAACGGAAAAAGCCGGAAAGCTTTTTCAGCAGTTCCGGCCTTTTCACATTGAAAATTCGTTGAATGGTTTTTTTCCTGAAACATCCGGCGCTTGCCGGGGACTAGCCTTATAGAGCGGCGCATGTTCAGTGCATCAAACCGGGTTATTCCAGCCGGACCGCATATTGCCTATTGTGCTTTGCCTTATCGCCCGTCCCGTTTCCGGCGGCGCATATTCGCAAGCGTCCTATTGTTAAGTCAGGCCGGACTAGCATTAACGCTAGATTTTCTCGCAGGCCCCGATTGACTGGAAAAGCTTGTAAGACTTCCCACGCATCAATCACCGATTCGCAACCGCGCCTTTCGTTGTTCCCTCATGCCCGTTCAATCCCGCTAATCCACACTGGCAAGCCAGTCACGATCTACGTCCACCTACTAAAGCACTAAGGCGAAATGCCGTTGTCTTACTGTCAAAGAACCCGGCTCATAAGAACCGCCTTAGCACCCGCTCTGACCGGGGAGCCGTCCCGAACCGCCGTTGCCGTCGTTTCGATACATGTAGAATAATTCGTAACGTATTAAACGCAAGCGGTATTTTTGATTTTCTACACGATACGTATCTAAATGATTGATTTTAAACAAAACAAATTTATACCAAACGTATTGTTATCATGCGTTATACGTATGTTTTGGGGATTGCTGGATTAGGCCGATGCATAGAAAAGCGTGCCTGAACCGCCGATAAGGTCGATTGATTCCTGTCAGGTTCAATAAGGGCGCAAGCCGTATGGCGAAGGGCAAGGCGCGTTGCATTGGGTAGGCCCGTGGGCATTTTATCCGGTACGTATTTTCAATAGGGGCCTTGTGTGGACTCAAACAGGCGAGTCAAACAAATGCCCATAGGCCAGCAATGCGACCGGCGACACGCCGCGCCATGATGAGCGACCGCCGCGCAAGCTTTCCCTCCACCTCACACATAGACACACATACAAGGGCACAAGGCCGGTAGGCCGGAGGCCGGGGGCGCATACACCACACGCGCATTGGCACCACGTGCCACGCCATGCACCGCTCTGCCATGCGCCACCAAGTGCCACGCCACGCCATGCCATGCCAATGCCCTACCCTGCCTTGCTACCGTATCTTGCGCCGGTCTCATGCCGTCGCCATGGTCAGCACGCAAATGTTAATGCATATCAATGGGTTAGACCCCCGGTGGCATTAGGTTCTTCCGAGGTGGGGGCCCCCGGACCGCGGGTCAGCCGCAGCGCAGTCTTTGAGTGGTTTTGATGATTTCAATTTTGGGGTTCCGATTCCGACAATTCCGGGTCTGAGTTCCTGCCCAGACGTTGAGGCAGATCACAACCTCGCAGGTTGTAATCGATGCTCAGAGGTGTGCTTCCACGCAGGGGTTTTACCAATCGCAAGTTGAAAAGAGGCCCGAAATGCAGATCAAGCTCGGGACTTCCAACATGTCGTCGCTTCGAAGCTTCAGCAAATTGGCGGAGCGCTTAGCAAAGGGCACCTTCAAGAACGAGCTGCACCGAGGTGTTGTCGACGCTGGTCGCAAAACAAAGACGAGCGTGCAGCGTGCCGTCACCAAGCAAATGAACCTGAAGGCCGGAAACTACAATCGGTATGTCGTTGCCGGAACCAGAGGCATTTCACGCAAAGCAATTCTCGCGTTCGACATCTTCGGTGTGAAGGGCGGGACAGACATTGAGGAATATCGGGGACTTCGGTCGGTTCGCAAAGGCAACCGTCTGAACGTTGGCCGCTCAGCTCTCGAACGCGGGACAATCCGGTCGGGAGTGTGGAACCATCCGCGCGTGTTCAAGCGATCGTTTGAAGCGGACGGGAATTTCTACGCGATGCTGCCACCGAGCGCCGGGACGTCTAGTCGCGCACCAAAAGCGCTTTGGACCTTCGGCCGGAAGCCAAACCAGCCTCGAGGCGCAGGCGGCAAGTTCGCCTCCTCGGGGGTGCAGTACGGCAAGATCCGCCGGTTGTTCGGCCCCGCTCTCATGAAGGAAATCCCGGAAGACGAGTCCCTGGACACGTTCCTGCGGATTGGACCGCAGCAGCTTGAGCTGCATGTCGGCAAGCGTATCGAGAAACTGATGAGGTTCTGATGGCCGCGAAGAAACCTGCGACGAAGAAAGCGGCAACCAAAAAGCCAGCTTCGTCAACCAAGTCGCCCGCAAAAATCAAACCTGCCGACATGATCGTCAACCAGACAGAGATGGCAGAAGTGCTCGGCATATCGACGCGGCGTCTCCGCCAGCTGGAGAAGGAAGAGCAAGTCATCGTAGCCGAAGCAATGGGCCGGTTTCATGTTGGCCGAGTTGTCCAGGCGTACGCAACTTTCCTTCGGGAAGGCGCCGTCAAGAAATCCGGCAACGAGAGCATGGATCGTCTGCGCGACGAGAAGGCCCTCGACATCCGCCTTAACCGCATGAGGAAAGGCCGCGAGCTGATCACGCTCGATGAAGCTCTTGGCGTGACCGATGAGCTGGTCGGTCTCTTTCTCTCGTACCTAACCGGGCTACCGGCCGAGATTACAGGGGAGCCGCGAGAGCGGCGAAGGCTGAATGACATCATTGACAAAGGACGTCTCAGACTTGCCGATCGTCTCGCCGAAAAGACAGCTGCTCTTCGCACGGGCGAAGAAGCTCCTGACACCGAGGACGAGGACTGACCCAATCCGGTGGGCGCAGGCCAACCGCGAGTATCCGGAAACATCGGGGCATCCAGGCCCGCGCAATCCGTACAAAACACCTTACATGATCCCGTTCGCAATGGCCGTACACGGGCGCACGCACAAGCGTGTGGTCATGGTGGTGTCGGCACAGTCGGGAAAATCGGAAACGTTTATCGATCTGATCGGCGAACGTCTCGATACAAATCCTGTTCCGATTATTTACGTCGGTCCTTCAAAGCAGTTTCTCACTGATCAGTGGGAACCGCGCATTGATGAGCTGATGAAAAGCACTGCGTTGAAAGAAGTATGCGCGGTGAAGTCCAAGCAAAAGAAGACGAAGAAGGTGATCAACGGCGTGCCGCTGCGCCTGGCGCATGGTGGCTCATCGACTGCGATGAAGTCCGATCCATTCGGCATGGCGTTCACTGACGAAGTGGATGAGCTGAGGAGCAATCTGAAAAAACAGGGTGATCCCGTGGGCCTGATCGACGCACGCGGTGACACGCATCCCGACTTTGTTCACGCGATTACGTCAACGCCAAGCGAAGGGGTGGCCGAAGTGGAAACCGACCCTGACAGTGGCCTTGAATTTTGGGCAGACTCCGACCCAGAGGAAGTCAAGTCGACTGTATGGCGGCTGTGGCTGACGGGAACTCGGTATCATTGGGCTTGGCCCTGCCCTCATTGCGGTGAATATTTCATTCCCCGTTTCGCTTGTCTCGCATGGGACAAACCGAAATCAGAGGACGGAAAAGAAATGCCGTCGACGCCATCGCTGGCGCATCGTACGGCACATCTGGTTTGTCCGAAGAACGGCTGCCTGATTTATGAAGAGCAACCGGGACCAGACGGTAGCAACCGTACTACTAAGGAATGGATGAATGACCGCGGCGTTTATGTATCGCCCGGCCAATCTGTCGACCCTGACGGAACGGTAATTGGTCTACCGCCTGAGAGCTGGACGCTCAGTTATTGGGTCTCTGGGCTCAGCTCACCCTTCGTAAAATGGGGCGAGCGAGCAGCGCGTTACGTCGAAGCAACCCGATCTGGCTCCCCTGACGACATCCAAGCCGTGAAAAACCAAGGCTTTGGCGAGCTTTATTCACCGGGTGGCGGTGCGGCACCGGAATGGAGCGAAGTCGCCAAGCGCGGTGAAGACAGCGGCTACAAGATGGGTGACGTGCCGGAAGGCGTTCGTCTCCTCACTATGACCATCGACGTGCAAAAGAACCGCCTCATTTACGTAATCCGTGGGTGGGGCGCGTATGCATCGTCTTGGCTGATCGAGGCTTCCGAAATCTACGGCCCGACCGAAGATCAAGAAGTCTGGGATACGCTCGCTAGCATGGTGACGGACCTTTACGACGGTTTGCCACTACGCATGGTGCTGATAGATTCTGGCTTCCGCCCTGGTAAGAAATTCCTGGTGCCAGAGCATCGGGTCTACGCATTTGCACGCCGCTTCCCGAACCTTGTCCATGCAACGAAGGGTTCATCCTCTCCGATGCGCAAGCCTGTGACTTCGAGCAAGATCGACATCAAGATCGACGGCAAGGACATCAAGAAGGGGCTCGACCTTCTGCGCCTCGACACCGACTATTTCAAGTCGTGGGTTCAGCAGAAGGTTCGTTGGGAGGATGGTGCACCCGGTGCGTGGAATCTGCCCGAGGATATCAGCGACGACTACTGCAAACAGATCGTTTCCGAGAGCCGCATCCGCGCTCCCGGAGGCAAGATTAAATGGGTGATGAAGTCGAAGGAGAACCACTTCCTCGACTGCGAAGCGATGCACGGCGCCTGTTCGCTGATCCTCAATCTGACTAAGTTGCGAGACGGTCCTCCTCAAAGGAGACGCTCTACTCGCGAAGTTCAACCAACCGAAATGCCAGAAGCACCGCCGACCCGTCCAGCCCCTAACCGGCCTGCGCGGCCATCGAGCGTGTGGGGCAGTAGAGGGAGCATCTGGTGATGGCCGAAGGCAGCGAAGAACCAGCATTGAACGTTTCCACGTTCACGCCGGAAGAGAAGGCCGCCTTTCTCCGGGATTTGAAGGAAGCGTATTACCTTGGAGCAACTCGCGTGAAGTTCCGAGAGCGAGACGTTTCCTACAGAAACCGGGCCGATATGAAGGCCATCATCGACGAGCTCGAGGCCGAGGTGACCCCGCAACGGCGTCGGAAGCGTACGATCCTAACCACGTTCAGCAGGGGGTACTAATGGCGAACCTACTGGACAAGGCCATCGGGTATATCAGCCCGAAGGCTGGAGCGGCGCGCGCGGCGCACAGACGGCGCATGGAGATCCTGGATGGCGCTCGTTCCTACGAGGGGGCGTCGACCGGGCGCCTTGCTAAAGGCATCAACGTTGTTTCGGGTACAGCGGATTCAGAAATCAGGAAAGCAGGTCAAACTCTCCGGGATCGATCGAGAGATCTTGTCCGCAATAATCCGCTCGCGACAACGATTGTAGGAAAACACGCCGATAACTTTGTTGGCTTCGGCATTACCCCCCGCGTCAAAGACGAGAAGGTGATGTCGTTGTTCAAGAAGTGGAAGAAGGTTTGCTTCTCCGGCACCGGTCTTGACTTCGACGGCGGTGTTTATCTGCTGGCTCGGATGATGGTTCAGGACGGCGAGGTCTATGTTCGCCGTCGCATCCGCAGTCGAAGCGACGGGTTCCCTGTCCCCCTCCAGCTCCAGATTTTGGAAGCTGAATATTGCGACTGGAGCAAGCAGGGTGTCCCGCCCGGCAACCCCGGAAATCGGATTGTTCAGGGTGTGGAGTTCGATGCCGTCGGCAATCGTCGTGGCTACTGGATGTTCAATGATCATCCGAAATCCGGCCTGTCATATCTGACCGGTGGCCTCGACAGCATGGTGAGCAAGTTCATCCCAGAGAATGAGATCGCACACCTGTACGAGCCGCAGAACAATCAGGTGCACGGTGTGCCTTGGTTGCACTCGGTGATGAACGAGATCCGCGACCTGAAGGACTACGAACTTGCCGAGAACATCCGCAAGAAAGTCGAGTCCTGCATGGTCGGCATGGTCATCCCCGGCGATGACGAAGTAGACGAGAGCGATCCGAACATCGGTCTCGACGAGACTGAGGACAAGGCTGACCCTGTTGGCGTCACGGACATCTACGGATTCCCGTTCGAAAGAATGGAGCCCGGCATGTTCGGCGTACTGCGTGGCGGCAAGGATATCAAGTTCAACAGTCCGGCCATATCAGCAGGTATTGAAGCTTACATCCGCACGCGTCAGCGCAGCATCGCAGCCGGCGTTCGTATGCCGTACGAGATCATGACTGGCGATTTCAGTCAGGCAAACTTCGCATCTGGCAAACTTGGCCTGCTTGCGTACCAGAATTTCGTTGAGATTGTTCAGTGGCACCTCATCATTCCGATGGTGCTTCAGAAGGTCTGGGACTGGTTTGTTCAGGCCGCAATTCTGGACGGTTCGATCCCAAAAACGTGGAACGAAGAGGTCGAGTGGGTTCCGCCAGAAGTGGCGAGCATCACCCGTCTCGATGACGCACGGGCAGACCTCATTGAAATGCGCATTGGTAAGCGTTCGCCGCAAGAGGTTATCGCCTCCACCGGTCGCGATCCGATGACTGTCCTTAATGAATTCGATCAATGGAACCAAGCCGTCGACAAGACGGCGAGCAAGGTCGTCTTCGACAGTGACCCGCGCAAGGTCACGTCGCAAGGCCAGTCTCAGTGGGTCCAGGACGGCGGTTCCAACTCAGGAGGCGATAATGCCAAGAGCAATTAGGGAGTCTCTTGAGAAAGAGATACGCATCCCAAAGCCCTATGCGGCCTGTGAGGTGCGCGCAGATACCTTCAACGAAGATGACCGAACAGTCGAGGTTTGCTGGACAACCGGCGCCAAGGTCAAACGGTACTCTTGGGACGAAGGGTACTACATGGAAGAGCTGGCCGTGGATAAGAAGGCGATCCGTATGGACCGTTTTGCTGCCATGTCCCTGCTCGACACCCACGAACAGTGGTCCATGGACTCACGTCTTGGCACGGTCGTGCCGGGTAGCGTGAAGATCGAGAACGGCCGGGGCTACGCCACCATCAAGTTCTCGCGCAATGAGAAGGCTGAAATCATCCTCCGGGATCTCAAGGACGGGCATCCGCTCTCGATCTCGGTTGGTTACAAAATCCACCGGTACGAGAAAACGGAGGGGGCTGACGGTCAGCTGCCAACGCTTCGCGCGATCGATTGGGAGCCCTTGGAGCTTTCAGTTGTGCCGGTGCCTGCTGACGCCGAGGCCATCTCACGCTCCGAGCCGACCGGCAAGGATGTCGAAAAGGTTTTGGTTCGCCAGGAAGATCATCAAGCGGCCGAGTCCGCAAACACCACGGAGACTACACCCATGAACAAGCGCGATGCAGCTAAGTCCTTCAATGGCGATAAGCTCGACGCTCTGGCCCTCGGCTCTGGTATTTCCCGCAGCGAAGGCGAAACCGATGACGCTCTGCGTGCTCGCCTCCTCGCCGCTTATGATGAGGAAGACAAGCAGCGCAAGGAAGCTGAAGACGCGGCTGCCCGCGCTGCAGCTGAAGAGACGCAGACCCGCACTTCCGCTCAGCCCGCACCGGTTGTCACTCAGCCAGCTGCTGTCAGCGCATCCGAAGTTGCCGAGCAGTCCCGCGCTGCCGTCGCGGCCGAGCGCAAGCGCGTCAAGGACATCAACGACCTCGCCCGCACGGCAGGGTTCAAGACCGACGACGAGATGGTCCGCAACGCCATCGACGGCGGCACGGATGTGGAAGCATTCCGCAACGCGCTGTTCGACAAGATGGTTGAGCGCCAGGCGACCAATCCAACCTTCCCCATCGTGGAGACTCGCGGCATGCAGGACTCTCAGGAAACCATGCGCCGCATGGTCGCCAACGCCATCCTTCATCGCAACAACGTAGTCACCAAGCTGGAAGACGGTGCTCGCGAATGGCGCGGTATGTCCACCATGGACATCGCCAAGGAACTGCTCCGTGCCCGTGGCGAAAGCACTCGCGGCTCGATGCATGACGTCGCACAGCGCGCTCTGCACAGCACGTCGGATTTCCCGATCATCCTTCAGGACATCACGACGCAGACGCTCCTCAATGCGTACGGCCTGTACGAAAACACCTTCCAGCTCTTCTCAACCCGGACGGTCCTTTCCGACTTCCGTGAAACGAAGGTGCTCGATATCGGTTCGGCTCCTGACCTGCTGCCGAAGAATGAGCACGGCGAGTTCAAGTCCGGCACCGTTCGCGAGAGTGAAGAAGGCATGAAGCTCCAGTCGTACGGTCGCAAGATCGGGTTCACCCGTGAAATGCTGATCAACGACCAGCTCAATGCGTTCATGCAGCTCGTCGCTAATTGGGGCATGAAGGCCGCGAAGCTGGAAGGCGACATCGTGTGGGGCGCTATTCTCCAGAACTCGATGAAGCTGAAGGACGGCAAGGCCCTGTTCCACGCGGACCACAAGAACCTTGCTGGCACCGGCGGCGGGATCGACCAAGCCACGCTTGAAGCTGCCCGCCTGCAGTTCCGCCAGCAGAAGAACATCGACGGCGAATCCATCAACGTCACGCCGAAGTTCCTCTTCGTCGGCGCTGACAATGAAACCGTCGCACAGAAGCTGATCTCCGGCGTTACCGTTCCGACCACCACGGCGGACGTTGTCCCGCAAGTGATCCGTTCGATTCAGCCGGTTTACGAGCATCGCATTGACGCTCTGAACACCAAGGCATGGTTCCTGTTCGCGGATGCTGCTTCCACCATGGGGCGCGGTATTCATTACCTGCACCTCCTCGGTTCGGAAACCCCGCGCACGAATGAGCGCCTCGGCTTCGACGTCGAAGGTGTCGAGTACACGCTGGCCCATGACTTCGGTGTTGGCCTGACCGACTATCGCTTCGCGTACAAGAACGCCGGCACCGCCAAGTAATCTGGCCTTCGGTCACCATCACCAAGGGCGCTGACTCATCATCAGCGCCCATCCTTTTTTTGCGAAACAAGGGAGCATCCCAATGCGCAATTTCATTCAGCCCGGCAAGGTCGTCACTGCTGTTGCTGCAGCCTCCGTCGCCAGCGGCCAGTTCGTAAAGATCGGCTCGATCTTCGGCGTAGCCGCAACTAACGCAATGGTCGGCGAAGAGTTCGAGCTCGCGCTCGGCGAAGTTTATGAGTTCCCGAAGCCCGCTGCTGAAGTTTGGGATTTCGGTGACGAAATCTACATGGACCCGAATGGGATCGCCACGAAGGTCGCCACTGACAATACCAAGGTCGGCGTTGCCGTGGTTGCCGCCGCAAACCAGTCGGGTGTCGGTCGCGTCCGTCTCAACGACAACTTCTAATCCCGGTGCGTGGTGGTCCTTAGCGGCCACCTCCTCCGCGTGGAGAGAGTCATGAAACAGTATTCCGTCAAGCACGACACCATCATCTTGGGTCGCCCGGTGATCGAGAAGGACATTGTCTCCCTCTCCGACGATGACGCCAAGGGCTACAAAGCCGCAGGGCTGATCGCCGAGGTCAAGACTGCCGAGCCGGCAAAAACTGAAATCGAGAAGGCCCCCGCCAAGAAGGCCGACAAGTAAAGAGGTGCGTCATGGCCGTATTCGACCGTATGGATAGAGTGATCAGCAAGACGGTCGATCGGGTCAACGCGATCCCGTTCGTATTTACGCCGCAAGCATCTACACCGAACGGTAGATCTGGCCCTGACGCAACCCGTCAAGTCGTCAACGGCAAAGGCATCTTCGATTACGTCTCAGTCGAATACGGCGTGCAGCTCGGCGTGCGTCGATCCTACCGTGAGGCGAACGACTTGCGTTCGCTCCAGTCGGGAAGAGATCCGCAGCTTTCGATTGACCGCAGGTATTTTCCAATTGGTCGCGAGGAGCCGAAGCAAGGCGACTTGATCGTCTTCCCAACCCGGCCGGAACTTCCTGACTTCCAGGTCGTCTCGTCACAGCGAGATGGCCTCTCCCGTATGGTCATGAAGCTTGTGCAGCTTGGAGGTCAGGCATGAGCGTGTATCGTAGCATCGTCCGTTTATCTGCAGTCTGCGCGCTGAACAATTACATGGAAGAGCCGTGGCCTACACTGGCTGGCCCTTACATTTTCGATTCCAAGATCGAGCCAGTCGAAGACATGAAGATCGACCGGGTATTTCCATGCGTCGTCGTCTACACCGATTACGACAAAGACCCATGGCCAAAGGCTGGCCGGGTGCATGACGACCGCTTCATGTCACTCACGTTCGAAATGCTCGTGGTGCAGACGGTAAAAAACCGAGAGGGTTCCAATACGCCGGAGCCGTACAGTCTCGAATGTCCATCGACGGACAGCGAAATTGAGACGACACTGGATGCCCTCGAGCTTCAAATGTTTCGTGCTCTGACAAAGGGCACCGTGGCAAGCGACGCGTTCAATTATATTTGCCCGGCATACCACACGGTCATCAGCCGCCGAGGTGCGTCTGTAGAAGGAGGCTTGCGACTGGCTGCCCGACAGATCACGGTTGAAATGAAGGCCCTCCGAGAAAATGCCGTCGGCGCGATACCTGCGCAGATTGCCCCCTTCCTCGACAGGCTCCAGAGCTTCCCTGATTATAGCGACCGGGTTGATGACATCATCGCCTTGCTTACTGCCAACGCGGCCGACACCCCGAACGACCGGGCAATGAAGACGCTCGGGTATACTCGCGATTTGTCTGAACGCCTCGGGGCTCCAGCGGGGGTCATGCCCGTCTTGAAGACGCCTATTGTATGGCACCATCAGGGGATATCTCTATGACCCCTTTCACGATCTTTGACAAACTGATCGAGCGGCTCGAGGTCGTAGAATCCGTCGTACGCCGTATGGCTGTCAGGCAGAACAATATGTTCCGCGAAGGCATCGTGAAGGAAATCGACTACGAAAATGGCACTGTCATTGTCGAAGCGCACGGCATCGATTCACCGCCTACTTCGTGGTCAGAACAGGCAGGCGACATAAACGAGTGGACGCCGCCATCAATTGGGCAGCGGGTAATTCTCGTGTCTCCCGACGGCGAGCTTGCCAAGTCTTTCATGATCAAGGGTGGTTTCACCGAAGACACGCCACAGCCGCACAATAAGGGCGGGGAGAAGCGCGTCGTGATTGGCAGTGCAACAATAACTCATACCGCCGATGGCCTCTTCATTGAGGTTGGCGGTACGACATTCCATTTCACCGCCAAGGGTTTCGTTCAGACCGGAGGCAAGCAGGAACATGACGGCAAGGATGTCGGCAGCACGCACATCCATGGCGGAGTTGTGCCTGGTGGTGCGAACACCGACGTTCCCGCGAACTAAGGAGAAGACCAATGAGCAGCAAGAAGACTTACATCGTGAAGGCTGAAGGCTTCATCGCAGGAGCGCACCGGAACAAAGGTGACCGTCTCCAGCTGACTGAGCGCGAGGCAAAGTATCTCGTGCTCTCGGGGCTGGTCAGCGAAACCCACGCCAAGACCGAAGCGCCGAAGCAGGAGCCCTCCCCGGCCGCCTTGGATAAGAAGACGCGCTAATGGCTAGGGTTGGCATTGACGCAACTACGGGTCGATGCCTTTTCGGATGGGACCATTGTCTGCAGAGCATAATCACCATCCTTACGACCGAACTGCGAGAACGTGTTCAGTTGCGAGGGTTCGGCTCTAACGTTCCGAACATTATCGACCGACCGCAAGTAACGGAATCCATCATCGATCTGTACGTCGCAACGGCTCAGGCTCTTGAGCCTCGTATCGTTGAAGGCAGGCAGCTTGGCGAACCGGGTTTCGTTCTACTTCGAGCCAATGTCGATGCGGAAACGCCGGGAATTGTCCGGCTGCAAGTGGCTGGAGTGTTTTTCGAGAACGGCCACCTTGGTGATTATTCAAACCCTGTCGAGCGTACCGCCATTCTCGCCCTCAAGGAAATCGACGGGGGTGTTCTGGTCGTAAGCTGATATCTGCCCATTCGAGAGGAAGTGAAAGTGGCTATCGACCTCACCCTTGTTCCGTTTCCGGATGTGATCGAAACTCTCGACTACGAAACCATCCTGCAAGAGCGCATCGCTGACTTTAAAATGCGGTGGGAAGAAGTGCGGAAAACGAAACCCGAACTTCCTGCCTACAATGTGGAGCTGCTTGAAACAGATCCCGCGATGATCGCTATTCAATCGTCGGCCTACAGGGAGATGTTCTGGCGCGCGCGAGGTAACCAGATCGCCCGCGCTCTGATGCTGGCTTCTACAACCGGAACGGATCTCGATAACTTCGCAGCCGATTTCGGCATGACGCGCCGAATTATCCGAAACGATGATGCAGGCAATCCAGTCTACGAAAGCGACGAAGAGTTTCGGCAACGCCGAAATCTGGCGCCTGATGGTTACGCTGCAGCCGGACCAGAAGACGCTTATCGCTTTTTCGCTTGGTCCGCTGACGGCTCTATCAAGCAGGTCGAAGCTGTCAAAGGGGACGATAACCGTTGCGATATAATTTTGCTCGGGCGCGAGGGTGACGGTTCGGTTTCGCAAGAGGTCGTGGCAAAGGTTTACAAGGCCTTATCCGCCAAAGTCCGGCGGCCGCTCACGGACAACACTTACGTGCGGTCTTCCACCATCTTGCGCCAACCAATCCGAGTAGCGGTCACGGCCCCCACGGGGCCAGACATTTCTACCCTCAAAGCCAAAGCGAAGGCATCTATCACCGCATATGCCGCATCCAGATCCGCGATCGGAACGGTTTTGCGTGTCGACGGCATCATTGGCGCGGCACACAAAGACAATGCGCTCGAAAGTGTGACGGTCATTGAGCCCGTCGGTGACATCGACCCGGGCAAGTATGGTGCTGTCTTCGTGCCTGAAATCACAGTGGAGTAGGCGTGATGCAAAATGAAGCGTCTTTACTTCCCCTGAATGCGACCGACTTTGAAAAGGTGCTGGAAGGGATCGACGCATTTGCCCTATCCAGGGTGGATCTGGAACTCGTCAAGAATATGCGAGATCCGTTCCTGTGTTCGGTTTCGCATCTCCCATTTCTTGCGTGGGGTCGGGGCGTCGACCTCTGGAGAGACAGCTGGCCAGAATGGAAGAAGCGCAGAATAACGGCCGAAATCTATGGCATGAAGGGACTGAAGGGGACGCTACCCGGCATCAATAAGTACCTGAGCTATATGGATGCTGAGATTTATGACGCCGTGATCCCGCCTGTTGGCATCTATGTGACCGAGTATTCCCGGGATTCACTGGATAATTGGCGTTCGCAGTTTCCCGAATTAAGGCTCTATCCTTACGCCATTCCAGGTGAGCGTCCAACATTCGCTATCGGCAACGGTCGTAAGACAGTACCCGGTTATGTTGGTGGGTTCTTCGTCACTGAAAACCAAGCAGCGCGCTATTACGGACGTCGGGCGACCCTTGTCGAAGACGGGGTCGAAACTGAAATACGTTCCTTCGATCAGTTGCGATCATGGGGAAGTGACGTCGCTCTCGGAGTAACGACGTTCGCTATTCCAGCCGAAGCTTCGCCCATCGACACGGTCGTCGACCATTGTTTCGTCGGCCATTCGTTTCTCAGCGCCAAGAATCGCGGCCGCCTGATAACGATTGGCACTGACGGAACATTTGGCTCTGGCCAAATTCCGGCAGGCATCGAAAGTGTAGCGCCCCTGAACATCGCGCCTGAGCGAGTGTATGAACGCCACCGCGCACGCCATCTTGAACCGTTCATGTCTGGCGCGGTCCCGTCCGGAATGGGGTACAGCTTCGTATATTCTGACGAGGCGGCTCAGTACATTTATGACCGATGGCGGCTCCTCGACGACCGCAAGGTGGTGGTTGCGCCAGTTGGCGGCATGCTGGCGCCGTTCATCGGCTACAGCTACATCGGCCTTACGCCGTTTACGGCCCTCCTCCGGGTCAAGGCAACGTATCGACGTGAGGGCCTCTGGTCTTACGTTGGTCATTCTTACGTGGGGCAGATGCACGTCGGCCTAACGACTGAACGCGTGAATGAAGTTGGAGAAGCGATCTACAGATCGCGCTCACTTCGTGACCAGATTTGGTTCACGACCGCGACCTACCGACCCATGAAAATCAACGATTTGAGTTTCGCTGCCATCCAGCCATGGGAAGGCATGATTCCTATTGAGAGGACTTCATTATGAAGATCGCCCGTTTTACGGCCAACCAGAACGCGGTTCTTACCGATTTCGAAAACCTCGCGGAATTTCCACGGGATGCACTTGATACTCTTATCCAGGCGGCGATCAGTGGACAACTGGACGCTTGCTATGCGGGTGCATCAGTTTCGAAGACTGGCACGACGCAGGTGACCGTTGAGGCACCGATTATCCTCTTCAAGGATGCGAAGCTCTACACCGGGCCTGAAACCCCGAGCAACCAGAATTTCTTGGCGCACATGCCAACGTCGGGGAACCGTCGCATTGTTGCCATCATGCTGCAGGCTCAGACCGTACAGGATGCAACCGAGCCGCGTGACTTCGTCGTCAATGGTTCGGTCTATCCACCGCAGGTCGACCCACAGCCTACGGCAACCGTCGAATGGCGTAAGGCCGCAATTGCAATCCAGCTCGGCGATCAAGCGCCGTCGCCATCAAAGCCCGTTGTCGACAGTGCCAATACGGTTATCGCTTGGGTAACGCTTTCGTCGACCGAGATCGTGACCGTCGAGCAGAATGTGACGAACCGGATCAATACCCTTCGTTCGATCAATTCGCGCGTCCAGGTGCTGGAAGAATGGCGGGATGAAACTCAGCCCGTCGTCGAGGGCTTGAAAACTGACGTCGCGAAGCTTGTTGCCTCGAATGCAGAAAAAATGTCCAGAGACATGCAGGTGTATTTGCTCGAGCAGATTGCCCGGTTGTTTGAGCAGACTGGCATGCCGGATGGGAAGTCGTATTCCAAAACCGATCACTTCCTCGATACCAGCGACAGCGACCTCGATAACGTATTGTCGCTCACGAAGGTCGAAGAAGGTATTCGCTTCGCTGACGATAATGCGCAAGAGCATACGCTCGGATTGCTCACCCCCTCCGATACGAGCATCCAGCTGTCGCAAGGCGGATTGGTGCTTCCACGCTATACGGAGAACAATCTGATTTCCATCACGGAGAAATCGACCGAGCACGCTCTGGCGAACGGTGGTTCTCAGACTGTAAATTACACGCTCATGACGACGTCGAAGACGCGCATTCGTTATGGCGACCCTTTCCTCGTTTGCACGAACGCGGCGTGGTGGCAGACCGGACGATATGACAGCGTGAAAGGCGTGTTCTACAAGGATGGCGTCGAATACAACGTCGAGTTTGCAGAACAGCATCCGAGCGGAAATCCAGATCATTCGTTCAAGCGACTTCGGCAAATCTTCATCGACACGTATGAAGAGCCGTATTGGGCCGCCACCGTCGTTCAGGCATCATATACCGGCCAGGTTGCCGGCAATACCTTTATGATGCCACGCTCCGGCTGGGTTACCGGTTTCAATCTGATGCTGAGCCGCGTTGATGCGGGAGGTGGCGACGTCCGCTTGGGCCTGTGTGAAATCTTCGAGAACGGCGCACCGAACTATGCGGCATGTTATGCGATAACTACCGTCGCTTCTGCCGATCTGAAGATTTATCCGGCGAAGACCAAGTTCGCGATTGAACCGACGTTCCTGGAAGGCGGAAAGCGCTATGCTTGGTTTGTCATCACATCCGGCAATCACTGGCTGGCGATGGCAGAAAACAACAAGTACGCGCAGGGCTCGTTCTTTGTATCAACTGATGGCCTGTGGTCGCAGGGCAGCATTTCTCTCGATGCATGCTTTGAAGTGTTGATCGCAGACTTCCACGCACCTCGTGTCACTGTAAACCTCAACGCTTGGAATCTCTCGGGCGGCATCTGCGGGATTGACCTGATGCTTAAGCAGGTCGTGCCGGACGGCTGCACTATTGCGTTCGAGATCCAGGTGGGTTCAGCTTGGCACACGATCGAGCAGGTGGTTAGTGGCTCTTCGCCACTCTATAACCTTCCGGCGAACATCAACGCCCGTATCGTGCTGCTTGGCACCACGGAGCTCATGCCCGGTATCAATCTCGGCCAGTCGAAAGTTACGGTATCTCGTCCGCGGCTGAATGGGGTTCACTTAACCAAACCACGCGTGGCACCGGGTCCGATCAAAGAAGTAATCGAGATACTTATTCTCGAGCACTTCAACGAGGTTAACCACGACCTGTCCTGTGTTATTCAAACGGGCAACAACTTCGATACTGACGTGCAGCCGACGGCGGTAACAGATGAGGTTCAGCCTGACGGATCAGTACGTCGTGTCTTCACCTGGACGCTTGGTACAGCGATCACTTCTTGGAAGCGCAAAACCACTTACACCACGAACTCGGCTTTGACCGTCTTCCTGGTGTCGTCGGCAACGAGCGTTTCCTACCCCTGATTTGATCCCGAAAAACAATCCTAGCCCCGCCTTCGAGCGGGGCTTTTCGTTTTGGAGATATGTGATGGCGAAGCCGCAGATCCAGCCGGACTACCTTTACAAAGTCGAACTCACGAAGAGCGTCAAAATCGGGCGGCTCGTGATCAATCCTTCCAATGCTGCGCGCATACGTGGGGACGCTCTCACCGAGCTGATCTCGCAGGATACCAGCGCCGTTAAAAATTACGAGGCGGTGTGAAATGTCAGATCTGTCTAGCTTCCTCTCATCGACAAACAAGAGCGGTTGGAGCGCCAAGCTCTGGGACGGCTTCATTGAGGCGGTTCAAGCTAGACTGGCGCCTCTCGAAGAAAATCTCGGCATACAGCGCGAGATCACCGACGCGATCATCGCGCGCGGACTCACTGTCATTGAACAGGAGTTAGCGCCGATCGTTCGGCAGGCGGAGGCTTTGCTTGGCGAAACTGGTGCAAACATCGATAGCAAGCTTCAGCGCTTCGAACATAAAGTCACGGGTGGAACCGTCATCGCGCTATCGTCAACGCCAAGCCAATTTCGCGAAGGCGACGATATCGGAATCTATTTAGACGCTGTCGACCGAGAGTTCTTTGCCCCCACCCCTTACATCTCAATATCGCGCGCTTCGACCGTTGCCAATTGGGCCATCGCTAAGGTGAAATCATTTCAGCGTGCGACCGGCCTGCTTGTCGCTACTCTTGAAAAGGTCGAAAACCCAGGTGGTCCATACAATGATTGGGTTCTCACCAGTCTGCCGGGTGCAACTTTCCTGCAGAAGTATTATTACGAGCAGACCGTTGCCCTCCGACAGGCAGTTGGCCGCGACAAAGACGATACCAAGGCGGACCGCCAAGCCGTAAGTACAATGCGTGACGAGGCACAAACTGCACGAGCTGGTGCCGTTGCTGCTCGAAGCGGTTCGGAACAAGTCCTCGCCGATCTTCGCAAAGCCGTTGCTCCACCAATCACTACCCCTTCCAATCCCGTAGAAGGTCAGCTGTGGTGGGACGGCACCATCATGCGCGTGTACCAATCAGGCGTTGGATATGTTCCAACCGTCACAGTGTCGATTGGCGGACGACGCTATGAAAAAGGTGTGTTTGGGGCCAACGCTGATGGTGTGATCACAGTTGGCGGCGGTTTCACTGCGGCGCTTGTCTTTGTTAATGGGGAACTGTTAGACGAAGGCACTCACTATACGGCCGCCAGTCCTACGATCACTGTGCATACCCCGATCGAGGGGGATCGTTTCTTTGTCGAGGCCTACCTGTCGACGAGCGCAGTGGATTATTACACTAAGGAGCAGGTTGACAATAGAATCGGCAGACCGGATGGAATCGCCAGCCTCGACAGCACTGGTAAAGTACCACCCGCGCAATTGCCCGTGTTGACCACTACCGTTACTGTCGGGGCCGCAGTGGCTGGCGCAAATGGCCAAGCGTCCATCGCTGATGGTGATAGTTTTACAGGTGTGTTGGCGGGTACTGGAACCCTTGCCCGTTGGACATGGGGAAACATCAAGTCGGCTCTTACTGCGATTTTCTATTCGAAAGCCGAGGTCAACAATATCGTTGCCGGGAATATGGCCGGACGAGCGTATCCGCGCAGAGCAGACGGCGCGGCCATGAATTTTTCATGGTCGGGGCAAGGCGGTCAGCCGTCTTGGCTTTGGGGTGCGAATGAGCCGGGTACAGATGTTCGCGTCTACAATCCGGCTAACTTCAACGTAAATTACGCAAACAGTGCGAACTATGCGAATAGTGCCGGGAACGCGAATACGGTCGGCGGTTGGTCGCAAGGAACAATTGCAGATCAAGACAACTGGCGGGTGACCGACACTCGTTTCGCCGGCTACGTGGAACATGCAATGGACAGAGACACCGGCTGGCATGCTCCAAGCGGCTATGTCTTCACCTATGCATTCCGCAAAGGTGGTGATCAGTACTTTTTTGGTGCCCGACAGCCGCAAATTCACATTCCCAATGCAGGTTGGCGAGCACTAGGAGGCTGGTAATGAAAATCTTCGGGAAGATGACCGAAACGCCAGAACGGGTTAAAATTCCACCAGTTCAAATCGGCGTGGATGACGACGGAGAACCGATCTTCGGACCAGAACAAGAATACCCCGTCCGGATATTTCGCGATAAAGATGGCGTCGACTGGTTTGACTTGGTCAAACGGTTTCCCCATCCTTTTTACATCGCTGTTGACGATAATAACCGCGTCGTTTCGATGACCGATGATTTTCAGCAATCGCAGATTGCGGGTTATATGATTATCGGCATTGATGAGAATTTCGGGATGACTTTTGGACCCGGCGGCAATGTCTACGGCAAAACATGGACAGGAACCGCAATAATCAGCCCTGAGCCGACGATTGACGATATTGTATCAGAACGGGATCGACGACTGCAGCTTGGTTTCGATTACGACTTTGGGGGTAGCCGGGGGGTCCATCATATAGGTACCACAGAAACAGATATGCGGCGCTGGATGGATGAAGTAACGCCGCTCGCTCAGGCGTTCATTAATCGAAACGATCCAACGGGATCAATTGGTATATTTACCGAAACTGGCCCTGTTACAATCACCGCCGCCGAATGGCAACAAATACTCATTGCGTCAGCAGCCTACCGCCAACCCCTCTATCAAGCGTCATTCGTGCTACAACAAATGCAGCCCATACCCGCTGACTTTACGAATGACCTATATTGGCAGACGACAGCATAAAATAAAGTTGAATTCTGAGCCGTCCGGACTATACCTAGCCGATAGATAGTGGGGGCATAATGGACGGGTCAAACTTCGCATCGGCGTTGCCTATTGTAATGGCAGCATCAGATGAGCATTACTTTCGTAAACATGCTGTCGGTTTTGCAAAATCAGCTCTTGCTGCGGGACACAATGTTCATTTGATCGTGTCTCCTGCACCGGGGCCAGGCCTTTCGCGGCGAGCGAGGCAGTTAGAAAAGGATATCGTTGCGCCTTTTCTTGCTCGATTTGGAGCATTTGACATTGCACGCTTGGTTGTAGAAGTCGTCGAGAACTCTCGTGCTTCGGCAGAAATGGGCGACAACGAGGCTGTGGTTTTTTATCAGTCATTGCGTTTCTTCTATCTTCCGTCGCTTCTTCGGAACTACTGCCGACCGATCGTTATCCTCGATATTGACAGTTTGGTCATGCAGTCAATTCCAGCCAGACACGATGCCGAAGTGGGTCTCTATCTTCGGCTTGGTAATCAGACGGGGAGGACTGACTTCGAACGTGAAGGAATGCAGGTTCTCGGAGCAATGGTCTATGCAGACCCAAAGGGTGTTGGCTTCTTTGATGATGTTGTGAGCTATTTGGACAAGCATCCGAGGCTTTACTACATTGATCAGCATGCGCTCTATCGCACGTTTTTGGCTAATAACGACGTGCGGATTTTTGACCTAGCCGAAACAGGTTGGCTCGACTGGACCTTCAAGCCCGGCGCTACAGTCTGGACGGCAAAAGGGAAAAGGAAGCGTCGAAATTTAACCTACGTGCGCGAGCGATTGCGTCTGGAAGGGCGTGGTGTTCTGGCCACAGCCATTGTCTTGACAGGGTATGCTCTTGGGTTGATCCGCACGTAACAGAACCAGCCGCCTTCGGGCGGCTTCTTTATGACCACCAAGCCCGGCCTCAGCGCCGGGCTTTTTGATTCCACTTCGACAAACCCGGCCCACGTGCCGGGTTTTGTCGTTTACACGGAGCCGATCAAATGACGGACATCTATCTTCACGGCGTCGAGACGGTCGAACAGAATAACGGCCCTCGCCCGGTTGAAACCATCGATACGGGTATTATCGGCCTACTCGGTACTGCACCCGACGCGGACGCAACGCTTTGGCCGATCAACACTGTCGTGCCCATCTATGGTTCGAACGGTACGGTCAAGGGTCTCGGCGCCGCAGGCACGCTGAAAGACGCGATCGATGGGATTTTCGATCAGGCTGGTCGGGTGTCTCAAACTATCCTCGTCGTTCGCGTGGAAGAAGGGGCCAACATCAACGAAACGATGAGTAACATCATCGGTAGCTCGACCAGTTACACCGGCATGCATGCGCTTCGCACAGCGCAGGGCGAGCATGGCTTGAAGCCGAAACTCCTCATCGCTCCTGGTTTTATGGCTGCCCGTCCCTCTGACGGTCTCACCAAGATCAACGTGACCGCCGGTGGCGTCGGCTACACCTCTGCTCCTACCGTTTCCATCACCGGTGGAGGAGGCTTCGGAGCGGAAGCAGTCGCCACGATCAACTCCACCACGGGTATTGTTGACGAGATCGTCATCGTAAAGCCGGGCTTTGGCTACTCCACTGCACCCGCGGTAACTCTGTCTGATGGTGGTGCAACGGAGCAAGCTACGGCCACAGCAACAGTCGGTACTGTCGCCAATCCGGTCACGGTAGAGTTTCTCACTTTGGCCAACCGGTTCCGTGCTGGCGTGATCAAGGACTCGACGGCAACGAACACTTCTGCCGCTATTCAGGACCGCCTCGACTACGACACGGACCGTCTCTTGATCGTCGAGCCGATGGTGAAAGTGTTCAAGGAAGCGGCGGTTGTGAACGAGCCCGCGTCGGCGCGTGTCGCAGGTCTGCAGGCGCGTGTCGACTACAGCGAGGGTTTCTGGGTTTCGCCTTCGAACCACGTTGTGGAAGGCATCGTCGGAATTTCCCGGCCCATCGAGCATTCGATCACCGATCCATCGGCAGAGTCACAGCTTCTCAATAAGAACGCTGTGGCTGCGATCATTCGTGCACCGAGCGGCGGTTTCAAGCTCTGGGGTAGCCGAGTGCCTTCCTCGGACTCGCTGAAGAACTTCTGGTCCGTGCGCCGCGCTCACGACACGATCATTGACTCGGTCGAGATCGCTTCTGAGGCGTTCATCGACAAACCCTTCAGCCTGCAGAACCTGACCGACATCGCTGAGACCGTTAATTCGGCCCTACGTCGGTGGGCTGCTCTTGGTGCAACGCTCGGCGGTCGCGTGTGGCTGGATGCAAGCCTGAACACCAAGGAGAGTTGGGCGTCTGGTCATCTCTACATCAGCTACGACGCTGAAGCCCCTGCTCCGATCGAGCACATCACGTTCATGTTCTCCCGTAACACCGGATACTACACGGTCCTTGCCGAGAACGCCGCTCGTGAGATTGCCCGACTGGCCGGCACCGCCCTCCAGTCGGCGTAACGAAACATCCCGCGCGATAAGGAGATCATCCAATGCGGCATATCTTGCAAGGCTTCACCATGTTCATGGAAGGCCTCGATTTCGGTATCGACACGGAGGAAGTGGAACTCCCGCTTCCTCGCCCCATGACACAGGAATATCGCGGCGGCGGTATGGACCTCGGCGTCAATCAAGCAATGTCGGCCATCGAAGCTCTCGAGGTCACCGTAAAGATGGCTGGTCACAACCCGGACATCATGAAGCGCATGGCGCTTCGTCCCGGCCGCACCACCCGCGTTACCTTCCGTGGCGGTATGCTTCGAGAGCTGGACGGCGGTATCGATCCTCATGTCTGCATCGTGGAAGGCGCCATCAACGGAAGCTCCCGCGACCGCTGGCAGCGTGGCGAAAAGAGCGGTGTCGAGTTCCTCATGAACTCGATCAAGTACATGCGCTACGAGGCCGGTACGGACGTTATCCACGAACTCCAGGCATGGCCGCCTAAGCGGATCATCAACGGCGTCAATCAGCTCGCCGAACTCAATCAGGCGCTCGGCTACTAAGCCGGGCGTTTTCTTTTTCAGGAGAGTGGAATGAACCAGGTCACGAAGTCTCTCAGCCGAGAGGAAATCGCGAGGGTGGAAGCTCGCCAGGCGGAAACGAAGACACTTCAGGAAGCGATTGCAAAGACGCCTCCCCGCTTCGTTGATGGTGATAAGGGTCGAGCGATGGTTATCGATCTCGATTTCCCCGTCGAATACGACGGCATCACCTACAGCCAGATCACCATCCGCCGGCCGATCATCCGAGAATGGCGCGCTTATGTTCAGGAGTGCGCTCAGGCCGTGAAGGAACATGGCGAAGGTGCGGACGAGACTATCGACATGCCTTGGGTCAGCGCCCCGGCAGTTGTTCTCGAAAGCCTTGACTTTGTGGACGGCTCCCGCGTGGAGGCGGCGCAAGAAGGTTTTTTCGCACAGTCAACGTTACCCCCCGAGGAGGGTACGGAGAACCAATCCCCGCAAGAATCCAAGTCTGGCTGAGCATTGCCTTCAAGGTAATGCGCGAAAGCAGCGGCGGGGTCTCCCTTGAATCCATTCTGGATATGACGTTCCCCGAACTCGTTGAGCTTTGGGCGGAGGCTATCCAGCTGCAATAGGTGGATAGTCATGGCATCTCGTGTCGCTACCCTTCGTCTTCAACTGATCGATTCCGCCAGCGGCCCGGCCAAGAAGACCTCTGAAGCCCTCAAGGCTCTCGAGTCTTCGATTGGTAAGCTCGGCCGCAACGGCGTAGCTGGTGCCAAAAACCTTGGCAACCAGCTCGACTATCTCCGTCGTAAGGCTGCGGCGGTCGGTGACTTCCGTGAGTTGCGGCGCGGTACTGCTGCCGCCTTCGGTGAGTTCCGTACGGCTCGCGCGCGGGTGAAGGAACTGGAGGCGGCGCTCGCGGCCGTCACCAGACCTACGGCTAAAATGAATGCCGAGATGCGCACCGCAAGGAGCGTGTTGAAGACCGCAACTACGGCTTTCAAAGAGCAGCGAACCGCTGTTCGCTCGGCAGAGCAGGCATTGAAATCCTTCAGCGTCAACAGCCGGACGGGTGTCTCATCCTCGCAGCGTCAGATCCGCAATGAAATGGCGCAGACCATCCGCAAGATGCGCGAGATGGAACGTGAGGCGCGCAAACCTAAGCCTCCGCAACAGCAGCCGCCCGGACGGAGACCAAGTGGGCCGTCGGTAGGCGGTGTCGCCGCTGGTGCCGTTGGTGGCTACGCAGCCCACCGCGCGGGTGGAATCGCTCGAAACGCTTTCTTGGACACAGTGTCCTACGATCAGGCCAAGTCATATCGTGACGCTCTCGGCTACGACGCGTTCGATGCGTCCGGTCGAGCGGCCATGAACCAGCAGGCCGAGAAGATCGGTTATGAAACCCGCTTCACCAACGCTGACGTTGTCCGTGGTCAGGTAGGCTTGCTTCAGGGTGGTATCCGTGATGCGGACGCCATCATCAACGCAATGCGCCCGATCACAGACTACGCTCTGGCGATGGGCGTCACGCTGGAAGAGGCAACGGAAACAATCCGAAGCTCCACACAGATCCGGCAGATATCCTTGACCGACGCCAAAGCCGTAACCACCTTCGTGGACTCACTGGTCTGGATGGCGAAGAACGCAGGTATGGATGACAGCGACGTTCGCCAATATGTCCGGTATGGCGGAAGCGCCATGCAGAGCGTCGGCCTACCCGACCCGGTTGCCAACGCGATGGGCGTCGTGCTTCGGCGCTCAGGTTACAAGGGCGATGAGGCCGGTGTCTTTGCACGAACGGCTGCCGCAAAGCTCGGCGCTCCGACCAATCCCGGTCGCTTGGCATTGCAGACCATGGGGCTGAATTTCGATGACTACGTGACGCAGCCTGATGCCTTCAAGGTGAATGGCATTGCCAAAATGATCCAAGAAAACTTCGGTGTTCGGTTGAACAAGGACATTCAGGATCAGATCACGAAGTACATCGAGGAAGGCACATTCTTCAACGAGGATCTCGGCGAAGAGATGCCAGTCGGCAGCGACCGCGGCATGTTCACCTCCGGTATCATGGACATCATTGAGCCGTTATTCGGTAAGATGTCGGCCAAGGACAAGAAGGACGTCGCCAAAAAGCTCGGCGATTTCCATAAGTTCAGTGCAGAGAGCGTCGACTCCGAGCGCTTGCTTATGGATGTTTTGAAGTCGGACCCGACGATAGCTCAGCTCAATGCGCTCTTCACGCAGAGGCAAGGCGCTCGTGCTTCCGTTCTCTCAAAGCGCTTTCCTGAGTTCCTGCAGGCCATACAGCTGATGCAGAACACGCCAGAAAACATCACCAACACAATTGGCGTGAAGGCGAACGAAGGGCTTTACGGTGATTACACTCGGGCAACGGGTGCTATTGAAACCGCATTGATCAAGGTGGTCGAAGACTGGAACAAGCCGATTAGCTCCGTTCTCAAGTCCGTTGACTGGCTGGCTTCCGAGTTCACGCAGCTGAGTGAAACCACTCGTCGAGTTATCGAAGCCTTGGGTGCGCTTGCTCTGGCCGCAGGTGGCTATGCTGCCATGCGGGCGGGTCGAGGCATCCTCGGTAGAATCCTTGGCGGTGGTGGCGGTGCTGCAGCAGGTGCTGCGGCTAGCAAAGCCTCGACCGTGGCGGGCGCTGCAACCAAGGGTGCATGGCTCGGCAAGGCTATGAAGTTTGGCGGCAAGGCTCTCGGTCTGGCCGACCTTCTGTTTCTAAGAGGGTCGACAGCCAACAACCCCTACTTGGATGCGTCGGAAGAAGACCGGCAGAAGATGCGGGACGAGGCTCGAAAGCAAGCCGAAGCGCATAACGCGGCCAACCCGGACCAGCAGTTCGGCCCTTGGATCAAGCGCATGCTCCTCGGCAAGGCGGCGGACCCGAACTTCAACTTCCGTGAGCACATGGGTGTCAAGACCAAGGCCAGTGGCGGAGGTCAGCCGGGTGCGCAGGACGATCTGGGAGCCATTACGGCGTCGTGGCCGGCGGCAGCGCAGCAAGGTATTCAGGGCTACATCCAAGCCTTGGCGACTGGCGGCGCTGAAGCTGAGGCCAAGGCGGCTGCGACTGGCGAACAGATCAAGCAGGCTCTTACGATCAACGGATCTCTGTCGATTGACACCAGCCAGCTTGAACGGGCGCTCGGCCTTGCTCGCCAGCTTTCCGGCGCAGTTCGCGGGGGGGCAGTTGTTTCGCCTTCAGGCGGGTCACTCGATCCGAAGCTGGACGGCAAGCGTGCATCTGGTGGCCCCGTGAAAAAAGGCGGCATCTACCAGATCAACGAGAAAGGCCAAGAGCTGTTCGCCCCCGGTGCGAACGGCACGATCATCCCGAACCATAAGATCGGTGGTGGCGGGGTTACCGTTCACGCTCCCATCAATGTTGGCGTCACAATCAGCGGCGGTGGAGATGTGGCCTCAATCAAAGCAGCCATTCGGGAAGGCGTCGAAGAGGCTGTCAATCAACTCAACGCTAAACTCTCGCGATCGCTCGAGACAAGTTGGAGCAACTTAGCTTACGGAGACGCATGATGCTTATGGCTTGGGGACCGTTTCGGTTCACAGTACCGAATTACTCGGTCGAGACAATCCGACGCTCTCTGTCGCCACGCATGGAGGAGCAGCCCGTTATCGGTGCAGCTCCTCTCTTACATCGCCTTGGCCCAGGCGCCGAGGAGATCACACTCGAGTCAACATTCCATCCCCGGCACTTCAACGGCCGGGGGCTGGCTCAGCTCGCGGGCGTGCGGGAAGCAGTTAATGCACTCATCCCTCTGCACCTCGTGCACATCAACGCAGCTGGACAGAACATATTTGGCCAATGGCTGGCAACGTCGATCAGTAATGAGGAAACGGTATTTGACAATGCGGGCACTCCGCAGACGGTTACCGTGAACCTTGCCTTGAAGCGTTACGATCAGTCACCAGCTCGGATGGCTGCGCTCTCGCTGTCAGCCGGTGGCATCTCGTTATCCGGTGGCATCGGCGCAGGTGGTTCGTTCAGCGTTTCTCTGAGGCTTGGATTCTGATGCCAGTTCCCAAATTCTCAATCAGCGCGAACGGCGTCGACATTACCGCTCGGCTTGCAGGTTCCGGTGTATCGATGACGATCACGGACAATGTCGGAGCAAAATCCGACACGTTGTCGATAGTGCTTGATGACGTCGACGGCTCAATAGCCGCGCCGAAGACGGGGGCTATACTTAACCCGGTTGGCGGATACGAAGGGCGGATGCGTGACTTCGGTCAATTCTCCGTGGACTCCGTCGTCTTCTCAGGCTGGCCGCAGAAAATTACGATCCAAGCCAAGTCGGTCGCGGCCAAGTCCCTTGCAAAGCAGCGAGATCCAAAGGCATATCCGCAGAAAGATTTCGCCACCTATGGGGACATTTTCGCTGATGTGGTTGGCCGCGTAGGTTTGTCGCTCAGCATCTCAGACAGTATCAAAGCGGCGGTTAATGTCTACGAGGCTCAAACCGAAGAGAGTTCGCTCGAGTTCATGACCCGCATTGGCGACAAGCTTAACGCCTCGGTCACAGTCAAGGCGGGACATGTCGTCGTCGTTGCACGAGGCGAAGGTGTAAGCGCCAGTGGCGTAGAGCTTCCTATCGTTAACATCGCGCGCGGTGTGAACTTGCTCAGCTATTCTGTAACGGAGAAGGACGAGCCGAAACACTCAACCGTTGAAGCTTCCTACTACGACCGGAAGAAGAGTAAGAAAGAAACCGTCGAAGAATCGACAGGTCTCGACGGTCCCAAATTCTGCATCCGCACTCCGCACCAGAATAGAGATGAGGCAAAGCGGGCCGCTACGGCGCAGGCCAAGAAGCTGGTGCGTGACACCCGAGAAGCTTCCTTCGAAATCGATGGCGATCCATTCGCACAAGCCGGAGCGAATGCTTATGCCAGTGGATGCCGATCGAATGTCGACGGCACTTGGTCGATAACAACAGTGGTTCATAACTTTTCAGCCAGCGGTGCTTACACAAACTCCCTCTCCTGCTCTGGAACAAACGAGAGCAATGGCTCGAAACGCTCAGAGAAAGCTTCCTCGCCTACCAAGAAGAAAGCAAACCCCGCAGGCGCCATGCCTCGCGATGGCTCACAACTGGAGTCCGGTGCTCCGAGCCTAACGGGTGATCCCGGCTCTAACGTTGGATAGGAGGCGCTAATGCTGGACCGCGTGGTTACAAGCATCACTGGTGAGAATGTCTATATCACCATCGACGGCGACGTTCTCGACGCTATCGCTTACGCCTACTACGGCAAGCACGGGAAAAATTCAGAGGCATTGCTGGAAGCAAATCCTGACGTGCTGAAATACGGCCCCATTCTGCCGGCCGGCGTGCGAGTCAAGCTCCCCACCATTTCCCAGGAAGAAAAGGCTCAGTCGTTCAAGAGCCTTTGGGACTGATCGTCACCCTCACAGGATGACGTAGCCCGCCTGCTTCCCCTTCCACCCGGAGCGGGCGGGCGCACCAAACATTGAACAGGAGAAACATCATGTCGCGCATTCCGGCGCAATGGATGCCGCGCGTCCCTATGAAGCGCATCATCTGCCATTGGACGGCTGGCACGAACACGGCCAACGACGTCGACAAGAAGGCGTACCACATCCTCGTACAGGGAGACGGCACAACAGTGCGCGGTGTGGCGTCGATCTCGGCGAACTCTGGCAAACTGTCCGATACCTATGCCGCTCACACGCTTAACTGCAATACCGATTCCATCGGGATCTCGATGTGTGGCATGGCTGGAGCGGTGGAATCTCCGTTCAACGCTGGCAAGCATCCCATCACTCAGGTGCAGTGGGGCGCACTTATCGAAGTGGTGGCCGAGTTAGCTACGTTCTATGGGATCGAGGTCACGCCGAAAACCATTCTGTTCCACGCTGAGGTCCAGGCGAACCTCGGGATCAAACAGAAGAACAAGTGGGACGTCACTCGCCTACCCTTCAACAGCAGTATTTCCGGCGCAGCTACCGTCGGCAACCTAATGCGATCCGAAGTCTCGTCCCGCATGAAAAGCGACAATTCTGTCGCGCTTGAACCTATTCCGACAGGTGCGATTGCCGCGACCGTTCGCCTTGCGAAGACCCGCAGTCAGAAGAATGGCCCCGACTCCGGCAGCATACCTTCTGGCACGACGGTTGAAGTGGTCGCGGTCGATGGGCTGTTCATCCAGGTCGAAACGCCGGCTGGCTTCCTCGTATGGGCCGACCGCGCTGACTTCGAAGTGATCGATGGCCCGGATACCGAATCCGAAACAAAGCCCGACCCCAAGCGCCAGAACATCGCAGACATTCGAAAGCTTCTCGACGACCTCGAAGCTAACCTCGACTGACTAGTTGGCCGCTGAGGCGGCATAGTAGGAGACACACCATGCATTATTCCCTCAAAGCACTTTCCGCGTATGTCATTCTCGCGTTGGTCAGTGCAACCATCATCTTGATCGGCACCATCGCGGGAGCCATGGCACAGGACGCAACGACTTCGGTCCCGGTGTCGTCCATCTTCAATGTCTTCATGCCGTACATACAGGAAGCCGCCTTCGCTCTTGTAGCTGCAGCCATAGGCTGGCTCCTCGTAAAATGGTCGAAGCTTACCGGCTTGAATATTGAAGCCAGTCATCGTGACGCTCTTCAAACCACGCTACAGAACGCCGTCAACTTCGCACTTAATCGACTCGAAGATAAAGCAAACAAGGCTTCCATCGACGTCAAGAGTGCAATTCTCGCTGCCGGTATCGACTACGTTCTCAAGTCTGCACCGGACGCAGTGCGGTTCTTTGGACTGACGCCCGAACGTTTGGGTGATCTCCTCGAGGCGAAGCTGACCGTTTACCCGGCCGTCGGCGAGTTGGCGCCTTATGAAGAGTCTCCGAAAGCGGGAGGCGGGAGTGCTTGAAACACTTCTATCGGCGCTGGCCGGGATGTTGGTCTCGCTGATCCGGGATCTGATCAAAGATTGGCGCTATGAGCGCAGTCTGAAGGATCTCGGCCGCTCTGAAGCCATTGGCGAAATTTCAAAGCAGCTGCAGGATAAGGCTGATGAGCAACATGAGAACGACATGGTCGATAGGGGCGGTGCTTCTGATGTCGCTCGCAGGCTGCGTGACCGTATCGGGACCGCAAACTGAATTGGCGATGGGGCGGGTATGCCCTGCCCCGACGCCGACCGCCCGGCAAAAGGCAATCCTCGATTATCTCGATAAGGCCGCGCCTTCCACGGGGCTCGATGTGCTGGCAACAGAATGGGAACGGCTTGACGAAGGTGTGCGAAAGGCGCGGGAATAATGGGCGAATTTTTTAAAGAGCAAATGGGTTTCATCTTGGCAACGGCCGGGGGATTGATCGTCTCAGTCTTGTCGTCTGAGCGCCACTCATTCGTTGTTGCAATGACCCGCGTTGCGGCCGGTCTTTTTTGCGCAACTGTCCTGGCAGATCCGTTTATCGATTTCATGCAGCTCGAGCCGGGAACATACCGAAATGGTGTGGCCGGTCTTTTCGCGATGATGGGTTATGCACTCACGCGTTTCACTGCGAACATCGACGGCAACACGCTGCTTGATTTCGTTCGCGCATTAAGAGGTGGAAAATGACCACTCCTGCGGAATCTTCACGCATTGGTGACAAGGTCTTTGGATGGGTAGTGCTCATCGCTTTCCTCGCATTCCTCGTGCACCGTCCGGTGTTTCGATTGATCGAGGACGTAAGCATGACCCGCGAGGAACTTGTAATTCAACTCGTGCCCAGGGCGATGACTGATACGGCCGCATATGCCTGCCGTGCTGCTCATGTCCCTCCGTAGGGAAACGTCAACACGATAAAATCCTCCCAAGGATATGCCCCGCTGCCGAAAGGTGGCGGGGCTTTTTGCGTTTCATTCAACCGGATCTGTACCGGCTTCACCCCGACGCATGCCATCTAAAACTTTATGGAGTGCCGTCATGGCTTCCTGTTCTGACCAACCCGCTGCAACGGCGTCTCCGATCAGGTCATTCCAATTATCTTGCGGCGGTTGCATTCTGGCTCGCATGCCCGTCCCACGCCGTTCATTCCCGTTTAACATTCCTCTATCGTACCGTTCGTCGAATCCTGCAGCCATGTCCTCTTCACAGTCGATCGCACGATCTGGATAGGCCCCTTCCCGCTTCGGTCCTCTCATTCCTGCACCTCCTCCATTGTGTCGTCGCCTTGATAGCGGCTAGAATTGACGTTCGTTGAAACGCGCCATGCTTGCAAGTTGTCGTCATTCGCAGGCTTCAATAGATCGACGCGCGGTTCGGCGAGCCAACCCCGCCAATCCTTTTCCTGCAGGATGACTGGCATGCGGGTGTGGATATTCCGCATGAATGGGTTCGCATCGCAGGTGATTATTGTGCAACTCGTCACTTCCTCGCCGGTTTCTCGATCCCTCCAACGGTCATGCAGACCGGCGAACGTCAACGGCCGTCCATCCTTTGCCGAGATAAACCAAGGCAAGCGTGCCTCTTTCGGTCCCGACCATTCAAAAAAGCCTGTTGCTGGAATTAAGCAGCGGGTTCGTTGAAGTGGGCCTTTAAACATTCCGCTCGTCGCCACGCCTTCGGCACGAGCGTTGAAGGTAGACGGCACTTTGTTAATTGGCTTGTCCCACCACGACGGCACCAGCCACCAACGCATTTCTGAATAGGCCATGTGTTCGCCGCCTTGAGTGATCACGCCGACTTGCGTCGTCGGGGCGATGTTATATCGAGGCTGAATATTTCGAGGCGTGGTCGCCGTTAGATTATACATCGCGTAGATTTCGGCCCACGTGTATGTTTGCGTGAAACGTCCGCACATGCTTATCCCTCCCGATCAGGCTTTAACTGCTCCTCGATCACATTACGGGCGAGTTCGTAAATGAAGCTGCAATCAGGATCGTCCGCCTGACTGGTTTCAAGCATCAACAGCGCGTGCTCGTACATTTCGCGCTCATCTCTATCGGATAAGACAGCCTTTCGTTTCAGGACAGCAACCAGTGCCGCGAAAGTGGCGGTCGAAGAAAGAAGGGTAGCCGCGAGGCCGTCAATTTTCTCCATAGTAAATAATCCTCGGATGCGTCCTGAACGAGAGCATCACATCAAATCGAAATCTAGTCCACTAGCGCTTACGAATAGAGGGGCGTATAAAGCGGCTGGCGGTGATGCTCGCGATACAAGGAAAGGTATCCGAGATGGGGACTTACAGTCTGCCAGTTTATCACGATATGGAATTTCACATCGAACAGTGGGACGACGATGATCTGCACGTCGAACAGTTATTGCTCTGTTCGATGAATGCGTTGTTTGCGCTCGCCGCATGGGATGAAGCCGTTGAGGCGCGAGGTAGCAGACGCCTTTATTTAAGGCACAGGGCGCGCATCATACGAACTCATGTTCCGGAGCGGCTAAAAGGATTGGACGGGAGATAACATCCAAGCGCTAACTACCATATGAGACCTCTCCAACGGCTGTGAAATCCACAGATGCGTGGGGATGGTCTCACTGGAATGATAGTTGGAGTATGCCTGAAAATTTGCACACCAATCGGCACACGAATTGGTACACAAAAAATTTCGAAAAGCACTCCGAAGCCTTGCTCTACAAGGGTTCCGGACATTATCTAACTTCCGCTTGGTGCATCTCGACCGCACCATCTTCTCTCAAGAACAATTTAAAATGCTTTCCCCGCAAGGGGTTAAAGTTGTTTCTTGATTAGAGGCTTTCACTTTTCATCGATGCAATACAAACAAAAACGCGCCCTTCGATGAAGAGCGCGTCTGGTTGATGACACTATTCTCGTTCAGCTTTTGCCGATTTCCGAAAGAATGATGTTGCTGTGTTCTCCCAGCTTCGGCGAACGCTTGTCGAGCTTTAATTCGGCATCGGAGAAGCGAATAGGCGTCCGCAGACCGGGAACGCCTTGCGGGTCGATCTTCATCGCCCTCGCCTCGAATTGCGGGTCTGCGAATACATCGGCCACCGTGTTGATCGGACCGGCAGGCACGCCAATTCTGGCAAGCTCGGCCAGAAGATCGTCGCGCTTCCATGCCCGAGTCTTGTCTTCCAGAAGTGCCGTGAGAGCCGCCCGATTGGCCACACGCGCCGAATTGCTGACGAAACGCTCGTCTCCTGCGATGTCACCAATGCCAAGCAATGAGGTCAGTTTTCCGAACTGTCCGTCATTGCCGCAGGCGATGATGAAATAGCCGTCGGAAACAGGCAGCGTCTGATAGGGCGCAATATTCGGATGGGCATTGCCCATGCGCTTTGGTGAAACACCGGACGCCAGAAAATTCATCGCCTGATTGGCCAAAACCGCTGACATACAGTCAAATAGCGCCATATCGATATGCTGGCCGATGCCGGTGCGCTCGCGCATGATGAGTGCGGACTGGATCGCAATCACGCTGTAAAGCCCGGTGAAAATGTCGGCGAAAGCCACGCCGATTTTCTGCGGCTCACCGTCAGGTTCGCCGGTCAGATCCATGATGCCGCCCATGCCCTGGATCATGAAATCATAGCCTGCACGCTCGGCGTATGGGCCGGTATGGCCGAAACCGGTGATCGAGCAATAGATCAGGCGTGGATTGATGGCCTTCAGGCTCTCATAGTCGAGGCCGTATTTATCCAGCCCACCCAGCTTGAAGTTCTCGATGACAACATCGGCGTCAGCCACGAGCTGGCGCACCAGTTCCCTGCCCTCATCAGTGCGGAAATCCGCCGTAATAGAGCGCTTGCCGCGATTGCAAGCATGGAAATAGGCGGCGGACCGTTCGCCTTCCACATCGATGAATGGCGGGCCCCATTTGCGCGTATCGTCACCTTCAGGGCTTTCCACCTTGATGACATCGGCGCCAAGATCGGAGAGCGTCTGCCCTACCCATGGTCCGGCAAGAATGCGCGCCAGTTCTACCACCTTGAGACCGTCAAGCGGCGTGTTCTGCATTTTCAGCAATCCCGTACTAAAATAAAGAGGCCCGCCCGCGAACTGCGAACGGGCCCGAATGGAAGGCTTGGCGATACAGCGATCAGAAGAATGCCTGAATGCCGGTCTGGGCGCGGCCCAGGATCAGCGCATGAACGTCATGCGTGCCTTCATAGGTGTTCACTGTTTCCAGATTCTGCGCATGGCGCATGACGTGATATTCGATCTGGATACCATTACCGCCGTGCATATCGCGGGCCTGACGGGCAATATCGAGCGCCTTGCCGCAATTGTTGCGCTTCACGATGGAGATCATTTCCGGGGCCATCCTGCCGTCGTCGAACAGACGACCGACGCGCAAGCTTGCCTGAAGGCCAAGAGCAATTTCGGTCTGCATGTCAGCCAGCTTCTTCTGGTAAAGCTGCGTACCAGCCAGCGGCTTGTCGAACTGCTTGCGATCAAGACCATACTGACGAGCACGGAACCAGCAATCCTCTGCAGCGCCGAGGACGCCCCAGGAAATGCCGTAGCGGGCGCGATTGAGGCAGCCGAACGGACCTTTGAGACCGGAGACATTCGGCAGAAGTGCGTCTTCCGAAACCTCGACACCATCCATGACGATTTCGCCGGTGATCGATGCTCGCAGCGAGAGCTTGCCGCCGATCTTCGGTGCGGAAAGCCCCTTCATGCCCTTTTCGAGGATGAAGCCACGAATGGCGTTGTCATGCGCAGCGGACTTTGCCCAGACGACGAACACATCGGCGATCGGTGAGTTCGAAATCCACATCTTGGAGCCGCTGAGGCGATAGCCACCGTCGATCTTTTCGGCGCGGGTCTTCATGCCTGCCGGATCGGAGCCTGCATCGGGCTCGGTCAGGCCGAAGCAGCCGATCAGCTCGCCGGAGACGAGGCCCGGAAGATATTTCTTGCGCTGCTCGTCCGAGCCATAGGCATAGATCGGATACATCACGAGCGACGACTGCACGCTCATCATCGAACGATAACCGGAATCGACACGCTCGACTTCACGCGCCACCAGGCCGTAGGCAACATAGCCTGCATTGGCTGCGCCATATTCTTCAGGAAGCGTCACGCCCAGAAGACCAGCCTGCCCCATCAGACGGAACAGTTCCGGATCGGTCGTCTCATCCAGATAGGCCTTTTCAACGCGGGGCAGCAGAACGTCCGTCGCAAAAGCCTTGGCCGAGTCGCGGATCATGCGCTCGTCTTCGGTCAGCTGGTCATCCAACAGAAACGGGTCTTCCCAGCTAAAAGCCGCACGTGACATCAGTGTATTCTCCTCAATGAAAATTTACAGGAAATATGAACTGTGCCGAGGTCTGGTGCAATCGACGTTTACTCATCGATCTATTCCATTTAGTAATGGATCATGACTTCGATATCACGCCGCTTGCTCCCCTCCACCAGTGCGCTTGCCGCCTTCGATGCGGTTGCGCGGCATGAAAGCTTTTCGGCTGCAGCCGAGGAACTGTCGCTGACGCAAGGCGCGGTGAGCCGACAGATTGCAACACTCGAAGAGCAGCTTGGAACAGCGCTTTTCGACCGCACCAGCCGCAATGTGGTTCTGTCCGATGCCGGGCGCGTCTATCTGAAGGCGGTGGGGCCAGCGCTGGCATCCATCCGTGCCGCTTCGCTGCAAGTCATGTCGCATATGCGTGGCACCACGCTCAATCTCGCTTTTCTGCCGACATTCGGCACACGCTGGCTGATCCCGCGCATACCGCGTTTCGTGGCAAAGTATCCCGATATCATCCTCAATTTTGCGACGCGTATCGGGCAGTTCGATTTTGATCGCGAAGGATTGGATGCAGCGATCCATATTGGCCAGCCGGACTGGCCCAACGCCGATAGTGTCTTCCTGATGGATGAAACGGTTGCGCCTGTGTGCAGCCCTGCATTTCTACAGCAGAATCCGGTTCATGCGCCTGCCGATCTGTTGCCGCTTCCCCTGTTCAATATGGCTTCACGCCCCGGTGCATGGGACCACTGGTTCAAGAGCCTCGATATCGCGGCTCCGGTTTCACCGGGAATGCGCTTTGAACAGTTTTCGAACGTCTCGCAGGCTTGCATTGCAGGCCTTGGCGTTGCGCTGATGCCGCTGTTCCTCATTCGCGCCGAAATCGATAGTGGCCAGCTTGTGGTTGCCTGTCCGCATACGGTCAAAAGCCCGAGCAGCTATTATTTTGTGACGCCGAAGGCTCGTTCGAGCACTCCGGCGGTGTCGGCTTTCCGGGATTGGCTGTTGGCGGAAGTCAAAAGCGAAAACAGCCGCTCAGGCGATTGATTGGCCGATTGAACGGCTGGCGATCTCGTATGAATGCAGACGCTTCTTGTGATCATGTATCATGCCGGTCAACATCAGTTCATCGGCGCCGGTGCTTTCTGCAAAGGCCTTGATGCCTTTCGCTACCGTGTCCGGTCCACCGACCACACGGCATGACAGCATCTGGCGAACAAGCGCCTGCGCTGCCGGATCAAGCCGCTCCGCATAGCCTTCGACCGGTGCAGGAAGCTTGCCGGGGCGACCGCTGCGCAGGTTGACGAAAGCCTGCAGTTGCGACGTGAAAAGATGGTTCGCCTCTTCGTCCGTGTCGGCTGCGATCACGTTTAGGCCCAGCATCACATAAGGCTTCTGCATATATTCCGATGGCTCGAACCGCTCGCGATATAGAGCGATGGCGCGCTCCATTTCGGCAGGCGCGAAGTGCGAGGCAAATGCGTAAGGCAGCCCCAGCATTGCGGCAAGCTGCGCGCCGAACAGGCTGGAACCGAGAATCCAGACAGGCACATTCAACCCCTCGCCCGGCACGGCGCGCACGCGCTGGCCCGGTTCGGCAGGTTTGAAATAGTTGAGCAACTCGACCACATCCTGTGGAAACGCATTGGCGTCACTGTCGAGATTGCGACGAAGCGCATGAGCGGTGATCTGGTCAGTGCCCGGAGCGCGTCCAAGACCGAGATCGATACGCCCGGGAAACAGGGAAGCCAGCGTGCCGAACTGTTCTGCAATCACCAGAGGTGCGTGGTTGGGCAGCATGACGCCGCCAGCACCGACGCGAATGGTTGAGGTGCCGTTGGCGACGTAACCGATGACCACAGATGTGGCGGCACTAGCGATGCCCGGCATATTGTGGTGTTCGGCAAGCCAGTAACGGTGAAAGCCGAGCCGTTCGGCATGTTGCGCAAGCTCCAGCGTATTATGCAGCGATTTTGCTGCATCGCTACCTTCGGGAACGGGCGAAAGATCGAGAACGGATAAGGGTATCATACTGGCTCATATGGGTTGGAACGCAGCGTTTGCAACGTTAGCAAAAATCAAAAGGGCGACCTATTTCTAGGCCGCCCTTTGTCATTGGTTCAACGCAAGTTTCAGTGATGTTGCGCTGGAGCCGGTTCGCCGCCTTCATCCGAGGACGCAACATATTCGCCTTCAACATCCTTCTTGGCGATGAAGGTGTAGAACATCGGCACCACGAACAACGTGAAGATCGTGCCGATCACGATACCAGTGAAGATCACCAGACCCATCGAGTAACGTGCGGCTGCACCGGCACCGGTCGCGATGATGAGCGGTACAACGCCAAGCGCCATGGCGGCAGTGGTCATCAGGATCGGACGCAGGCGGGTTTCAGCCGCGACGATGATCGCATCCCGGCGTGAAAGACCATGCAGACGGCGTTGCTGGTTGGCGAATTCCACCATCAGAATACCGTGCTTGGTAATCAGCCCGACAAGGGTGATGAGACCGACCTGCGTGTAGATGTTGAGAGTGCCGAGACCGATGTTCAGCGGCACGATGGCACCGAAGATCGACAGCGGAACCGACATCATGATGATGAACGGATCGCGGAAGCTTTCGAACTGCGCCGCAAGCACGAGATAGATCACGATGACGGCGAGGCCGAAGGCGATCAGGATCGTGTTGCCCTGCTCCACTTCCAGACGCGACTGACCGGAATAATCCAGGAAGAAGCCTTCCGGCATCTTGGATTTGGCCAGATCAACCAGAGTTTGCAGGCCCTGCCCGGTTGTAACGCCAGGCAGCGGCAGAGCTGAAATCGTGGCCGAATTCAGCTGGTTGAACTGCTCGATTGCTGCAGGCGATGCGTTCTGGCTGATCGTGATGACCGACGACAGCGGGATCATCGAGCCGGAAACACTGCGCACATAGAAGTCGCCGAGCTTTTCCGGGTTCGAACGGTATGCATCGGGTACCTGCGTGATGATGTCATAGCTGTTCGAATCGCGGTCGAACTTCGCGACCGATGCGCCACCGGTCAGGAGACCCAGTGTCGAACCGATATCGCTGATCTGCACACCCAGCGTTGCTGCGCGGTCGCGATCGATGGTGATCGTGACCTGCGGTGCGTTGAAGGAAAGCGAGTTCTGCACAATGATATACTGGCCGGAAGCCTGTGCTTCGTTCTTGATTTCCTCAGCCAGTGCGAAAACCTGATCGGCTGGGCCAGTCGATTGGATAGCAATCGAGATCGGCAGGCCGCCACCCGTTCCCGGCAGGGACGGAGGCGCGAAGATGAATGCTTCAACACCTGCGACCTTGGAAATACGTGCGGTCAGGTCTTCCTGAATCTGCTTCTGCGAACGGGTACGCTCGTTCCAGTCCTTCAAAACCCACAGCGCGATACCGGATGTCGTGCCACCGTCCATGCCGACGATCTGGAAACGGGTCTTCAGTTCCGGAAGATCCTTGGTCAGTTCGTCGATCTGTTCGGCATAGAGATTGGTATAGGCCGAGGTTGCATATTGCGGAGCCTGGAACATCGAGAACAGCGCGCCGGAATCTTCTTCCGGTGCCAGTTCGCTCGACGTGTTCATGAAAAGGAAGCCCGTCAATCCCATCAGCGCTACGACAATTGCGAGCGTAATGCCGCGATAGTTGAGCGAGTTGGAGACACGACGGTGATACCATTTTTCGAAACGCGAGAAGGTCCGGTCGATGAACTTCTGGAACCGGGTCTGGTCGCCATGCTTGAGCATACGCGCACACATCATTGGCGAAACCGTCAAGGCGGCAACGCCCGAAATGATAACGGCGCCAGCCAGCGTGAAGGCGAATTCGCGGAACAGGGCACCCGTCAGACCGCCCGTGAAGCCGAGTGGTGCGAACACCGCCGCCAGCGTGATCGTCATGGCGATGATCGAGCCGGTGATTTCCTTCATGCCCTTGAAGGCAGCGTCCATGGGCCGGAGACCCTCTTCGATATGCCGGTGTATGTTCTCCAGAACCACGATGGCATCATCGACCACAAGGCCGATGGCGAGAACCATCGCGAGCAGTGACAACAGGTTGATCGAGAAGCCGAGCGCATAAAGGAAAAAGCACACGCCGATCAACGAGATTGGGATCGTGACAATCGGAATCAGCACCGAGCGGAACGACCCGAGGAAGACGATGATGACCAGAATGACGATGGCCACGGCTTCGCCGATGGTGGTGAAGACTTCCTTGATCGAAGAGCTGATCTGCTCGGTCGCGTCATAGACGAGAACAAGCGACATGCCTTCCGGCAGCGACGCCTGGATCGACGGCAGTTCCTTGCGGACGGCAGCGGCCATGTCGATGGGGTTCGCCGCCGGTGTCGGGAAGACGCCGAGGAAGGTACCAGCCGAGCCGTTGAACGAAACGATGGTGTCCGTGCTTTTCGCAGCCAGTTCGACCCGCGCAACATCACGCAGACGAACGACGTCGTCACCCGAAGCCTTGATCGGCATGGCGCCAAAGGCTTCCGGTGTCTGCAAGGTCGACTTCAATGTGATCGACGACGACACATATTCGTTCTTGGTCGTGCCGGGCGCCGACAGGAAGTTGGAAGCGTTGATTGCCGCCAGAACTTCCGGTGCCGTGATCTGACGTGCCGCAAGCTGGATCGGGTCGAGCCAGACACGCATCGAATAGACCTGACCGCCCAGAATTTCAGCCTTTGCAACACCCTGAATGGTGGACATGCGCGGCTGGATAACGCGTTCCAGATATTCCGTGATCTGTTCGCTCGTCATATTCGGGTTCTGCGCTGCCAGATACATGGTAGCGAAGTTTTGACCCGTTCCCTTGACGATGACGGGATCATCGGATTCGTCCGGCAGGTCGCCGCGAACCTGATTGACCTTGGCGATTACTTCCGTCAGCGCCGCGTCGGGGTTTGCGCCGAGCTTCATCTGCACGGTCACCGTGCTCGACGACGGACGGCTCGAAGACGTCACATAGTCGATGTTTTCAGTCGTAGCGACCGCTTCGGCGATCGGCGCGGTGATGAAACCCTGAATGAGATCGGCACTCGCGCCGGCATAGTTTGTTGTGACCGTGATAACGGTTTCATCGACCTTCGGATATTCGCGCACCGTCAGCTGCGCGATACCCTGAAGGCCCAACAGAATGATCATGAGGGCAACTACCGTGGCAAGCACGGGTCGCCGGATGAAAATATCAGAAAAGCTCATCGGGATCGCCTATTGCTTGTCAGCCGGTTGGCCGGCCGGAATCGGATTGACGGTGTTGTCGATGTTCACCGGTACGCCGGGCGAGAGCCGGTTCTGGCCTGCCGTGATGATGATGTCTCCAGCCTTGAGGCCGCTCGTCACTTCGACAATGCCGGAATAGCGGCGTCCAAGCTTGATGAAGACCTGCTGTGCGACCTGCTTCTCGCCATCTTCCGGCTTGGCATCGGCAGCAGGAGCCTTGGCGGTGTTGTCGCCTTCGGCAGCCTTCGCGCCTTCCTGCTTCTGTTCCGGACGGACCGCATAGACATAGTCGCCGTACAGGCTGGAGATGATCGTGGTCTGCGGCAGAGCAATGATATTGTCTTCTTCCGGCAATTCGACGCGAACCTGCACAAACTGACCCGGTGTCAGTTCATGATCCGGATTCTGTACTTCCGCGCGCACCGAAACGAGACGGGTCGTCGGGTCGATCTTCGGATCGATACCGATAATTGTACCGGTGAAGTTGAGTGCTTCTGCAGTCGAACCGACCTTGACGGTTTGTCCAAGCTTGATGGAGGCAAGCGACTGTTCCGGGACAGTGAAGTCGATGCGCATCACGTCGGTGTTCTGCAGCGTGGCAATGACCGTGCCGGGCGTCAGATACTGGCCGAGATCGACCTTGGAAATGCCGATAACGCCTGAGAACGGAGCCTTGACCGACTTCTGCGCCAGCGTTGCACGCATCTTTTCCACCACCGCACCGGCGGCATTGGCGACCGATGCGGTCGTATCGACATTCGATACAGCACCGACACCGCGCGTGCGCAGCGTATCGGCGCGTTTCAGGTTCTGCTGGGCAAGAACGGCTTCAGCTTCGGCGGCTGCGAGGTCCGCCTTCTGAATGCTGTCTTCGAGCTGAAGCAGCAGGTCGCCTTCCTTGACTTCCTGATTGGCCTTGAAGTTGATCTTCTGCACGAGGCCGTCAAGCTGTACGGTCAGATCGACGCCGTTGAGCGCGTTGGCCGTGCCGATGGCTTCCACACCAGGCTTCCATACGCCCGGCTCCACTGTCACGGTCGAAACCGTCTGGGCGGGCTGCTGCATGTTGGCAAAGAAGTCTTTGATGGCCTGTGATCGGAACAGGTTAAAGCCAACGAGGCCTCCAACGACGATCACGAGGAATATTGTTGCCAGAATAAGGCGCTTGATCATTGCGGATGCACTCCAGATGGCTCCCTGATCGATCAGGGTTGGGGGATTGGCCGCGGCGCCTTCTTTCGCAGTCACGCAAAGGTCGCGCGTATTTTACTTGAATGAAAGTGGCGAATAACTGTACCGTCTGGACGGTATTGTCAACATATGAACTGTCAGGAGACACCAGTAAATTGCTAACAAAAAAGAAGGTCTCGTCGCGCGAGCGTATTTTGCGCGCTGCTACTGAGCTTGCCCGTGAGATCGGACCCGCTCACCTGTCTCTCGATGCTGTAGCAGCCCGTGCGGGCCTTTCAAAAGGCGGACTACTTTATTCTTTTCCGACAAAGGCCAAACTGCTCGAAGCAGTGGTCGAAGAATATATGAAAGAGCACGAACACGCCATGGAGGTTCAGGAAACACTCCAGAAAGGCGATAAAAACCGTGTGGCACGGGCTTTTCTCGATGTTTACCGGGTTCAGGCCGATGATGAGCCGCCAGCTTGTGGTGTCCTTGCCGCGCTTGCTGAAGATCCGGGTTTCATGGTGCCGGTTCGCCAATATCACAGGGCATTTCTCGACCGCATGATCAAGGACACGACCGATTCCGATACCGCGCTGATTGTCTACCTGGCCGTCGCGGGTCTCGAATGCTCCAAACTGATGGAATGTGAAATTCTGAACGATGAGGAACAGCGGGCCGTTCTCGTCCGTTTGGAAAACATGCTGACAGAAAACTGACAGCTATAAAGAAAAAGGGCGCCGGGCGCCCTTAATTTTAGCAAGTTTCGAATCAGAGCGCGGGAATATCACCCCTCGCCCATCCTTCCGAGGTTTCGGCGGAAAAATCGCCAAAGCGCCCGTCGGCAATTGATGCGCGGATGCCCTTCATCAGATACTGATAATAGGCCAGGTTATTCCAGGTCAGGAGCATGGCGCCGAGCGCTTCACCGGATTTTACCAGATGATGCAGATAGGCGCGGCTATAGTCGCGCGATGCCGGACAATCCGATTCCGGATCGAGCGGGCGATGATCGTCTGCATGGCGCGCATTGCGCAAGTTCACTTTGCCAAAGCGCGTAAATGCGAGGCCGTGACGGCCTGCGCGCGTCGGCATCACGCAATCGAACATGTCGATCCCGCGCGCCACCGACTTCAGAATATCGTCCGGCGTGCCGACGCCCATCAGGTAGCGGGGCTTTTCCGATGGCAGGATCGGGCAGACCACTTCCAGCATGTCGAGCATGACCTGCTGCGGCTCGCCGACCGCAAGTCCACCGACCGAATAGCCCTTGAGATCCATGGCCTTCAGCGCTTCCGCCGATTTCTCACGCAGACGCGCTACATCGCCGCCCTGCACGATGCCGAACATCGCCTTGCCCGGCTGAATGCCGAAAGCGACCTTGCAGCGCTCGGCCCAGCGCAGCGACAATTCCATTGCGCGCTCGGTGTTCTTTTCCGGTGAAGGCAGCGCCACGCATTCATCGAGCTGCATCTGGATATCGCTATCCAGCAGCCCCTGAATCTCGATGGATCGCTCCGGCGTCATTTCATAAGGCTTGCCGTCGATATGCGAGCGGAATGTCACGCCGTTCTCGTCGAGCTTGCGCAATTGCGCGAGCGACATGACTTGAAAACCACCGGAATCGGTCAGGATCGGGCCTTTCCAGCCGCCGAACTCATGCAGGCCACCCAGCCGCGCCACGCGCTCGGCACCCGGCCGCAGCATCAGGTGATAGGTATTGCCAAGGATGATATCGGCGCCAAGTTCTTTCACCTGGTCCATATACATGGCCTTGACCGTGCCAGCCGTACCGACCGGCATGAAGGCAGGCGTGCGCACCACGCCGCGCGGCATGGAAATCTCGCCCTGACGAGCAGCGCCGTCGGTTGCCAGCACTTTGAATTCGAAGTTTTCGCTTGTCTTTAGATTTTCCAGAGTCATGCGGTGTCTTTAGCTTTGTCGGCCCGCTCAAGCAAGCTGCCGTCACCATAGGAATAAAAGCGATAGCCATTGCTGATGGCGTGTTCATAGGCGGCGTGCATCGTCTCAAAGCCGCTGAAGGCCGATACCAGCATGAACAGCGTCGAGCGCGGCAGATGGAAGTTGGTCATCAGCAGATCGACTGCACGGAACTTGTAGCCCGGCGTGATGAAGATATCGGTCGCACCGGCCCACGGACGGATGATGCCATCTTCGCCCGCAGCACTTTCGATCAGGCGCAGCGACGTCGTACCAACGCAGATGATCTTGCCGCCCCGCTCGTGCACAGCATTGAGCGCATCGGCGGTCCGCTGCGACACATAACCGATTTCAGAATGCATCTTGTGGTCGGTCGTATCGTCGGCCTTGACCGGCAAGAACGTTCCCGCCCCCACATGCAGCGTTACGAAATGTTCTTCAACGCCTTTGGCCTTGATCTTTTCCAGAAGATCGGGCGTGAAATGCAATCCGGCAGTGGGAGCGGCAACAGCGCCCTCTTCGCGGGCATAGACCGTCTGATAGTCCTTGCGGTCGCGCTCGTCTTCGGCGCGCTTCGACGCGATATAGGGTGGCAGTGGAATATGCCCGACCGATGCGATGGCCTCATCCAGCATGCCGCCCGAAAGGTCGAACACGAGAAGCGCTTCGCCCGCATCGCCCTTTTCCGCCACGGTGGCATCAAGTGTACCAAGGAAGCAGCTTGAACCGGAATGGCCGAAACGGATGCGGTCGCCCTCCTTTACGCGCTTGCCCGGACGCAGAAACGCTTTCCAGCGATCCGGACCGGTGCGCATATGCAACGTGGCGCTGACCTGCGAAATATTGCCATCGCGCTCGCGCATGCCTTCAAGCTGCGCGGGTATCACCTTGGTATCATTGAAAACAAGCGCATCGCCGGGTTGCAACAGATCGGGCAATTCGAATACCTGTCGATCTTCGAATGGCTGGCCGGGACGGACACGTAACAATCTGGCGTGGTCACGCGGCTCCGCTGGACGCAGAGCAATGCTCTCTTCCGGCAAATCGAAATCGAAAAGATCAACACGCATTATGAACCTCTAAAGCATTTCCAGCAAAAGTGCGAAGCGGTTTTGCGTTCGGAAATGCGGTAAACAAATTACGGCCCCGGTATGAACCGGAGCCGTAATTTCTCAATGAAATTGGTAGGATCAGATGTCGGCAGCGATGCGGGCCGTCACGATCGTGTCCGGATCGGCAACAGGCTCACCGCGCTTGATCTTGTCGACATTGTCCATGCCTTCAATGACCTGGCCCCAGACGCTGTACTGGCGGTCGAGCCACGGAGCGTCGGCAAAGCAGATGAAGAACTGCGAATTGGCCGAATTCGGGTTGGCCGAACGGGCCATCGAAGCAGTGCCACGCTTGTGCGGCGTGTTGGAGAATTCAGCCTTCAGATCTGGCTTGTCCGAACCGCCCATGCCCGCACGCGAGCCATTGAAATGCGCGCCGCCGGTCTTGCCGAACTTCACGTCGCCGGTCTGTGCCATGAATCCGTCGATTACGCGGTGGAACACAACGCCGTCATAAGCGCCTTCGCGAGCCAGTTCCTTGACGCGCGCAACATGATCCGGCGCGAGGTCTGGATAGAGTTCAAGAACGACGTTGCCCTTGGTGGTTTCCAGAACGAGCGTGTTTTCAGGGTCTTTGTAAGCCATTGGGCCTCTCCTTGTATTTACTTCTTATCGTATTTTACTTTTTATCGGCCTGAAGCGTGGCCTTGATGATCTTGTCGGGGTTTTCCACGGCGCCATTATCGGCTTCGCTACCCTTCTTTATCTTGTCGACGATATCCATGCCGCTGACAACCTTGCCGACCACGGTGTACTGGCCGTTGAGGAATGCGCCGTCCGCAAACATGATGAAGAATTGCGAATTGGCTGAATTCGGGTTTTGGCTGCGGGCCATGCCGACCGTGCCGCGCACGAAGGGTTCTTTTGAGAACTCTGCCGGGATATCGGGATAGTCTGAACCGCCGGTGCCGACGCGCGAAGCATCGAAACCCTTGTCCACGTTACCGAACTTTACATCGCCGGTCTGGGCCATGAAGCCTGGAATGACGCGGTGAAATGCAACGCCATTATAGGCGCCTTCCCCGACCAGCTTTTCAATCTGGGCGACATGCTTCGGCGCTAGGTCGGGGCGAAGCTGAATTGCAACGTCGCCGTCCTTCAGCTTGAGAACGACGGTGTTTTCGGCATTGGCGGCGGAAGCCGTCTGGACCGCTCCTTGCGACAGCGCGATAAAGGCAACAGCGGCAAGCGCCGAACGGATGAAAGACATGATCGAAAAACTCCCTGCAGTCAGGATTTGAATTTGGTGTTCAAGGCGGCAGCAACAGCCGCAGGAACGAAGGGCTTTATATCGCCGCCCATGGAGGCAATCTGGCGGACCAATGTGGCGGTAATTGTGCGTACTGCCGGATCTGCCGGCAGGAACACGGTCTGCAATTCCGGCGCCATAGTTCCGTTCATGCCCGCCATCTGCATTTCATAGTCGAGATCGGTGCCATCGCGCAAACCACGCACCATCAATTGTGCGGCATGTTTGCGCGCTGCATCGATGACCAGTCCGTCGAAGGAAATGACCGAAACCCGGCCTGCATCCTTGCCCAATATGGCCTTGGAGCTTTCACCGATGAGCGCCACACGTTCCTCGAACGTGAAGAGAGGTTTTTTGCCGGGATGAACGCCGATCGCGACAATAACCTCGTCGGCAAGGCGCAAGGCACCTTTGAGGACATCCATATGGCCGTTTGTCACCGGGTCGAAGGAGCCCGCATAAATCGCGATCGTCATTTCTTCCAGCTAGCCTTTTCTGACGGGATTTTCAACAAGAACCACTGCGATAAGAAAACAGAAACCAAGAAACCAGATGAACGCGATATGAACAGCGATTTCATGACAAGTTCACAACCGATTTACCAAGATAGGTGCAAGTTTGGTGCAACCTTTTCGCTTCTGAAGCGTATGTATGTCGAAAGGATAACACGATGATGATCTTTCTTCTGGCATTATCCATGATGGTCGCGATGGCTGCATCGGCAATCATACTCCTTCTCGAAGAGAACGAGTCCAAGCGTCAGCGCGTGCGTCAGGTGACATTTGACATCAATAGCTTGCGCAACATGCGTTCGCGCTAAGTATTAGCAGCCGAGTTCACGCAATAGCGTTGGAGCTTGCTGTGAAAGAGTTTCTGTGATCGCCAATTCCTCCAGTCTTGGCATCTGAAAAAGGCCGATGGTTCCCGCCATCGGCCTTTTTCATTGATCTATATAAAAAGCCGGGGTCCGTTGGTTTGTCGCATTATCCGACGCAAAACCGTTTCACACTTTTGGCTCGAAAATGCTCTAACCCGGGCTTCTCTATTATTCTTCGGTGTCCGCGATTGGTGCTTCGCCTTCAGAAGCTGCCTCGCCCTCACTGCCGTTTTCTTCGTCGCTATCCGCTTCGGATATGCGTTCGACCGAGACAACCTTTTCGCCATCCGCCGTGTTGAAGATCGTGACGCCCTTGGTGGAACGTCCGGCAATACGGATACCGTCAACCGGTACGCGAATGAGCTGTCCGCCATCGGAAACAAGCAGAATCTGGTCGCTCGCCTCTACCGGGAACAGGGCAACGAGCTTGCCGATTTCGTCGGTCTTCGACGTGTCGGTAGCGCGGATGCCCTTGCCGCCACGGCCTGAAACGCGGAACTCGTAGGACGAGGAACGTTTGCCGTAACCGTATTCGCTGACAGTCAGCACGGTTTCTTCGCGGGCCTTCAGCTCCTGATAGAGCTCTTCGGTCAGTTCCGCATCGGTTCCGACTTCCTCGCCGACAACCACGATGTCGTCTGCGTCGTCCGCACCCTGCGCCCGGCGCTCGGCAATCGAACGCTTGAGATAGGCAGAACGGGTTGATGCATCGGCATCGACGTGATGCAGGATCGCCATGGAGATGACCTTGTCGCCATCGGCCAGATTGATGCCGCGCACGCCGATGGAATTACGGCCTGCAAAGACGCGCACATCGGTAACCGGGAAGCGAATGCACTGGCCACCGGCACAGGTCAGAAGCACATCGTCGAATTCCGTACAGGTATCGACGGAGAGGATTTCATCGCCCTCGTCTTCCAACTTCATCGCGATCTTGCCGTTGCGGTTGACCTGAACGAAGTCGGACAACTTGTTACGGCGAACCGTACCGCGCGTGGTCGAGAACATGACGTCGAGATTTGCCCAGGATTCTTCATCCTCCGGCAACGGCATGATTGTGGTGATGCGCTCGCCCTGCTGCAACGGCAGCATGTTGATGAGCGCCTTGCCACGGGACTGCGGCGTGCCGACGGGCAGACGCCAGACCTTCTCCTTGTAGACAATGCCACGCGAGGAAAAGAACAGAACCGGCGTATGCGTATTGGCGACGAACAGGCGGGTGACGAAATCCTCGTCCTTCGTGGCCATGCCGGAGCGGCCCTTGCCGCCACGGCGCTGCGCACGATAGGTCGTCAGCGGAACGCGCTTGATATAGCCTGCATGGCTGACGGTGACGACCATATCCTCACGGGCGATCAGGTCTTCGTCATCCATTTCGGCGCCACCGAAACCGATTTCGGTGCGGCGTGGCGTGCCGAACTCGTCACGAACCGCAATCATCTCATCCTTGACGATCGTCATCACGCGTAGGCGCGACGAGAGAATGTCGAGATAATCGCGGATTTCCTCACCGATCTTGTTCAGTTCGTCCGCCACTTCGTCGCGACCGAGCGCGGTCAGGCGCTGCAGACGCAGATCGAGAATGGCACGAGCCTGTTCTTCGGAGAGGTTATAGGTGTCGTCTTCATTGATACGATGGCGCGGATCGTCGATGAGACGGATCAGCGGAGCCACATCGGCTGCAGGCCAACGACGTTCCATCAACTGCTCGCGGGCCGTCGTTGGATCGGGCGCGCGACGGATGAGTGCAATCACCTCATCGATATTGGCGACCGCAATTGCAAGGCCGACCAACACATGCGCGCGGTCGCGCGCCTTGTTGAGCAGGAACTTGGTGCGACGCGTCACGACTTCCTCGCGGAAGGCAACAAAAGCGCGCAGCATGTCGAGCAGATTGAGCTGTTCCGGCTTGCCGCCGTTCAGCGCCACCATGTTGCAACCGAACGAGGTCTGCAGCGGCGTGTAACGATAGAGCTGGTTCAGAACGACATCGGCAACGGCGTCGCGCTTGAGTTCGACCACAACGCGATAGCCTTCGCGGTCGGATTCGTCACGCAGATCGGAAATACCTTCGATGCGCTTGTCGCGCACCAGTTCGGCCATTTTCTCGATCATCGAAGCCTTGTTCACCTGATACGGGATCTCGGTGATGATAATGGCTTCGCGGTCACCGCGCATCGGCTCAATGGTGGCGCGTCCGCGCATGATCACCGAACCGCGCCCGGTCGTGTAGGCGGAATTGATGCCTGCGCGTCCGAGGATGATGCCACCGGTCGGGAAATCCGGACCAGGGATGATCTCAATCATTTCTTCCAGCTGAATAGCCGGATTCTCAATGAGCGCTACGCAGCCGTCAATGACTTCACCGAGATTGTGTGGCGGAATGTTGGTCGCCATGCCGACAGCGATACCGCCCGAACCGTTGACGAGCAGGTTCGGGAAGCGTGCAGGCATAACCACAGGTTCCTGCTCGCGGCCGTCATAATTGTCCTGGAAGTCGACCGTGTCCTTGTCGATGTCCGACAGGATGGATTCGGTAAGCTTTTCCAGACGGCATTCGGTGTAACGCATCGCTGCCGGCGGATCGCCGTCGATGGAGCCGAAATTGCCCTGCCCGTCGACAAGCGGATCGCGCATGGAGAAATCCTGCGCCATACGCACGAGAGCGTCATAAATAGAAGCGTCGCCATGCGGGTGATACTTACCCATGACCTCACCGACCACACCCGCCGACTTACGGTACGGGCGGTTATAGGCGAGGTTCATCTCGTTCATGGCGTGGAGAATGCGGCGATGTACGGGCTTCAGGCCATCGCGCACATCGGGCAGCGCACGGCTCACGATAACGCTCATCGCGTAATCGAGATAGGAGCGCTGCATCTCCTCGATAATGGAAATCGGTTCGATACCGCTAGGGCCGCCGTTTGGGCCACCATTCATATCGTCGGAACCGGGTGGAGGCGTTTGATCTGACACTATTCAGATTTCTTTCTCAACAGAATCGATAAAGTCACTTTATAACGGAAACCAGCAAAAAACGCCAATTTCACGACCGTTTCGGTGGGCTATTTCCGTCTGTCAATTCAATGACTTAAAAGATATTCACATAAAGATTGAGCAACGATGTTGCCCGTACTGGCGCTTTGCGTCGACCATGTGCCACTGATCGTCTACAATCCATGTATCCGATTGAGCATAACATGCCAACAAGAAGGGCGCGTGCAGTATGGGGTTCTACGATACGGTTTTCAGCGCGTTCGTCACCCTGCTTGTTACAATCGATCCGCCCGGACTGGCGCCATTGTTTCTGGCGCTCACGCCGGGCATGGAGCGGCACCACCGCGGACAGGTGGCGCTTCGCGCCTCCATCATCGGTTTTATCGTGATGGCGCTCTTTGCCATTGCGGGCGCGCAGATACTCGGCATGTTCGGCATTACCATCGGTGCGTTCCGCGTTGCCGGTGGCCTGTTGCTGTTCTGGATCGCATTTGAGATGATTTTCGAGAAGCGGACAGAGCGCAAGGAAAAGAGCGCCGAGGTTGCCATCACCAAGGACCATATCCGCAATATAGCCGCCTTCCCGCTCGCCATTCCGCTGATTGCCGGTCCGGGCGCAATTTCGGCTATCGTTCTGACCTCGGACTCATTCCATGGCATCGGGCCGCGTTTGGCCCTTCTTGGCGTAATTTTCGTCTGCCTGCTGATTACCTATCTCGTGCTGCTGCTGGCAGAGCGGGTCGACCGGTTTCTCGGCGAAACCGGCCGTTCCATCCTGACACGCCTTCTCGGCGTCATTCTGGCAGCGCTTGCGGTTCAGTTCGTTGCCGATGGCATCAAGACACTTATCAGTGGTTAAGCAGACTTCTGCGCCTTCTTGCCGATCATCGCGTGACGAAGCTTGGATGAGAACCAGTCGATCACGGCAACAGCCACGAGGATCATCAGAATCAGGAATGAAACGTCCTGAAGATTGAGAACCTTGATCTGTTCCGCCAGATGCGCGCCGATACCGCCTGCCCCAACGATACCAATGATCGTCGCCGAACGGGTATTTGACTCGAAGAAATAAAGCACCTGACTGCCGATCAGAGGCAGAACCTGTGGCAGCACGCCGAAGCGATAGCCGTGCAGCTTGCCGCCTCCTGATGAGACCACGCCTTCGACCGGCTTCTTGTCCGCCCCTTCAATGGCTTCCGAGAACAGCTTGCCGAATGCGCCGAAATCCGAGCAGGCGATGGCGAGAATACCGGCGAAAGGTCCAAGCCCCACAACCGACACCCAGATCAGTGCCCATATCAGCGTATCGACGCCGCGGATGGTATCGAGGAAGCGGCGAATGCCAAAATGCAGGAATACATTCGGAATGATGTTCTTCGCAGCCAGAAAGCCGAATGGGAAGGCAAGGATCGCCGCCAGCAATGTGCCGAGATAGGCAATCGCCAACGTTTCCATCATAGACCACAGATAAAGACTGAAACGACCGCCGGACGATGGCGGCATCATCATCAAGGCGAAATCACCGAGGCGACCGAGGCCGTTTAGAATGCGCAGCAGTGAAAAATCGAGCCAATAGAAAGCGAACCAGACTGAAGCGATAAGCGCTACGGTTAAAATCGCCAGATTACGCCATGTGCGCCCATTGCCGAACAGATCGGCATATTCGGTCCTCAATTCCTTTTCGTGCGCATGTGCTTCGCGGGAGAGACTTTGTGCAATGTCGGTCATAATTCTCTCCTCAACCAATACGGCCAAGCAGTGCGTGACGCACGCGCTGGGTGACAAGATCGATCACGACGATCGTCACGATGATCAGCAGCAGAATGGCGCTGACATCGCTGTAATAGAACTGGCGGATCGAGGTGAGCAGTTCCTGCCCGATACCGCCTGCCCCCACAAAACCCATGACGGAAGCACCGCGCACGTTGACTTCAAAACGCAGCAGGCCATAGGAAGCAAAATTTGCGGCCACTTGTGGCAGCACGGCAAAGCGGATGACCTGCAGGCCGGAGCCGCCCGATGCGCGAATACCTTCGACCGGGCGCATATCGATATTCTCGACGACTTCGGAGAACAGCTTGCCCAGTGCCCCTGTTGTATGAAGCATCAGTGCCAGCACACCGGCCATCGGCCCAAGACCGAAGGCGATAACGAACAGCAGCGCGAAGACGATTTCAGGAACCGTACGCAATAGCTCCAGCCCGCGACGAACGATGAAACGAACCGTCGAATTCGGAGCCATGTTGGATGATGCTGCGAAGGAAGCCGCAAAAGCGACCACAGCACCGATCAACGTCGCCAGATAGGCGATCAACAGCGTCTCAAACAGCATCTTGAGCCAGCCGCCGAGGTTCCAGTACCAGGCAGCGAGGTCGCCCCAGAAATTGGCGATGGTCAGATCCGGCAGAATGCGACCGAGGTAGCTTGTAAAGCGAAAGAGATTTTCGACCAGTGTGCCCGGCCGAACATCGGCAACGACGGAGGCAGCAATGGCGACAACGACAAGCGCGAGGAGCAGCGCGATACCGTAGAGACGCCGTTTGCCGACTTCTCTTCGATAATCGGCAAGCAGAGTTTTTGCACCGTTGCCGTCGAGTGAGGATACCGTCATGCGAGATTCCTTTAATCAAGCATGATCTTGTCCGAAAACCGGTTCCCACTTTTCGGGATCATGCTCTAAAAAAATGCCCGAAGCTTTTGCGGCTTCGGGCACTTCAATTGTTCTACGGATTAGGACTTGCGAGCCTTGTCGTTGAACTTGAGCATCTCGATGATTGGTTCGAAATCCTTAGCTTCGGTCGCTACGAATTCCTGATCCTTGCCGTCGGAAAGGGCATCAAAACCTGCCTTGTCCTTCTTCGGCATATCGAGGAAAGCCTGCTTGATGTCGGCCTTCAGCTGGTCTGGCAGAGTGTTGAGAACAGCGAACGGACCTTCTGGAAGGAAGTCCGACTTGAAGATGACGCGGAAATCATCCTTCGTCATTGCCTTGCCGTCAGCATCTTTCAGCACGCCGCGGCTGACCATGCGGGTCAGGTTGGAATCGTTTTCCGAGTTCCAGGAGTTGGCAGCGGCATCAGCGGTACCCTGCGCAAGAGCAAGAACTGCATTTTCATGGCTGCCAGCAAAGAAGTTCTTACCGAAGAACGTATCGACGCTATAGCCTTCGCGGTTGAGGAAGAAGCGCGGCGCGTTGTTGCCCGACGTGGAGTTCGGATCAACGAGAGCAATGGTCTTGCCCTTCAGGTCATCCATTTTCTGGTACGGGCTGTCGGCGCGAACATAAACGACCGAGTAGTAGCCGTTGACGCCGGTGTCATGGCGCTGGTTGACGAGCGGTGTGGTTTCAACGCCGGTCATGACGGCACGGGCATAAGAAGCCGGGCCATAGAATGCGATCTGGATGTTGCCGGCGCGCTGGCCTTCAATGACAGCGGCATAGTCGTTGGCGACGCGCAGCGTGACCTTGGTGCCAAGTTCCTTGCCGAGATAGGCGGCCAGAGGCGCATAACGGTCGGAAGTGGTCGAGGCGTTTTCAGCCGGGATAACGCCCAGAACGATTTCCGGATAATCCTTGCTCCAGTCAGCAGCCTGAGCGGTGGAGGCCATCATTGGCATGGTCAGCGTTGCGGTAAGCGCAGCCGCCGCCAGAAAGTTTCTACGGTTAAGCATAGGTATCTCCTGTTAATCCTGAGTTTGGAGCGTGTTTTTTTCCGGAGCTTTATGCGCTCAGGCGGAAAGCTGGCGCAGAACGGCTTCAGCCGACTGCGGAACTGGCATTGGCATTGTTTCAGCCTGTTCATCAGCGTCGATGACGTCAGCGGCTTCCATGCCGTAAAGGTCACGTGATGCCATATCTGTCAGCATCGACGGTGTGCCACGGAATACGATCTTGCCGGCAGACATGCCGACGAGGCGGTCGCAATAGCTGCGCGCAATATCGAGCGAGTGTAGATTGCAGAGGACCGTGATGCCATACTCGCGATTGATGCGGCGCAGGGCGTCCATGACGCTGCGGGTGTTGCGCGGATCGAGCGATGCAATAGGCTCGTCGGCAAGAATAATGCGTGGCTGCTGCACGAGCGCGCGGGCAATCGCCACGCGCTGCTGCTGACCACCCGAAAGTTCATCGGCGCGGTGCGCCGCAAGATGCGCAATATCGAACTGCTGCAGAGCGGAAAGCGCGATCAGGCGTTCTTCGTCGCTCCAGATACGCAGGAGCGACTTGGGCGTCGAAACATAGTTGAGACGCCCCATCAGAACATTGGTCAGAACATCAAGACGATCGACCAGATTGAAGTGCTGGAAAATCATCGCACATTGCGCGCGCCAGTCGCGCAGTCCCGAGCCTTTAAGGCCCGTAACATCACGACCATCCCAGTGAATTGTTCCCTCGGACGGCTCGACAAGGCGATTGATCATACGCAGAAGCGTCGACTTGCCAGCGCCTGAGCGCCCGATAATTCCCACAAACGTGCCCGGCTCGATTTCGAGGTCCACGCCCGAAACCGCCACCTTGTCATTATAGCGGCGCGTTATGTTGTTCAGTTGAAGCATGAATTCGTCTCCATTCATGCTCACTTTGAATTGCTTCCATGACACTGCAATGAAAGCATAATGACGTTTGTGTAAATTTACACACCGCTATAGGGATTTCACCTAAGCAATTGTTTTAACAGTTATTTCCTTCAAATGACGAAGGAAGGTCTCTGTGGATGCATTGACATCACCTGAATTGTCTATTGTGACAACATCTCCGGCATCGTCATCGAAGCTCACTTCACGCGCAAGCCGCGCGGTGATTTCTTCCCGGCTTTCACGACCACGCGACGCAAGCCGTTCTGCCAGAACGTCCGGTCGGGCTGTTATCACGACCACAGAACGTGATTTGTAGAGCCTGCGAATATCGCCAAGCACTCGCCGTGAAACGTTGGCGATCACCACCGTGCCCTCAGCGATTTCATCCTCAAGCGATTTCGGCAATCCATAGCTCAGGCCATGTGCCTGCCAGTGCAGGGCGAAGGCTCCCTCGCCTGCAGCTGTTGCAAAAGATGCTTCATCCAGACTGTCATGATCTTCCGTGCCCGGCATTTGCGGGCGGGTGATGATGCGGCGCACAAAATGAAAACGCGTGTCGCCCGCAAGAGCCACACGCGCTGCATCCATGATCGTATCCTTGCCGGCCCCGCTGGGGCCGACGACGGCGACGAAACAGCCTTTCGGCATATCGGATTGCATCTGCATCAAAGCACCCGATCACCTTCGCGCCAGACCGTGCGGACAACCGGGATTGCACCTTTCGGGCGCACGCGAACGAGATCGGCGCGCTTGCCGATGGCGATTTCGCCGCGATCATCCATGGCCATGGCGTCGGCAGGATTCTTGGTCACGAGGCGGACAGCCTGTGGCAGCGCAATCGGACGTTCGCCCGAAGCAAGGCCGAAAGCCGACTGAATGAGGCTGAACGGAATATAGTCCGAAGACAGGATGTCGAGGCTGCCATTATCGACGAGATCGCGTGCGGCGATATTGCCGGAGTGCGAGCCACCGCGAACGATGTTCGGCGCGCCCATCAGGATCGAGAGGCCTGCGCCTTTCGAAGCATTGGCCGCTTCCATCGTGGTCGGAAACTCGGCAATCCGCACGCCATGGTCGAGCGATTCATCGACATGCGCACTGGTCGCATCGTCATGGCTGGCCAGAACGATGCCACGTGTCGCAGCCATTTCGGCAATGGCGCGGCGATGATTGGCCGAATAGGCGTCCGAATCCGCCATGCGCTTCTCACAATGCACCCGGAACTCCTCATCCGTGAGCTTCATCTTGCGCATGTAATAAGTGCGATAGGTCTCAAGATCAACGAATTGACGCTGTCCCGGCGCATGATCCATCAGCGAAGCGAGTTTGACGCGGTCATCGCCCGCAAAAAGCTCGAATGTTTCAAGGCAATCCGCAGATGACACTTCGCAGCGCAGATGCAGAAAGTGGTCTGCACGCAGGCGATTTTCGCGAACACCGCTTTCAATGGCATCCGCAAGCATCCGCATATCCTTACCAACGAAGTCGCGGTCATAGTCGGAGCCGACACGCATCGCATCGAAAACCGTCGTGATGCCCGATGCTGCAACCTGCGCATCATGGGCCTGAACCGCAGCGTCGACATTCCAGCGCACTTTCGGACGCGGCGCGTAATGGCTTTCGAGCTGGTCGGTGTGCAGCTCGATGAGGCCCGGAATGACATAATCGCCATCCATGTCATCGCCGCCATTGGCATAGCCCTGATCGATGGCTGCAATTTTGCCGTCACGGATCAGGATAGAACCGGAAACAATCTCGTCAGCGAGCACGATCTGCGCATTTTTCAGAACGATTTCATTAGCCATTGGATAGCTCTTTCATGACCGCATTTGTGTTGGCGGCCGTTTCATATTTTGAGAGGAAAGCTTCGATATCGAGCGCACGGAAATCATCGAGCGCCTCATGCAGACGATCATGGCTCCAGTGCCACCAGGCCAGCCGATCCAGACGATTGCCGGTCGCGGCATCGAAACGTTCGCGAATGAGACGCGCAGGCACACCGCCCACAATCGTATAGGGTGCCACGTCCTTGCTCACCACTGCTCCGGCCCCGACAACCGCACCATTGCCAACCGTCACACCCGGCAAAATGGTGGAGCCATGGCCGAGCCATGTGTCGTGACCGATTTTCACGGCATTGCCGCGACGCCACTCGAAAAACTCCGTCTCATCCTTTTCTTCCGGCCAGTAATCACCGGCACGGTAGGTGAAATGATGCAGCGTCGGACGCCATGTCGGATGGTTGGTGGCGTTGATGCGCACATGGCTGGCGATATTGGAAAACTTGCCGATTTCCGTACACCAGATTTCACAATCGACACCGAGATAGGAATAGTCATCGAGCACAGTCTCCGAAACGCGGCTGCGCTCGCCTATCTCTGTGTAGCGACCGATTGTGCAACCGCTGACGATGGCGGTTTCATGCACCAGCGGTTCTACCGATAGCTTGGTCATGCGGCGGCCCTCGGAGAGAAAGCTGTCACGTCGATAATCCGGTCCGCAACCTCCGTACGCACATCTTCATCGTGGAAGATGCCAAGCATGGCGACGCCCTGCTCCTTCTTGGTCTTGATGAGATCAACCACGACAGCCCGGTTCTTCGCATCAAGCGAAGCGGTCGGCTCATCAAGCAGCAACACCGGATGATCCGTGATGAAACCGCGCGCAATATTCACGCGCTGCTGCTCACCGCCGGAGAAGGTTGCAGGTGGCAATACCCAGAGCCGTTCCGGTAGGTTGAGCTGTGACAGAAGCTCGCGAGCGCGGTTCAGCGCAACTTCGCGATCGACGCCACGAGCCACCAATGGCTCCGCAACGACATCGATTGCCGCCACGCGCGGCAATGTGCGCAGAAACTGGCTGACATAACCAATCGTATCACGACGCACCGCCAGCACTTCGCGCGGATCGGCTGTAGCCAGATCCACCATACGGTCTTCGTGACGAATGAGGATCGAACCTGCATTCACGGCATAATTGCCATAGACCATCTTGAGAATGGAGCTTTTACCGGCACCGGAAGGTCCGCCAAGCACGGCGCATTCGCCTGCTTCCAGATTGAAGTCCACGTTACTTACGACTGGCAACTGAATGCCACCCTGCAAGTGCATCGTGAACGTCTTCGCCAGACCCGACACCGCCAGCGGAGAGGATGTTCTAACTTGTGTCATTTCTCACCTCACGCATGAAGTTTCGCTAATTTACGAACAACACGCTGCAAACATCTGTTTTAATTTACTAAACCTGCAAAATAGACGACACGAGCAGTTGCGTATATGGCGCCTGCGGGTCATCCAGCACGCGGTCGGTCAGGCCCTGTTCGACAATATGGCCGTCTTTCATGACCATGATGCGATGGGACAGAAGCCGGGCTACGGCAAGATCGTGAGTAACGATAATCACCGACAGACCAAGATCGCTGACGAGGCCGCGCAACAGATCGAGAAGACGTGCCTGCACAGACACATCGAGACCGCCGGTCGGTTCATCCATGAAAACAAGTCGCGGAGCCGTCACCAGATTGCGGGCAATCTGCAAGCGCTGACGCATGCCGCCAGAGAAGGCACGCGGCTGATCGTCGATACGGTCGGAAGCGATTTCGACACGTCCCAGCCATTCCGTGGCCGTCGAGCGGATATTGCCATAGTGTCGCTCACCAACAGCCATCAGGCGTTCGCCGACATTGGCACCAGCCGAAACCGTCATACGCAATCCGTCTGCCGGGTTCTGGTGCACAAAACCCCAGTCGGTCCGCATCAGGAAACGGCGTTCCGCTTCACCAATCTTGTAGAGATCGCGGAATTCACCGTCACGCATCCGGTATTCGACGGTGCCGGAAGTCGGCTCCAGACGGGTTGCCAGACTGTTCAGGAGCGTCGTCTTGCCCGAACCGGATTCGCCGACGATGGCCAGCACTTCGCCTGGCCACAGATTAAAGGAAATGTCTGCACAGCCACGGCGATTGCCGTAAAACTTCGACAGGCTGTTTACTCTGAGCAGGGGTTCGCTGTTCATTTTACGGTCTCCTTGGCCGCGGCCTCCTTGTTTGCAGCCAGATGACCGAAATGGCCGTTGGCCTGACGGTCTTCGCAAAAATCAGTGTCGGAGCAGACGAACATCGAGCCGCCGCGATCATCGAGCACGACTTCATCCAGATAGACACCCTTGGCACCGCACAGCGCACAGGGTTCCTTGAACTTCTGCACTTCGAACGGATGATCCTCGAAATCGAGGCTGACCACCTGCGTATAGGGCGGGACGGCATAAATGCGCTTTTCACGACCGGCGCCGAACAGCTGCAATGCCGGAGACATATGCATTTTCGGATTGTCGAATTTCGGCGTTGGCGAAGGCGCCATCACATAGCGGCCTTCGATCATCACCGGATAATCGTAGGTCTTGGCGATATGACCGTGGCGCGCAATATCTTCATAAAGCTTCACATGCATGAGGCCATATTCGGCAAGCGCATGCATCTTGCGAGTTTCCGTTTCGCGTGGCTCCAGAAAACGCAGCGGTTCCGGGATCGGCACCTGATAGACAATCACCTGCCCCTCGGTCAGCGGATATTCCGGGATACGGTGGCGGGTCTGGATGATGGTCGCCTCGCCCGTATGGGTGGTGACGGCGACATCGGCAGTCTTCTGGAAGAAGGCGCGGATGGAAACGGCATTGGTCGTGTCATCGGCACCCTGATCGATGACCTTCAGCACATCATCCGGCCCCAGAATGGCAGCCGTCACCTGCACGCCGCCGGTGCCCCATCCATAAGGCATCGGCATTTCACGGCTGGCAAAAGGCACCTGATAGCCCGGTATTGCGATGGCCTTCAGGATGGCGCGGCGGATCATCCGCTTGGTCTGTTCGTCCAGATAGGCGAAGTTATAATTGGCCAGATCGCTCATTCTGCGGCCTCCTTCGTTACGCCTTCAGTCTCATTGTGCGCTTGGTCATATTCCGCACGCATGCGGCGGATGAGGTCGAGTTCTGCCTGGAAATCCACGTAATGCGGCAGTTTCAGATGCTCGACGAAACCCGTCGCCTGCACATTGTCGGAATGCGAGATGACGAATTCCTCGTCCTCGGCAGGTGCCGTCACATCCGCATCGAATTCCCGCACGCGCAGTGCACGGTCGCAGAGCGACATGGACATGGCCTTGCGTTCGCTCTGGCCGAACACCAGACCGTAACCGCGCGTGAATTGCGGCGGCTGCTTGGCCGATCCCTTGAACTGATTGACCATCTGGCATTCGGTCAGCTGCACGCGACCGAGCGAGACGGCAAAACCAAGTTCGGGCACGTCGAACTCGACATCCACTTCGCCAATGCGGATTTCGCCGACGAAAGGATGGTTATTGCCATAGCCGCGCTGGGTGGAATAGCCGAGTGCCAGCAGGAAACCTTCATCACCGCGTGCCAATGCCTGAAGGCGCAGATCGCGTTCCATCGGGAATGTCCACGGTTCGCGAGTCAGGTCGCCCGGTTCGTGACCTTCCGGCAGGGAACCATCATCCTCGATCATGCCAACCGCACCAAGAATATCGGTTACACGCGGCGTCTCTTCCTTCACGGCTTCCCGCATTTCGGGTTCCGGAACGGCAACATCACCGGCCAGATCTGGGTCGAGCAGACGGTGCGTGTAATCAAAGGTCGGTCCGAGCAACTGACCGCCCGGCAGATCCTTGTAGGTCGCAGAAATGCGACGTTCGATCAGCATTTCAGCGGTTTCCATCGGCCGCGAATAGCCAAAACGCGGCAAGGTTGTGCGGTAGGCGCGCACCAGAAAGATTGCCTCGATCAGATCGCCGCGCGACTGACGAACAGCAAGTGCCGCCAGTTCGCGATCATAGAGCGAACCTTCGGCCATGACGCGATCAACCGCCAGCGCCAGCTGTTCGGCAATCTGGTCGAGACGCAGAGCCGGAACCGAACGATCGCCGCGACGACGATCATCGAGAAGACGGTGGGCATTATGGATGGCCGTTTCGCCACCCTTTACGGCAACATACATTTTCAGCCCTCCAGAGCGGAAACGCGGGTTGTGCGGGGAAGCGCTGCAACAGCGCCGTCGCTGACCAGAACAAGATCAACGCCGAGCGGGTATTGTGCGCCGTTCTCACGCCATTGCTGGATGAAGTCCTGCGGCAGGCCATCAACCTGAAGTGCACGTTCGCCATCAATACCGGGGCCTTTCAGCACAAAGCCCTGTCCGCTTGTCAGCGACGCAACCGCGAGGACAACGGTTGTCGAACGGTCGGGAAATTCGGCGTCGCCCTGTGAAAACCCTGCCAGAGACGGCAGCAGCGAAACATTGCTGGCTAGAGCGAATTGTGCGGCATCCGCACTTTCGACACGCGGCGCGCCCGTGTGGAAAGTAAGCCAGGCGGTTGCGCTTTCATCAGCTGCTATCGCTGCATCGCACCAGACAGTCGCATCGTGATCGAGCAGGGTTGCTGCAATAACGCCCAGTTCAGGCGTCAGCGGTTGCGGTGGTGCGGCTGTGTGCGCCAATGGATAAATGCGACCGGGATTAGCCATGGCGTGCATGACGGCATGAAAAACCGACTGCGCATTCGTCACCGGATCGACAAAGCCACCCTCAAACGCGGAGGAAGTGCTGTTTTCGAGAGAAAAAGGAAGCATCAATTGTCTCCCCGGACCATTGTGAAGAAATCGACCTTAGTAGCGGCGGCTTCGCCGCGCAGCTTGACGTCGGCATCGTCCAGCCGCTTGCGCAAGACATTCAGCACTTGTGCCTCCACGGCATCGCGATGGCCTTCATCGAGCCACAATGCATCAAAGACAGCGGCAAGCCGCGCCTTTTCCTGATCGCGACCGAGCGCATAAGAGTGACCGACAGAACCGTCGGAGAGCCGCACCGTAGCGCGCGTCACCGTTGCCTCGCCGACATTGAAGGGTGCGCCGCCGCCGCCAATGCGGCCACGCAGCATTACGAGACCGGTTTCCGGTCCGCGCAGAACTTCAAATTCCGGCTTGTTGGACCATGCCTGCCAGAAAGCTTGCAGCTCTTCGCCGCTTGCACGTGCAAGAACTGCCATGCTTGCCTGCCGTGCGGCTTGAACTGAATCTGGCACTGCATCCGGCACCGTTCCGCTTTCAGTGGCGGAACCGGCTCCGCCTCCCTTCGCACTTTGCTCCGTACCGTACATGAGCTTCCCTGCCCTGTTAGTTCCAGAGCGCGCTTTGACCTGATTGCATCAGATCGTCGCTCTGGAGTTTGTTTTGAGGCGCATCTTGTCCGAAAACCGTTTCATGTTTTTCGGGATGCACTCCCGTTGACTTGCTCTCTCAAATTGTCTAGTTATATAGACAACTATACAATACCAGAATGATTACACCCTGCCAATGACAGGACGATGACAGTTGATGACAAAGACCAGACGAATTGAGAGAAACAGCGGCGTGGCCATCTGGCGGCAGATTGCCGACGAGATACGCGGTGAGATCAGGGCTGGCAGGCTTCAGTCGGGTGCGCGTATGCCCGCCGAGATGGAACTTGCCGACAGGTTTGGAGTCAATCGCCATACGGTGCGCAGCGCCATTGCCGCGCTGACGCAGGAAGGCGTGCTGCGTGCCGAGCAAGGGCGCGGCACCTTCGTTGCCAATGCAAAGCGCCTCACCTACCAGATCGGACGTCGCACCCGCATTTCGCAATCGCTGGCTTCGCAGGTGCGCGACATGAAGGGCGCGCTGCTCGCTTCCGGCACAGCGCCTGCCTCTCAGGATATAGCCGAGGCGCTAGAGATCGAGCCTGGTTCACCGGTCCTGCGGCTGGAAACCTTGCACAGCGCTGACGGACGCCCTGTGTCGCGCGCAACGCTCTGGATCAGTGCCGAACAATTTCCGGAAATTGCCGAGGATTATGCGGAAAGCGGTTCCATCACCGTGGCTTTCCGAAAAGCAGGTATTGCCGATTACTTCCGTAAATCGACAATCATATCCGCCCGCCATGCGGATTCAGATGATCTGAAACATTTGAAGCTTTCGCCCGGCGCTATTGTACTGACGGCCAAGGCGATCAATGTGAACACCGATGGAGTGCCAATCCAGTATTCGCTGACACGGTTTTCAGCGGATAATATGGAGTTTTCTATCGACACGTATCCCGGTGACCCGCAGATGAACGACATGAACTGAAGCATGCTAGCGCTGAACTGCTCTCGAAGCTGTTATGAACGCGCTCAATCCAGACAGGACATTTCCAATGACCGTGACCATTTTTCATAATCCGAAATGCGGCACCTCGCGCAATACGCTGGCAATGATCCGTGCCAGTGGCGAAGAGCCCGTCATCATCGAATATGTGCAGAATCCACCCACGCGGAAACGTCTGCTCGGTCTGCTGGCGGCAATGAACATGACACCACGCGAACTGCTGCGCGAGAAAGGCACACCCTATGCTGAACTCGGGCTGTCCGATCCGAAATGGACTGACGACGAGCTGATCGATTTCATGATGGCTCATCCAATTCTGATCAACCGGCCCATCGTCGAAACGCCGCGCGGCACCAGGCTTTGCCGTCCCTCTGAGCTGGTTCTGCCGCTTCTGGAAAACCCGGTCGCATCATTCACCAAAGAAGACGGCGAGCAGGTTACATCTGAGGGCAAATCACGCTGACGAGCTCGCGATCAGACATCATTTTTCCTAGAAAATCGGAAGTATGATCCAATAAAAAAGGCGCTGTAAAACAGCGCCTTATCGTAATTCACTTATAAACTGGATTATATTCGTTCTCAGAACGGAATTTCGTCGTCCAGATCGCGCGAGAAGCCACCGCTGCTGCCACCCTGATTGGATGGGCCAGACGAGCCGAAATCACCGCCGCCACCGGAATAATCAGACATCTGGTTACGGTTGCCGCCACCGCCGCCGAACGAACGGCCTTCACCGCCGCCTTCACCACGGCTATCGAGCATCTGCAGCTCACCACGGAACTTCTGCAGCACGACTTCCGTCGAATAACGGTCATTGCCGTTCTGATCCTGCCATTTGCGGGTCTGGAGCGCGCCTTCGATGTAAACCTTGGCGCCCTTCTTCAGATATTGTTCCGCAACCTTGGCGAGGTTCTCATTGAAGATGACAACGCTGTGCCATTCGGTGCGGTCCTTGCGTTCGCCGCTCTGACGGTCGCGCCAGCTTTCCGACGTTGCAATGCGCAGATTGGCAACCACGTCGCCGGAATTCAGACGACGAATTTCCGGATCGGCACCAAGATTGCCGACCAGAATGACTTTATTGACACTACCAGCCATCGAAAATTACTCCGGGTCTTGCATGCACACCCTTTCCGCACTGCTTCGCGCGGACAAGAGGCACTTTTCAAATGAAAGATCAGGCGCAACAATGCGCCATCACCAGAAACTCATATGTTCACCTTACAGGACTGGCTCAAAGCGCGCTCAATCCGGGCCGGTGAATTCTTCAATGTCCACAGAGTTTATGTTCTTGTTTTGTTCAAAATGCAACCTTCCGACATTAAAAAGCCTCGCGTTCGCCATAAATTTCAGTGGGCTTTTGCACCGTTTACCGCGCTGATAATGCAGTTTGCCTCATTTCAGGGGCTGAAACTGCATCTGCCTTAATTTCAAAACAGCCTTGCCGACAACCTTCATAAAGCAATAGCTGCCTGCGCTTGGCAAACGGGATCAGCTTCCAAGGAAAAGCCCTGCCGCTCACTGTATCTTTGGCGCGCAGGGCTTGGGGTTTGAGCAATGCTCATGTGTCGACATTAATTCGTCGGCAGGTCTTTTCGGATCGCAAAGGCGCACGGCCATTTGCATTCCGCGCAAATTCAAATTGTCGGCAATCACACTTTCGATCAACGAGGCATCATTCCTTGCGAAAAGATGCTGCCGCAACCGAAACGGATTGTGCTTTCATCTCTGTGAAAGCTAGGCACTGTAGTCAGGTGGACTCATGCTCCTTTACCTCCCTACTGGGTCTCCCCGCCTCCTGCGGACCTCTTGCCGATGCCGTGTCATCCCACCGCGGCACCTCTCCGCTATCAGCGAGTAAGGGTAGTCTGCTCCTGTCAGGAGTGACAGTCAACGCTCTTGCGTTCACATTTCGTATCGCCTATCAGAAGGCTGGTTGTTCGATATTTGTTCTAATGATAAGAGTGCACCGATGAATGACCGGAGCCCCCTTCTTATTGGAGGGTTTCACCCCATATTAGACACCGGCGCGACGTGTTTTACCATTCGGCGCCCGTTATCCATGGCATCATGAGCAGGCAGGACGCGGAATGAGCGATCAGAAATTCATTTCCATACGTGGCGCGCGCGAACACAATCTGAAAAATGTCGATCTCGATCTGCCTCGCGACAAGCTGATCGTGATGACGGGGCTTTCCGGCTCGGGCAAATCCTCGCTTGCCTTCGACACGATCTATGCGGAAGGCCAGCGCCGTTATGTCGAAAGTCTTTCGGCCTATGCGCGCCAGTTCCTCGAAATGATGCAGAAGCCGGATGTCGACCAGATCGACGGCCTATCTCCTGCCATTTCCATTGAACAGAAGACGACGAGCCGCAATCCGCGTTCGACGGTCGGCACCGTCACCGAAATCTACGACTATATGCGCCTGCTCTTTGCGCGCGTGGGCGTGCCCTATTCGCCTGCAACCGGCCTTCCCATTGAGAGCCAGACCGTCAGCCAGATGGTTGATCGGGTCATGGCGCTGGAAGAAGGCACGCGCCTTTATATCCTCGCGCCCATCGTTCGTGGCCGCAAGGGCGAGTACAAGAAGGAGCTGGCAGAGCTTCAGAAGAAGGGCTTTCAGCGCGTCAAGGTGGACGGCACCTTCTATGAAATCTCCGACGTTCCGGCGCTGGACAAGAAGTACAAGCACGACATCGATGTTGTGGTGGACCGTGTCGTGGTGCGGCCTGACCTGTCGACCCGCCTCGCCGACAGTCTTGAAACCTGCCTCAAGCTTGCCGAAGGTCTGGCCGTTGCCGAGTTTGCCGACAAGCCACTGCCGCCTGAAGAAACGGCTGAAGGTGGTGCTGCCAACAAGTCGGCCAACGAAACGCATGAGCGCATTCTGTTTTCGGAAAAGTTTGCCTGCCCGGTTTCCGGTTTCACCATTCCAGAAATCGAACCGCGCCTGTTCTCGTTCAACAACCCGTTCGGCGCCTGCCCGACCTGTGATGGTCTCGGCACGCAGCAGGCCATTGATCCGAACCTGATCGTTCCCGACGAAACGGCAGTGTTGAAGGACGGCGCGATTGCCCCATGGGCGCGGTCCTCGTCGCCCTATTACAATCAGACGCTGGAAGCGCTTGGCAAAGCCTATGGCTTCAAGATCGGCGCGCGCTGGGTTGATCTTTCGGAAGAAGCCCAGCAGGCCATTCTCTATGGCACCAAGGGCAAGGAAATCACCTTCCAGTATGATGACGGCCTGCGTTCCTACCAGACGACGAAGCCTTTTGAGGGCGTGATCCCCAATCTGGAACGCCGCTGGAAGGAGACCGATTCCGCCTGGTCGCGCGAAGATATTGAGCGCTTCATGGCCTCGACCCCCTGCCCTTCCTGTAACGGCTACCGCCTGAAGCCGGAAGCGCTTGCGGTTAAGGTTGGCATGAAGCATGTTGGCGAGATCACGGAAATGTCGATCCGCAAGGCCGACGCCTGGTTCCGCGACATTGATAGCAGCTTTAACGACAAGCAGCGCGAGATTGCCGCCCGCATTCTCAAGGAAATCCGGGAGCGCCTGCAGTTCCTCAACGATGTCGGCCTCGACTATCTGACGCTGGCGCGCAATTCCGGCACGCTGTCGGGCGGTGAAAGCCAGCGTATCCGTCTTGCCTCGCAGATCGGCTCTGGCCTGACCGGCGTGCTTTACGTGCTGGATGAACCATCCATCGGCCTGCATCAGCGTGATAATGCGCGTCTCCTCGACACGCTGCGCCATCTGCGCGATCTCGGCAACACGGTCATCGTGGTCGAACATGACGAAGATGCGATCCTGACTGCCGACTATGTGGTCGATATCGGCCCTGCGGCAGGTGTCCATGGCGGCAAGATCATCGCTCAAGGGTCGCCGCAGGACGTGATGTCCAATGCGAACTCGCTGACTGGCAAATATCTGTCAGGCGCGATGGAAGTTGCCGTTCCGGCGGAACGCCGCAAGATTTCAAAGTCCAAGCGCATCAAGGTCGTCGGCGCGCGCGGCAACAATCTGAAAAATGTCTCGGCGGATATTCCGCTTGGAACCTTTACCGCTGTCACCGGCGTTTCAGGCGGCGGCAAGTCCACCTTTCTGATTGAAACCCTGTTCAAGGCCGCTTCGCGCCGCATCATGGGTTCACGTGAGCATCCGGCTGAGCATGACCGTATTGAGGGACTGGAGTTCCTCGACAAGGTGATCGATATCGACCAGTCGCCGATTGGTCGTACGCCTCGTTCCAACCCGGCAACCTATACGGGTGCCTTCACGCCGATCCGCGACTGGTTTGCGGGGCTGCCGGAAGCCAAGGCGCGCGGTTATCAGGCGGGCCGCTTCTCGTTCAATGTGAAGGGCGGACGCTGCGAGGCTTGCCAGGGCGATGGCGTCATCAAGATCGAGATGCACTTCCTGCCGGATGTCTATGTGACTTGTGATGTCTGTCACGGCAAACGCTATAACCGCGAAACGCTGGAAGTCCTGTTCAAGGGCAAGTCCATCGCCGATGTGCTGGATATGACAGTCGAGGAAGGCGCGGAGTTTTTCTCAGCCGTGCCTGCGGTGCGCGACAAGATGGAAACGCTCGTTAAGGTGGGTCTCGGCTATATCAAGGTCGGCCAGCAGGCGACGACGCTTTCGGGTGGTGAAGCGCAGCGCGTGAAGCTTGCCAAGGAACTGTCACGCCGCGCAACGGGCCGCACGCTCTATATTCTGGACGAACCGACAACCGGCCTGCACTTCCACGATGTGGCGAAGCTGCTCGAAGTGCTGCACGAGTTGGTGGAACAGGGCAACACAGTCGTTGTGATCGAGCATAATCTCGAAGTCATCAAGACTGCCGACTGGGTGATCGACCTTGGACCGGAAGGTGGCGATGGCGGCGGCGAGATTGTTGCCGTGGGCCGTCCGGAAGACATCGTGCAGGAGAAACGCTCCTACACCGGCCACTTCCTCAAGGAACTGCTGGAACGCCGCCCCAAGCGCAGTTCAGAGGCTGCTGAATAAGCGGCAGGCAAAGAGAGTTATTGGAAGCCGGGCCCAGTGCCCGGCTTTTTTGCGGATACTCCTCTGTCTGAGCGGGCAAGGACCTGAGAATAAAAACGTTAGTCGCTATAACGGCCAGCGCGGTCACATCATGCCCTGAGGCAATATACGACTTTCTAATACTCCGGGTCTGTTCCCGATCTCGAATTTATACGCCGGGACTCATAGCTTGTTCACGCCCGGCAAGACTGCGTTCTGAATGGCTTCTGCGACATATGCGAGGTTCGTTTGCAGTCGGAGGTTCGGGTAACGGAGATCCAGAACAATGGCTTATGACGAACTCAGAACCAGATTGCGCGGAGTAACAACCGCTCTTGTTACCCCATTTGAAAACGGAGAAGTGGCGCACAAGGCTTTCGCCGAGTTGGTGGAGTGGCAGATTGGAGAAGGCATCCATGCTCTTTCTCCCTGTGGCACGACCGGGGAGGCCCCAACTCTCAATACGGCGGAAAAGATCAGCCTCATCAAAACCTGTGTTGACGTCTCTGCAGGACGTGTACCCATTGTTGCAGGAACAGGCACCAACGATACTGTATCGACAATTGCATTGACGAGCGCTGCAGCTGCCTGCGGTGCTGACGCCGCCCTGATTGTGACGCCATACTATAACTGTCCGTCTCAGGAAGGCTTGTATCGCCACTTCGAAGCGGTGGCTCGCAATGTTCAGATACCAATCATCCTTTATAATGTCCCGAAGCGAACCGGCGTCGATCTTTCTCTGGAAACTATCGAACGGCTGAGTGAACTCCCGACCGTCATTGGTATCAAGGACGCGACTGGTGAACTCGACCGGCCCAAACGCATCGTTCGTCGTATAGACGATCGGCTGATACAACTATCAGGACATGACGCGACCGCCGTTTCCTTCAATCTTGAGGGGGGAGACGGAATGATTTCAGTCATATCGAATGTGCTTCCAGCAACCACTGTCGAACTTTACGAAGCCTGTAAGCGAGCCGATGCCTGCGCTGCCAGAACGCTCGGCTTCAAATTGAAGCCTCTTCTGACTGCCATGGAACAGGATACCAATCCCGTTCCGGTGAAGTACGCCTTGCACCATCGGCGCGGTCTCTCGCCAGATGTACGGCTGCCGTTGGTTGGCGTCAGCGAAGAAACCGCCAGCGCCATTCGTCGGGCCTGTGCTGCCATTGACCATGTGGAAGAAACACCCTCGGCGCTCATAGCGCAGCATCAGCAAGCGGTACTTTCCATCACACTGGCGGCGCGCTGAAACACCGCCAGCCTAGCCCCCCAGCAATTGAAACATTCGTGTAACCATCAGAAGTGAGGTTTCGATCATGTACGGAAAATTGGGCCTGTTTTTACACCTAAGCAAAGCAAAGCGTACGCATGCAGGGTCCCGGAACATCAGTTCAGCCATTACCGAGGAAGAATTGCGCCAGGACATCAGCATACTGCTCCGCTTGATGACCGTGATTGGAGCCGGCGTTCTGGTGACGTTCCTCATCATGCAACTTACACAGTGAATGCGGTTGCGTCTCTGGATGGAGCACTCGCTATGACCACAAAAAACCAGAGAAACGCCGCCGTTCCACTGCCGCGCTTTATCGTCGACAAGGAAGCCGCACGGCGCTGGGTCGTCTATGACCGGCTGGGACTTGTCGGGGGACTTTTCACAGATCGCGTATCAGCACTGCGTTTTGTGAAGTCCATTTGTGATACGCGGCCTGCTGCTACCTACAGACTTTCTCGTAAAGGCACATTGTGCACCGATATGATCTTCGGGAAGCGCACTTCCCTGCTGAAGATCGTCCGCTAGTCCATTGAGCCGCCAAATGGTGTCATTTGGCGGTGCAATCTAATAAGATTAGCCGAGCATTCTTTCACTCATGAAAAACCCGGATATATTTTTCGACTGGCTGCTACCATTGGCAGCCGTTTTCGCACTGGCCAGAATCCTGACGGATATTTTTGGTTCTTAGAAACCAACATCCAGTTGCAAGCACTCATTCACGCTTACTACACTTACGAAAAAAGCCCGGCAATGCCGGGCCTTCTCGACAGCCATTCGCGATCATGCCGCGATGGCTGGAAATTTAACGTCACGATCCGTTCGAAGAGCTTTCACTCTCCAGATCATGATTAGCCGTTTACGGCGTCCTTCAGGCCCTTGCCAGCCGAGAACTTCGGCACATTGCGAGCCGGAATAGCAACTTCCTTGCCGGTCGATGGGTTACGGCCGGTCGAGGCAGCGCGATGCGAAACGGAGAAAACGCCGAAGCCAGGCAGACGGACTTCTTCACCAGCCTTCAGGGCGCCGGTAACAGCGGCGAGTACGGCGTCAACAGCAGTACCGGCATCAGCCTTCGTCAAACCGCCCTTTTCCGCAACTGCGGCAACCAATTCGTTCTTGTTCATTGGCATTTCCTTTCTTTATCTACCGGAACGGATAACGTGACCGGATTGGTCGGAGTTTATTCAAATCGTTTCACAAACCAAGCCTGTCAACGTGAAAAACCCCCGGAAAACCGGGGTTAAACACAGAAATGCCGGGCAAATTGCCCGGCATTTCAATTGTTGGTCCTGATAGACGCCTTCCAGCGGGGCAATCTGACTGAAACAGAATCGCCCGCTGGACGTTCATTTCGGTGCATTACCTGTAAGCAAACCGCTTCGCACGTTTGCCGGAAATGCCTTAATGAGCGGTCGTGGCCCCTGCTTCTTCCTCGACCGAAGGCACGGTCGCCGGGGTTGCCGGCTCGGTCCATTCAATCGGCTCAGGTTCGCGAACCAGAGCATGCTTGAGGACTTCACCCACGCGAGACACCGGAACGATCTCAAGACTGTTCTTCACATTGTCCGGAATATCCGCCAGATCCTTGGCGTTTTCTTCTGGGATCAGAACCTTCTTGATGCCGCCGCGCAGAGCTGCGAGGAGCTTTTCCTTCAGGCCGCCGATTGGCAGGACACGACCGCGCAGGGTGACCTCACCCGTCATTGCGATGTCCTTGCGAACCGGAATGCCGGTCAGCACGGATACGATCGCCGTGACCATGGCGATACCGGCGGACGGACCGTCCTTCGGCGTTGCACCCTCCGGCACGTGCACGTGGATGTCGCGCTTGTCGAACAACGGAGGTTCGATGCCGAAATCGATGGCACGCGAGCGGACATAGGAAGCCGCTGCGGAGATCGATTCCTTCATCACGTCGCGGAGGTTACCCGTGACAGTCATGCGGCCCTTGCCGGGCATCATGACACCTTCGATGGTCAGCAATTCACCGCCAACTTCCGTCCAGGCAAGACCTGTCACAACGCCAACCTGATCTTCGCCGTCGATCTGACCGAAGCGGAACCGCTCGACACCCAGATAGTCGGAGAGGTTCTTTTCGGTGACTTTCACCGACTTCTTCTTCGACTTCAGGATTTCGGTCACGGCCTTACGTGCCAGAGTCATCAATTCGCGTTCGAGGCTACGCACACCTGCTTCCCGCGTGTAGAGGCGGATAACATTGCGCAGCGCATCGTCCGTGACCGAAAACTCCTTCGGCTGCAGGGCATGATCCTTGATTGCCTTCGGCAACAGGTGCCGCTTGGCGATCTCGAGCTTTTCATCCTCGGTGTAGCCGGCGATACGGATGACTTCCATACGATCCAGCAATGGACCGGGAATATTCAGCGTATTTGCCGTCGTCACGAACATGACGTTCGACAGATCATATTCCACCTCAAGGTAGTGATCCATGAAGGTCGAGTTCTGTTCCGGATCCAGCACCTCAAGCATGGCCGATGACGGATCGCCGCGGAAATCCTGGCCCATCTTGTCGATTTCATCGAGCAGGAAGAGCGGGTTGGACTTCTTCGCCTTCTTCATCGACTGGATGACCTTGCCGGGCATCGAACCGATATAGGTACGGCGGTGACCGCGGATTTCAGCCTCGTCACGCACGCCGCCGAGCGACATACGGACATATTCACGGCCGGTAGCCTTGGCAATCGAACGGGCAAGCGAGGTCTTGCCGACGCCGGGAGGTCCGACGAGGCAAAGGATCGGGCCCTTGATCTTGGTCGAGCGAGCCTGCACCGCGAGATATTCGACAATGCGCTCCTTGACCTTTTCCAGACCAAAGTGATCGTCACCGAGTACGCCTTCGGCAAAGTTCAGGTCCTGCTTGATCTTCGACTTCTTGCCCCACGGAATGGACAGCAGCCAGTCGAGATAGTTGCGGACGACCGTTGCTTCGGCAGACATCGGGCTCATGCTGCGCAGCTTCTTCAGCTCAGCCTGGGCCTTTTCGCGGGCTTCCTTGGAGAGCTTGGTCTTGCTGATGCGTTCTTCGAGTTCAGCCGCTTCATCGCGACCATCCTCGCCATCGCCAAGCTCCTTCTGGATCGCCTTCATCTGCTCGTTGAGATAGTATTCGCGCTGCGTCTTCTCCATCTGGCGCTTGACGCGGCTGCGGATACGCTTCTCAACCTGGAGAACCGAAATTTCGGCTTCCATGAAGGAAAGTGCCTTCTCGAGGCGCTCGCGCACCGAGAGGATCGACAGCATTTCCTGCTTCTCGGGAATCTTGATCGCGAGATGCGAGGCAACCGTATCGGCAAGCTTCGAATAGTCATCGATCTGGCTGGCAGCGCCAACCACTTCCGGCGAAATCTTCTTGTTCAGCTTGACGTAGTTTTCGAAGTCGGAAACCACCGAGCGGGCAAGCGCCTCGATCTCGACGGCATCTTCTTCAGGCTCCGGCAACGCTGCAGCATAGGCCTCGTGATAATCTTCGCGGTCGGTAAACTTGGAAACCTTGGCGCGCGCCGTGCCTTCGACCAGCACCTTGACGGTGCCGTCCGGCAGCTTCAGGAGCTGCAATACGTTGGCAATCGTGCCGATTTCATAAATCGCGTCCGGTGCCGGATCGTCATCGGCAGCGTTTTTCTGGGTGGCAAGCAGAATCTGCTTGTCCACGCCCATCACTTCCTCCAGCGCGCGAATGGACTTTTCGCGGCCGACAAAAAGCGGAACGATCATATGCGGGAAAACGACAATGTCACGCAACGGCAAAACGGCATAGAGCCCGTCCGAACCGCCCGCTTCAGAACCACCCAATGGGGTCTTCTGTTCAGTACCCGTCATAACTCAAGTCCTTTCTCAGGTCTTTCAACCTGACTGCCACGTCCGCGCCCCCTTTCATCATGAGGCAGGTCACGAATGTGCTTCGTTCCATACTTGGAGAGCCGAACCCGGCAATTCAATAGCCTCGATCGGGACGGCTTTCATAGAATCGTCATCTATCCTGCGCTGTACCGTCATTAAGTACAATATCTAGCTTAGGCTGTACCCCGATTGCTGCGCCTGCAATAGTGACAGGATCAGCCCGGCGCAAGTTTGCACATGAAAAAGGCCGCTTACGCGGCCTTTTTATGGATTAGGTGCCCCCGCTTAAGCGGAAACATTACCCTTTTCATCCTGGCGCTCGGCATAGATATAGAGCGGACGGGCGCTGCCATCCACCACATCGCCGGAAATGACAACTTCCTGCACGCCTTCCAGCGTCGGAAGCTCGAACATCGTGTCGAGCAGGATCTTTTCCATGATCGAACGCAGACCGCGTGCACCCGTCTTGCGCTCGACCGCCTTGTTGGCAATCGCCCGCAGGGCGTCGTCGTGGAAGCTCAGCTCGACACTTTCCATGTCGAACAGGCGCTGATACTGCTTCACGAGCGCATTCTTCGGCTCGGTCAGGATCTGCACCAGAGCATCGACATCGAGGTCTTCGAGCGTCGCGATCACCGGCAGACGACCGACGAATTCCGGAATGAGGCCGAACTTCAGAAGATCTTCCGGCTCCAGTTCCCTGAAGACATCACCGATACGGCGCTCATCGACCGAACGAACGGTAGCGCCGAAGCCGATGGACGTCTTCTCGCCGCGTGCGGAGATGATCTTGTCGAGACCGGCAAATGCGCCGCCGCAGATGAAGAGGATGTTCGTCGTGTCCACCTGCAGGAATTCCTGCTGCGGATGCTTGCGGCCACCTTGCGGCGGCACGGAAGCGACGGTGCCTTCCATGATCTTCAGAAGCGCCTGCTGGACGCCCTCGCCCGACACGTCGCGCGTGATGGACGGGTTATCCGACTTGCGGCTGATCTTGTCGACTTCGTCGATATAGACGATGCCGCGCTGCGCACGTTCCACATTGTAATCGGCGGCCTGAAGCAGCTTCAGGATGATGTTCTCGACATCTTCACCGACATAGCCTGCTTCCGTCAGTGTCGTCGCATCGGCCATGGTGAATGGCACATCGATGATGCGTGCGAGCGTCTGGGCAAGATAGGTCTTGCCGCAACCCGTCGGACCGACGAGAAGAATGTTCGACTTCGCAAGCTCGATATCGCTGCTCTTGGACTGATGGGCGAGACGCTTGTAATGATTGTGTACCGCAACCGACAGAACGCGCTTGGCATCCTTCTGACCGATGACGTAATCGTCAAGGACGGCCATGATTTCCTGCGGCGTAGGCACGCCCTCGCGCGACTTCACCATCGAGGATTTGTTTTCCTCGCGGATGATGTCCATGCAGAGTTCGACGCACTCGTCGCAGATGAAAACGGTCGGGCCTGCAATCAGCTTGCGCACTTCATGCTGGCTTTTGCCGCAGAACGAGCAATAAAGCGTATTCTTGGAATCGCCGCCGCTGTTGCTGACTTTGCTCATCGCAGTTTCCTTTCAATTGACCGAAATGAACCTTGGGCGTTCATATCGATCGTTTCTTCCGGTTCGGACCCAGTGCTGGAGGAGAAACGCGCCTCCCGCCGGTCACAACGGCAGCAGATACGCGCTGCCTGTCATGTAGGGCCTGTAGTCTCAGGATTCCTGTCACCGTATGGCTCCCCGACCGAAGGAGCCATTTGGCGACTTTTGCAGAAGCTGCACCGTCGAACAAATGAAAAATAAGTTCCCGGCAAAGATTCGGCATAATCTGACCAAGTTTAGCGCCCCGAACCCCAACAGATGCTTAACGTGGCGCGTTAACCATCACGTAGTTGCAAGAATTGGGCCCCTTTTGTGGCAAAGGGCGCTAAAAACGGGTGCGAGCCGGAGATTCCGGCTCTTACTTCGATTCGTCCGCGCCCACGTCACGCGATTCAACCACCTTGTCGATAAGGCCGAATTCGAGCGCTTCCTGCGCGGTCATGAAATGGTCGCGGTCGAGCGTGCGTTCGATCGTCTCGTAATCGCGGCCCGTGTGCTTGACGTAGATCTCGTTCAGGCGGCGCTTCATCTTGATGATGTCCTGCGCATGACGTTCGATGTCCGAAGCCTGTCCCTGGAAACCGCCCGATGGCTGGTGAACCATGATGCGGGCATTCGGCAGCGCATAACGCTGGCCTGTCGCACCGGCGGTCAGGAGCAGCGAGCCCATCGAAGCAGCCTGCCCCATGCAAAGCGTGGAAACCGGCGGACGGATGAACTGCATCGTGTCATAGATCGCCATGCCGGAGGTTACGACGCCGCCAGGCGAATTGATGTACATGTTGATCTCTTTCTTCGGGTTTTCTGCCTCGAGAAAGAGAAGCTGTGCGCAAACCAGCATCGACATTCCGTCTTCAACCGGTCCGTTCACGAAGATGATGCGCTCCTTGAGAAGGCGCGAGAAAATATCATAGGCCCGTTCGCCACGGTTGGTCTGCTCAACCACCATCGGGACGAGGTTCATGACGGTTTCGATCGGATCTCTCATTATGGGCCTCTGGATATATTTATGGCGAAGTGAATAGTTCTGAATCGTAAGTGTTCCATACATAGGGCGTTGCGCCCCTGTTCCGCAAGTGGCGTAGCGTTACCTGCCTCACTCCCAATCCGACTCCGGCTTTTCGGGGCGAATGCCGCGCTTCTCGTCCAGCGTTTTGCGGGCCACTTCGGTCAGTCGCGCCTTGATGCGAACGGAGCCATCTTCCAGATTCTCGCGTTCGACGCTGCTGCCATGCTGGTAAATCCAGTCGAGAAGATGGAGCTCGAATGGTGACAGCACAACATCGACCGGGCCGAGCGAGCCCGCTATCCGGGTTTCGATAAGTGAAAGCAACCTGTCAACACCTTCACCGGTAATGGCTGACAGAGGGATCGGGCGCCCCTCCTCACTACCGGCGGCGGCCAGACGCAGGGCGGCTTCGCGCCCGCTTTCGTCAAGGTTGTCGATCTTGTTCCAGATTTCGACGACACGCTTACGGTCCTGCGGCTCGATGCCCAGCCCAGAAAGAATGCTTTCCACGTCTTCCGCCTGCGCGGCATTGTCCGGATCGGAAATGTCGCGGACATGCAGGATCAGATCCGCCTCCACCACTTCTTCAAGGGTGGCACGGAAGGCCGCGACGAGATGGTGCGGCAGGTTCGAAATGAACCCGACCGTATCCGACAGGATAACCGTTTCACCATGCGGAAGGCGAATACGCCGCAATGTCGGATCGAGCGTGGCGAAGAGCATGTCTTCGGCCAACACTTCCGCACCCGTCATGCGGTTGAAAAGCGTAGATTTTCCAGCGTTGGTATAACCGACAAGTGCCACGATCGGATGCGGCACCTTGCGCCGCTTCTGACGATGCAGTGTGCGTGTGCGCACCACCGTTTCAAGCTCGCGCTTGATCTTCAGAATCTTGTCCTGCAGCAAGCGGCGGTCGGCTTCGATCTGGGTTTCACCCGGACCACCGAGGAAGCCGCCACCACCGCGCTGACGCTCAAGGTGGGTCCAGCTTCTGACCAGACGGCCCTTCTGATAATTCAGATGCGCCAGCTCGACCTGCAAGGCACCTTCCTTGGTGCGCGCGCGTTCACCGAAAATTTCGAGAATGAGCCCGGTGCGGTCGATGACCTTGACGTTCCATTCCTTTTCGAGATTGCGCTGCTGTACCGGTGTCAGTGCGTGATCGACGATGACCAGCCCGATAGCCTTTTCCTTGACGGTTTCGGCGATGGATTCCACCTTTCCCGCGCCAAGCAAGGTCGCAGGCCGTGGATTGGCGACAATCGCGATTTCGGCATGTTCGATGTCGAGATTGATTGCCCGGGCAAGCCCGACGGCTTCCTCCAGGCGCGCCTCGTTCGAGCGCTGAAATTCGGGGCGAGCCCCGTCTTCCGCCGACGTGCCCGTATTATATCGCTCCGGCAGGACGGGAACGATGACGGCTGCCCTTGTGGGCTCTGGTTCTGAAAGCTCGAAAGCCTTGTCTGCATCGGCAGATGTCGGCTTTTTATCCTTGAACTTGGACAAATATATTCACTCCGGGACGCGGAACCTATTGTCGATGCATTTGGCTGAAAAAATCAGGTCAATGCACTATCTGCCAATGCAGATAAGTCGCCGCTAAAGCTGTTTCAAATGAAAGACGCCCCGGATTGTTTAAACATGACGAACCGGACAGGCAGAGCGTGTCCGGTTATCATCAGCAGAAACAAAACTGGAGCGAAACGACTTGGAGCATGTCTCCCGAAAGTGGGAACCGGTTTCGGGACAAAGACATGCGTAAAAAAATTATAGAGCATTTCCAATGATTCAATCAAAACAGGAAAAGCTCTAAGTCATCGCGCTCCAGTGGAATTCGCAAAGCGTCAGGCTTCTTCGCCTTCGAACATCTGCACAGGCTGGCTTGGCATGATCGTCGAAATCGCATGCTTGTAGACAAGCTGCGAATGACCGTCACGGCGCAGAAGCACGCAGAAATTATCAAACGACGTTACAATGCCGGTCAGTTTCACGCCATTGATAAGAAAAATCGTCAGGGAAATTTTCTGCTTACGTACAGAATTCAGAAAAAGGTCTTGTAGATTTTGCGATCGTTCAGCCATTGTTTTTATTCCTTTAATCGATCAGCAGCCAGCTCGCGATGTGTTAAACGAACACGCGCATGCACATAAATCAAGCACCGGAGCGTGCAAAACCGGGGCTCGACTGCAATTGCTGTGGAAAGACAACTGCTTCGCTATTTAGCTTCGGTTAACAGGATGGGAATCTTTGCGCAACCGTCAATTTCATTAGTCGCCCGGCAAATTCCGTCAGGCGAGATGGTTTCGTTATCTCAACCGGCCACGACAAGCTCTTCATTTAATGGCGATTCAAGCAGTGGCTGCGTGAAATCTATCGTGCGATCCAAAAACTTCCGGGCCGGAGCGAAACGAACGTTCCAATCCGACAGGAGTTTGATGCCCCAATGCGTCAGAAGAACTCCAGACTGACGCGGAACATCTGCTCCACATGCTTTACGGCGTCAGACGTTGCGAAAATGACGACACGATCCTTAGGCTTGATCCGCACATCGCCATTGGGGCGGATCACCTGCCCGTCGCGATAGATTGCCCCGATTCGCAAGCCTTCCGGCAAGTCGAGATCGCGCAGCGGCGCACCAACGAGCGATGACGTTTCCAGCGCCTCGGCTTCGATCAGTTCGGCCATGTCGCGATAAACACTATAGACCGCGCGAATACGGCCCCGGCGCACATGCTGCAGGATTTTCGAGATCGTGACCGCTTTCGGATTGATGTAGGCATCGATCCCCACCATGTGGGTGAAATCCTGATAGGCGACCGTATTGAGCAGGGCCATGTTGGACTTGCAGCCCAGGCGTTTGGCCATGATGCTCGACAGGATATTGACCTGATCCTGATTGGTCAGTGCCACCATCAGGTCGGCATCCTGAATATCGGCTTCCTGCAGGAGATTCTGGTCCAGTGCGCTGCCGTGCAGGACCATGGTGCGCTTCAGCTGATCGGCAATCGCGAACGCACGATCATGCTCGCTCTCGATCATCTTGACGCGCGTGTTCCACTTGCGGTCCTCGATGGCCTTGGCCACGTAGAGACCAATATTGCCGCCGCCTGCAATAACGATGCGGCTGGCTTCCGGTTTCTCGTGCCCGAACAAGGCAAGCGTGCGGCGAACCTGCTCGCGCGTTGTCACGACATAGGCCAGATCGCCCGCATTCAGCTCGTCGGATGAGCGCGGGATAAACAGGCTATCATTGCGCACCACGCCAACGACAGTCGCTGCAAGATCGGGAAACAGATCAGTCAGCTGTTTCAGCGGTGTATTGATGACCGGACATTCATCAAGACATTCGATCGCGAGGCCGATGATCTTGTCGTCCGCGAAGCGCAACACGTCTGTCGCGCCCTGCAACGCGATGCGCCGCAGAACCACCTCGCCCACTTCCAGCTCAGGCGAAATGATAACATCGATTGGCAGGTTTTCGCGCAGGAACAGGTCCTGATACTCGGCCTTGAGATAGGACTGCGCACGGATGCGGGCAATCTTTGTCGGCACGTTGAAGACCGAGTGCGCCACCTGACAGGCCACCATATTGACCTCGTCGGACAATGTGACGGCGATGATCATATCCGCTTCGTCTGCGCCCGCAGCCGCAAGCACATCGGGCTGCGACCCGTGACCGACAAATCCCCGCACATCAAGTGTGTCGCGCACGATCTCGACATGGCGTGCGGATGTGTCGATGACAGAGACGTCGTTCTCTTCGGCGGCAAGCCGCTCGGCGATGCCGTATCCGACTTGCCCTGCTCCGCAAACGATTACCCGCATGACTGCTCCGTCCGAGACAATGAGAGCATTTCCAGCAAAAGTGCGAAGCGGTTTTGCGTAGGATAATGCAAAAAACAGATATCTAGAGCGTCTCCAGCCTCTCCTCTTTGGCTGGAGCGCTCTAAATGCTTATACGCCCAGAGACTTCAGTTTGCGATGCAGCGCCGAACGCTCCATGCCAACGAACTCCGCCGTGCGTGAAATATTGCCGCCGAACCGGTTGATCTGGGCGATCAGATATTCCTTCTCGAAACGCTCGCGCGCCTCGCGCAACGGAAGCGCCATGATGTGCTGGTCGGATTCCGTTGGTGCGCGTGGCAGGGTGTCGCCGATTTCAGCCGGCAAAAGATCGGCTGTCACTGGCTCTTCTGGATCGTCGCCACGTGCCAGAATCATCAGGCGTTCGACATTGTTGCGCAGTTGGCGAAGATTGCCCGGCCAGCTATGCGCCTGCAGAACCGCCATCGCGTCCGGACCGATCTTGCGCGGCTTGATGCCAGCCTGTTCGGCAATCTGCTTCATGAAGTAATCGACCAGAGACGGAATATCCTCGCGCCGGGATGCAAGCGGCGGCACCTGCACAGGGACAACCGACAGACGGTGGAACAGGTCTTCGCGGAACGTGCCTTCCGCAATCATGCCTTCGAGGTTCTGTGCCGTCGAGGAGATGATGCGCACATCCACCTTCACGCGCTTGGTGCCGCCAACGCGCTCAAACTGCTGGTCGACAAGCACACGCAGTATCTTGTTTTGCGTCTCGCGCGGCATATCCGCAACTTCATCGAGATAGAGAATACCGCCATGGGCTTCTTCCAGAGCGCCGACCTTGCGTTCGCCGCCGTCCATCTCAGTACCGAAAAGCTCGATCTCCATCCGCTCTGGCGTGATGGTCGCGGCATTAACCGTCACGAACGGACCGCTGGCGCGGCTCGACTGCGCATGGATGGCACGCGCGGCAAGTTCCTTGCCCGCACCCGACGGGCCAGTGATCATGATGCGGCTGTTGGTTGGCGCTACGCGTTCAATGGTCTGGCGCAACTGGTTCAACGCCAGTGATGCACCGATCAATTCCAGATGGTCGCCAGTACGTTTGCGCAAGTTCGAGACTTCGCGCTTCAGCTTTGAGGTTTCAAGCGCCCGTTCCGCAACGAGGATCAGACGATCAGCCTTGAACGGTTTTTCGATGAAATCGTAAGCGCCGCGCCGGATTGCAGACACCGCCGTTTCGATGTTGCCGTGACCGGAAATCATCACCACCGGCAGTTCGGGGTGCTGCTTCTTGATTTCATCGAGCAGCGCCAGACCATCCAGACGGCTGCCCTGCAGCCAGATATCCAGAAAAACCAGCCGGGGAACGCGATCGTTGATCGCCGCGAGCGCGCTGTCCGCATCGAAAGCCGTGCGGGTTTCATGGCCTTCATCGCTCAGAATGCCTGCAACAAGTTCCCGGATATCCGCTTCGTCATCAACTACAAGAATATCGGCAGCCATATCAAATCACCTGTCCAGCTATGTTCTTTTCGTTATTTTCCGCATTGGTGCCAGCCTCGCCGGCAGGTCCCGCATTCGCACCAGCTTCGTTGGCAGGCGCTTGCGGGAAGACCATGCGTATCATCGCGCCTCGGCCTCCGTGGAAATCCGAAGGCGCGTCATGCAATTCCAGATGCCCGCCATGATCCTCGACGATCTTGCGGACAATCGCGAGACCAAGGCCAGTGCCCTTCTCACGCGTCGTCATATAAGGTTCGAGTAGCTTCTGGCGGTCGTCGCCCGGCAGGCCCTTGCCATTGTCGATAACATCGACAACCAGTTGCCCATCCGCCTGATAGGAACGGATGAGGATATGCCCGCCTTCACCTTCCTTGGCACGATCTTCCTTCGGAAGTCCGTCAATGGCTTCGCTGGCATTCTTGATGACATTGCCGAACGCCTGCCCGATCAGGCGGCTGTCGAAGGAACCGACCAGCTTTTCCGCCCCGAAATCGTTCTGGAAACGAATATCGCTGCGGCTGACTTCGATCAGGAAGGAGGCTTCGCGCAATGCCTCGCGCATGTCCATAAGCCGCATTTCCGGCTTCGGCATGCGGGCAAAGGCGGAGAATTCATCGACCATGCGCCCGATATCGCCCACCTGGCGGATGATCGTATCCGTGCACTGGTCGAAAACCTCGCGATCCTCGGTGATCACCTTGCCGTAACGGCGGCGAATGCGTTCGGCGGACAGCTGGATCGGCGTGAGCGGATTCTTGATCTCATGCGCAATGCGGCGGGCGACATCCGCCCAGGCCGACGAACGCTGCGCCTGCACCAGATCGGTGATGTCATCCACGGTCACGACATAGGAATGATCTTCGGATTCCGTATCCTCGACGGTCACCTGCACGTTGAACGTGCGCGCCACGCCGCCGCGGGTCATGCTGACCTGCTCGCGGTGTACGGCACGTCCCGTTGAACGGGCGACCTCGAAAGCCTGCCCGATCTCTGGCGCAATGCTGGTAAGGCTTTTGCCAACAGCATCATCCGATGTGACACCGAACATATGCTCTGCGGAACGGTTCAGAATGGAGATACAGCCATCTGTTTCGATGCCGATGACGCCTGCCGTCACACCGGAAAGCACGGCTTCAGAGAAGCGACGGCGCTCATCGATCTGGTCCTTGGCGGAAATCAACTCGTTACGCTGGCTCTTAAGTTCCGCGACCATGTTGTTGAAAGTGCCTGACAATGCGCCGACATCACCGTCCGAAGCGCGCACCGGAACCGAGATATCGAGGTTACCAGCCGCCACGTCGTCCGACGCACCGATCAGCAGACGGATCGGGCGCACCAGCCGGTCAGCAACAGCAATACCGGTCCAGATCGCCGAAAGCAGAACGATCAGAGTCAGACCGAAATAGAGCAGCGCGAACGCGATCTGCGTTGGAATGCGGTTCGCATCCATTTCCTGATAGCGCTGGGTGTTGGCTTCCATCAGGCGCATGGCGTCGAGAATCTGCGAATCCACGGCGCGAACCGTATAGAGATAGACGTCCGGTATTTCGCGCATCTTGATAATTGCGCCGACGAAATTACTGTTTCCCGGCGGGATGATGACCGGCTTGCCGTCCGGTGCCGTCTTCAGTGCATCTTCAGTCGGCGGCGGCAAGCGATCTTCGACACCGGTATCGCTCTTGACGACCACTTCACCATTTTCACGCACCAGGAACGCACCGAGCAGACCGCGACCGCGCGTCTGCAACGTCATCAACTGGACGAAGCCGCCACGATCAAGACTGTAGATGGTGCGCTGCGCATCGAGATCCTGCAGCATCGAATAGGACGTGCTTTGCAGGTTGAGCGCGGTTTCGCGAATATAGGCGGTGGTCAGGCTCTGTGATGAACTCACAATGTCGCGGGTATTGGTGTCAAACCAGCGATCAAGACCCAGATTGAGCGTTACGGAAGCAACGATGGCCACCACGATGGCAGGAACCGCTGCAATCAACGAAAACAACGCGACGATGCGGACATGCAGGCGCGAAGCGGCCTTTCCAAGCCGGCGGGCCATGACGATGCGATAGACTTCGCGGCAAATCAGCAGAATGAGGAACAGAATCAACGCGACATTGATGATGACCAATGCCAGCGTTACCGTCCGGTCAGGCGTGATCGGGGTGATGCCAATCAGAATGGCGAAGGATATCGATGCTGTAATCAGCGCTGAAACAACAGTGATGATACCCGGCAGCGCCAGAAGCCTGCGCCCCTCGCCGCCTTGCGATGATTGTTTCTCGCCGTTCATGTCCGTCGTCAGATTCGCCGTGCTCATGTTAACCATGTTACCCAATAGCGTTGCATCTATGCAACGCATTGTGGCGAAAATGCAACGTTTGTTTCGCACTCAGTTGTTGACGAAGGGTAACTCTCGTTCAGCGGCCATGCGGATACTCATCAGTCAACCCAATGGAGACAACATTCGGCGCTCAATTTTTGGCGCAATGCATCAGAAATTGAGCCTGGCCATTGCAAGTGAATCGACAAACTCTCCGGCTCGGAAAGCATCCTTCACGTGAATGCCCTCCGGGACGAAACCGAACTTCTCATAGAGATGGATCGCGGCGACATTGTCGACATAGACGGTCAGCTCAAGCCGCTTCAGACCGAGCCAGTTATCGGCGATCTCGATCAGCTCGGTCATAAGTGCCGTGCCTATCCCCTTGCCGACATACTGGTCGTCTATTCCCATTATAATACCTGCGGTATGGCTCCGTCTTCCGGTGCGCCGCAGCAAGCCAGCGTTTGCGACGATCTCTTCATTGATCGTCGCAACAATCACCGTCGATTCCGGTCCGAGCGAATCCAGCCATTTCTTCGTGGTCTCAAGGCGCTGGAACGGCGTGCGCAAAGTGCCGAACCGAAATCCCGGCATGTTCTGCAGGCGGGTGAGACCTTCAGCATCCGTAGCTTCTACTGCGCGAATGACGAGATTTTCAGGTCGCATTTGGACTCCTGATTTCAGTGTTCCGGCAATCTTCAGTTCGCAGGCTGGCAAACATCCAGACATGCTGAGATTGGCTGGCGATTTTTATCGCAGATACAACCGTTTGACGCGGAATAGGATAGTCCGGGCTTTTCCCGGTCGTAAAATGAATAAATTGCAACAAGTACGAAGCCTGAAATCGTCAGGCACAATATTTGATACATTTTGATCTCCCTTGCGCCGGAAGATCAACATTGTCCTTGCTGGCGGAGAATTTCTCAACGCCAACAAATGCCTCGTAATTATATGGATTAGCTATTGCGCGTGCGCGAGTAGCCCTTCTGACACAGCAACACCGCCCAAATTGGGCGGTGTTGCAAAATTCAGTATGCCAAACGACCCATTCGTTCTGCGCGATCAGTTTTCAGCGCCGTAAGCGTCGAAATCAAAGTACTTGTCGTTGACTTCCTTGTACTTGCCGTTCGCACGGATCGCCTTGATGGCATTGTTGAACTTTTCGACCAGTTCAGGACGGCCCTTCTTCATGGCAACGCCGACGCCAACGCCATGGATGTTGTCGTCGGACGGATAAGTGCCGACCATCTTGCAGCAGGCACCATCCGGCGTCTTCAGCCATTCGCTGAGCGTTACACTGTCGTCGTTGACGGCATCAAGGCGACCATTGGCCATATCGAGCCGGTATTCTTCGGCGGTCGGATAAGCCTTGATCGTGCTGTCCGTGAAGGCGTGTTCGGCATAGTTGGCGTGCGTCGTTGACACCTGAACGCCAATTGTCTTGCCGGCGAGGTCTTCCTTGGTCACACCCTTGATGTCGCTGTCCTTGGGGACCGCGATGCCGGGAGGTGTGTTGTAATACTTATTGGAGAAGTCGACCTGCTTCTTGCGCTCATCCGTGATCGACATGGAGGATACATAAGCGTCAAACTTTCCGGCCTGAAGTGCCGGAATAGTGCCATCCCACTCCTGCGTGATGAATGTACACTCGGCTTTCATTTCCTCGCAGAGCGCCCTTGCGATATCGACATCAAAGCCCGACAGCGAGCCATCCGGATTGGTGAAATTGAACGGCGGATAGGCGCCTTCCGTTCCGATTACAAGTTTCAATGGCTCTTCGGCAGTTGCCGCGCCGATCACCAAACCACTTGCCGTTGCCGCGATCCCGACAATCGAAGCTGCCACAGCGATACGCTTTAATACGCGCATTCAGATCCCTCCCATTTCATTTTGGCTTTTCCAGAATTGATCTTCTGGTTAAGCCCCTGACAAGGGGAGGCTCAAGCAGGCAATGCAAATCGCCGACTCGTCATGATTTCTCCCCCGCCGCTATCAATAGATGGTTCGATGGAGCTTGCACAATGTCTTTTTGAATACGGAAATAGTTCTCGATTCTGTCCTGATTGCACGCATAAATGCTGTTCATCAAGCTCATCAAGTAAGTGGCGCACCCGATACGAGATGCGAACCTGTGCCCTCTGCCTTCGGTGTCTTCATCAATTAGGCAAGCACTAAAACCTATTCTGCAAACTACCGTACAGCTACCGCCGACAATAGATAAGATCGATACAAAATAGACCTTTTCAACGATAAAAAGTAATCATGATAAGCGATTAGGATAAAGCTAACGAGTTGATGTTCCCAGCGGGAGGGCTAACTAAAATAAACATAAATCGTTCCAAACATTGGCGCGAAATTATAGAAAATAATAGAATACATTAAACATAACACGCAAATATTGCCAAAGGTGTGCAATGAATAGCCTACTTGATGTGACTCTTGACGCAGCAAAACAAGACCAGAGAACAGTTGACGATAATCGCCGCAGTGTTGCTCCTCTGCTGGATGGGATGTCTTTCTATGAAAGTATCCGTCATAATGATGACCGTGGCAGCGTAACGGAAATATATGACCCGCGCTGGAACTGGCATCCAGATCCGCTGGTGTTCTCCTATATGTTCACGATACGCCCCGGCATGGTAAAAGGCTGGGGACTACATAAGGAGCACGAAGATAGATACTTTGTGATCAGCGGCGAATTGGAGCTTGTCTTATTTGATCCAAGGCCGGAATCGAGCACTTACAATAAAATTTGTAAAGTATATTTATCCGGAAACCAGCCGAGGCTTGTAAATGTACCGAAGTTTGTTTGGCATGCAGATCACAACATAGGTAACTCCGAACTCGTAGTGCTAAATTTCCCAACGATACAATATGATCATTCAAAACCAGATAAATATCGCCTGCCTCTCGATACAGATTTGATACCTTATGACTTCGGAGCAGCAAAGGGATGGTAGACGACCCTCTGTTCTCGATATTGCTTCCTACCCATAGCCGGGTCGATGTAATCGGCTATGCGGTGCAATCAGTATTAAATCAGACAGTTAAGGATTTTGAACTACTCGTTGTCGGGGACGGATGCCCGCCCGAAACGCGTACAATTTTGCAAGGCTTCAACGACCCTCGGATTCGCTTTTTTGACCTGCCTAAGGCGCCGCATTTTGGCTATGCAAATCGTAATATTGCATTGAAAGAATCGCGCGGTAAATTCATAGCCTTCATGGCGGACGATGACCTAATATTGCCAGATCATCTGGAGGTATTGGAGGAGGCATTAAGCGGAGGAAGCGCGCTCGCGTATACTCAGGCAATTTGGATTTCGACAGATGGAATTGCGGCACCATTTTTGACAAATCTTGAGTTCGAAGATGAACTTGAATTCTTTATGCTGCATCAAAACTCGATACCAGCCAGTTGCTTCGCTTACCGGGCAGACGCGCTGTCGCGAAGGGATGTTTGGCCAGAAGATGTTTCTTCCGCCGGCGACTGGCGGCTATGGCACGAAATTATCCAAAAGAACTCTGACGATCCATTGACTTATCGGCGCTTGCCGACAGTACTTCATTTTTCGGCACACTGGAAACAGTCACGAAGTTCAGGCATGCCTCAATTTGCCAATTTTCTTGATATCGCCGACAGCGCTGATTGGTGGCCCACCGCTCTCAGGCCCAACGTAACAGCTTCAATGAACGAGCAGAGTGTATTCGCATCAATGCTGTTTGAAGAGCCAGTCTTATGGCCGGCAAAACTACGTCGTGCCGCAACCGATTTAGTTAATAGGATTGCCTGGGACAACATTAGATTTTTACACGACAACGCCAGGAGGATCGAAGTATTATCTGAAGAATTACGCACACTAACTGAACGCAATAACGTACTTTCCGAGCAGCTTGCCAATCAAAAGGCGGAAAGCAACGTCCATTTGGAAGCGTTTTCAAAATCCCAACAAGATATAGTAAAATATACGAATGAGATAGACCAACTCCGCAATTCAACTTGTTGGAAGCTCACAGCTCCCCTTCGAAATGTCGTTGAGTTTGTTCGCAGGCAGCTTGGCCAGGACGGAAAAAACTCTTTAAGAACGTGATGCTGCCCGTACCGGATCGAGAAGCTTGCTCGTTTCCTTCATTCGGTCGCGCAGTTGACGGCCTTCACGCCGGCGAGATAGCCAGTCGCCATAAGAATGGAGCTTGTCCCGCAGAAATTCCACAGTGAATTTCAGATGCTTGAAACACAGGGGCCAGCGACCCAATCAATCCAATTAACGCCAGGAGGAACGACCGTCGTATGACGACCCGTCGGGCGCATACCTGTGCAACGTCTCGCAGGAATCGACGGCGATAGTGATATGTCCCTGCTTGGGTAATAACGATATGCTTCAATGCAAGCCCATTGCGCACCTTCCGTGGACCCGTTTATGGACCGGAAAGGTCGAGAAATCATAGACACCATTGATATTTAAAGGATTTTTGGAGAAAAATGGCGCACCCGACAGGATTCGAACCTGTGACCTCTGCCTTCGGAGGGCAGCACTCTATCCAGCTGAGCTACGGGTGCATTGCCGGAAGGCTCGAAGCCTTTACATGCGCGTTTCTAACTGAACCGCGCATATGCATCAATGGCTTATTTTGATTAAGCGGCGCAAATTTTGCCGTTAGAGCGCATCCCGAAAAGTGTGAAACGGTTTTCGGATAAGATGCGCACCAGAACAGACAGTTGAATCGCCCTATGAACGCAACCCGGGAGCCTCCTGCCCCGTCCGCTCCACATATTCCGTATAGCCGCCGCCATATTGGTGAATGCCTTCCGGTGTCAGCTCCAGAACCCGGTTCGACAAAGCGCCGAGGAAATGCCGGTCGTGCGATACGAACAGCATCGTGCCCTCATAGGCAGCAAGCGCCTTGATGAGCATTTCCTTCGTATCGAGATCAAGGTGGTTGGTCGGCTCGTCCAGGACCAGGAAATTCGGCGGATCGAACAGCATGGCCGCCATGACCAGACGCGCCTTTTCACCGCCCGATAGCACGCGGCACTTCTTTTCGATATCGTCACCGGAGAATCCAAAGCAGCCAGCCAGCGCGCGAAGTGGGGCCTGCCCTGCCTTCGGGAAGCGCTCTTCCAGCCATTCCAGTATCGTTGCATCGCCGTCGAGCACATCCATCGCATGCTGCGCGAAATAGCCGAGCTTGACGCTGGCGCCAACATTGACGTTGCCCTTGTCCGGCTCGGCAGCGCCTGCAACCAGTTTCAGCAGCGTCGATTTTCCTGCACCATTGATGCCCATGATGCACCACCGTTCGCGGCGGCGAACCATGAAGTCAAAACCGTCATAGATCGTGCGGCTGCCATAGGTCTTGTGCACACCCTTCAGGCTCACAACGTCCTCACCCGAACGCGGTGCCGGCGCGAAGTCGAAAGCGACCGTCTGGCGACGGCGTGGCGGCTCCACGCGGTCGATCTTCTCCAGCTTCTTTACGCGGCTTTGAACCTGCGAAGCGTGGGACGCGCGCGCCTTGAAACGCTCGATAAACTTGATTTCCTTGGCAAGCATGGCCTGCTGACGTTCAAACTGCGCCTGCTGCTGCTTTTCGTTCAGCGCCCGCTGGCCCTCGTAAAAGGCATAGTCGCCGGAATAGGTCGTGAGCGAACCACCATCGATTTCAATGATCTTGGTCACGATGCGGTTCATGAATTCACGGTCGTGCGAAGTCATCAGCAACGCGCCGTCGTAGTTCTTGAGGAATGCTTCCAGCCAGATGAGGCTTTCGAGATCAAGATGGTTGCTTGGTTCGTCGAGCAGCATCACATCCGGGCGCATCAGCAGAATGCGCGCCAGCGCAACACGCATTTTCCAACCGCCGGAGAGCTTGCCGACATCGCCATCCATCATTTCCTGCGTAAAGCTAAGGCCTGCCAGAACCTCACGCGCACGGCCATCCAGACCGTAGCCATCCAGCTCTTCGTAGCGCGCCTGCACTTCACCGTAGCGTTCGATGATCGCATCCATCTCGTCCATACGGGCCGGATCGACCATCGCGGCTTCCAGCTCGCGAAGTTCAGCCGCAACCACGCTGACGGGCCCCGCACCTTCCATCACTTCCGCAACGGCTGATCGACCGCCCATTTCGCCGACATTCTGGTCGAAATAACCGACCGTCACGCCTTTTTCGACGGAAACCTGGCCTTCGTCCGGCAGTTCATCGCCGGTGATCATGCGAAACAGGGTTGTCTTGCCCGCACCGTTGGGACCGACAAGGCCGATTTTTTCGCCACGGTTCAAAGCGGCGGAAGCCTCGATATAGAGAATGCGATGGCTGTTGGACTTGCTGATATTGTCGATGCGGATCATGGAACGGGAGGACTTTGTTGAGTGGAATGGAGCGTAAGGTTGTCGCGTTGCGGCCTCCCTATGCCATGACAGCACGGGCAAGTCACCCCGCTTCGCGATCAAGTGTCGGATGGAAAGCTCAGGGAATATTACGTAACCATTGCTGGGTCGAGAATTTCTCGACCGCAAGCTTTTCCGCAGCTGCATATTCTTCCGGCGTAATCTTGCTGCTCACGCCGCCATTCAGCGACACGAACATATCCTTCATGCGCTTGATGACTTCTTCGCGCGGCAGTCCTGTCTGGCTGCGAACCGGGTCGACACGCTTGACTGCGCTGGCTGTGCCCTTGTCACTCAACTTCTCGCGCCCGATACGCAGGACCTTCACCATCTTCTCGGCATCCATGTCATAAGCCATGGTGACATGGTGGAGAACCGTCCCCTTGGAGAAGCGCTTCTGCGCCGCGCCGCCGATCTTGCCCTTGGAGCTCGAAATATCGTTCAGCGGTTTATAGAAAGCATCGATGCCGAGCGAGTTGAGCGCCTTCAACACCCAATCATCCAGATATGCGTAGGAATCGGCGAAGCTCATGTCCCCTACGAGTTCGCCCGGCGCATAAAGCGAATAGGTGATGGTACTGCCGGGTTCCACAAACATCGCGCCGCCACCGGTAACGCAACGGACAGTTTCGACGCCGAATTCCCGCGTTGCGTCCATATCGACTTCATTGCGCAGTGATTGAAATGCGCCGATGATGATGGCGGGGCGTTCCCATTCCCAGAAGCGTAATGTTGGCGCGCGGCGTCCGGCGGCAACCTCCTGTGCCAGAACCTCGTCAAGCGCAAGATGCATGGCAGGGGAAACCGCAGGCATTTCAACGATCTGCCATTCGAAATCCCGCCATGTGCGGGCAACACCCAAAGCCCGCCGGACGGCAATCGCAACCGCTTCCGGGCTGAAGCCGAGCATCATGGCGTCGGGCCGAAGACCTGCCCTCACAGCGTCGGCAATCTGCTCCGACGACGCATCGGCAGAGAGACCTTCGACAGCGTTGCGGATATCCTCCAGAGCCTCGTCCGGCTCCAGGAAGAAGTCGCCCGCCACCTGCACATTGCTCAGGCGCCCGTCACGAACATCCAGATCGACAACGACAAGTTTTCCGCCGTGGACTTTGTATTCGCCGTGCATATGGGCAGCCTTCCAAAGAGTGAACGTGAGTGTTTCACTCTCATTTCATGAAAGCTGCGGGAAAGGAAGCGGTTCAGGAGTGGTCGATGGATTATATTCCAGCTTCAGAAGGCGCGACGTGCTGATCAAGCGAGGTCTGGCGCACTTCCTTGGTCTTGTGGCCGACATAGAATCCAGTGGCAATCATGGCCGCCAGAACAACGACAATCGATTTGAAACTGAACGGCAGATGGTGCATTTCTGGTCCTCACTCCAGCTCCAAGCAAACCAGAGCAGGAAATGATTGTCGACCCCACATTCGTTCCAGCTCTTCGACACCCGCAAAATTCCTGTCAGGCGTTGCAAGCTTGCAGCTCTTTGTGAACTGCGCATTCATCCTCTGTTCAAGATATCGGAACTAAAGCATATTTCATCGATATCAGAGGGACTCATCATGACACCTGCACTCAAGACGACTGTTGCTTCACTATGCCTTGGCGGCCTGGTGGCCGTCCTCTCCCCGCTTGTAACGCCGGCGTCCGCAGCCAAGTTGCAGCGCTGCGCAAGCGAGAACGGAGTCTGCCAGCTGCCCTACCCGGCTGAAGTGGTCTATGGCACCGGCGGACAAAATACGTCGCGCTTCATTGATCGGCCACAGGTCACCTGTTCGAACCGCGTCTTCGGTGACCCGGCGCCGGGCAAAAAGAAAAGCTGCTCCTTCGTGGTTCAGGATCGCTGGGAAGACAGGCCTGGCCGTCCGGGCCGCCCTGATCGCCCCGAACGCCCGGATCGGTATGATCCGTATGACCGTTATGATGACCGCGACCGCGACTGGAGCCGTTGTGCGAAGGAAGGCGGGTTCTGCGACTTTTACGGTCGCAAGCGCGTCCGCTACGGCGCAAACGGCCGGTTCACGGAAGGCGTCTTCCGCAATGGCGTCCAATGTGACAATCGCGCCTTCGGCGATCCCGCACGCGGTAAGGCTAAAGCCTGCTACGTACTCGATTAAGAGCCGGACGTAAGAATATAGAAGCCCGGACTGATCAGTCCGGGCTTTTTCTATCTAGTTAATACAGAATCTCGAGAATATACATATCACGCTGTTTTTATTATACTTTGTTTCCAGCTTCACCGAAAATACTATAGCAGTTACGACCTTTGCCCTTTGCCTCATAGAGCGCAATGTCCGCATTGCGGGCGAGCGTGTCCGGCGTTGTGCCGTCGCGCGGTGCGAGAACTGCCCCGACGCTTGCCGAAACATCCAGATTGACGCCGTGGATGAGGAAAGGTTCACGAAAAGCCTCAACCACCCTTCCTGCCACCGTCTCGATGATTTCCATGCAATCTTCATCAGGAAGAATGACGGCGAATTCGTCACCTCCCACACGCACCGGAATATCTGTTTCCCTTAAGGCGGAACGCAAACGTTGAGCCGCTTCGATCAGAAGCGCGTCGCCCATCAGGTGACCGTAGGTGTCGTTGACCGCCTTGAACCGATCGAGATCGATCAGCAGCGCACCAATCGGCTTGCCCTGCTGCAAGGCTTTTTCGATCATCGGAATGGCAAATTCGGTGAGAGCCCCGCGATTATAAAGTTTGGTCAGGCGGTCGGTCAGTGCGAGGCGCTTGAGAGCGGTGGAATCGTCAGTCAGGAATTTGTTGGTCTTTTGCAACCGCAGCAATCCACTTGCAATGCGGGCAAAATCCTCAAGCTTGGCACGTTCCGTATCGGAAATCTTTCGCGGCCTGCTATCGACAATGCACAGGGAGCCGACCGTCAATCCGGCATCGACAGACACCGGTGCACCAGCATAAAAGCGGAAACGCGGTTCGCCGGTCACATAAGGCATGCTGCAAAAGAAATCGTTCTCGACCATATCCTCAATCACGAAGAGCTCACCGCTTTCCACCACGAAGGTGCAGGCGGTCAACTCGCGGGGACAACTGCTGACCTTTTCGCCAGCATTGGCAGCAACACGCTGCCAGTCCTCGTCAATGATATTGAGAGCAGATGTGCTGACGTCAAAAACGTCTTTCACAAGCGATACAAGGGTATCCAGTTCGGGCAGTCCAAGGCTGGACACGGAAACAAGACTACGGACGCTTTCAAGTCGCTCGACTTCATTGGCAGGAACCGAAAAAGGCTTCTTTTCCGTCATCGAACTATAGGCATCCATGCTCATCATTCTCACCGTCATCTATGCTCCCTTTTTGGATATAGATAGTGATGAGAACCTCGACAGCAAGCCAAGCTTGTCCGGACAGGCAGAGTTCGAACAGGTTTTTGTCAGGCGGAAGCAAGATGGCGAAACAGGTGTTTCACTATAAAACAAAAAAAAGCGGCGGCCGAATGGGCCGCCGCCTCTGTCGCTAGAAACATGGACTGGAGGTCATCATAGTTCTACGACAATGCGTGTGCTGAAGCGGGCACTATTAGCCAGCGTATCAGCTAGAATATCAGAACGAGCGCTGGAAGCGGATCTTGCCCTGCCAGGCGTCTTTGCCGTCCATGCTCGTGTTCTTGTCCTGCCACTTGGTGTAGGAAACTTCAGGCGTGATGGTGAAGCCAGGAACGATCTGGTAGGCAACGTTTGCCGTTGCAGCGAAGGTTTCGCTGTCGTCATAAGCGGCCTGTACGTTGAAAGTGGCCTTGCTGGTTGCCTTGTAGGCTGCGCCGCCCCAGACTGCCCAGTCACCGCCCCAGGTGCCGTAGAACGAGTCGATGATACGGACGCGATAACCGCCCGACGTGCCGTAATGATCGTCGTTGGACTTGTATGCGCCCTGCAGCCAGACCGAGAACTGATCGGTGATGTTAACATCGCCGCGGACCTTTCCGGCCCATTCCTCGTTACGGGCGTCATAGGCGACGACACCGGCGATCTTGCCCCAGCTCTGCTCGTATTTCAGGCCACCGACCACATGCGGCATGTAATCCTTGATGGTGACGTCTACGTTCGAGTCGGTGTTGCCACCTTCTTCAAAGGAGACAATGGCCGAGAAACCGTTCCCGCCCTTGAAGGTGTAGCTGATGAGGTTGGTACGGTAGCCGCCAGCGAGGATCACGTCGTCGCTGATGACGTTGCCGAGGTAACCGGTGAAAGTGACGAAAGCCGATTCATCCAGACCGACGCGCAGGCCGCCAAGCTGGATATAGGCGTAACGCAGCGAGGTGCTGGTGGAGCCGCCATTGTAATTGTTGGCTTTGCCGTTGCCGTCGCCGTTCCAGTCGTAACGCAGTTCGCTATAGGTCTTGAGCGTGCCGAGTTCTGTTTCGGAAGCGGTCGAGAAACGAAGGCTGACGCGGGCCAGCTTGTTCCAGGTGTCGCGCTCCAGCTGTGCGGGAGTACGAGCATAATTGTTGTCGCCACCGCTTGCGTCGTAGCGAACATAACCATGAATGCGAAGGCAGGTTTCCGTTCCCGGAATGTAGAAATAGCCAGCACCATATGCATCGCATACGCGGACATATTCGACTGCTTCCGGCTCAGGTGCCACGATCGCATCGGCTGCTTGCGCGCCAGAAATCGCTACGAGCGATGCTGCCGAACCGAGAAGAATTTTTCTGATATTCATAAATGCGTCTCCAGTAGATGAGTTAGACGCCACCGCTATATTTACTCACAATAACTTGATCAATGTTTATTCAATGTATATTTTGTGAATTATTTATATGTGATATAAAAGTTACTTCATATATATTTTATAAATACAAAATTATTCAGAATAAGAATAAAGTAATTCCTGTCATCGCCGCTCCACGCAACGAATCCACCATATCAGCGATAATTTTATTCAGCCCCTTATGCCCTTCCAATCCGCGTAACGAGCGGACGCCCTCGCCTATCCGGCAACGGTGAAAGTTTTATAACAGCAACAAGAAATATACGTCGCGAGGCGGATAATTGCGCGTGTTTTCCAGTTCACGCTGGAAAGCCATAAACCGCGACTCGTCAATTCAAATGCATGGAATGTTGATTCGTCATTGTCGACCTGACGAAGTGAATTTCCTCGGTCATTCTCTGACCCAATAAAGAAAACGAAGGCAGCAGGGGTAATGCAATGGTTCTATTCTCTATTGTCATAGGCGTGCTGACGTCTGCGGTGGTAATTGCGGCGTGCATCATGCTTTGGAGATATGAACGTCCCTGAAATTTCCCACAGAAAGAGTGGGCGTGGCGACTGGCCCACTTCGACAGTCGAATCCAATAATAGCCTGGCCTACTTCGGTTGATTGCCCTGCATTTTGTTCGCTTCCGCGATTGCAGATACGGTGATGCGTGGAGCTTCCGTCTTCGCTTTTTCGGCAATGTCAGCGAGCATGCGCAGCCTGCCCACGGCCTTCCATTCGGCTTTTTCAGTCACCCTGGCGCGTATTTCATCAATTCGCTTCAAAATGTTTTCATTTGCTTTCAGACGCATTTTATTGCCAAGATTAGGCTCAAATCCGGCTCGCTGATATGCCCGTCTGCTGTCAGACCTTCAGCCAATTCCTTTGCGAACATTTCCTGCTTTGCATTTTTCAAGACTGGCTTATGCCCATCACCATAAGGATACTCTATGATGAGATCAGAAGACGCTCTGTTGCTGAATGCTATTAGCGCCCAGGCCGACCGGGCCGAATTGATTATACCCAAGACCCTTTCGCTAAATCCGATTGCCGAACGACTACACGACGAATTCCCACATCGATCCACTGCCGAAATAGAAACTCAGTGCCGAGTTGTCTGGCAGGATCGTTATCTGTTCTGGAACTGATATTCGCCTTCACAACTGGTTTTGGCGTAGACACGTCGTTATCGAGGCGCAGAACAAAACCGATCCAGTGCTGCCGACGCAGGGTCAGCAGTCACTACCCCGCTTCGGCGGGTTTTTGTTTAGGCAATAAGTGCGGTGGCTGTACGTGATGAGGCGGGCTCTTACGACCCGCTCATTTCGTTATTCTTTTTCTTTTTATCTTCGTCGTAATGCCACTTGATGGCGAAGAACATGGCCACGCCTAACACGAGAACCTTGAACACCACGAAGAATATCGGAATCCATTCCATCTTCTGAATATTTCCATACAGCTATCAATCGCGAGGAGCATTATCCCAGAACCGCTGCCTCGGCATCTTCTTTTTTGTGCCATTGGTACTTTGATAAAATCAGGCGGCATCGATTTCCAACCATTGCCGAGTTGGAAAGTTTGATGGATAAGGATTTTTCTTTAATTTCAATGAAGTGAATGGTGGGCGTGACAGGGATTGAACCTGTGACCCTTCGCGTGTGAAGCGAATGCTCTCCCGCTGAGCTACACGCCCGATGAGCCAAGCTCGATCAAGGTGGTGCGGATATACTGGCCAGCGGCTGCATAAGTCAAGCGTCTCGCAAGCCTGTTTCCAAAGAGATTTCGATCTTCTCCCCAACAGCCTCTGATCGCAAAGAAAAACGGCAATCACACATCGATGATTACCGTTCTGTTTTGATATGGGAGGGATTTCAGAGCGCTGCGAGGCGCGAACCTGCCGTCTTGTCGAATGCTTTCTGCAATCCGGAATCACGGTCGTAAACATCGCCGTAATAATGGATTTTTCCATCCGCTTCCGGCCATGCTGTGAAATAGGAAATGAAGACAGGCACAGGTTCCTTGACCTTGATGCCGCGCTCATTCTTGCCGAAATATTTTTCCAGATCCGTCACCGATGTCCCCAGAACCGCCGCCGCCATATCGCGTGGGCGTTCCAGACGAATGCAGCCATGGCTCAGGGCACGCATATCGCGGCTGAAATAGGATTTGGCCGGAGTGTCGTGCATGTAGATATCATGCGTATTCGGGAACAGAATTTTGAGCTCGCCCAGCGCATTGTCGAGGCTCGGCTTCTGGCGAATACCGACATGGGCTTTGCCCGCGGCAACTGCACTCCAGTTGACGGCACTGGCGGAAACCTTCTTGCCGCCTGCATAGACCTCGTAACCATTGCGGTCGAGATAGCTCGTATCACGCATAACCTTGGGCAGCATCTCGTTCAGGATGATCGAGCGCGGCACGCCCCATGACGGATTGAAAACGACCGTCTGGACCTTGTTGTAAAAGAAGTAGGTCTGATGGGTTGGAGAGCCGATAACCACATTCATGGCCAGTTTCTCTTTTCCGTCCTCGAAATATTCGGCACGGTAAGCCGGCTGATTGACCATCACGTAACGCGTGCCGAAATCATGCGGCAGCCAGCGCAGGCGCTCCATGGAATAAAGGATCCGGTCGCGTTTGATGGAAGATTGCTCGCCTTGAAGTGCGGAAAGCGTATTGCGACCGATGACGCCGTCCGGCGTGCTGCCCGAAAGCTTCTGATAATCCTTGATTGCAGAAACCAGTTCCGGATCATAGACGTCGCCGCTCGCATGCGTGTCCAGCACTTGCTTGTGCTGTGCCAGATAGCCAGCAGGCGCATGTCTCGAAATCAGCGCAACCACCTTGCTGAGCTGGTCATTGGTATCGCCCGGCTTGATGATGCCATTCAGCGAGATGCGGATTGGCTCGGCAGATGGCGGCTCGGTATTCGCAAGCTCGCGCTTCAACGCCGCATATTGCTCATTGCTCGGCTGGAAACCATGCAGATAGGCAGCCGGATCGCTTTCCGATGCCAGCTTTTCGAGAACGGCTTTCGGATCGACACGGTTGCGCGGCAGATCGTGGAAACCACTGAGGCGGTCTGCGATTACACGTCCCTCACCCGCATCGATGGCATAGCGCAGCGCGCGGGCAGACATGCGAATTTCAAATTCTGCGAGTTTCTGCTGGCGCTCAGATTCAGCAGCGCCATCGAAATTGTCAGCCGGGATCGTGACTGCATATTCATCCGGGTTGAGCCCGTCTTCGTCCGCACGGGCAAAGAAAGCCGCAACATTCTTGGCGCGGTCGAGCACTTTATCGTCGGCCGACCACATGAAAGAGCGCTGACTTGAATAATAGTCGACGATCGCCTGAGCGATCTCTTTCTCGGCTTTGACATTCACGGATTTCAGATAATTCGTCGCTGCATCGAAGGCACGCTGCCCCGGCGTTTCTTCGCGAATCTGCGGACGGATCGGCGACATGCCCGATGTCAGCGGATCGACGGTCACTGGTTCGGTTGCTGCAGTTACCTGCATATCGAGCGCGCTGAAATCGATATTGACCAGAGTATCCGGCTTGTAGTCGTAAATCTGCGGCCCTTTGACGGTCACGCGCTGGACTGGCGGAAGGCTGCGCACAGCGGCACGAGGAGCGGAAACGGCCTTCGGTGCTACAGGTGCGCGAGGAGTGACTTGCGGCTGAACAGGCTGGGCTGGCTGCACCTGCTGCTGGCGACGCTGTTGGAAAAGTTCCATCAACGAATTTGCGGCTTGAGCCTGTGCCGTGGGGAGAAACACCGAAGCTGCCAGAGCTATCGCGGCTGCGCGGCGGATATTTTGTCCGCGTGCGGCGCTGCTCTTTTCATCCATCTGCGAGTGTCTGGAAAACTGCATTTCAAACCGCCAAAGTTAATGCGTTCGCTCAAAAGCGAATCCGTCCGAATCTCACCCGTAGAATTTACCAATCTCGTATAGAAACTTTTAACGCTATTGTTTCCTGAAGCAATTTTCTGTTTTGCGTTCATCACAATTGTTTGAGGCTTCTTCTCGGGAGACAAACCCGGAATGCCTTAATGAACAAAGTGACGCAGTGGCATCCACTCCGCATCGCGCTAAAAGCCCCACAGACTATGGTTCTGAAGCATTTCTTCGGAACTTCGATCAACACATATCGCGCGAGCCGGAAACGATGACGACCTCCGGCTGGCGCAGCTGGCAAGCAAGCGAGGTACCGCGATGGCAGAAGCAAGCGCCGCCGATCTTTTTCCTCTTGGTGAAGACGACACCCCTTACCGCAAGCTGACTTCCGATCATGTCTCTGTCGATACGTTCAAGGGACAGGAAGTCCTGACTGTCGATCCGGAAGGGCTTCGCCTACTTTCGGAAGCGGCCTTTGCCGATATCAACCATCTGCTGCGCCCCGGCCATCTGCAGCAGCTTGCCCATATTCTTGAAGACCCGGAAGCAACGGATAACGACCGTTTTGTCGCCTACGATCTTCTGAAGAACGCCAATATCGCAGCAGGCGGCGTGCTTCCCATGTGTCAGGATACCGGCACGGCCATCATCATGGGCAAGAAGGGCCGTCGCGTCTGGACCGAAGGCGGTGATGCCGATGCGCTCGGCGCTGGCGTGCTCGACGCCTACAACAAGAAGAACCTGCGGTATTCGCAGCTGGCGCCTCTTTCGATGTTCGAGGAAAAGAACACCAAGAACAATCTGCCTGCCCAGATCGATATCTATGAAGAAGGCGAAGACGCCTACAAGTTCCTTTTCGTTGCCAAGGGCGGCGGTTCGGCGAACAAGACATTCCTCTATCAGGGAACGCCGTCGCTCCTGACGCATGACCGCATGATCGACTTCCTCAAGGACAAGATCCTGAGCCTGGGAACAGCCGCCTGCCCGCCTTACCATCTGGCAATTGTCATCGGCGGCACTTCGGCTGAGATGAACCTCAAGACTGTCAAGCTTGCCTCGACGCGCTATCTGGACAGCTTGCCGACCGAGGGTTCCGAAACCGGACATGCTTTCCGCGATCTCGAAATGGAAGCTGAAATCCATAGACTGACGCAGTCTCTCGGCGTCGGCGCTCAGTTCGGCGGCAAATATTTCTGCCATGACGTCCGTGTCATTCGCCTGCCGCGCCACGGCGCTTCGTTGCCAATCGGCATCGGTGTTTCCTGCTCCGCCGACCGTCAGGCCAAGGGCAAGATCACCAAGGACGGCATCTTTCTGGAAAAGCTGGAAACCAACCCGGCCAAGTACATGCCGGATATCGACGAGGAAAAACTGTCGTCGCATGTGGTCAAGATTGACCTCAACCAGCCGATGCAGGACATTCTCAAGGAATTGTCGAAACACCCGGTCAAGACGCGCCTGTCGCTCTCCGGTCCAATCATCGTGGCGCGCGATCTGGCCCATGCCAAAATTCGCGAGCGGCTTGAAAACGGCGAAGCCATGCCGGACTATTTCAAGAACCACCCGATCTATTATGCTGGCCCGGCCAAGACGCCTGCCGGTTATGCTTCCGGCTCGTTCGGGCCAACCACGGCAGGCCGTATGGATTCCTATGTGGACCAGTTCCAGTCCTTTGGCGGCTCCATGGTGATGCTCGCCAAGGGCAACCGTTCGCGTCAGGTGCGCGAAGCCTGCGGCCAGCACCGTGGGTTCTATCTGGGCTCCATCGGTGGCCCGGCTGCCCGTCTGGCCCAGGATTGCATCAAGAAGGTCGAGGTTGTCGAATATCCGGAACTCGGCATGGAAGCGATCTGGCGTATCGAAGTGGAAGATTTCCCGGCCTTCATCGTCATCGATGACAAGGGCAATGACTTCTTCAAGGAACTCAATCTGGGTTAAAAAGTAAAAAGGGCGGCGCAAGCCGCCCTTTTTGTTTCAGGCATTTGTGCCGCCATCGATCGTGAGCGTAGCTCCAGACACGAAACGTCCTTCGGGGCTGGCAAGCCAGGCCACCAGACTTGCAATATCGTCAGGCGAACCGAAACTGCCGGTTGCGATAAGCTCCCGCTGCTGTTCGGCATGTTCTCCAGCCGCCGGATTCATATCCGTATCGGTGGAGCCAGGCTGAACGACGTTGACCGTGACGCCCTTTGGACCAAGGTCGCGCGCCAGACCTTTCGTCAAACCGATCAGCGCCGCCTTGCTTGCCGCATAAAGGCTGATGCCCGGCCACGGCACGCTTTCGGCGAGGTTGGAGCCGATGGTTATGACGCGTCCACCAGCACCGAGGTGTGGTGTGGCCGCTGAAACGGCGGCAAAGACAGCCCGGAAGTTCACAGCCATAACCTCATCGAAGTCGGCAAGTGTGACCTCTTCCAGCGGGGCCGCATGCCAGATGCCAGCACTGTTGACCAGTATATCCAGACGACCAAAATCCTTGACCGCTTTCTCGATTGCCGCCGCAATCTGGCTCGCGTCGCGATTGTCGGCCTTCAGCGCCAGAGCCTTGCCACCATTGGCTACGATTTCGGAAACCACAGCTTCAGCTTTTTCCTTGCCGTTCACATAAGTGACGACAACTGCCGCGCCATCTTTCGCGAGCCGTCGTGCAATCGCTGCACCGATACCGCGACTTCCGCCGGTGATGAAGGCAACCTTTCCGTTCAAAGCTTCGGCTGACATACCATCTCCTTTTTGTATTGATTGATACATAATTGCTGACAGGCTTGCACAGAACCGTCAAGCGATTTATTTAATGATCGATACAGAAAGGTTCGCACGTGGCAGAAAAAGGACGGCCCCGCAGCTTCGACCGCGAAACAGCGCTTCGTGCTGCAATGTTGATATTTTGGGAAAAAGGCTTCGACGGATCGTCGCTGGCCGATCTGACGACGGCTATGGGCATCAATGCGCCAAGCCTCTATGCGGCATTCGGAAGCAAGGAAGAACTCTATCTCGAAGCCCTCACCCTTTATGCCGGTGAAGTGGGCATTGAAATCTGGTCGACACTGGATGAAACGCCGGATGTTCGTGCTGCTTTCGAGCGTTTTCTGCTTGCCACGATAGATGCCTACTGCGAGGAATCCGTGCCGCGGGGCTGCATGATTGCTCTGGATACGCTTCATCGGACGCATTCAAGCGACAAAGTCTGCGACGTGCTGCGCAATCACCGCCAGACCAATATCAAAATCCTGAAAAAGCGGCTCGAACGCGGCATTCGTGACGGCAATATTCCCGCATCCGTCAATTGCGAAGCGGTTGCGACCTTTTACGCGACAGTCCAGAACGGCATGTCCATTCTCGCACGCGATGGTGGAACGCGGCAAGATCTCACCGCAACGGCACTGGGCGCCATGGCAGGTTGGGAGAAACTTGTTCTCACCGAAACATCATCAGGCAACCAGCCTTAATCGCGGACCGTCATCAAGATAATCCGCCACCAGGGACGCCACTTCAGCACTCGCAATGATGCGGCGATGCCCAAGGCCATCCGCCCAGTGCACCCTGACATGAGAGCCTGCCTTGCCGGCCATTTCCGCGCAGATGGCGGGAACTTCCTTATCGTCATGCGCGTGGATGACCAGCGTCGGAATTGTCATGCGGCGCAGATGAACGTCGGTATCGAAATCCGTGATCGGGCGCGCTGCGAGATGACGGACTTGCTCCTTCATTGCGTTGCGCACGTCACGACCAAGCCCAAGCACTTTGCCGAAACCGTCAAAGACGCCTGCCATGGAGTGCGGGGAAGCAATTGTCACCAGCTTTGCTGGGCGATGTGACTGGTAGCACCCGAGAGAACCCGCTGCGGCATTGACGATGACCGCACCACCGAATGAGTGACCGATCATCGCATCGAACGGACCATACTGGCGCCACGCAACATCAACGGCGGCGATTGCCTGTATCATGTTGAGGGTGCGGCCTGCCGATGCGCCATGCCCCGGCAGGTCGATGGAGACAACTCGTTCCCCACGCGCAACAAGCTCGCGAATGATCGCTATCATATCCGCTGTGCGCGATCCCCAGCCATGAACGACAAGCGACGTTCTTCCCACATAAACATCGGGTTCGAACAAATAGGTTGCGATAAGCCCGCGATCGATAATCAGATCGAGCCGCTTTGCCTGACTGAGTTCGTTGCTCGCCTGTTCAAGCCGCGCGGCATAGGCCTTGGTCTTCGGCTTGCGGCTTGGCGTTCGACAGAAAATCCTGAACGCGGCGCGACCTGCCTTGTCGGCATCAATGCGGCCAAGCACACCCAGACCGAATCGCGTAACCTGCAAAGAAATCGATGTCATGACAGGGCCTCAATTATGTTCAATCCTGAACAAATAATTGTACAAGAATGAACAAAATGCAAGACAAGACTCAAAAACTGCCGTGGGACAATCCGCGCTTCAAGAACTGGATTGCCGTTGCACGTGCCGGCAAAGCGGTGGAACGCGCCCTCGCCCAGGGGCTGGCGACCTTCGATCTCAAGATCGCCGATCTCGATGTGCTGATGAATGTTTATCGTCATCCCGGCGAATCCCAGCATGATCTTGCGCGCCGCATTCTCGTCGGACGTTCGAACATCACCATGTTGCTGCCGAAGCTAGAAAAGCGCGGCTTGCTGGTGCGCGAGGGCGACCCGGCAGACAAGCGCGTGATGCGGCTGACACTAACCGCCAAGGGCGAAAAGCTTCTGGGACATGCGCTGACGATCTATACCGACCTGATTGACCGCGTCATGGCGCAATCGACAAATGCGCAATGCAACGCGATGGGCGATGTGATGCGGCGCATATCCGAAATGCTGGAGAAAGAATGACCGGCAGGCGGGATCAACGATCCCGCTTCAGGCCTTTTTCGGCGAGCTCATCGAGATAAGTTTGCCATAACGTGTCCTTCTCGGTGCCGAGCTTGTGGAGATAGGTCCACGAAAACAGGCCGGTATCGTGCATGTCGTCAAACGTTATGCGGACGGCGTAATTGCCGACCGGCTCCATCTTCATGATTTCGACAGCCCGCTTGCCACCAACTGTGATGCGCTGTGCCGGCGAATGCCCCTGTACTTCTGCCGAAGGCGACAGCACACGCAGCAACTCGGCGGTCAGCTCGAATTTCTGGCCATCATCGAACGCCACAGTCATCAGTTTGCGGTCGTGTGAGACACGCAATTCAGTCGGCCAGACCTCACTCATCACCATTCTCCAGCTTGGTTCTTCGCCAGCTTTTGATAGGCCCCGCGTTAAAATATCGCAATAGTCGCGGTCATTATTGAAAGAGCTTCGCGTGCGTGAAACTGGACATTGAGGCTCGCAGATCCTATTTCTAGGTAGACGACGCGGATATTCCTCCGCATCCTGTGGAAACAACGGCTTAATGATGTACACAAACCAAGCCCAGCCACTTGTTTCCCCGACTGGACCCATGATTGATCCTTTCGGGCGTGCCATTACCTATCTTCGTGTTTCAGTGACGGATCGTTGTGATTTCCGCTGCACCTACTGCATGGCGGAACACATGACGTTCCTGCCCAAGAAGGATTTGCTGACGCTTGAGGAACTGGACCGGCTTTGCACCGCCTTTATCGACAAGGGTGTCAGGAAACTGCGCCTGACCGGTGGCGAGCCTTTGGTGCGCAAAAACATCATGCACCTGATCCGGCAGCTGTCGCGCCATCTGAAATCAGGTGCGCTGGATGAATTGACGCTGACCACGAACGGATCGCAGCTTTCACGCTTTGCCGACGAGCTGGCGGAATGCGGCATACGCCGTATCAATGTCTCGCTGGATACGCTCGATCCTGAAAAATTCCACCAGATCACCCGCTGGGGCGATCTTCCCCGGGTTCTTGAGGGTATTGAAGCCGCACAACGCGCCGGTATCCGCGTCAAGATCAATGCAGTCGCGTTGAAGGATTTCAACGATCACGAAATTCCCGAACTGATCCGCTGGGCCCATGGCCGCGGTATGGACATGACGCTCATCGAAACAATGCCGATGGGCGAGATCGAGTTCGACCGTACGGACCAGTATCTGCCGCTCTCGCAGCTGCGCGAGGACCTGTCGCAGCAATTCACGCTTTCAGATATTCCTTACCGTACAGGCGGCCCTGCCCGCTATGTTACGATTGAGGAAACCGGCGGGCGGCTCGGATTCATCACGCCGATGACGCATAATTTCTGCGAAAGCTGCAACCGCGTCCGGCTTACTTGCACCGGTATGCTTTATATGTGCCTAGGCCAGAATGATGACGCCGATCTGCGCAAGGCCTTGCGGGAAAGCGAAAGCGACCTGCTGCTCAGCCAGGCCATTGATGAAGCTATTTCGCGCAAGCCGAAAGGCCATGATTTCATCATCGACCGCGATCATAATCGACCGGCGGTTGCTCGCCACATGAGTCTTACCGGCGGCTGAGCGATTTATACTTAAAAAAGCACACAACCCGAAATAATTGTCGCGAGATCGACTTTAAAACGGTATGCAATCTTAAACTGGATTCTGTATCGTGCCGCAGTCAGCAAATTTTCGCGCAAGTATTTTCATGCTTCTCGCCATGGGCACCTTCACCATCGGCGATACGATCACAAAATACCTCCTGACCGAGATGAACAGCGGACAGTACATGCTGATCCGAGGCATATTCGCCACGGTGCTGATCGGTTTGCTCGCCTGGCGCCACGGTGCATTGCGCAATCTGTCGCTTGAAAAGATGACGATCCTGCGCGTCGTAGGCGAAGTTGTCGCCACCATCACCTATATTTACTCGCTCGGCCATCTCTCGCAGGCGTTCTGTTCGGCTGTCTTTCAGGCAACGCCGCTTGTCGTGACGCTTGGAGCAGCACTCTTCCTGAAGGAAAAAGTGGGCTGGCGTCGCTGGTCCTGTATTCTTGTCGGCCTTGTCGGGGTTCTCATCATCATCCGGCCCGGAACGGATGGTGCTGCAAGCCTTACTGCCGTCGCTGTACTTCTTGCCAGCGTAGGCTTTGCCGCCACGCGGGATATCGCCACACGCCGTGTGCCCGCTCACGTGCCGACCCTCTATCTCTCGACATTGACCGCAGGCGCGATAACATTGACCGGCGGCGCGCTGACCGTTCCAATGGGCGGATGGCAGCCCGTTGGAATTACAGCAGTCGGCGCCATGGCCATTGCCGCTGTCCTTCTCCTCGTCGGATATCACTTCATCATTCTCGCCATGCGTGAGGGCGAAGTGTCATTCGTTTCGCCGTTCCGCTATTCCAGCCTGCTTTGGGCAATCGGCCTCAGCACTTTGATTTTTGGCGAAGCACCCGACATATATACGATCATGGGATCGGTTCTGGTGGTCGGAAGTGGCGTCTATATGGTCTATCGTGAAAACGTGTTGAAGAAGCGGGAGCGCAACAAAAGCACATTGGCGACGATCCCGACCGGCGTGGAACCCTCATGATTGCAGGCGCAATCATCGCTGGCGGGCTCTCCAGCCGCATGCAGCAAGGCGGCGTTGCGGGTGACAAATTCCTTCAGCCGCTCGGCAGCACCGGCACTATTATTTCCCATGTCGTCAGAAGAATCAAACCGCAGGTCGAAGCGCTTGTCATCAATGCGAATAGCGATGATCCCCGCCTGACTGATCTCGGCGTGCCGGTGATCAAGGACCTGCCGGCAGAACATGGCGGCCCGCTGATCGGCATTCTGACCGCGCTGACGCAGCAGGCACAAGAGTCCTCATTGCTGCTAACGACAGCAGCCGATACGCCATTCCTGCCTCGCGACCTCGCGGACCGCCTTCTTGCACGTCGGAACCAAACCGGGGCGCGGATCGTTCTCGCCAGTTCCCTTACCCGGGTCCATCCGATTTTCGGACTATGGGAAACCGGACTGGCTGACGAACTCACCGTCTGGCTCACCAATACCAGCAGGGCCAGCGTCTTCGCATTCGCCGAACATATCGGATTTGAAACGGTTGATTTTCCGCTTGTCTTCGTTGGCGATAGACCGGAAACATATGACCCGTTCTTCAATATCAATCGGCCCGACGATCTTGTCGCCGCCCGAAAACTGGTTGAGGCAATGGAATGAACCAGAAGCTTTTCGGCATTACCGGCTGGAAAAACTCCGGCAAGACGACAATGACCGAACGTCTGGTCGCATGCCTTACGGCACGTGGATACCGTATCGCCACCATCAAGCACGCCCATCATAATTTCGATATCGACCATGAAGGCACCGATTCCTGGCGTCATCGAAAGGCCGGAGCAGCGGAAGTGGCTATCGTCTCGTCGCAGCGCTACGCAATCATGCATGAAGGTCTCGGCGAAGAAGAACCTTCTCTATGGGAGATTGCGGCCAAGCTGGCGCCTTGCGATCTGATTCTGGTCGAGGGCTACAAGCGGGAGACGCACAAGAAAATCGAACTGCGTCGCGAAGGCGGCCACGCCGGGCCGGCTCTCTCCGTTGACGATCCCGCCATCGTCGCCGTTGCCAGCGACCAGCAGCAACCCGGCGAAAAAGTGCCGGTGTTCGGCATCGATGAAATAGAGCAAATAGCCGATTTCATCGAAGGCGTTATGGGTCTCTGAGAGACTCTCTATAATTTCCCTCTTTGACAACACAATTCACCGCTTTCCGGTGAAGGCATGCAGAAAACGCCGAGGAATTCCCCCCTTGGACACACAATTTAATTACGCAGACCATCTTGCCAATCGTCTCAAAATGGTGGGAATATCGTTTGCAGATCTGATGGTGGGGACGGAAGCGCGAAAAAATATTGCGCATGATCGGCTCAACCATCTATTGGTAGTGGCCGGGGGGAATCCGCTACCAAACGTGCAATTTAAAGTTTCACGGTCGTGACTACCCCTTAAGCGGCTGAACCAGAAGAAATAATCAGGGAACCAGCCAGAACAAAACGAGAGGACTGAAAATGCGCGTATTGAAGCGTATCGCCGCCGCGGCATCTGTTGCTGCGCTGGCAATTACGATCGGTAGCATGACTGCCGGTGTTGCAAATGCAGAAGAGCCACTCAAGCTCAAGATCGGCACCGAAGGCGCCTATCCTCCATTCAACTTCATCAAGCCAGACGGCACCCTCTCGGGCTTCGACGTCGATATCGCCAAGGCGCTCTGCGAAGAAATGAAAGCGCAGTGCGAATTCGTCACCCAGGAATGGGACGGCGCTATTCCTGCCCTTCAGGCTGGCAAGTTCGACGCCTTCATCGCCTCCATGTCCATCACGGACGAGCGCAAGAAGCAGGTCGACTTCTCCAACAAATATTACAACACGCCTCCCGGCATCGCAGCTCCCAAGGATACCGACATCAAGGGTGTGACCAAGGAAGACCTCGCTGGCAAGACCATTGGCGTTCAGGTTTCCACCACACACTCCAATTACTCGGAAAAGACTTTTACCGATAGCACGATCAAGGCCTATCCGACTGCTGAGGAATACCGTCTTGATCTCGCCAATGGCCGTCTCGACGCCGTCAACGACGATAGCGTGACACTGGCCGAATGGCTGAAGTCGCCGGATGGCGCCTGCTGCAAGATGGTCGGCACTTTCCCGCCGGTTATCGAGATCCACGGTCCGGGCGCTGGCGTTGCCTTCAAGAAGGGCCGTCCGGAGCTGGTTGAAAAATTCAACGCAGCCATCAAGGCGATCCGCGCAAACGGCAAATACAAGGAAGTCAACGACAAGTACTTCGACTTCGATGCTTATGGCGCCGAAAATTAATCAAAATTGACACCTATGCGCCGGTTTGCTTTCCGCAAATCGGCGCAAAACATTTGTATGGGCATGCCGTACAAGCCTTGCCGGGCAAAAACCTCGCAGGCGATAAAAACATAGGCAAATGCCTTTAGGAAAAAGAATAGGCGCATGGAACACTACGCCACTTTGTTGAGTTTCGGCCCCGACGGATGGGGTGCCAGTATTGCCTGGGGGCTTCTGGTAACCGTCTCGCTGGCTCTCGCAACACTCCCCGTTGGTCTCGCACTCGGATTTCTAGTTGCTATCGGCAAGCAGTCCACCGAACCATCGATCCGGCTCGCTTCAAACATTTACACGACTATCTTTCGTGGTTTGCCTGAGCTTCTAACCCTCTTTCTCGTTTATTTCGGCGCCTCTCTCGGGTTGCAACGGCTTCTCAGTCTGTTCGGCATCGAAGCGAATGTGGAAATCAATGCGTTCGGCGCCGGTATGGTTGCGCTGGGCTTCGTCTTCTCGTCCTATTCGAGCGAAGTCTTCCTTTCGGCGTTTCGCGCAATTCCGCGCGGGCAGTATGAAGGCGGTTATGCAGTTGGCCTGTCGCACTGGCAGACCATGCGCAAGGTCATCCTGCCGCAGCTGATCCGCATCGCCCTGCCCGGCCTTGCCAATCTTTGGCTGGTGCTGCTCAAGGATACGTCGCTGGTTTCGGTCATCACATTGTCCGATATTCTGCGGCAAACCTCCATCGCGGCACGCGTGACCAAGGAACCATTTCTGTTCTTCGGCATAGCCTGCCTGCTCTATCTGGTTCTCGCAATCATCTCGTCCTACTTCATCAATCGCATTGCCCGCTGGGCTGATGCGGGCGCCAACCGGTCGCGAGGTGCATGATATGAGCCAGACTGTTTCCACTACGACAATTCCCGCGATGGCTCCGCCACCCGTGGTCAAGCAATGGACGCGGATGCGCGTTGCCGGCCATATCATCGTTGCCTTCTGGTTCCTTCTTTTCGCTGGCCTTGCGATCTATCTCTACAATGCATGGCGTATCGATCTGTTTGAAACCTATGGGCCACGCTACTGGTCCGGGCTTCTGATAACGCTGAAACTGGTTGCCGTATCGATTGTCATAGGCGCCCTGCTCTCGCTACCGATCACGGCCGCGCGCATGTCCAACAATCGCTGGCTGCGCGGAATTGCTTTCGGCTATGTCTATTTCTTCCGCGGCACGCCGCTGCTGGCGCAGACATTCCTTATCTATTATGGCTTCGGCACCTTCCGTCCTTTTCTGGAAAGCATCGGGCTCTGGGTGTTTTTCCGCGATGCGTGGAATTGCGCCATTCTGGCGTTTTCGCTCAACACGGCAGCCTACCAGGCTGAAATCCTGCGCGGCGCTATCCAGAGCGTGGCGCTGGGCCAATGGGAAGGCGCTGCGGCGCTTGGCATTTCGAAGCGTGTGACGTTCTGGAAGGTCATTCTTCCGCAGGCGCTCATCGTGGCGTTGCGTCCTTACGGCAACGAAATCATCCTGATGATCAAGGGTTCGGCCATTGTAGCTATCATCACCGTGCTTGACCTGATGGGTGAAACGCGCCGTGCCTATTCGCGGACATTCGATTTCCAGACTTATCTCTGGGCTGCAGTCATTTATCTGCTTATCGTCGAATGCCTGCGGCACGTTTGGGATTTCCTCGAACGAAGGCTGACCCGCCATCTCATTCGTTAGAGATCACTAAACCGGCATAAAACCAAAATATCGCCCCCGGCAGCCTTGCAGCTTCCGGGGGCGTTCTGTTTAGAATACAGCTTCCAACAGTAAGGTAACAGGTTGAGTCATGATGAAAATCTGGGGTCGTATCAATTCCACGAATGTGAAGAAGGCGCTCTGGACAGCGCGCGAACTCAATCTCGACTATGAACAGATCAATGTCGGTGGCCAGTTCGGTGGATTGAAAGATCCAGCTTACCTCGCACGCAATCCGAATGGGCTGATCCCCTTGCTGGAAGACGGCGACACAGTGCTGTGGGAATCCAATACCATCACGCGGTATCTCGCGGCAGCTTACGGCAAAGGCACGCTGTGGATCGAAGATCCAGCCAAGCGCGCGCAGGCCGAAAAATGGATGGATTGGGCTTCCGCATCCTTCTACACCAATTTCAGCAACGTCATGAAGCATCTGATCCGGCTGCCGGAAGCTGAGCGCGATCCAGCCATTCTGGAACAAGGTCTTCAGGGCCTTGCGCAATCAATGCAAATTGCCAATGAGGGCTTGAAGGAAGCTCCCTGGTTCTCGGGCGAGAACTTCGGTATCGGTGATATTCCCACCGGATGCTACGCCTATGCCTGGTTTGAGTTTCCGATTGAGCGTCCCTCTCTTCCGCACCTTGAAGACTGGTATGGCCGCCTCAAACAGCGTCCGGCCTATCAGGCGGCCGTTATGACGCCTCTCACCTGATTTCTAGAATTATCCAGAGGAATGAACGAATGACGACATCCGCTAAAGTCGCCTTTCTGGGCCTGGGCGTCATGGGTTATCCCATGGCAGCTCACCTCAAGAACAAGGGCGGTCACGACGTCACGGTCTATAACCGCACGACGGCAAAAGCCGAAAAATGGGCCAAGGAATTCGGGGGTAACTTTGCCGCGACACCTGCCGAAGCCGTGCGCGATGCAGATTTTGTTTTTGCCTGTGTCGGTAACGATGATGACCTTCGTTCCGTGACCATCGGCCCGGATGGCGCCTTCTCAACCATGAAGAAGGACGCGATCTTCATCGACAACACAACAGCCTCTGCGGAGGTTGCTCGTGAATTGGATATCGAAGCACAGAAGCGCGGCTTTCATTTCATCGACGCCCCCGTCTCCGGTGGTCAGGCCGGTGCCGAGAACGGCGTTCTCACGGTAATGGTCGGCGCGCCGGAAGCCGTTTTCGAGCGTGCCCGGCCAGTTATCGATGCTTATGCGCGTATGGTCGGCCTCATGGGACCGGTCGGCTCGGGCCAGCTTGCCAAGATGGTCAACCAGATCTGCATTGCTGGTCTCGTTCAGGGACTGGCCGAAGGTATCCATTTCGGCAAGAAAGCTGGTCTCGATATCGAAAAACTGATCTCGGTGATCTCGAAAGGCGCGGCTGGCTCCTGGCAGATGGAAAACCGGTCCGGCACCATGAACCAGGGCAAATATGATTTCGGCTTTGCCGTCGACTGGATGCGCAAAGACCTTGGCATCTGCCTTGAGGAAGCTGACCGCAATGGAGCACTTCTGCCTGTGACCGCCCTCGTGGACCAGTTCTATAAGGAAGTGCAGAAGATCGGTGGCAGCCGCTGGGACACATCTTCATTGCTTGCGCGGCTGGAACAGCCCTGAGACAAACGATCCTCAACAAAAAAGCCCGGCATTGCCGGGCTTTTCGTTTGTCACGCATCAAGCTTAGAACTTGACCTTTGCAGTGAGCGAAAGACCACCGACGAAGTCGTTACCGAACTCGCCCTTGGAACCAGTTAGGTTTGGCTTACCGTTGACAACCGTATCGTCGAGTTCACCCGAAGACAGCCAACCGGCGGCACCCGCCAGACGAACTTCAAACTGTTCATTAGGCTTGTAGTTGGTACCAAGGCCAAACAGCCAGACGTCGGTCTGCGAGGTCAAGCCTGTGCTGGTTCCGCGATCCCAGGTAACAGTACCGGCCACCGACCATTGATCATTAAACTTGTGGCCGACGCCGCCGCTAACCGTCCAGCCGTCCTGATAATACAGGTTCAGACTGGTGATCGTGGTGCCTTTGCGAGTGACATTGTTGTCAGATGCGTTGAAATCCACCTGTGTTATGGATGACCAATCTGTCCACTTGACCGAGCCAAAAGCAAGCCAGTCCGGAGCGATACCGGTCTGGAACTTGAATTCAACCGACTGTGGTGTATCAACATCGCTTTCAACATTGATCGGAATACCACGACCGCCGACAATCGCCAGATTGTCAATCGTGCCTTCAAGATTATACTTGAGCTTGGACTGATAAACCAACGTCGCGCGCATCGCATATTCTGGAATTTCATAGGCAGCACCGAGACGCCAGCCCACTGCCTCATCCTCAACATCCAGGGAACCGATACGGAAGGTGCCACCGAATGCAGAGCCAGGAGGTATCATCTTGGTCTGCTCGCCTTTGAGCTCCTGATAGCTCACACCGCCGAGGATACGGAAATAGCTTTTCTCGCCAGCTGCAAAACGATACGAGCAGTTTACGCCGTAATCGTTCGAAGAAATCTTCTGATCGATGGCAGTGAACATACGAACCGTATCAACGCCAACGTCGGTGTGAATTCCCCAAGGCTGACGATACTGCGCCGCACAGGCAAGGTCGTCGGTCAGGTCGAACTTTGCCGAAGCCTTGGGAACCCAATAACTCTTTGCTTCATCGACGCTGGTTTCATAAGGCTGTCGCGTGATCGGATTGATACCGCCGGTGGCCGCACCTACCCGCGAGCCACGGATATTCTTCAGCTTACGCTGTGGCGCCACATAGGTTCCGCCAGCTTCGACGGCATTGCCCTTTTCGAAGAGAATATCGAAATCCTGCGAGCTACGCTCAAAGCCGCCTGCATTGGCAGCAACCGCGCTTCCGAGGAGAGCTGCGACCATTCCTGCCATTTTCACGCGCTGTACACTCATAATGTCCTCCCAAACAGCAACGGTATTAACGTTGACGGAAACGTAAATCAGGAAGGATTCAGGCCGCAAGTCGCATTAATTTGGATTAGCATCATCGTACTTTCGGAGCATTCGTCAAAAATGGCTAAAACATCAAATATCGTGCCACTTCATTAGCAAAAATCGCCCGACACATGACAAAACAGGCCCAAATCTGCCAATTTTCCGCCTCTTTTTTGCCTTGTTGCGAAAGCGCAACATTGGTCGAAAACAATCGAAACCAGAGTTCGATCTACCGGTCCAACCCTTGAAACGGGTCCAAACTCTGTCCAGCCGCATAAAAAACGCCCGACAGTGAAATGCACTGCCGGGCGTTTGATTCGATAGGGAATCGTTTTCTGACGTCAGGTCAAATCAGCCCGCATCACGGATGCGTGATTCAGCAGTTGCTACACGCTGCGCCGATTCCTTCAGCTCAGCCAACCGCTCACGCTCTGCCTCAACGACTTCCTCACGCGCGTTCGCAACGAATTTTTCGTTGGAGAGCTTCTTCTCGATACGATCCATTTCAGCGGCAATCTTGCCGGCTTCCTTGGCGAGACGTGCTGCTTCAGCCTTGAGGTCAATCAGATTGCCTAGCGGGATGCAGATTGTCGCCTCACCAAGCAGCATCTGGGCTGAGCCCTTGGGGGCCTGTGCCTCGAACGAGACACTCTCCACGCGGGCAAGGCGCTTGATGGCAGCATCGTGACGGGCGAAACGTTCTACGCTTGTCGCGTTGGCATCCAGCACGACAACCGGGGCAATCGCACCGGCGGGCACATTCATTTCCGCACGGACAGAACGAATGCCGGTGACGAGATCAACGAGCCAGTTGATGTCAGCCGCGGCTTCCTCGTCCTCAAACGACAGTTCCGGCCAGGCAGCAAGCGCCAGTACCGTATCGCGTTTCTGTCCCTCACCTGCAGTCAGGGTCCAAAGCTCTTCGGTCATGAAAGGCATGAACGGATGCAGAAGCTTATAAACCTGATCCAGACAATAGGCTGCCGTGGCTTGTGCTTCTGCCTTCGCAGCTTCATCGTCACCCATGAAAATCGGCTTCAGCAGCTCCAGATACCAATCGCAGAACTGGTTCCACACGAAACGATAGGCAGCACCCGCAGCTTCATTGAAGCGGTAGGTGTCGATGCCTTCCGTCACGGCTTGCGTTGCCTTGGTCAGTTCCGTCAGAATCCAGCGATTGACGGCAAGCTTGGCGTTTTCCGGCTTGAAACCGGCATCAAGCTTCACGCCATTCATCTGGGCAAAGCGCGTTGCGTTCCAGAGCTTGGTGCCGAAATTGCGATAGCCGGCAATACGCGCCGGGTCGAGCTTAACGTCACGGCCCTGAGCGGCCATGATGGCAAGAGTGAACCGCAGCGCATCAGCACCGTATTCATCCATCAGCTCGAGCGGATCGATGACATTGCCTTTCGACTTCGACATCTTCGCGCCGTGCTTGTCACGAACGAGAGCATGCAGATAAACCGTATGGAACGGGATTTCGTCCATGAAATGGAGGCCCATCATCATCATGCGGGCAACCCAGAAGAACAGAATGTCGAAACCCGTAACCAGAACACTGGTTGGATAATAGGTTGCGAGTTCCGGCGTCTTGTCGGGCCAGCCGAGCGTCGAAAACGGCCAAAGCGCCGACGAGAACCACGTATCGAGAACGTCAGTATCGCGCTCAAGTGCAACGTCTTCGCCATAGTGAGCGCGTGCGGCGGCTTTCGCTTCCTCTTCGCTCTTTTCGACAAAATACTGACCATCCGGACCGTACCAGGCCGGTATCTGATGTCCCCACCAGAGCTGGCGTGAAACCGCCCATGGCTGAATGTTTTCCATCCAGTCAAAATAGGTCTTTTCCCAATTCGTCGGGACGATCTTTGTCTTGCCCTCGCGCACCGCCGCCATTGCTGGCTTGGCCAGTTCGCCAGCGTTTACATACCACTGGTCAGTCAGATAAGGCTCGATCGGAACGCCGCCGCGATCACCATGTGGGACGGCGTGCGTGTGATCCTCGATCTTTTCCAGATAGCCGCGCTCGTCCATCAGCTCGACGATGCGCTTGCGGGCTGCGAAGCGGTCCTGCCCTTCGAGTTCGTGGATCAGCGCCTTCAATTCCGGTGTCAGCTGCAGCCCTTCGAGGAAATCAACATTGTCCTTGATCGTGATCGACGCATTCGTCGTCAGAATGTTGATAGCGCGCAGCTCATTCCGCTTGCCCACTTCGAAATCGTTGAAATCGTGCGCGGGCGTGATCTTGACAGCGCCGGAACCGGCTTCCGGATCAGCGTAATCGTCTGCAACAATCGGGATATGGCGACCGACAAGCGGCAGCACGACATCGTTGCCAACCAGGGCGTGGTAACGCTCGTCCTTCGGATTAACCGCAACGCCGGTATCGCCCAGCATGGTTTCCGGGCGCGTCGTCGCAACGACGATGTAGGTATGCGGGTTCTCTGGATCGAATGGAACGTTCTCAAGCGGGTAACGGAAATGCCAGAGATTACCTTTCATTTCGCGCGACTCGACTTCGATGTCGGAAATTGCCGTCAGCAACTTCGGGTCCCAGTTGACCAGACGCTTGTCGCGATAGATGAGACCTTGCTTGTAGAGCGAGACAAAAACTTCCAGAACCGCGCGCGACAGTCCTTCATCCATGGTGAAGCGCTCGCGTGACCAGTCGCAGGAGGCACCAAGACGGCGCAGCTGGTTGGAAATCATGCCGCCGGATTCGGCCTTCCACTGCCAGACGCGCTCAATGAACTTCTCGCGGCCCATGGTATGGCGGTTTGGCTCCTGCCGTTCGGCCAGCTGCCGTTCGACAACCATCTGCGTTGCAATGCCCGCATGGTCCATGCCGGGCTGCCACAGCACGTTCTTGCCGCGCATACGCTCGAAGCGAACCATAATGTCCTGGATCGTGTTGTTGAGCGCGTGGCCCATATGCAGCGATCCGGTAACGTTCGGCGGAGGAATGACCACTGCGAACGGATCGGCTCCCGGCTTCGCGCCTGCACCCGCCTTGAATGCACCCGCTTCTTCCCAGCGTTCAGCAATTTTCGGCTCTATCGCCGCGGCGTCATAGGTCTTCTCAAGCATGGAATTATCCGGTCTTTATGCGCGATGAATGGATTGAAGGCTCAATAGCAACTAACAGCAGACAAATCACTTTAAAAGTGACAGCGCCACTTTTGGTCACTTTAAAAGTGAAAACCCGCCTGCTGCACAGGCGGGTAATATTTCAATGGATCGGCTTGATACCGTTTATCGCTCGCCACGCACCACACGTTCGATTTCTTCCCGGACAAGCCGCTCAACAAGCGTCGGCAGATTATTGTCGAGCCAGTCCTGCAGCATCGGACGTAACAGTTCCGTAGCGATATCGTCGAACGAACGGCGTGGCTCGGCCCGAACCACATGGTTCAAATCCTGAAATGCGGCAGCTACCTGACGTTCGGCAATCTGCGACAGCATATGAGCAGCAGGCTGCATCTTTGCAGCGGGCTCAGTAACTGGCGCTACCGCCTCGGGCCGAACCGAGGTTTCCTGCTCGGCAAGAGCTGCAGGTTCCTGCTCCATGTCCGCATCGAGTTCCGGTTCGAGCAAGGCGTCGACTGCTTCGGCAATTTCCGCCTCAACGGAAAGGTCGATTTCTTCCAGAGATATGTCCGCCTCTGCAGGCAGTTCCAAAGACTGCGTGGCCTTGGCGTGAGAATGATCGTCATTCTCGGCATTGAGAACAACTTCATCCTCGTCATCGGCTTCGATTTCAGGCTCTGGCGCTGCCTGCGCCGGTTCGCCAATCGGGCCGCGCAATGTCGGTTCGTCCTGGAATACGTTGCGCATCATTGCAGGCTTTTCCGGCTGTGCAACGGGCTGCTCGGTGACTGGACGACGGAACTCCGCAACCTCTCCACGAGCCGGAGAGGCCGTTGCCACCGGCGCTGGCTGGCGAGTGACATCACTATCTTCAATGATCCTGCGGATGGAAGCGAGAATCTCCTCCATCGACGGTTCACGTGCTGCGCTGGATGTCTGTGCCATGGCTACTATCCGCTTTCCTGTATTGCGACATTGTCTGCAAAAGACAGAGAATCAATGGATTAAAGGTAGCGGACGATCCTCTGTTTGAGAATCCCCGGCCAAGGCAAGCTGGATCAAACTCACAGCTTTATGGATTTGTTAAGAATTGCGGGCGCTGCAAAATCGAATCGCAGCAAACAAAAAGGCACCCGAAGGTGCCTTTTCAATTCTCACTATGCTTGCAAGCAATCACCGACCGTCCGGCGTGCGCAGACCAAACCACTTGTCCTTGACGGCTTCGTAATGCTCTTCCGGCTTGTACTGAGCGACCTGCAAGCCCATCTGGCTGGCAGTCATGCGACCGGTCGCATTGAGAAGAGCATAGCTGGCGACAATAACGTTACGCTCGGATTCGACCAGAGCGATCTGAGCATTGATCAGATCGTTTTGCGAATTCAAGACGTCCAACGTCGTGCGCTGTCCAACCTTGCGCTCTTCAATGACGCCATCAAGAGCAAGCTGTGCGGCGGAAATGCCGTCACGATTTGCCTTGACCGATGCGCGGGCAGCTTCAAGCTGCGACCATGCGGAGCCGATAGCCTGACGAACCTGATCGCGAACGACGTCGACTTCGATACGTGCCTGACCGAGCTGTTCCTTGGACTGGCGAACCTGAGCCGAACTACGGCCACCGGTATAGATTGGGATACTGACGCCGACGCCGATGGACGCCGAGTTGCCATCGGTCTGCGAGCCGCCCTCGCCGGAATAAGTATCAAGGTGGCTGGCGCTTGCCGTAAGGCCGACGGACGGAAGCAGAGCGCCCTCCTTGGCCTTCACGTTATATCCAGCGGCATTAACGGCATATTGGGTCGCAAGAATGCCCGGGTGTCCGGCAGTCGCAATGGAGAAAGCCTGATTTGGCGAGCTCGGCAGGTTCTTGGCTGCGGCTGCGGTCGCAAGCTTGTCCGGCTGAACGCCGATAACCTGCACATAGGTTGCTTCTGCCGACTTGACATCCGCACGTGCGGAATTCAACGCCGCTACGGCAGTCGAACGGCTGGCATCTGCCTGCGCAACGTCGGTACGCGTACCTTCGCCCACATCGAGACGGGCGCGAGCCGCACGAACCTGTTCGTTCAGGGCTGCAAGGTTGCGTTCACGCAGAACAGCGATCTGGCGAGCCTGATAGACATCCATATAGGCTGTTACCGCCTCATAGAGTCTGTTCTGCTCTTCGTTGCGGAGATTTTCGCGCTGGGCGAAGACCTGTGTTTCTGCGGCGGCGACATTGTTCTTGGTTTGAAACCCATCGAACAGCATCTGGTTCAGCTCGATGCCGAACGTGCCTGTCGTGCGATAACCCTGACTTGAAGGTGTCTTGCCACGCCCTACGTTATAAGAACCGGTAATCTGCGGACGATAACCGGACTTGGCAATGGCCACGCCTTCATCCGTGACGCGGACACCTGCGCGGGAGTAGTTCAGGTTAGCATTGTTCTTGTAGGCCTTCACGAGAGCGCCGGTTAACGTCTCCGAGAACGCCGCCTGCCCCGTTAAAATGGTGCCAGACAACAATGCTGCGGCCGCTACCAGTCCTTTGCACGTTTTGAACACCGGGTACCTCATATTAAGAACAAACGAATCCAACTATCGAACCGATCGGTTCGGGCAAATCCTAATAACCTCTAAATTCGGTTATTTCCATTGCCCCCGCCAGAGCTTGCACAAACAAATTCCGCAGCGTTGCAGAATTGTATCATCCACTAAAATTAAAATTCGAACTGCGGAACGCGCTCGAATCCCGGCAGTGGACGAACCGCAGTGTTGAACACACCGCGTCCCGATGCAACACCATTTTCTTTAACGTAAATCCGCGCAACTCCGGCGTTCCCCCGGCCTTCAACGGCAACGAGGCGTCCGCCGTCTTTCAACTGGCTGAGAAGTGCGTCCGGAACGAAATCGACAGCGCCTTCAATGACGATCACATCGTAAGGCGCTTCCGACGGATAGCCTGCCTGCAGTTCGCCTGAAACGATCACAACATTGTCATAGCCGAATTCAGCGAGACGGGCAGTCGCAGCAGCCGACAATACGGAATCACTTTCCAGACCGATCACCGAGCCAGCAAGCTTGGAGAGGATGGCTGCCGAATATCCGGTGCCGCAGCCGACATCGAGAACCACGTCGGTGTTCTTGATACGGGCGAGCTGCACGAGCTTGGCGAATGGCGAAGGTTCCATAAGGTAGCGAGGCTGCTTGCCTTCGCTTTCCAGAAGCTGGTCTTCATCGATATAGGCGAGAACCTGACGGGCTGCGGGAACAAAAGCCTCGCGCGGAACGGTCAGGAAAGCATCGATAACCGCCAGATCGGTTACGTCCGTCGTACGGATCTGGTTGTCAACCATCTTTGTGCGAAGATCCTGGAAATCGGCTGCCATAGCCCTAAACCCTTCCTTGTCGCGGAATGCGATGTTTCATGCCATTGGAGCGCCGTGCATCCTTTTGGACGCACAAAGAGCACCATAAACGAGATTTGCCGTTGATGTGGCAAAAATCGGGGGTCCAGTCAATGAAACACAGCATTTGCGGCATTTATGCTCACTGATACCCACTACAGTTGTCGGCATCTGGATATGAAGATGCCGGAAAGCTTTCCGCGCCCCGGCATCTCGGCGCCCGTTTTGACACACAGCCTGCCCGAAACCGTTTTACGCTTTTCGGGATGGGCTCTACCGTTCGCAGCACTTTGAAACAAGCGCCCCTCAAATCACATTATTGAGCGTTCGATGCCGGATAACCGGCCTCAGCCAGTGCGGAAAGAACGGCATCCTGCGAAACCTTGCCGCCGAATTCGACCTCTTTCTTGTCGAGATCGATTTCAATTGGTGCGATGGCATCGAGCTTGCGCAGTGCGACGGTAACGCTATCGGCGCAACCGCCGCACTTCATCTTGGGAATGGAAAACTTCATCAACTCAGTCACTCCTTTCAGGACTGAACATAAGATGGGGCTTCCCATCGTGGTAAGGTCAAGGGCTATACTGCCATTCTTCTTATGGCGCTTCGCAGGTCTCCGGCACGCTCTTTTCCAGTTCAAGGGGTGACTTGGTCAAAGACCCTGTCATGATCTGCATCGGCTTGAACGGCGGCTCTTCCTGCATGGCCGGATTTGTGAGGTGAATCGTGTAGCAGCCTGTAAAGACTTCCTTCTTGCCATCCGCCGTTTCGGCTTCGATGGCCAGTGGCTGGCTCCAGTAGATCTGTCCGGCGCCTGGATCGGGATCAGTCTTGCGCAGCGCGACTTTCACGCTCTTGGTATTCTCATAGCCTTTTACAAAGGTCTTGAAATCCGGCTCACGCCCTTCCTCGGAATAATAACCGTAGGCTCGGGTATATTCCTTGCGATTGATCGCATTGTAATAGGATTCGATCAGGGCCTGTGGCGTCGAGCGATCGTCGCGATAATCCGGAACTGTCACGCCTCCGGCAGCATCCTGCGTCTGCTCGGAAGGCTTGGTTTCCTCCACAGGCTTGGAAGCGTTGTCATGCTTTTCCTGAACGTTTCTCGGCGTTTCTTCGGGCGCAGCCTTCGGCGGATTTTGCGCAAAAGCGCTGTCAGCCGAAATACCTGCAAGCCCCGTGCCCAGAAGGCCGATTACAGCAGCCAGCATCAGAGGTTTCATCCGGTCATTCGACATTCGCTTCTCCTCTTTCTAGCAAAGTTTTTGCGGAACGCGTCGAGGGCGCTCCCGATTTGGTGTATTGCAGTAATGATGTTACAACACTAACTATAGTGAAAACGTGGCAGGCGCAGAGGAAACTCAGCCTGTTGCGACATGATTGGACGATTCTCCGTCCATATGCCAGCACGATACCGGAAGAGAGAAAATGGGCCGTTTCGCAGTCATGACGCTAACTGACAAGGCAGCTGATCGCGTTCGCGAGATCATCGCATCGCGGGACGGCGCTCTTGGTATCCGGGTGGGTGTGAAAAAAGGCGGCTGTGCCGGAATGGAATACACCATCGATCTCGTCACGGAAGCCAAGGCAGGCGACGATGTGATCGAGAAAGATGACGCGAGAGTCTTCATCGCGCCTGAAGCCGTTCTTTTCCTGCTCGGCACCCAGATGGATTTTGAAGTAACGACGCTGCGGACGGGTTTTGTCTTCAACAACCCGAACCAGACATCAGCTTGCGGCTGCGGCGAATCCGTCGAAATCAAAGCGGCCTCCCCGGAAAGCCTCCGCCAGATGCAGGGCGCAGCCTAACTCAAGACAAGGTCCGTCAGCTAATGGATGACGAAGCTCTTCGCGATCTGTTGCAGGACTTCGGCCCCATCAGCATCCGCCGCATGTTTGGCGGCAAGGGCATTTATCATCAGGGCCTGATCTTTGCACTCGTCGTTCGCGACGAGTTGCTCTTCAAGGCTGACGAAGTAACCATCCCGGATTTCATTGACGCAGGCGCCACCCAATGGACCTATGAAGGTCGCAAGGGCGGTGATCCAATCGCCATGCCTTACTGGAGCGTGCCAAGTGAAGCTTTCGACGATCCGGAAGTGATGACGCATTGGGCGCGCCTTGCCTATGATGCAGCGCTACGAAGCGAAAAAACCAGGTCCAAAAAGAAATCGGCTGCGAAGCGCTAGCCTCGCAGCCGATTGATTCATTTCTTTACTGCTTCGGTCAGATTCCGGTCGGAATCAGCATGAAGGCCGGAATGTCGCTGCCGAAACCAACAGGCGTCGGGCCGTCATCGTCACGATCGCGACGGCGTTTCTGTTCGTGCTGCGGCTTGCCGCGGCGTTCGTCATTGGAAGCGCGGATCGCATCACAGCGCTCACTGGCTTCGATGACTGGTTGCGGCTGTTCGGCAAGATCGAGAACTTCGGCAGGCTTCGCCTTTGCCTTGTCTTTCGGCTTGTCCTTGCCCTTGGCATCCTTGCCTTTGCCGCGTGCATTCTTGCTCTTGCGCGGATCGTCTGCCTCATCAGAGGCTGGCAGGGTGGACAGATCACCATCGAGCCATTCGATCTTCTCGCCGATCATGTTTTCGATGGCTGCAAGATATTTTGTATCGGAAGGCGTCACAATGGTGAATGCCTTGCCAGAACGCCCCGCGCGACCGGTGCGGCCGATGCGGTGAACATAGTCTTCCGAGTGAATCGGAACGTCGAAATTGAAAACGTGGCTCACATCGGGAATGTCGAGACCGCGCGCGGCAACATCGGAAGCCACCAGCAGCTGCAGTTTGCCTTCCTTGAAGTTCGCCAACATGGTCATGCGCGCGCGCTGATCCATATCGCCATGCAAGGCACCAGCGTTGAACTCGTGTCGTGTCAGCGAGCGGAACAGTTCGGATACGTCTTTCTTGCGATTACAGAAGATGATCGCGTTCTTGAGCGTATCGCCTTCCGCACGGACGAGATCGCGCAGAACCGCGCGCTTGTCCCAATCCTTCTTGCTGGATTTCACCAGGCGTTGGGTCACGGTTTTGGCCGTAGACGAAGCCTTTGCAACTTCAACGCGCGTTGGCGAATGCAGGAACTGTTCGGTCAGCTTGGTGATTTCCGGCGGCATGGTGGCCGAGAAGAACAGGGTCTGACGCGTAAACGGAATGAGCTTGCAGATGCGTTCGATGTCCGGGATGAAGCCCATATCGAGCATACGGTCTGCTTCGTCGATGACGAGAATTTCAACACCGGTCAGGAGCAGCTTGCCACGCTCGAAATGATCGAGCAGGCGACCGGGTGTCGCGATGAGAACATCGGCACCGCGTTCCAGCTTGCGCTCCTGTTCATCGAACGACACGCCGCCAATCAGAAGGGCCACGTTCAGCCGATGATTGACGCCGTATTTGGTGAAGTTCTCCTCGACCTGCGCTGCGAGTTCGCGGGTCGGCTCCAGAATGAGCGTACGCGGCATGCGCGCCCGCGCCCGACCCTTTTCCAGAAGCGTGAGCATCGGAAGCACGAAAGACGCGGTCTTTCCGGTTCCCGTCTGCGCGATACCGAGAACGTCCTTGCGTTCAAGGGCTGGAGGAATGGCTCCTGCCTGAATGGGTGTGGGCGCAGAATATCCCGCCGCTTCTACAGCAGCGAGCACTTTCGGGGAAAGACCGAGTTCGGCAAATGTCGTCAATGGAGGCGCAGCTCTCTTGGTTTGGAAATGATTTCCACCCATCCTGTCATTGCAGCCGCGTCATCGGGCGCAGGAACGAAGGCAGAATAAGGCGTCTGCAACGCAATATGCGTTTTCTTGCAGCATCGCGTACGTCCACAGCGTGCAAAAGTCAACCAAAATACCATCGAAAGATATCAAATTGCTTCAATTGTGTTGCGACAATCGAAATCAATGCGGAACTTGAACAAATTTACTCAAATTATCAAAAGCCAAAGAGCATTTGCGTAGCTGAATTACGCGCCACTTATACGCTGAAACTAATGCCTGAACTGTTCTGTCAGGATGCGCTCGTCCCAGGAATGATTTCGATCAAAGAGGATGGCCACCTGGCTGTTCGGTGCTTCCCGCACGGTAACAGCCCTGACCGATTTGACCTCATTATTGTCCGCGACCGCATTGACCGGGCGTTTTTCGGTTTCCAACAAATCCATGCGAACGGTTACGTGCTTCGGCAATAGCGCCCCACCCCAACGGCGCGGACGGAAGGGACTCACCGGGGTGAGCGCCAGAAGCGGCGCTTCAAGCGGAAGAATGGGGCCTTGTGCTGAAAGATTGTAGGCGGTGGAACCTGCAGGCGTCGCGACCATCACACCATCGCAGACGAGTTCGTCCAGACGCACCTTGCCGTCAATCGTTATCCGAACCTTCGCAGCCTGATAGGACTGACGAAAAAGGGAAACTTCGTTGATCGCCAAAGCCTCGAATGATTGGCCGGATTCTGTTTCGGCGACCATGACAAGCGGGCGAATGGTTTCCATCTGCGCGGCCAGAATGCGCTCCGGCAGGTCATCCACGCTGAACTCGTTCATCAGGAAGCCGACAGAGCCGCGATTCATGCCATAGATCGGCGTACCGCTGTTCATGAAATCGCGAAGCGCCTGAAGCATGGTTCCATCGCCGCCAAGTGCAACGATGATATCGGCATCTTCAGCAGCCACATGACCGTAGCGGGCAACGAGTTCTTTTTGGGCGACAAGTGATTCTTCGGTTCCCGACGACAGAAAATGCAGCGCGAGCGATTTATCTTCCATATTTACAGTCCCGAATCTGGCCAACTCTGACAAGTTTGCCACTGTTTCCCCAACCCGCTATTGGCTATCACATGAAAAACCCGGTTGCCATGACCTGCTAGCGATGAATTTTCGTTTTACACGCGCTGCATTTGTGCTAATCGGGCGCAAGTGCCCTTATAGCTCAGTTGGTAGAGCACCTGATTTGTAATCAGGGGGTCGGGAGTTCGAGTCTCTCTGGGGGCACCAAATATCCTCACATTTTGGGGATAATTTATGAGTTATAACAATCGCTTATTGCGTCGTTTCACTTACATAATCCCCTCATCTGTAGGCCCAAATGGGGCATTGATTCCATTTAACAATCCCATTTCTTTTCCCTCACCTTTTCAGCCTGAACTTGCACATCTAGACGTGAGCGATTCAACACCATTTCGAAAGTCTGTTGACTCTCCATTCTCATCGTGAACGTAATAGGAACATCTGAGGGCAACCCGATAAACTCACAGGCATGCTTGGTGGCTTATGTGTCTGCTTCGCTGGAGCCGAGCAATGAATGCAGTTGCGCATGACCTGCAAAACGAAATCGCCCTGGCACTCTCGTACTACCAGGGCGACACGCGAGCTGCGATAAAAGCCATTGCTGGAAGGTCGCAGTTCCTGTCGAATCAAATCGCAATTGCATGCATGGCTGCCGGCCACAGATATACACGAGGCTGGAATAGTAGCCTCTGTTAACTCGGCGATAAGCGTCTCACATGAAGAACAGCAGCAAATTCAAGAATTTATCTACTTGTGGTTGCAGTTATCCGAATGATTGTACAGTCAATTCGTAGAGAAACTTGGAAAAGTTCATATAGACACCCCATATTATGCAGGCGTGGACAACCCAAATCACCTCGGCATTTTTTGGAACACCGACAGTCTGTTTAGGAGAATGTTTGATCAACTAGACTTGACAAACGTGGTCGAGTTGGCTTGCGGACACGGGCGCCATACCGCACAGATAGTGAACAGGGCCGGACGCATTACTGTCATTGATATTAATAAGGAAAACATTGATGTTTGCCGCAAACGGTTTTCCCAGAACTCTAATGTCTTTTACTCTGTAAACAACGGTGTAGACCTTCGCGAAATAAAAACAGAAACCGTCACCGCCCTATTTTGTTACGACGCTATGGTTCACTTTGAAGCCAGCGACGTGATTGGATACTTAAGTGAAATTGCACGCATTATGCGCCCTGGAGGACGGGCTCTTTTGCACTACTCGAATTGTGAAGATTTTCCCGAAGGGACATATGAAGATGAACCGCATTGGCGCAATTTTTTCTCTGAAAAGTTGATGCGACACTTTGCAAACCGTGCAGGATTTAGGCTGATTGATACCCAAATTACCCCTTGGCCCCCGACCGCGGTAACACAACCACGAATTGATGCAGTGACACTTTTAGAGAAATCACAACCATAACTATCACGGGTGAGTATCCACATCATCGTTCTTTGCGGGGTTTTTTTCAAACCTACTTCGCGACTAACAATTAGTAGGCTCGATATTCACCAAATAGATCAGTTCCCACCTGAACCAGACCAGAGTTCGTGATCGGAAGAGGGTTATTGGCGTCCGGGCAGATTTATCGCGTGCGGAAAGACTACTCTGTCATTGCCGCGTTGACCTGATCGTGATCAGCCTCGGCCTCTGCCCCCGGAGAGTAATGGACAGAACCTCCATAACTAACGGTTCTTGCGTTGGAGCAACATTAGCAGCAATCGGGTTATAGACCCGCAATCGTCTTTCATCAAATTTCGAAACCGTGCGCGGTGCCTACCCCCTTGGCTGTGAAAGCCACAGGACTAAAAGCCTCCTAAGCATAACGGGCCAAGGAATCACACAGATTTGGCCCGACAATCTGTTTGTTGGCCAATTGGGATCAGCGCCCGCATCACGATAATGTCTTCCTATAAATACTAGATCGTTTTGACCGTCGGTCGGATCGACATGGGCATAATCACAGGATGTTCAGCGTGTTAGGAGAGTTGACCGCCGGAACGGGAACCGGCATCGATCCAATTCGTTCATTTCGACGGCGGGTGCAAAACTAACAATGGATAGGTGCCATGTACAAATTTTCGGCAATGGCAGCGGCGATGGTGATTATGTCGGCTTTTGTTTCAGCCGTTCCCGCACAGGCCCAAAGTATTGAGATCGGTCCTAATGGTATTCAAGTCAACCCGGACAGCGACCGCCGGGTTATTCCTGATCGTCGTTCAGAACGGGATGAAATCAGTGAACGCCGGGCTGCGAGGATTGCACGTAGCGAGGGAATGGATGAAGTCGAAAGCGTTTCACGACGCAGAGGCGCGTATATTGTCCGAGGAATAGACCGTCGAGACAACGATATGCGTGTAGTTATTGATCGTCGCACCGGAGAAGTGCTTGAAGTGCGCTAGTCCAACGTTACCGTGCTGTCGGGCGCAATTTGATCCGTCTTGATCCACCGGGCTCTCCTCCCGAAGTCGTGTCGCGATTTCGGGAGGAAAACGCACACTACCAGTTGCGTACGCAATAGCCACGCGGTGTCAGATGATATCCGCGAGCGCAGACCTTATGGACAGGGCGGTTTCGCACACAAACGCCATTTCTGTTCAAGTGCCAGCCACGGGCGCAACGTGCTCTGGCCCGATTGGGAACACAGCGTCCATAGCGATTCATGTGCCAGCCAGGCCCACACCGCCACCCGACCTGCTCCGCAAGACTACCGGCATCATGCGTATTCGTGGGTTGTGGCATTGGCAAAGCGAATGACGGCGCCGAAAAAGACATGATACCACCGAAAACAAGAAGAGCAGTTAGGCTGCTTCTGACTGACATCGTTACATCCTCCATAGTCAGCACTCCCGCCTCATTGAAAATAGGCGCTGGCGATTGAATGGAAGATGAATGATAAAATTTTCGTCTAGGTGTCCACGAAATAAAAATGCGGCTCAAGAGCCGCATTTTGTTTGCTTCGATCAGATTTCAGTACCAGCCGACAGCCACCTGGGCCTCTTCGGACATACGGTCCGGCGTCCAAGGTGGATCGAATGTCATCGTGACTTCCACCATGGAAACACCCTCAACGGCGCTGACTGCGTTCTCAACCCAGCCCGGCATCTCGCCTGCCACAGGGCAGCCGGGAGCAGTTAGAGTCATTTCGATTTTCACGGTGCGATCATCTTCGATATCGATCTTGTAGACGAGACCGAGTTCGTAGATGTCGGCTGGAATCTCGGGATCATAAACCGTCTTCAAGGCCGCGATGATGTCGTCCGTCATACGCAGGAGGTCTTCCTGCGGGATGGCAGAAGCGGAAAACACCGAATTGCCTTCGGCTTTTTCTCCACCCTCGACAGGCGCGGTATCGGCTTTGTCCTGAACTTTCTGTTCCATATCGGTCATCCGAAAAACTTCCTTGCCTTTTCCAAGGCTTCCGCCAATGCATCCACTTCAGCACGGGTATTATACAGGGCGAAGGATGCACGGCATGTAGAGGTAACGCCGAAGCGTTTCAAGAGCGGCTGCGCGCAATGTGTTCCGGCACGGACCGCAACCCCTGCCCGATCGATCACCATCGAAACGTCGTGCGCATGAATTCCCTCCAGCGCAAACGAGATGATGGCTCCCTTGTCCGGCGCATTGCCGAAAATGCGCAATGAGTTGATCCGGCCGAGCTGCTCGTGAGCATAATCGCGCAGGTCTTCCTCATGGGCGAGGATCGCATGACGACCGATCTTCTCCATATATTCAAGCGCGGCGCCAAGACCGATGGCCTGAACGATAGGCGGCGTACCCGCTTCAAAACGATGGGGCGGATGGTTATAGGTGACGTTTTCTTCCGTCACTTCCTCAATCATTTCGCCGCCGCCCTGGAAAGGACGCATCTTCTCAAGCATTTCCGAACGGCCATAAAGGACGCCTATGCCAGATGGTCCGTAAACCTTGTGGCCGGTAAAGACATACCAGTCGCAGCCGAGATCCTGCACGTCGACAGGCAGGTGCACAGCGCCCTGGCTGCCATCGACCAGAACCGGAATACCACGCGCATGGGCAAGCTCGACGATCTTCTTGATCGGCGTCACCGTTCCAAGCGCATTCGACATATGCGTGATTGCGACAAGCTTGGTTCGCTCCGTCAGACGCTTTTCGAATTCCTCGATATGGAAGATGCCTTCATCGTCCACCGGCGTGAAGACCAGCTTTGCGCCCTGTCTTTCACGAATGAAATGCCATGGCACAATATTGGAGTGATGCTCCATGATCGACAGAAGGATTTCATCGCCTTCGCCGATATTCGGCATGCCATAACCATAGGCGACCGTGTTGATCGCTTCGGTCGCGTTCTTCGTAAAGACAATTTCGTCCACAGAACCGGCGTTCAGAAAGCGCCGTACCGTCTCACGCGACTTTTCATAGGCATCCGTTGCCGCATTTGACAAAAAATGCAGGCCGCGATGAACATTGGCATATTCGTTGGAATAGGCGTGCGTTACAGCGTCGATGACGCTCTGAGGCTTTTGCGCCGATGCGCCATTGTCGAGATAGATCAGCGGCTTGCCGTGCACTTCTCTCGAAAGGATCGGAAAGTCGCGACGGATCGCCTCGACGTCATAGCGCGCTACAAGCGGATTCTTCTGGTCCATGATCGTTCCTCTTGCCGTTTCGGCAGGAAAAGGCAGAGCGTGCATCTGCACACTCTGCCTCAATCAATCAGGCGTGGGTGGCGAGCCAGTTGGACAGCACTTCTTCCAGTGCCTCAACCAGCGTTTCGTCTTCCAGCTCTTCGATAATCTCGGCGATGAACGCCTTGATCAGCAGGCCACGTGCCTCGTTTTCGGGTATGCCGCGTGCCATCAGATAAAACAGATAGTCCCTCGACAATTCGGCAACCGTCGCACCATGGCCACACGCCACGTCATCGGCAAAGATTTCGAGTTCAGGCTTGGCATCGAACTCGCCTTCATCCGAAAGCAGCAGCGTGTTGCAGGCCATGCGGGCATCGGTCTTCTGGGCGATCTGTGCAACGCGGATCATGCCCTGGAAAACGCCACGCGCACGGTCCTTGACCACGTTGCGAATGATCTGGGTCGAACGCGTGTTTTCCACCAGATGGCCGACCGTCATGGTGACATCGGTGTGCGTGTCGTCAGCCAGAAGATTGAGACCGCGAAGCTCGAAGTCGGAATCCTCACCCGTCACATTGACGTGCACTTCCTGACGAACCAGCTTGCCGCCCGCATTGACGATATAGAGCGTGAGCTTGGAGCCCTTGCCAATCGTCGCATTGAACTGCGAAAGCTGCGTTGCCTGACCGAAATCACGCAGGATGATCCAGAGAATTTCAGCGCCGTCGCCAACGGTCACATGGTTGACAGAGGTGGAGAAGGCATCGCCTTCGCCGCCGTTCTGGCGTTCCACGATGGTGCCCTTGACATTTGCACCGATGCGGACAGGAAAACGAGTGTGTCCCTGTCCGGCCTTCTGGATGTTCTGAAGCTCCAATGGCGCTTCCAGTTCGGTGTCATCGGCGATGGAAACCATCCAGCCATCGCTGACATAGGCAGCGTTGATCTGGCCGATCGTATCGTCGAAGCCGCGCGACCGAAGCTGGGTGACGAGCGAGCCGTCGGCCAACGCCTCGCGAACCGGGGTCAGCGACACACCTTCAGGCGCTTTCGCGGCAAGAGCCACGCCATTGCTTGTGGCAGCGATGGACGAACCGGCGATGAGCGCAGGCAATGCCTGTGTTCCGGCAGCGGCATCGAATGGCGCCACGCCCTTCAGAAGCGTACGGAAATCCGTGTAATGCCAGCTTTCGACGCGGCGGGACGGAATGCCGTTCTCCTTGAGAGTTTCAAGCGCCGCATCACGTGCAACGACAACATCGCCATTGCCCGGCAGGTCGCCCATGCGGTCGGCAAAACTGTCGATCAGCGCGCTTTCAGCGGGCGTTCGCGGTTTGGTAGCCGGGGCGGTCTGGATATTCATGATCCATCCCTCCTCAGGCAGCTTCGCCGATTACGTCGGCATAACCATTTTCTTCAAGGTGCAGCGCAAGGTTCTTGTCACCAGACTTGATGACCTGGCCCTTGTAAAGCACGTGCACGCTATCCGGAATGATATGTTCGAGCAGACGCTGATAGTGCGTGATGACGATCACGGCGCGGTCCGGCGAACGCAGGGCATTCACGCCTTCCGAAACGATCTTCAGCGCGTCGATGTCGAGGCCGGAGTCGGTTTCGTCGAGGACGCAGAGGCTCGGCTCCAGAAGCTGCATCTGAAGAATTTCAGCACGCTTCTTCTCGCCGCCAGAAAAGCCGACATTAAGCGGACGCTTCAGCATGTCCATGTCGATGCTGAGCTTGCCAGCAGCGTCCTTCACGCGCTTGATGAATTCCGGGATCTTCAGTTCCGGTTCGCCACGCGCCTTGCGCTGGCTGTTCATCGCAACCTTCAGGAATTCCATCGTGGCAACGCCCGGAATTTCCATCGGATACTGGAATGCGAGGAAGATGCCCTTGGCGGCGCGTTCAGCGGGATCGAATTCGAGGATCGACTCGCCGTTGTAGAGAATGTCGCCTTCCGTCACTTCATAGTCTTCGCGACCGGCGAGGATATAGGAAAGCGTGGACTTGCCCGAACCGTTCGGACCCATGATCGCAGCAACTTCACCCTTGTTCACGGTGAGGTTCAGGCCACGGATGATCTCGGTATCCGTGTCGGCGATCTTTGCATGGAGGTTCTTGATCTCAAGCATGAATGTAAACCTTGTTCTAATGCCAGGAAAAGGCTGGCCAGAAAAATCACTGGGAAAGAGGCGATCGGTTAGCCGACACTACCTTCAAGCGAGATGCCGATAAGCTTCTGGGCTTCGACGGCGAATTCCATCGGCAGTTCCTGAATGACTTCCTTCACGAAGCCATTGACGATGAGAGCGATTGCCTCCTCTTCCGGAATGCCGCGCTGCATCACATAGAACAGCTGGTCTTCCGAAATCTTGGAGGTGGTTGCCTCGTGTTCGAACTGCGCCGTGGCGTTTTTCGCCTCGATATACGGCACCGTATGCGCGCCACAATCGTTACCGATCAGGAGCGAGTCGCACTGGGTGAAGTTGCGGGCGTTTTCAGCCTTGCGATGGGCGGAAACCTGTCCGCGATAGGTGTTGTTCGACTTACCGGCCGAAATACCCTTTGAAATGATGCGGCTCGACGTGTTCTTGCCGAGGTGCAGCATCTTGGTGCCCGAGTCGATCTGCTGATGGCCATTCGAAACAGCGATTGAATAGAACTCGCCGCGCGAATTATCGCCACGCAGAATGCAGGACGGGTATTTCCACGTGATCGCAGAGCCGGTTTCAACCTGCGTCCACGAAATCTTGGAATTATCGCCACGGCAATCGCCACGCTTCGTAACGAAGTTGTAGATGCCGCCCTTGCCGTCCTTGTCGCCAGGGAACCAGTTCTGGACCGTCGAATATTTGATTTCGGCGTTTTCCATCGCAATCAGCTCAACGACAGCTGCGTGCAGCTGATTTTCATCGCGCTGCGGTGCGGTGCAACCTTCCAGATAGGAAACATACGCGCCTTCATCAGCGATGATGAGCGTACGTTCGAATTGGCCGGTGTTCTTTTCGTTGATGCGGAAATAGGTCGAAAGTTCCATCGGGCAGCGAACGCCCTTCGGAACGTAAACAAACGAACCATCCGTGAAGACAGCCGAATTCAGCGTCGCGTAATAGTTGTCCGAAACAGGAACCACAGAAGCCAGATACTTCTGCACCAGTTCGGGATGTTCGCGGATCGCTTCCGAAATCGAACAGAAGATTACGCCCGCTTTGGCGAGTTCTTCCTTGAAGGTCGTAACCACCGACACACTGTCGAACACGGCATCAACAGCAACGCGGCCGGACGCATAGACATTGTCGGAAGGATTGCCATCGATTTCGCTCGGCTCGCCCTGCTTGCGAACGCCAGCAAGGATTTCCTGCTCGCGCAGCGGAATGCCAAGCTTTTCGTAGGTCTTCAACAGCTCCGGGTCAACTTCATCGAGCGACTTCGGGCCGGACTGGTTTTTCGGCGCCGCATAATAATATGCGTCCTGGAAATCGATCTTCGGATAATCGACGCGAGCCCATGTCGGCTCTTCCATGGTAAGCCAGCGTTCATAGGCTTTCAGACGCCATTCCAGCATCCATTCCGGCTCGTTCTTCTTGGCGGAAATGAAGCGAATGATATCTTCGTTCAGGCCCTTGGGGGCCTTCTCGGCTTCGATCGTCGTCTCGAAGCCATACTTGTACTGGTCCACGTCAAGGCCGCGGACCTGGTCAATGGTCTCCTGCACTGCAGGCATTGGCGTTCTCCATCCTCGTCGGGGTCAAGGCCCGACAGTTGCAAACGTCAAGGTGATATGTCTTGAACAATACCGCCTCAATATAGTGTGCGTGGCCCTTCTTTAAAACCTCTCTAAACTGAATTTCAAGCACCGGGTTCAAATTTGCCCCTAAAAATGCCGATTAAAACGATCAACTTAATGAAACAGTCCGATGAAACGGCGATCGCAGACGACACATCCCGGCTTTGACGCCTTGATTTTCTTTGAAGAATTGGAATTTCCGGGCAGCCTATCAGAATCATGCCCGCCCTTGCCTTGTGCATGTAGGAACATAGATAGCCAAAGGAAAGGGAGACCATAATGAACACCCAAAATCTGCAGGACTATGTAAAGTTTCTCGAACAACAGGTGAACGACGAAGGCCGCACCATCAATCAGCTGAAGTTTTTTCAGGACGCCCACGACAAGTTCAACATTTCAAATGCCAGCGCTTCCGACGATATCGCCGCTGATATCGCCAAGCGGGAAGAATTTAAAACGCGCTACGAGGGCTATATCGCCGCTGCAAAGCAGAAGCTCGGCCTCGATTTTTGAATCGCAATCACGCCTTCTTGGCGCGACGCTCGATAATTTTGCGGAACACGTCGAGAAACGCATCGACCTGATCGGGTGTGGCCGTTGGTTCGAGTGACACGCGGATCGCCCCGAGGCTGTCTCCATGTCCCATGGCCGACAGCACATGGCTGGGACCTACTTTCCCCGACGAGCAGGCCGAGCCTGCCGAAAGCGCAATCCCGCCGAGATCAAAGGCGATCTGTACGGTTTCCGCCTTTTGCTCCTCAAGGGAAAAGAAGGTCGTGTTCGGCAATCTGCCGACCGATTTGCCATAGATCACCGCATCCGGGGCGATCGCCTCCAACCCGACCTCCAGCCTGTCCCGCATCGCCGGGGACCAGCCCTCGCCGTCCAGTCGTGTCTTAGCGGTATCTGCCGCAGCACCGAAACCTGCGATCAGCGGCAGAGCTTCCGTTCCCGCTCTATGCCCCTTTTCCTGACCGCCGCCGCGAACAAGCGCGCGCGGCATCATGAGGTCGGAAATGGCGATAATTGCACCGACGCCTTTCGGGCCGCCAATCTTGTGCGAAGAAATTATGAGATAATCACCACAATTATCTGAAATATCTAATTTAATGCGTCCTGCCGCCTGGACTGCGTCGACGATATAAATGCCGCCCGCAGCCTTCACGATAGTGGCAATTTCCGCAATCGGCTGGATGATGCCGGTCTCATTGTTGGCGGCCTGTATGGCCACGAGTGGCAGCCCCTGGCTTTTGTCATGACCGGCAAGCGCAGTTTTCAGGGCATCGAGTTGTACAATGCCATTTCCATCAACCGGTAGAACGGTGACGTCCTGCGCTGCAAACTGCCCTCCAGACAGCATGCAAGGGTGTTCCGTATCACTCACGTAAAGATGTGACAGGCGGACCGGCGAACGTCCCATCATATAATTGGGTGTCAGCAGCGTCGACGCGGCTTCCGTTGCTCCCGACGTAAAGAAAACATGGTCTGGCCTGGCATTGACGAGCGCTGCAACGCTGCGGCGCGCTGCTTCGACGAGCGCACGCGCGGCGCGGCCTTCACGATGCACGGAAGATGGATTGCCGGTAATGCCGAGCGCATTGATAACCGCTTCGCGTGCTTCATCAAGCAACGGAGCACTGGCATTATAATCCAGATAGAGCCTCTTGCCGCTCCCGTTCACCGTACCTATCTCCTAAACAAAATTCTGGAAGCGCAATTTTCTTGAATTTTCAATCAAGAAAAGCCTATTAAGCCCCCATAGGAACTGAAACTCGCTTTCAGTCTGTCGAAATTTCCAACCGGTTCTAGAAGCGGCGTCCAACGACGTCAAGTTTCGCCGCCCCAGTCCGGTCTTCCCGTTACGAGCGGAGTACACATGCCAGAAGTCATTTTCAACGGCCCTGCCGGACGCCTCGAAGGTCGCTATCAGCCTTCCAAAGAAAAGAATGCTCCAATCGCGCTTATCCTTCATCCACATCCGCAGTTCGGCGGAACGATGAACAACAAGATCGTCTACGACCTCTTCTACATGTTCCAGCAGCGCGGCTTCACCACGTTGCGCTTCAATTTCCGTGGCATTGGCCGCAGTCAGGGCGAATTCGATCATGGTGCGGGCGAGCTTTCGGACGCTGCAAGCGCACTCGACTGGGTGCAGGCGCTGCATCCGGATTCCAAGACGTGCTGGGTCGCCGGTTACTCGTTCGGTTCATGGATCGGCATGCAGCTCCTGATGCGCCGCCCGGAAATCGAAGGCTTTATTTCGGTTGCGCCGCAGCCGAATACATATGATTTCGCCTTCCTCGCACCCTGCCCTTCGTCCGGTCTCATCATCCATGGCGATCAGGACAAGGTGGCGCCGCCAAAGGATGTGCAGGCTCTGGTCGACAAACTGAAAACCCAGAAGGGTATCACGATCACCCAGACGACGATTCCGGGCGCGAACCACTTCTTCACCGGTCAGGGCGATGAGCTCATCGAGGATTGCGCAGAGTATCTGGATCGCCGCCTTGCAGGCGAACTGGTCGAAGCGCGTCCGAAGCGCCTGCGTTAAGCTTACAAGAAATTCAGCTGTCGTTTTCCAGATTTTCAGCGTCTCATCCGGCGGGTCTCCCGCCGGATTTTTTATGCGATGCTACCATCGCGATCCAATGATTCGTTTTCTCAAATCCATCTCATGAGCGTGACATGCCGGTTTATGCCATTCTTGCTATCGCCATAGTGTCCGAAGTCATCGGAACGCTTAGCCTCAAGGCATCAGAAGGCTTCACACGGCTTGGGCCGTCCTTGATCGTTGTCATCGCTTACGGTCTGGCTTTCTATTTTCTTTCCATGACCTTGAAGAGCATTCCTGTCGGGATCGCCTATGCGGTCTGGTCCGGGATCGGCGTCACGCTCGTGGCCCTGATCGGCTGGCTGGTGTTCGGCCAGAAGCTCGACCTCGCGGCAGTGCTCGGCATGGGATTGATCATTGCCGGTGTTATTGTGCTCAATCTGTTTTCGAACACGGCGCAACACTAGAGCGCGTTTCGGTCTGATTGAATCAGATCTGTGCTCCAACTGTTTTCTGACGCGCATCTTATCCGAAAACCGTTTCACACTTTTCGGGGATGCGCTCAACGAGCAATGAAGCCAAATTACTGGTTCGCAACCCATCAATTCGGGAGTTTCCTTGTTATTGGCGGTTGATTGGTGCTAAAGGCGGACATATCACAGGGGTGCAAGCAGCCGCTTGCGACCAGTTTCAACTTCGCCTTATCAGTCAGGGAAAAGGAATGTCCGGTTTCAAATCCGATTTTCTTCGCACGCTTTCCGAGCGTGGCTTCATTCATCAAATATCCGATGAAAGTGGCCTCGACGAATTGTTGGCCAAGGAAACCGTGACGGCCTATATCGGCTTCGATCCTACGGCTCCAAGCCTTCATGCGGGCGGTCTGATCCAGATCATGATGCTGCACTGGCTCCAGCAGACCGGGCACAAGCCTGTTGCGCTGATGGGCGGCGGCACCGGCATGGTCGGCGATCCGTCCTTCAAGGACGAAGCCCGCAAGCTGATGACCGAAGATACGATTGCCGAGAACATTGCCGGCATCAAGCGCGTCTTCGCCAACTACCTCACCTTTGGTGACAGCGCCACCGATGCCCTGATGGTCAATAATGCCGACTGGCTGCGCAACATCAATTACCTGGAATTCCTGCGCGATGTGGGCCGTCATTTCTCGGTCAATCGCATGCTTTCGTTCGATTCGGTGAAGACGCGCCTCGATCGTGAGCAGTCGCTGTCATTCCTCGAATTCAACTACATGATCCTTCAGGCCTACGATTTTGTGGAACTGAGCAAACGCTACGATCTGCGTCTGCAGATGGGCGGTTCGGATCAGTGGGGCAATATCATCAACGGTATCGATCTCGGTCACCGCATGGGAACCCCGCAGCTTTATGCCCTCACCTCGCCGCTGCTAACGACAGCATCGGGCCAGAAGATGGGCAAGTCGCTTGGCGGCGCAATCTGGCTGAACGCTGAAATGCTGAGCGCCTATGATTTCTGGCAGTACTGGCGCAACACGGAGGACGCCGATGTCGAGCGCTTCCTGAAGCTCTACACGACGCTTCCGCTGGACGAAATTGCCAAGCTGGCGGCGCTCGAAGGCGTCGAAATCAACGAAGCGAAGAAAATCCTCGCGACGGAAGTAACGGCCATGCTCCACGGTCGCGATGCGGCCGAGGAATCCGCAGAAACAGCGCGCAAGACTTTTGAGGATGGCGAACTGTCGGAAAATCTTCCGACAGTCGGCGTTCACAAGGCAACGCTGAACAGCGGCATCGGGGTTTTGGCGCTGATGGTTCTGGCCGAACTCTGCACGACTAATGGCGAAGCGCGCCGTCACGTTGAAGGTGGCGCCGTACGTATCAATGACGAACCAGTCAGCGATCCTCGCATGACCGTAGATGCTGGTGCACTGAACGATCAGGGCGTTATCAAGCTGTCTCTTGGCAAGAAACGCCATGTACTGATCCGCCCGGCATAAAACGGGCGACAACTGAACCAAAAAAAGCCGGGCCTCGCGCCCGGTTTTTTTGTTATCAAAACTCAAAGATTGAGCGGAATATGCCCGGCGCGATGACGGAGATCGGATTGACGACCACCTGCGGCTGCTTGGCGCTGCCAGTAAGCTTGTAAGTGATTCCGATCAAGCCGCGATCGCGACCATTTCCGAGCAGCGCGCCAAAGATGGGTAGTTCGCCGAACAGCCGATTGACACCATAGGCGGGCATGAATGTGCCGGTGATCGACATATTGCCCTGCTTGTCATAGAGCGTTCCCTGGAAGGTCGTGCCGACGGTCGGACCGCGAACGACACCCTTGGACAGGTTCAGATAACCGTTGCCCTTCTCAATCAACGAAAAACCGCGCTCGATATCAACGCGCGAAACATCGATATCCCTTTTTACGGCCTGATTGAGACTTGTGCCGCCGCTTGATGGCGAACTGGAAACGATTTTCGCAAGACGCGGTTCGTTGATGATCGCAAAATTGCGCGCATCGATCTGACCACGCAATGGGCCGTTGCCCTGTGCGGCGAGACCAACCGTGATCTTGCCACCGCGCATTTTGTCGTAGAAATCGAAGAACCGAAGAACCGCTCCTGCATCATTCGATTGCAGCGAAATGGAGCGCGCATCGCCCTGGTCATTGTTCGTTGCCACAAAGGATTCGCCAGACGACGTTACAGCATTGACCGATACGCCCGATACTTTGCTGCCCGCGCTCTCGTAGGAGACAGCGACATTGCTTAAAGCTTCACCGTTAAAGCCGCTGACTGCATCGATCTGAGCGCTCACGACCACGCGCGGATTATTGCTTTTACCGCCGCCGCTGCCCTTCTCGCCAAGGTCGGAAACCTGCTTGATCAGAGCCCGCGCATCGAACTGCGAACCACGCACATTAACCCGATAGCCGCCGCCGCTCTTGGTCGCTTTGACTGCAAGATTATCGTTTCGGTTCAGGCGTATCTCGCTGAAACTCGCCGATTGAAAATCGCCTTTCGCAATGGAAAGATCGCCCTTCGCTCCAAAGGCATCGCCAGAGAAGACAAGATTATTGATGTCCATCTTGCTCTTGTCGTCCGCGCTCTGGACCAGATCGAAGGTTGCCTTCGCCGGTATGCCTGCCCCTTTGCGCCATCCGAGCCATGGCAGATCGATCTGCGTCTTGCCGAGATCGGCTGAAACATGGCGCTTGCCGCCATCATCCATCCCAAGATCAACAGACATGGGGCCGGAGAAGATGGAATTCAAACCGGGAAAGACTGCATCACGGGTCTTGTCGTCGATATCCAGCTTGACCTTCTGCTCGCGCTTGACCGGACCCGAACGATTGACGGGCTCGACCATGCTGATTTTTGCAGGAACACCATCCAGTTTTGCATCGGCAGTAATAATGGCCGCCGACTGATCTACTTTGATACTGCCTGTCGCATCATTGACGGACGATCCGGCTATCGGCTTCGAAATGTCGAGACCGGTGAAGCCAATGTCAGCGTTCCAGCGAAGCGTGCCGGGCGGCGGATCCTTGGAAACGGCAAAGTTTACCTTAACGCGCGACTTCACATCACCGGTCACGTCGCCGGGCAGAAACGGCACATTCTTCAAAACGTCGATAGGCTTGTTCCCGGCAATTTCAGCGATTGCCGATGCCTCACCGGAAACACCGAGATCCAGTTCTGCGATAACCGGCCGTTGTGGCCCCCATGGAATGATGAGCGTGCCGTCAGACACATCAACTTTACGGTTGTTTGGCGTGTAGGCCACGCCTTTCAAAAGTTTGATGGTCGTATAGGCGCCACGAACCGATATCTCACCATCGGCATCGCGCACGGGCGGCAGTTCTCCAACGACATCAAAACGTGTATCGAAAACCTTGAAATCAGCCTTGATTTCGTCACCAGTCAGCGGTGGTGGCAGACCGGGTCCGTTGAAACGACCGCCTGCGAGCGAAATATCGATGCGGCTGTCTTTAAGAGTTCCGCCAAAGAGGTTTTTAAGCACCCATTCGCGTGCGCCATCCGCAACATCGATGGGCCATAGGTGCTTGGCGTCTGCAACCGGCATTTGAGGAATGCGCAGCAGGAAGATCATCTCCGGCGAACCGGCACCGAAGCCCATGCTTCCCTGACCAAAGAGCCGACCGGTTTCCGTCTGCACATCGAGATTGGCAAACTGGATGCGTTGCTGGTCGGCCATATAGCGCCCAGCTATCCGTGTTGCGAAGGATAGCGGCGGATCGGTCGATTCCGATGGCATACTCGTCGCCGAAGTGGTCAGAACCTCGAAGCGATATGTCGGACCGCCCGTATTGTTTTCAGCTTCGGGTTCTGGACCAAATGCTCCGTTGAACTGTGCCTGCATTCCGCCAAGCTGCAGCCGGGACGACTTGATCTCGATCTTGCGGCTTCCTACCGTATGTTCAAGATTAAGGCGAATACCACCACGCACGTCTTCAACCTTGCCGAGCTGCATATCTATGCCGTCGACAGCGAGTTCTGTTGCAAGACGTTCCGGCTGATCGCCATCGGCAGCCGATCCTGTCAAGGACAAGCGTGCCGATGCTTCCAGTTCGAAATGGGCCGGATTGACACGATTGCCATTTATGACGGGAGAAACTTCTGGCGGGGAACCCAATGCAACGGGAATATCGCGGACATTCAGCTCGAAGCCGGCCAGACTGTTGTCACCCGCATGCCGGTCGATCTTGCCATCCAGTGCAATTTTCTTGCCTTTCCAGATGACGCTGCCGGTGATGTCGATCTTCCCACCATTTTCGATGAGGCGGGCCTGTTCGATATCCAGAACCTGCTGTTCATCGCCAACCTTGAATGCAACGGTGCTGTTGAAAATGCCTATGACATGCGTGTCCTGCGCACGCAAAAGCTCCAGACTGCGGCGCATGGCAGCGAAAAGCTCACCCGAAACCGCATCGAAATCGACAATGCCATGTTCGTCGTAAGGCAAGGACTTCCAGAATCCCGGACCTTTCGTTTCTGGCATTTCAAAGGAAACGCCATCCACCTCGAGCTGAGCAACACGTACCTTGCCGGTCAAAAGCGGCAACGGCGCCAGCCCCAGGCGCACAGATTTGATTCCTCTGATTTCGACGCCCTGTTTCGGATCAGCGATCGATACATCACGGGCTTCGAGCGCAACGTGACTATCCTGATCCAGCGATAGCGCCGCACTCCCGATGGAGGCGGACGCACCTTCACCGAGAATATGCGTCAGGCTTTTCTGTGCTTCGTCACGCAGAAGATTGCTATCGACACCGCTGCGAAGGATGACAAAACCGGCACCTACTATGAGAACCAGAAGGATACAGATCGACAAAATCGCATGGGAACAGCGCGATAAAAAAGAACGGCTCGGACGGGCCGGGCCGGGCAAAAAGCCACCCTCGCCGTCAGCGGCGAGACGCTCGATTCTTTTCATGTCCCGCTTGCTGAAGCGGATCTTCTGCGGTTTCTCTGTCAACAACCCAGCCAGAAAAAGAGTGCCATTCCATACGACCCTTCAGAGTTTACTTCATTAAGTGATCGTAATTATCTGTTTTATAATTGCTTCCTGTCCGCATCGCATACATGCATAGGCAGCCTTGCGCCTTTCAACCGACATCGCGGTGACGCCAGCATCAATGGTTGCACAAGCCCTGCCTGAATGCGATAGCTCAGACTGTAACAGGTGGTTTCCATCCTAATCCATAAAAGAAAGGCGCAGATATGGCTCATCCCCAAGTTGGCGATCCGGCACCCGATTTCACTCTGCCTTCGGATAATGGCGAAATCTCCCTGTCGTCTCTCAAAGGCAAGCCGGTTGTCATCTACTTCTATCCGAAAGACGACACGTCCGGCTGCACCAAGGAAGCGATTGCTTTCTCGCTGCTGAAGCCGGAGTTCGACAAGGTCGGCGTTCGCGTCATCGGTCTTTCTCCCGATAGCGCGACGAAACATGCAAAATTTCGCAAGAAGCACGATCTGACCGTCGACCTTGCTGCCGATGAAGATCGTGTAGCGCTCGAAGCCTATGGCGTGTGGGTTGAAAAAAGCATGTATGGCCGCAAATATATGGGCGTGGAACGCACGACATTCCTGATCGATGCAGAAGGACGCATCGCTCAAGTCTGGAACAAGGTCAAAGTCGACGGCCATGCCGGGGCGGTTCTGGACGCCGCACGCGCGCTTTGAGCGATGACACGCAAGCCATCATACGACCAGACACTGCGCGGTAATGCCATCCGCGCCATATCCGCCAGCGATCTCGACGAAAAGGTCAGGCTGACGCGAGATACCGCTGCTCGCTGGTTCGGTCGCACGTTGTCGGTTCGCAGCCCTCTCGATCCGCCTTTGCCTGAGCGTCCCGGACGCCCTGAAAAGCCGGAACTCGTGCCTCCCCGCATGTTGAAAAAGCGGTCGCTCAACACGGAACACGGGCGCATTGCGCTGATGCACGCGCTCGCCCATATCGAACTGAACGCCATCGATCTTGCGCTCGACATCGTTGCCCGTTTTGCGGCCAAACCAATACCGCGCAGTTTCTTCGATGGCTGGATGAAAGTCGCCGACGACGAAGCGCGGCATTTCACGCTGCTGCGTGATCGTCTCAAATCACTTGGCGCAGACTATGGCGATATGCCTGCCCACGATGGGCTTTGGCAGTCTGCTCACCAGACCCGCAACGATCTAGAGGCCCGTCTCGCTGTCGTGCCGCTCATACTCGAGGCGCGCGGGCTCGATGTCACGCCATCTCTGCTTGAGAAGATGATCGAAACCGGCGACCACGAGACTGCAGCAATTCTTGACGTCATCTACAATGACGAGAAAACCCATGTCGCTGTTGGCGCTAAATGGTTTCGTTTCTTCTGCGCCCGAAACAAAATCGATCCGGCAGCGCGATTTCGCGAACTGGTTCGCGCCAATTTCCGTGGCGAACTCAAACCACCGTTCAATGAACTGGCACGTGCCGAAGCTGGGCTGACGCCGTCTTTCTACCGCTCTTTATCACCGGTATCCATCTAGTCGTTTCTTTAAACTCTTCAGTAAAAACAAAACTGCTCGCATGGCCCGCGCAAGCCTCGAATGTAAAGGTCTGTTAACCCTAATAAGTTGTAATCAAACAAGGGAATCGAGAAGGGGCATGCGGCTGGCATGACTGGGAATCAGGCAAAGACATCGACGAAAAAGGTGTTCGGAGAGCGCAAGGAACTGCCTGTCCTGATTATTGCGCGCGGCGAAAAGATCAGCCATTTCACATTTCGTCCATGGATGGCCGCTCTTGGGGGTGCTGCGTTTCTGGCGCTTTCGGCCGGGTATCTGGGAGCAACTGCCTATCTGGTGCTTCGCGACGACCTGATGAGCGCCGGTATTGCGCGCCATGCCCGCAACCAGCAGCTCTATGAGGACCGCATTTCAGCCCTTCGCACCGAGGTTGATCGCATCACCAGCCGTCAAATGCTCGATCAGCAGGTGATGGAGAACAAGGTCGCCGAACTGATGCAGCGCCAGCAAACGCTGAATGCGCGCGACGGAAAACTCGCACCTCTGCTGGAACGAGCTTCGCAATTGCAGCCAATGCCGGAAATGCCGGCGGAAGGCGTGCCTGATCAGGAGCAGCATAGCCAGCTTATCCCCGATGACGCGCTGGCAGGACGTGAATATCCAGGTGTAGACCCGATCATTACCGGTCCCGTACCCGGAAAGACACCTGCAGGAAAGCCTGATCGCCGCGCCGATGCCGGCTCCATAGGGCTGCGTCTTTCTGGCGGACTTTCGGGTGAATCGACACTTGAGACTTCCGACAAGATATTGGCCACGATCACCCAGAACCTTCATCGCATCGAAAGCGAGCAGAATGGCAAGGTGCGTGTTCTGGCTGACGCCGCCTATGAAAAGGCCGACAGCATCCTCGATACTTTGAACGCCGCCGGGCTGCGTATCGAAACGCCTGCCGATGCGGCTGTTGCAATGGGCGGGCCGCTTATCCCGGTTTCGTCGCCCGGTATGGTGGTCAATGATTTCGACATGCAATTGCGCAATCTCGACAGCGCGCTTGATCGGCTTGATCAGGTACGCAAACGCGTAAGCGCCCTGCCCCTGGCCAATCCGGCTCCGGGCAAACCCGTTACCAGCCTGTTCGGCGTGCGCCGTGATCCATTTCTAGGTACGGCTGCGTTTCATTCCGGTATCGACTTTCGTGCGGCATACGGTCAGACGGTGAAGTCCACCGCAGCGGGCAAGGTTGTAAAGGCAGGTCGCTTTGGCGGATATGGCAATATGGTCGAAATTGATCATGGTAATGGATTCTCGACCCGTTTTGCCCATCTGAGCCGCGTTCTGGTACGCGACGGTCAACAGGTTGCCGCGGGAGTCATTGTCGGCGAGGCAGGAAGTTCCGGACGTTCCACCGGCAGTCATCTGCACTATGAAGTCCGCGAAAACGGCCGGGCGATCAATCCGGTCAATTTCCTCAAGGCAGGCAAACAGATAGAACCATTGCTCTGAGCCTCTGAAACGAGAAAACCCGGCCAAAGGCCGGGTTTCGCTTTCTGTACGCATGTTTGCGAATGATCAGTCGATATCGTCGATCATTTCGCCGCCACCCTGAATTCGGTGGGCAAGTGCGGCTTCCATGAACGGCGTAACAGAGCCATCCAGCACTTCCTGGGGGTTGGTGCTTTCAACGCCGGTACGCAGATCCTTGACGAGCTGATAAGGCTGCAGGACGTAGGAGCGAATCTGGTGTCCCCAACCGATTTCGGTCTTGGTGGCATTCGCCGCATCCGTCGCTGCTTCGCGCTTTTTCAGTTCCTCTTCATAGAGGCGAGCGCGCAGCATCGACCAAGCCTTTTCGCGGTTCTTGTGCTGTGAGCGTTCCGCCTGACACTGCACCACGATTCCGGTCGCAATATGTGTGATACGCACTGCCGAATCGGTGGTGTTGACGTGCTGGCCGCCCGCGCCCGAAGCGCGGTAGGTATCGATGCGAACATCCGCTTCCGTAACCTGCACATCGATATTGTCATCGATGACAGGATAAACCCAGATGCTGGCAAAGGACGTATGACGGCGGGCGTTGGAATCATAGGGCGAAATTCGCACCAGGCGATGGACGCCCGATTCGGTCTTCATCATGCCGTATGAATTGTGCCCCTTGACGAGAATGGTCGCGGACTTGATGCCCGCTTCTTCGCCTTCGTGCACTTCCATCACTTCGACCTTGCGGCCGTTACGCTCGGCCCAGCGCGTATACATGCGCAGGAGCATCGACGCCCAGTCCTGGCTTTCCGTACCACCAGCACCGGCATGCACTTCGACATAGGTGTCGTTCGCGTCGGCTTCGCCCGACAACAGCATATCGATCTGGCGACGGTCGATCTCTTGCTTCAGTTCGCGGATGGTGTTTTCCGCATCCTGAATGATCGACTTGTCGTCCTCTTCTTCGCCCATGGCGATAAGTTCGATGCTGTCGTTCAGCGTCTGCTTCAGATGGTTGATGCCATTGATGCTATCTTCCAGTTGCTGGCGCTCGCGCATCAGCTTTTGGGCTTCCTGGGCATCATTCCAAAGCGTGGGATCTTCGGCTCTCTGATTGAGATAGCCGAGACGTTTTATCGCCTGATCCCAGTCAAAGATGCCTCCTCAGCAGGCTTATGGCCTGCTGGATTTCGTCAACCAGCGTCTCGATTTCCGCGCGCATGGGCAAATCGTTCCTTCATTATCATTCTATTTATTTGAGAAGCTGAACCGGTCGTTACGAGGCCCAGACTTTCGGGCATGGACGAATAGCCCAAGCGCCGCGGACCATAGTCAGCACGCGGCGCGGTGTAAAGGGCAAAGCCCTGCTTTCCCGGTCAGTAAAGTCCGCCAGATCCCGAGTTGATCGCACGTGTTGCCTGCGGCGACTGTGGTGCAACCGGAGAACCTTCGCGGAAGGAATCCATACCGATAACCGAATAGCTGTCCGATGGACCCGTCCCCGGTTTGAACGCTTCCATGATCACATTCGGATCGCCCTGATTGGCGCGCATGCCGGTTTTGCGGTTGATAGCGATGACCGTCATGCCTTCCGGTACGCGGAAATCGACTTTCGGCGTCCCGACCAGAGCCTGTTCCATGAACGACTTGAACACAGGCGCTGCCAGACCACCACCGGTATTGCCGCGACCGAGCGGCGTCGGCGTATCGTAACCCATGAAGACGCCGACTACGAGATCGGGCGTGAAGCCGACAAACCAGGCATCCTTTTCGTCGTTTGTCGTACCGGTCTTGCCAGCCATCGGACGGTCGAGGCTCTTCAAGATCTGCGCTGTACCGCGCTGAACGACGCCTTCCATCATCGAGGTGATCTGATAGGCGGTCATCGGATCAAGTACCTGATCGCGATTGTCGATCAGCGTCGGCTCATCCTGATTTGCCCAATCCTGTGCATTGCAGCCCTCGCACTGGCGGGCATCGTGCTTGAAGACCGTCTTGCCGTAGCGGTCCTGAATGCGGTCGATCATCGACGGCGTTATGCTCTGGCCGCCATTCGCAATGATGGAATATGCGGTCACCATGCGCAGAACAGTCGTTTCGCCGGCACCAAGCGCCATCGAAAGAACCGGCAGCATCTTGTCGTAGATACCGAAGCGTTCGGCATATTCGGCTACAAGTTTCATGCCCATGTCCTGTGCAAGACGCACAGTCATGACGTTACGCGACTGTTCGATACCGTAGCGCAGCGTAGAAGGACCGGAGAACTTGCCGGAATAATTCTTCGGCGCCCAGACGCCGAGCGTACCACCCTGATTGACTTCCAGCGGGCCGTCCAGAACAACGGAAGCAGGCGTATAGCCATTGTCGAGAGCCGCAGCATAAACAAACGGCTTGAACGAAGAACCGGGCTGACGATAGGCCTGTGTTGCGCGGTTGAATTCCGATTCCGCATAGGAGAAACCGCCAACCATGGCCAGAACACGGCCAGTATGCGGGTCCATGGCAACGAGCGCACCTTCAAGCTTCGGCGGCTGCTGGAGACGGAAACGGGAATCACCTTCCTTGGAGACATAGACAATGTCTCCCGCCTTCAGAACGCCTTCCGGCGACTTGGCGCTAGTGCGCTTGCCACCAATATTCACGACACGCATGGCCCACTTCATATCGTCAGCGGCGATGAATGCGCGCTTGCGCTCCTTGCTGCGCGAGCCTGATGCCTCAAGCGGCGGCTGCAGACCAATATCTGCGCCAGCGGCAGAAACATTGAGCACGATCGCAAGCTGCCATTCCGGCACGTCCGCGTAGGACTGCATGTCACCGAAGGCCGTACCCCAGTCATTGCCAAGCTCGACATTCTTCATGGGACCGCGCCAGCCACGCGCCTCATCATAACGAAGCAATGCCGCCTGCAGGGACTTGCGAGCCTCGACCTGCAAGGTCGGGTTCAGCGTGGTGCGAACAGAAAGACCGCCTTCGTAAAGCGCATCGACACCGTATTTCTGGATGATCTGGCGGCGCACTTCCTCGGTGAAATATTCCGACGCGAACACATAATGGGCGTCTGAACGTTCCTTCACACCGAGCGGCTGCTTCTTGGCTTCCGTCGCTTCTTCGGCGGTGATGTAGCCGTTTTCGCTCATCCGGTCGATCACCCAGTTGCGGCGCTCGATAGCGCGCTCGGGCTGGCGGAAAGGATGGTAGTTGTTCGGACCTTTCGGCAGGGCTGCGAGATAAGCGCTCTCTGCGATGGAAAGTTCACCGACCGATTTGTCGAAATAGGTCAAAGCAGCGCTGGCAATACCGTAGGAACCAAGACCGAAGAAGATTTCGTTGAGATAGAGCTCGAGAATGCGGTCCTTCGAGTAGGCCTGCTCGATGCGCATCGCCAGGATGGCTTCCTTGATCTTGCGATCATAGGTCTGCTTGGACGTCAGAAGAAAGTTCTTCGCAACCTGCTGCGTGATCGTGGATGCGCCAACCGGGCGACGACCAGAGCCCATATTCTTGACGTTCGTTATCATGGCGCGGGCGAGACCCGCAAAATCGAGACCATGATGTTCGTAGAAGGTCTTGTCTTCAGCCGAAACGAAAGCGGCTTTCACACGGTTCGGCACGGCCTGAATAGGAATATAAAGACGGCGCTCGCGCGCGAATTCCGACATCAGACTACCGTCCGAGGCGTGAACACGCGTCATGACGGGCGGCTCGTATTTTGCGAGCACCTCGTAATCTGGCAAATCCTTCGTGAGACTTCCGACGTAAAGGGCGACGCCACCTGCCACGAGGAGCATCAGCACCGTTCCGATCCCGAAGAAATATCCGATAAGCCTTACCATAAATGCGGAATCCTGCCTTCAGATTATTCACATGATAAGGGTCAAAGCACGAACAGCCAACCCTTTAACCCAATTATGCCGTATGGCAACTACTGGCTTAGTGACCAGCAAATGAGTCAAAGGCAAGATGGTTTACGTGTTTTTACCAATTTAACGCGGTCACTTTCGTCTGCACGACGAAAATCCACAAAACTGTTGCAAGCATGCATCTTATAAGCTGAAGTGCATGTAACTCCAAGTGGGACATCTCCACTTTTCAGGTCCCTACCCTTTGCTCACGCTTGCGGGATGCTTCAAGGCTTCAAAAGCCCTGATCGCAATCGCCAGCCGGTCTGCAAGCTTCTTGCGCCATTCAGGATTGCTGATCAGCTTTTCGTCCTCGGCATTGGACAAATATCCAATTTCGATCAAGACGGACGGCACATCCGGCGCACGCAGCACCTGAAAACCGGCAAAGCGATGCGGATTATTGATGAGATTCACTTGTCCTTGCAGCGAATGAATCACCTTCTCGGCAAAGCTCAGCGAGAATGTATGCGTTTCGCGTCTCGTCAGATCGAGAAGAATGTCGGTGACCTCGGGCTGCTCCTCAGGCGCCGCACCTGCAAGGGTGTCAGACTTGTTTTCACGCTCAGCCATGGCGCGCGCAACGGAGTCCGATGCCTTGTCGGAAATTGTGTAGACCGTCGCACCGCGAATATCATGCTGATTGATCGTATCGGCGTGGATGGAAATGAACAAATCCGCTTCGTGCTGACGCGCAATCCGCACCCGTTCTGAAAGTCGCAAGAAGGTGTCGTCATCACGCGTCATGAGAACTTTGATATTCTTGTCCTGCGCCAGACGATCTCTGAGCTCCTGTCCGAAAGCGAGGGTCAGGTCTTTTTCCTTGATGCCGCTCAGGCTTTCCGCACCGCTATCGATACCACCGTGACCGGGATCGATCATAACGGTAAACGGACGCGTGGCAGGCGTGCTCTGGGATGCGGCCTGAACAGGCTTTTCACTGCGATCCGTGGAACTTGTTATTTCCTCGCGCCCCTTGAGCTGATCTGCAAATTCGCGATCCGAAGTCGCAACGATATCGGCCACAAGGCGATAGCCCGATGCGCTGTCATTTTTCAGAACACGGAGATCCTCGACCTTGAACGGACCGCGTAATGTCAGGATGAGGCGTGAACGACCCTTGCCCACCAGCCCGTAACGAACTCGGGATACCAGTCCTCGGGCTTCGAGACTTTTTTCATCAAAACCAAACCGCGTCTCAGGCAGGTCGACAACCAGACGATGTGGATTATCCAGAAGCAGGGTCGACAGCTTTGGCTCCTGATCGAACATGACAACAATGCGCGTTCGCAGATCGTCGCCGGCCATCCGGAAAGTCAGTGCTGATAATGGAGACGTCACGCGATCAGCAGCGGAAACAGATACAGCCTGCAACAGCAAAATCGACAAGAGAGCGAACAACGCCAGAAGGCATCGCAAACTCGCCAATCGTGTCATAGCGTTTTCAGCGTATCGAAAATGCATCGGCTGCCACAATCAAGAACATCATTGAATGACTGGTATCAATAATTGCGATACCGGCACGCTTGCCCCTGCACCATCTCGCCCGAATACCCATTAAAACACTCGTACAAAACTACAGTTAAGGAAGGATTTCCAGCCGTATTTCGACCTTGAACAGGGCCTATACTCAGCTTTCGGCGAAATTGCGATGCGAATGTCAAATGATATTCGCACTTGTCATCGTTCAAACGACGCCATAAAAGCTATGAAAGGTTTTGGGTGAACTATCAGAATCGTTTGCCGGTTCTCAAAATGAACCGCAAGGAATGATAGTGAAAACAGCGGCATATTCATTCGTCGCCCCCGATAACCAGTACAGAATTCAGCGGAGATGTGGCTCCCCCGCCCTCCGTTTCTATCGGCCGACTGCGCATCTTTACGCGCTGTCGCCAACGCTCGAAAAGAGCACAGAGGTCGGCCCGGCTTTTCCGGGTCATATATGAGGTCGTTTCGTTCGGAACAGCTATGGGTCAAGCAAGACTGACCACTGCAAGCCTGAAGACCGTGATCGCCACGAGGCCGTCGCGCGCGGAGGCAGCAGCTTTTTTTCCGACGAACCCAGAACCATCCGGCAGATGCAACGCAGTGAGCACGACAGCCCTCAGGGTTTCGTCCGGCGCACGCGTTTTGCGTCTTGGCGCCGGCAGGAAAGACAATAATGTCCAACAAAATGCTTATAGATGCCTCCCACCCGGAGGAGACCCGGGTTATCGTCACTCGGGGCAACAAGATTGAAGAATTCGACTTTGAGTCGGAACACAAGAAGCAGCTGAAAGGCAATATCTACCTCGCACGCGTTACCCGCGTCGAACCTTCGCTTCAGGCTGCGTTCGTGGAATATGGTGGCAATCGCCATGGCTTCCTCGCATTCTCGGAAATCCACCCTGACTACTACCAGATCCCGGTAGCAGATCGTCTTGCGCTGCTCGAAGCGGAAGCTAAGGCCGCACGCGCCGAAGACGATGAGGACGAACCGCGCGCCAAGAGTGAACGAAGCGAGCGCAGCGACCGGAACGATCGTTCGCGCCGCAACCGTCGTCGCGGTCGTCGTGACGGCCAGAATGGCGACGCGCAGGCCAATGCAGCCGACAAGGGATTGCCTGCAGCCGAGCCCGTCGGCCCGGCTTTTGAGAATTACGTGCCCGGCACACCGGCCATGGCTCTTTCGCAGAAAAGCGATGTGATCTCCGAAGCCCTCGATAACGGCGACGAGGACGACATCGAACATGAAGAGGACATGGTCGAATCTGTTGGTTCGGAAGATGCACTTGAGGAGCTTCCGACGCCTGCCCGTACCAATCGCCGCCAGTACAACATTCAGGAAGTGATCAAGCGTCGCCAGATTCTTCTGGTGCAGGTGGTCAAGGAAGAGCGCGGCAACAAGGGCGCTGCTCTTACGACCTATCTTTCGCTTGCCGGACGCTATTCGGTTTTGATGCCGAACACCGCGCGTGGCGGCGGCATTTCCCGCAAGATCACCCAACCGCAGGATCGCAAGCGCCTGAAGGAAATCGTCAAGGAACTCGAAGTGCCGCAGGGCATGGGCGTGATCCTGCGTACCGCTGGCGCCAATCGCACCAAGGCGGAAGTCAAGCGCGACTACGAATATCTGATGCGCCTTTGGGAAAATGTCCGCACGCTGACCTTGCAGTCGACAGCACCTTCCCTCGTCTATGAAGAAGGCAGCCTGATCAAGCGCTCGATCCGCGACCTTTATAACAAGGACATCACGGAAATCCTCGTTTCCGGCGAGAACGGCTATCGCGAGGCCAAGGACTTCATGCGCATGCTCATGCCGAGCCATGCCAAGGTGGTCCAGCCTTATCGTGAACAAGTGCCGATTTTCACACGCAACGGCGTCGAAGCCCAGCTCGACCGCATGCTGCTGCCGCAGGTGACGCTGAAATCGGGCGGCTATCTGATAATCAACCAGACCGAAGCGCTGGTTGCCATCGATGTCAACTCCGGTCGCTCGACGCGCGAACATTCCATCGAAGACACCGCGCTCCAGACCAATCTGGAAGCAGCCGAGGAAGTGGCGCGCCAGCTGCGCCTGCGCGACCTGGCCGGGCTGATCGTCGTCGACTTCATCGACATGGAAGAAAAGCGCAACAATCGCGCTGTCGAAAAGAAGATGAAGGATTGCCTGAAGGACGACCGCGCCCGCATTCAGGTTGGCCGCATCTCGCATTTCGGCCTACTGGAAATGTCGCGCCAGCGTATTCGCGCATCGGTGCTGGAAAGCACGATGCAGGTGTGCCAGCATTGCGGCGGCACTGGCCATGTCCGCTCGGATTCGTCGATGGCGCTGCATATCATTCGCGGCATCGAAGATTATCTGCTGCGTCATTCGGGCTTTGACATCAATGTTCGCACGCCAGCGGCTTCGGCGCTTTATGTGCTGAACCACAAGCGTCAGTTGCTGGCGGATCTGGAAGGCCGCTTCGGCGTTGCCATCAGCATCGACGCCGACGAAAGCGTCGGCCATCAGCATTTCGTTATCGACAAGGGCGCGGCGTCGACACGGCCTATCACTCAGCCTCCGGTTCAGCCGATGGCCTATATTGAAGACGATATCGAAGACCCGGAAATCCCGGTCGATGAGGACGAAGCCGAAGAAGAAGCGACGGCTGACGTTCAGGCTCGCGAAGATCGTGGTGACGAAGGTGATCGCAAGCGTCGCCGCCGTCGTCGTCGTCGCGGCGGTCGTGATCGCGAGAACCCGGAACAGGCTGCAAAGACCGATTCCGTTTCGGAAGATGCCTCCGACGAAGACGATGACGCCGATGACGCGCAGGAATCATCTTCGAATGCTTCGCTGAGCGAAGAAGATCGCCGCAAGAAGCGTCGCCGCGGTCGCCGGGGCGGACGCAAGAATCGTCGCGACGACGAACCGCGTGCACGCAAGGTTCCAGATCCGGAGTTCGTCGGTTACACGCCGGTTCTGCCGGTTAAAGCTGAGGAAGCTGTTGTCGAAGCAGTTGCATCGGTAGCGGTGGAACAAGCAGCTGAAGTTGCTGTTCCGGCTATTGAAGCAACAGCCGAGGAAAAGCCTGCCAAGACTGCCCGCAAGCCCCGCGCTCGCAAGTCTGCGAAGACTGAAGAAGCGGCTGAGGACGTCGTAGCTGCTGTAGCAGAGGAAAAGCCTGCCAAGCCTGCGCGCAAGACCCGTAGCCGCAAGAAGGTTGCCGAAGAAGCTCCTGCTGAACCGGTAGCGGTCGCCGATGAGGCAGAAGCAGAAGCGGAGAAGCCAAAGCGGCGTACCCGCAGAGCTGCTGCGAAACCAGCTGTCGAAGTCGAAGAGACGGTAGCCGTCGAAGCAGAAGTAGCAACGATTGCCGAACCGCAGAAAAGCGCTGAGCCCGTTGTGACTTCAAGCGAGAGCGAAGACCAGAAGCCCAAGCGTGCTGGCTGGTGGCAGAAGAAGGGTTTCTTCTGAGATCTGTTTCATGATTGAAATGAAAAAACCGGCGGAAACGCCGGTTTTTCTTTATCTTTCGATATTGGTAAATGGTTGGACGAAACCGGAACCGGCTCAGGCTTTCTGTTGTGGCAGCCAGCCTTCAAGGCGACGAACAGCCTCTTCCATTTCTTCGATCTTGCCAGCATAGGAAAATCGCATAGTGCGATGTCCATCCAGCGGGTCGAAATCGCGTCCCGGTGTTGCTGCTATATTGATTTCGGCAATCATGCGGCGAGCAAATTCCAAACTGTCATTGGTGAAACGCGAAACGTCGCAATAGGCATAGAATGCGCCATCCATCGGTGCAGCCAGGCTGAGACCCATGCGTGGAAGATGATCCCGCAGGATCAGCCGGTTCTGACGATAGCGATCCTTTACCCGCTCAAGTTCCGCCGTTGCATGGAAGGCTTCGATGGCAGCGCGCTGCGAAAGCTCCGGTGCGGAGATATAAAGGCTCTGGCTCAGTCGCTCGATTGCACGGATATCGTCTTCGGGCAGAACCATCCAGCCAATACGCCAGCCGGTCATGCAGTAGTATTTGGAGAACGAGTTGATGACCGTCACATCATCGGAAATCTCCAACGCCGTGACATCGTCCGTTTCATAGGAAAGCCGATGATAGATTTCGTCTGAAATGACCCGAATGCCAAGTTCATTCGCCGTTTCGATGATCGTTTTCAGTTCCGGCTTGTCGATGATCGCGCCGGTCGGATTGGCCGGGCTTGCAAACAATACCCCTTTCAGGGGCTTCTCGGCATGTGCCGCAGCAAGCGCTTCAGCAGTCAGTGACGACGATGTTCCATTGCCGGTCGGTATTTCCACAACCTCAAGGCCTAGCGCCGTCAATATATTGCGATAGGCGGGGTAGCCGGGACGGGTAATAGCAACCCTGTCGCCCGGATCGAAATAGACCACAAAGGCCAGATTGAATGCAGCAGACGAGCCAGTCGTGACGGCAACACGTTCCGGTGAGACCGAAACACCGTAATGATCGGCATAATGCCCAGCAATGGCCTCTCTCAGTTCAATCAGCCCCAGAGCGTCAGTGTAACCAATGCGACCGTCCTTCAAGGCACGTTCAGCGGCTTCTCGAACGACCACCGGTGCCGGATCCGCAGGCTGGCCTACCGCCATGGAAATAATCGGGTGCCCGGCTGCGCGACGACGGTTTGCCTCAGCCAAAACGTCCATAGCGTGAAAGGGCTCGACCGCACTGCGGCTGGAAAGAGTGACCAACTTTACCTCCAGAAACTTGCGAGTTTCGCATTCTACATCCGCCGTATAATCGCCGGATTGGTAAAGCAACAGCACTTTACGAGAAATTACGACCAAATCCCGAGATGGAGATTATGTCTCGCCTGCCTATCGATGATTGAATGCAAAGGTTATAAGATTCGCGCCGGTTTGAAGAAGGAAGAACAACACGATGGGGACGATGACTGCACCTTTCCCAGCTGGGAGATTTTCTTTCCATAGTTTGGTTCGCCGTTCGGTCGCGGTAGTGGCCGCAATGTCCATAGCCGTTACCAGTGCCCTCCCTGCATTCGCGCAGTCGCGTGGCGGTGGTGTGCCTATCGTCCGGGACGCGGAAATCGAGGCACTTGTTGCCGATTACGCTGCGCCGATCCTCAAGGCTGCAGGTTTGGGTGGTCGCGGCGTTCGCGTTATTCTGGTCAATTCGCAAAGCTTCAATGCCTTCGTTGATGGACGGCGTATTTTCATAAATACAGGCGCAATCATGCAGGCAGAAACGCCCAATGAAATCATTGGCGTGATCGCACACGAATCGGGACACCTTGCAGGCGGGCATCAGGAGCGTTTGCGTGAACAGCTCAGCCGCGCCCGCAACATGGCGATCATTGGTATGCTGCTTGGCGTTGGCGCCGGCGTTGCAGGCGCTGCGAGCGGCAGCGGCAACGCCGCGGGCGCTGGCGCTGGTATTGCTATGGGCTCAAGCGAAATAGCCATGCGCAGCGTACTCAACTATCAGCGCACGGAAGAAATGACCGCCGATCGTCTTGCCGTGAACTATCTCAATGCCACCGGTCAGTCGACCAAGGGCATGCTCGATACGTTCGAGCGTTTCGCATCGGCTCTGTCGCTTACGGGCACCCAGATCGACCAATATCGTATCAGCCACCCTCTCCCGCGTGAGCGAATTGCCAATCTGGAAGAGCTTGCACGAAAGAGCCCGTACTTCAACAAAACCGATTCTCCGGCCTTGCAAATGCGGCACGATATGGCGCGCGCGAAGATTGCTGCTTATTCGGGCAATATGGGCGCGCTGCAGCGCATGTTCCGCAGCAATCCCGGCGGACTACCTGCCCGCTATGGCAATGCCATCACAACATTCCTGAACGGCTCTGCCCGCTCTGCGCTGCCGAAATTTGATGCCTTGATCAAGGAACAGCCAAAAAACCCGTATTTCCAGGAAATGCGTGGCGAAGTCTTGCTGAAAGCCAATGATGCCGCGGGAGCGGCAAAGGCTTTCCAGAAGGCGGTTTCGCTCGATCCGCGCAAATCGCCGTTGCTGCGCATGAGCTATGGGCGTGCGCTCATGCTCACCGGTGCCAAGGCAAACATGCCGACGGCGATCAAGGAGATCAAGGCAGGTATAGCTTCCGATCCGGAGTTTCCGGGCGGATATGGTTATCTGGCGCAAGCATATGGCCAGCAAGGCGATATGGCGCTGGCCGACCTCGCCACTGCCGATATGAACTACTATTCTGGCAAGCTTCAGCAGGCCCAGATCTTCGCCATCCGCGCGCAAAAGCAGATGAAGCCCCGTTCGCCCGATTGGCTTCGCGCGCAGGACATCATTAATGCCAAGAAAAGCAAGTAAGGCCGTTTGCGCCTGATAGCGATATTAAGGACAGATTGGAATTTGGAATGAAGAACATAGTTTCCATAACAGTTGCCAGCGGCATTGTGGGCATCGCAGCTCTTGCAGCGGGTTATTATGCAGGCACTGCCCGGCAGGCTCCAGCTGCCGTGGAAAGCCCTGCTGCTTCCGCAGCCCCGGCAGCGATGAACCAGCAGGCCATTGAAAACGTCGTGCGCAACTATCTCATCCAGAATCCCGAACTGATGCTGGAAGTGCAAAGCGCGCTGGAAACCAAGCAGGCACACGCGGCGCAGGAACAGATCAAGCAGGTGCTGACTGCCAATCGCGCTGCCCTTTATGACCCCAAGCATGATGCAGTCTTCGGCAATCCGGACGGCGACGTGACGGTCTACGAGTTCTTTGATTACAATTGCGGGTATTGCAAGCGGGCACTGCCCGACATGGAAGCGATCCTGAAAACCGACAAGAATGTCCGTTTTGTCATGAAGGAATTCCCGATTCTTGGCCCGGATTCGGCCAAGGCGCATATCGTGGCACAGGCATTCAGAGCGCTGATGCCGGAAAAATATGCTGAATTCCACCAAGTACTGCTCGGCGCGCAGGAGCGTGCAACGGAAGATTCCGCCATCGCCGATGCCGTAAAGCTAGGCGCTGATGAAACACAGCTGCGCGAAAAGATGAAAGATCCGGCCATCACCGGCGCATTCCAGCAGACCTATCAGCTGGCGCAACAGCTCAACATTACCGGCACACCATCCTACATCATCGGCGATGAACTGGTTCCAGGTGCAATCGGCGTCGATGGTCTGGTTGAGAGAATCGCAGCAGCGCGCGCTGCAGCGAAAAAATAAGCTGATCGGCCATGGCTTGACTGATCACTTTTGTGAAACAGTTTATGCCGTGGCATCCAATGTTTATGTTGCGTGAAGAGAAATTGCCTTATCGGCTGCTTATTTTGCAAAGAATAGCGGGAAAAACCGGTTCGGCAAAACATCTGCAATGATTTAGAGGGTTTCGGCTTGCTTCCAAGCCCTCTATATGAAATGCGAAGTGTACCGAAATTTCGCGGTAACGCGTTATCAGTCGCGGACGGATATGGCAAAAACGGTTTTTGTTTTGAACGGCCCCAATCTCAACCTTCTCGGTAAACGAGAACCGGGGATATACGGTGTTGCAACGCTCGAGAATATCGAGGCGGACTGCAAGCGTGAGGCTGAACAACTCGGACTTGATGTCGATTTCCGTCAGTCCAATTACGAAGGCGATCTGGTGACCTGGATTCAGGAGGCTGGCGATAGAAACGCCTATGTCCTCATCAATCCAGCCGCTTACAGCCACACTTCGGTTGCTATTCATGATGCAATCCGCTCGGCCAAGGTAACGGTCGTGGAAGTGCATCTTTCGAACATTCATGCGCGTGAGGCTTTCCGGCATCACTCCTATGTATCCGCAGTCGCCAAAGGCGTTATTTGCGGCTTTGGCGCGGAAGGATATCTGCTCGGTCTGCGCGCACTTGCGGCAATTGCCAAAGAAGAAGAAAACAACGGGCAAAGCGTTAAAGGGGCCTGATATGTCCAGCAAAAATTCCGTCATCGACAAGGAAACGATCCGCGACCTGGCGGACATTCTCAATGAAACCGACCTGACCGATATCGAAGTCGAACATGGCGATCTGCGTATCCGCGTTTCGCGCAAGGTCACGGTTCAGGCCGCAGCAACCGTTATGCCAGCCGCAGCCCCTGTTGCTGTTGCTGCCGCGCCAGCTGCTGCAGCCGCCGAACCGACCAAGGCCGATCTGTCGAAGAACGCCGTTCCATCGCCGATGGTTGGCACTGCCTATCTCGCTCCGGCTCCGGGTGCTCGCAACTTCATCGAAGTCGGCGCACAGGTGAAGGAAGGTCAGACGCTTCTCATCATCGAAGCCATGAAGACCATGAACCAGATTCCGGCCCCGCGGGCTGGTACGGTCAAGGCCATCCTCATCGAAGACGCTCAGCCGGTTGAATTCGGTGAGCCGCTCGTCGTAATCGAATAAGACAACAGATTACGGCTTATTCAATGAACGGGCAGCAAAGCGCAATGTTTCAAAAGATACTCATAGCCAATCGTGGCGAAATCGCTCTTCGCGTGCTCAGGGCTTGTAAGGAACTGGGCATCAAGACCGTCGCCGTTCACTCCACGGCAGACGCCGACGCGATGCATGTGCGTCTGGCAGACGAAAGTGTCTGCATCGGGCCGCCGCCATCGCGCGACAGCTATCTGAACATCCATCAGATCGTTGCTGCTTGCGAGATCACGGGCGCTGACGCAATCCATCCGGGTTATGGCTTCCTGTCGGAGAACGCCAAGTTCGCGGAAATTCTTGAAGCGCACGGCATCACCTTCATTGGCCCCACCGCTTCGCATATCCGCATCATGGGCGACAAGATCGAAGCCAAGCGCACTGCAAAGCGCCTCGGCATTCCGGTTGTTCCTGGTTCTGACGGCGGTGTGACGGATGACGTCGAAGCCGCTCGCATCGCGAAGGAAATCGGTTATCCGGTCATCATCAAGGCTTCGGCCGGTGGTGGCGGACGCGGCATGAAGGTTGCCCGCACCGAAGAAGATCTTTCGGTAGCACTTGCAACCGCGCGGACCGAAGCTGGTGCAGCCTTTGGTGACGACGCGGTCTATATCGAGAAATATCTCGAAAAGCCGCGCCACATCGAAGTTCAGGTCATGGGCGACGGTGCCGGCAATGCCATCCATCTGGGCGAACGCGACTGCTCGTTGCAGCGCCGCCACCAGAAGGTTTGGGAAGAAGCCAATTCACCGGCGCTCAATGCAGAAGCACGCGACAAGATCGGCATGGTCTGCGCCAACGCCTGTGCGGAACTGGGCTATCGCGGTGCGGGAACGATCGAGTTCCTTTATGAAGACGGCGAATTCTATTTCATCGAAATGAATACGCGTCTTCAGGTGGAACATCCGATTACGGAAGCCATCACGGGTATCGATCTCGTTCACGAGCAGATTCGCGTTGCAGCTGGCCTCGGCCTGTCGGTAAAGCAGAAGGATATCCGCTTCTCCGGCCATGCCATCGAATGCCGTATCAACGCTGAAGACCCGCTGACTTTTGCGCCTTCGCCGGGCCTGATCACGCATTATCATACGCCGGGTGGCCTCGGCATCCGCGTGGATTCGGGCGTCTATTCCGGCTATCGCATTCCGCCTTACTACGACAGCCTTATCGGCAAGCTCATCGTGCATGGTCGCAATCGCGTCGAATGCATGATGCGTCTGCGCCGTGCGCTGGACGAGTTCGTGGTGGATGGTGTGAAAACCACCCTCCCGCTTTTCCAGGACTTGATTGCCAATCAGGATATCGCTAACGGCGATTACGACATTCATTGGCTTGAAAAGTATCTGGCCAAGAAAACCAAGAGCGAAAGCGCCTGACGAAAGTGACCGCAGGAGTGTCCCCGGACGACTATTCAATCGAACCGGAGTTACTCCTGCGGGCCTATGCCACGGGAATATTTCCCATGGCCGAAGAAGCCGACGATCCCGAAGTCTTTTGGGTTCGTCCCGAGAGGCGCGGTGTCATACCCCTTGATGGCTTCCACATGCCGAAAAGCCTCCAGAAGACCATCCGCCAGGGCCTTTTTGACATAAAGCTCGATAACGATTTTGATGGTGTGATCGAAGGTTGTGCCAGCGGAACCGGTGAACGCGCGCGCACATGGATCAATGGACCTATCCGCGAAGCCTATAAGAATCTGTTCGAGATAGGACATTGCCACACGGTCGAAGCCTGGCATGACGAACAGCTCGTCGGTGGACTTTATGGGGTAACGCTTGGGCGTGCCTTTTTCGGCGAGAGCATGTTCACACGCAAACGGGACGCGTCAAAGGTCTGTCTTGCCTATCTGGTCCAGCATCTGGTGAAGCAAGGCTTCGTGCTGCTCGACACGCAGTTCACCACACCGCATCTTGAAAGATTCGGCGCTGTGGAAGTTCCAAGGAAAAAATACGAGAAGCTGCTGGAAAACGCGCTGGATGGTATCGCGCGTTTCTAAGTAGCTGCGGTTAATTGCGCTGATCCGGCGGAGGCACTTCCGACTTCTGCTTGCAGTCCTTCAGCCAGACGTCATAGATCGGATGCTCGACAGCATTGAGACCCGGACTATCGGCAAACATCCAGCCGGTAAAAATACGGCGAATCTTTCGGTCAAGCGTGATCTCTTCGACTTCAACGAAACCATCGGTGCGTGGTGCTTCGTTCTCTGTGCGCGAATAACAAACTTTCGGCGTTACCTGAAGGGCGCCGAACTGAACTGTCTCATTGATATAGACGTCGAACGTCGTAATACGCCCGGTGATTTTATCGAGACCCGAGAACTCAGCAACTGGATTGGTGATGCGTTCGGCCATTGCTGCTTGAAAGCTGCTGGTGGTCGCAATGAGCGAAATCAAGGCAACCTGAACAGCCCTTTTTATCGGGTTTTTTCCGTTGCCAGCCGCGCCGTGAGATTGCTTCGTCAAAACGGAGATCCGCATCCAAAGGGTTTAAATTAAGCCGGAACAATTCCTAAGCATGAAATGTGACGATTCGTTGCCCAGTCGCAAGCCGCAATGCTGCCGCTGGTCTTAAGCGAGCCGTCTATCCTCAAACCTTTTCCGCTATAGCGTCAAAAGGCGGACACATAATAAATCCGGCGCGGATGAACGCGCCGGACAAAAATCAAAACCGATTATCAGTTGCCCGGTGTCCAGGCATCGTATTCGCCGGTCACGCGTGGACGTTCCGCAGGTTCCGTGCCCGGACGGGCAATGGCGCCTTTCGGACGATATGCCAGCGGAGAACCGGTCAGGTTCTGCAGATGCGGCTTCTGCCAGTCGCGCGGCTTGTAGTCTTCCTTGGTAGGCGGCGTGTCAACGCGATGATGCATCCAGCCATGCCAGCCGGGAGGAATAGCACTTGCTTCCGCATAGCCATTGAAGATTACCCAGCGACGTGTGCGACCTTCGGAGTCCTTGCCGCCCTGATAATAGATATTGCCGAACTCGTCTTCACCGACGCGCTCGCCCTTGCGCCACGTATGAAACCGCGTGCCGAGCGTCTGGCCGTTCCACCAGGTGAAAACTTGCGTAATAAATTTCTTCATGACCTATTCCAGATCCATTATTGCCACAGGTGACCGAAACCACCGGGTTTTCTTGCTTATGGCCCTATCGACCGGCCATGGCAAGGGTCAAGTTGCCGCTGTCACAAGAGTATGATGGGCCCAAAACGCCGCGCGCGTCAGGCTTTTATATTCTAGCATGCCTTGATCCTCAAACCGGATCCCACTTTGGGAAGACATGCTTTACATATTCCAGCTTTCAAGCGACTTTTCCATAACCAGTACCGGTTCCTTGCAATTGGGATCGCCCCAATCCTCGTTCCGGCCGACTTTGGTATAGCCCTTGCGCTCGTAGAAATTCACCGCCTTGGTGTTTCGTTCGATCACTTCAAGCTTCATCGTTCGAACATCAGGAAAAGCCATCTCGATTTCGGCGAGAAGCATCGTTCCAATGCCTTGAACCTGCGTGTCGGGACGAACATAAAGCTGATGCAGCGAAGCCTTGCCTGCTTCGGACTGGCTGGCAAAAGCCATTCCGTCGATGCCACCATTGCCGTTATCGGCGACAATGAACTCCGAATAAGGCTTCTTCAGATTGGCCTTCAGAACAGCGATGCCGTGCCACCGGGCGGTAACGGAATCCACCGTTTCCCGCCCGAGGATGTCGTCAAAGGTCGCGTGCCAGGTCGATACAAGCAGCTCATGCACTGCCTTGAGATCAGCCTCTGTCGCGCTTCTGACCCACATTACTCTTCAATCCCGAGCTTGGCCTTGACCAGTTCATTCACGGATTGCGGGTTGGCCTTCCCGCCCGTTGCCTTCATGACCTGACCAACGAACCAGCCAGCCAGCGTCGGCTTGGCTTTCGCCTGCTCAACCTTTTCCGGGTTGGCGGCAATGACATCGTCCACGGCCTTCTCGATGGCACCGGTGTCCGTAACCTGCTTCATGCCACGTTCTTCAACGAGCTTCTTCGGGTCACCGCCCTCATTCCAGACGATCTCGAAAAGATCCTTGGCGATCTTGCCGGAAATCGTGCCTTCCTTGATGAGATCGATGACTGCACCGAGCTGTTCCGGGCTGACCGGCGATTCCTCAATGTCCTTGCCCGCCTTGTTCAGCGCGCCGAGGAGATCGTTGATGACCCAGTTCGCTGCGGCCTTGCCGTCACGACCGGCAGCAACGGATTCATAATAATCAGCAATGGCCTTCTCGGTAACGAGAATCGATGCATCGTAGATCGAGATGCCCTGCTTCTCGACGAGGCGCTGCTTCTTGACGTCCGGCAGTTCCGGCAGATCTGCTGCCAGCGCATCCACGAATGCCTGGTCGAACTCGAGCGGCAGAAGGTCCGGATCAGGAAAATAGCGATAGTCATGCGCTTCTTCCTTGGAGCGCATGGACCGGGTTTCACCCTTTACCGGATCGAACAGACGCGTTTCCTGATCGATGGAGCCACCGTCCTCGAGAATAGCAATCTGGCGGCGAGCCTCATATTCAATCGCCTGACCGACGAAGCGGATCGAGTTGACGTTCTTGATTTCGCAACGCGTGCCGAATTCACCGCCCGGACGGCGCACGGAGACGTTTACGTCAGCGCGCATCGAGCCTTCGTCCATATTGCCGTCGCAAGTGCCGAGATAACGCACAATCGTGCGCAGCTTGGTCAGATAAGCGCGTGCTTCATCGGAGGAACGCAGGTCCGGCTTCGATACGATTTCCATCAACGCCACACCAGAACGGTTCAGGTCCACATAGGACATGGTCGGATGCTGGTCGTGCATGGACTTGCCCGCATCCTGTTCCAGATGCAGGCGCTCGATGCCGATTTCCACGTCTTCGAACTGGCCCTTATTGTCCGGGCCGACCGAAATCATGATCTTGCCTTCGCCAACGATAGGCTGCTTGAACTGCGAGATCTGGTAGCCCTGCGGCAGATCGGGATAGAAATAGTTCTTGCGGTCGAAAACCGACTTTAGATTGATCTGAGCATTGAGCCCGATTCCCGTGCGAACCGCCTGCTTGACGCATTCCAGATTGATGACCGGCAGCATGCCCGGCATGGCTGCATCAACCAGAGAAACATTCGAATTCGGCTCCGCGCCAAACGAAGTGGAAGCGCCGGAGAACAGCTTCGATTCTGACGTGACCTGCGCATGGACTTCCATGCCGATGACGACTTCCCAGTCGCCGGTCGCGCCGGAGATAAAGCGTTTGGGTTCAGGTATACGCGTATCGATTAGGGACATTACTGGCTCGACAATACTGTGATTGGGCTGAAACTGATTGTTGTATTGGCTAGAGCAAAGCCCCACCGGATGCAAGCTTTTCAGCCACCATTTCCATGATCGCAAAACGAAAAGGCCGCGCTATGCGCGGCCTCTCCGAATTCATGCTGGAAGTGAAGATCAAGCCTCTTCGGACTTGCCTTCGTCGGCCTTCTTCTTAGGAGCGGCCTTCTTCTTGGGAGCAGCCTTCTTGGCAGGCTTTGCTTCCGAAGCTGCATCTTCGTCTTCAGCCGTCAGCTCTTCCTTCGAGACCTTCTTGTCGGTCACGTTGATGTTGGCGAGCAGATGGTCAACGACCTTTTCTTCAAAGATCGGGGCGCGAAGGTTGGCAACGGCATCCGGCGTCTTGCGCAGGAATTCGTAGATTTCCTTTTCCTGGCCCGGATAGCGACGAACCTGATCGTAAACAGCGCGCTGCAGTTCTTCTTCAGAAACTTCAACGCCAGCCTTTTCGCCGATTTCCGACAGAACCAGACCGAGGCGTACGCGACGCTCAGCGAGCTTGCGATATTCTTCGCGAGCAGCTTCTTCGGTGGTTTCTTCGTCTTCGAACGTGCGGCCAGCCTGCTGCAGGTCGAAGTTGATCTGCTGCCAGATGTTGTTGAATTCAGCGTCAACAAGCTTCTGCGGCGTTGCGAACTGGTAGTCGCCGTCCAGAGCATCGAGAATCTGACGCTTTACCTTCTGGCGGGTGATCTGGCCGTACTGGCTTTCGATCTGTTCGCGAACAACCTGACGCAGACGCTCAAGCGATTCGATGCCGAGCTTCTTTGCAGTTTCATCATCGAGAACGAGTTCGTTCGGCTTGGCAACTTCCTTGACGGTAATGTCGAAGGTAGCTTCCTTGCCAGCCAGATGGGCAGCGCCGTATTCAGCCGGGAACGTCACAGTGATGACCTTCTCGTCGCCAGCCTTGACACCAACGAGCTGCTCTTCGAAGCCCGGAATGAACTGGCCCGAACCGAGAACGAGCTGCGCATCGTTGTCCGCGCCGCCTTCGAACGGCTCGCCGTCGAGCTTGCCCAGATAGTCGATCGTGACGCGATCTTCGTTTTCGGCCTTGCCCTTCTTGGTTTCGAAGGCGCGGGTCGACGAAGCGATGCGCTTGACCTGATCGTCAACTTCCTCATCGGAAATATCGACGACTTCACGGGTAACGGCGATCTTCGAGAAGTCCTTGACTTCAATTGCCGGCAGAACTTCGTAGTTCAGCGAGAAAACGAAATCGGCCTTGCCGTCGAGAACCTGTTCGGCCTCTTTTTCGTCTTCCGACATGATGACTTCAGGCTGAGTAGCCGACTTTTCGTTGCGTTCAGCGAGAAGCGAACGCGACGAGTCGTTGAGGATTTCGTTGACGATTTCCGCCATGAAGGACTTGCCGTACATCTTGCGGAGGTGAGCCGCAGGCACCTTGCCCGGACGGAAGCCGTTGATCTTGGCGCGGTCACGCGCAGTTTCCAGCCGCTCTGCGAGCTTGGCTTCGAGGTCCTTGGCCGGAACCACGACTTTGATCTCGCGCTTCAGCCCTTCATTGAGCGTTTCGGTAACCTGCATGTTCAAACCTTCACTTCTTGTCATTGTCCCGCCGTCACCGGCTTGTTTGCCTTGTCGCGGGAGAGAAATTCTTTTGCCTTATGGCAGTTGGTGCGGATGGAGGGACTCGAACCCCCACGGTCTCCCGCCAGAACCTAAATCTGGTGCGTCTACCAATTTCGCCACATCCGCTTCTGAACCGAAGCACATTCCTCAGAACGCACCATTATTCGTCTCAGATATTGAACCGCCCCTCGAAAGCGCGCGTCTCTATATCATCCAATTTTCCCGGTTCAAAGGAAAAAAGCCGCCTTCCTTGCATAGATTTACAAGGTTCGATCAGGCTGAGCTCTTCCTACCCTTTCCGTCTCTATATAGCGATCCTGTCGCATCAGCCAACCCTTTTGAAACGGGGCGTGATGACAGGATCAATAAAGAGGCTCCTGATAAAGCTGCCGGCCGTCTTCCTGCAGGGCTTTGATGACCGGCGTTCCGTTCGGATCGACCGCCACAACGGCAGTAATCCGCCGCTCGCGCTGACTGTCTTCAATCGCACGTCCCTGCCCCTCGGGTACATAATACCGTTCGATGCCAAAATTGAGACGAATATTCGATTCCGCATCATCGGATATAGAATAAGCAGCCTCGCCCCGAATCTGCTCCTCACCGGAGGTAAGGTCTGAAAGCGGAACGAATGACGCGCGTGAAAACCGCGCTATCCCGTTTGTATCGGGCTTCACGGCCACATAGACAGTTCGTGAACCGGCAGGACGCTCGCCCTGAATATCCTTTCGGGACAGACTGGAAATCTCGTACCCCAGAACGACATAGTCGCCACGCATCAGATCGCGCGGGTCGAAAGGCTCCGTCTGTAGCGTCACTTCCGCACCCGAACGCAGGACAGAGGCGCGCTTTTCTATGCCTGCATAAAGAATGCCGGTTTGCAGCAGGGCGGTGATGGTAGCCCCAACATAGAGCCATTTGGGCCGAATAGTCATAGGCGGGCCTCCACGCTGCTTTTCCTTCCGAACCGGTTCTCCATGCGTCGCACAAGAGCAGCCAGCAGCAGCACGAGAATGCCCGCAGTCAGGAAGAAGCCGGATGTTCCGATCATGGTGCCAACCGTCTCGAAAGCCAGATAGAGAACCTGGATCGAGAATGCGGCATAGGCGATGGAACGCAGGCCGCCATTATTTCGACCGGCAACAGCAATCGCCCCGATCGCGAGCGCCAGTATGAAGATGCTATATAATATGTCCCTATCCAGATTTGCGGTAACGCTGGAATAGGAGAACATCTGGTTGATCTGAAGCGTGACAAGCGCCAACAGCGCGAGAGCCAGCCCGTATGCCGCGAGCGGATGAGCGAAGCGGGTCAGTCTCTGCACCGTATCATGGGCAAAACCGTCAGCCAGTATCAGACCGATTCCCACGACCAGCATAAGCACCAGCACCGTATTGCTCTCATGCTCCGCATAGACGAGCAAAGCCCAGCCAATGGAGAACATTGCCCACAGATGGGCTGCATGTCGCGAGCGCGTGAACAAGGCCGCTGCAGCGCCGAACAGCAAAAGCAGCGGTCCGATCCAGCGATAGGTCACGTCATCATAGGACGACGTATCAAAAACGTAGGTCGAAAGATAAAAGCAGGCGACACCGGCGCCGAAAGCCGCCAGCACCGGCGCGCGTAGAAGAAAAGCCGAAACCAGAACGCCTACGGACCAATAGATTGCGGCGGAATGGATGTCGCCGGACAAATGATACATTTGCCCCACAAGCGCCAGCCCTGCCCCGAACGATGCAGCACCCACAATATAGAGCGTAGCCGGAAACAGCTTGTCACCACGAGACTGCCGCCAAGCTCCACCGAGATAACTCACCCAAATAAGAACGAATATGAGGCCGATGCGCATGAGGCGCGGCATTTCCTGCCAGTTCGCGGCAACCAGCATGATAACGGCTGCGCCGAGAAGCAGCCCGCCAAGCGTGGCCAGAACGGAACCAAGGCTGAAGACCGAAGCGCGCTTTTCAAGGTCGGCATTCAGTTTCGATGCTGTTTCCGCATCGATCAGACCGTCCCGCTGCCATCTCTCGATCAGGCGTTCAACAGAAATGGAAAATGACAAATTAGCTCCTGGTCATTCTGTCAGTTGTTGCTGTCGCAACCGTAAGCGTTTGAGAACATATAGGAAACTGCGCTGCCGGCAAAGAGTGGATCAAATCGCTTTGCGGCAATTTTGTGCCATACCAGTCTAATCGATTTAACGTGTCGTGCAGAACCCGCAGAGCAGCTATGCAAACTCGGGTCTGCAACCTGCGAAAACAATAGCTTATATCATGGGCAACAAACGAGATGAATTGAACAGAACTCCAGTTCCTCAACGATGAAGGAATAGCACGATGAACCTCCTCCGCTCTTACAACAACTGGCGCCGTTACCGCGACACCGTCAATGAACTCAGCCAGCTCTCCACCCGTGAGCTGAACGATCTTGGCATCTCCCGCGCGGACATTCCGTTCGTGGCTCGCCAGACCAAGGCCCGTTAATTAACGAGCCTCACAGTTTCTCCCGATAGGGGTTTCTCCAAGTCTGGATCCTCCTCCCACCAGACTTGGTTCATCGCAGAACCATCCTCCTCCCAGGTTTTGCGATAACAAGACCGGTTCTCCTCCTCCCAATGCCGGTCTTACGATAATGGCATCCGTCGCTCCTCCTCCCGCGACGGATGCCATTTCTTTTTGCGGCTCGATTCCCATCCTTAGCGAGCCTTCTCCATTGAAGGCGTTCAGCAAAGGCGATAAGGGAATGGCCCATGTCAAACACATCCGATCTTTCTCCCGTTCACGTCGTCGGCGGCGGTCTTGCCGGTTCTGAAGCTGCATGGCAGCTCGCGCAGGCGGGCGTGCCCGTCATACTGCACGAAATGCGCCCCGTACGCGGCACCGACGCCCACAAGACCGAGCAACTGGCCGAGCTTGTCTGTTCCAACTCTTTCCGCTCGGATGATGCCGAAACCAATGCCGTCGGCGTTCTTCATGCCGAAATGCGCCTTGCCGGATCGCTCATCATGGCGTGCGCCGATGCACATCAAGTTCCCGCAGGTGGTGCGCTGGCTGTCGACCGCGAAGGCTTTTCGCAGGCCGTCACTGCCAAGCTTGAAGCCCATCCGCTGATTACAATCGTTCGGGAAGAAATCACCGGCCTGCCGCCAGAGGAGTGGGGAACGAGCATTGTTGCCACCGGGCCCCTGACCGCGCCTTCACTGGCTGAGGCCATTCAGGCGCAAACAGGAGCGGATGCTTTGGCCTTCTTCGATGCCATTGCTCCAATTATCCATTTTGATTCGATCAATATGGATGTCTGCTGGTTCCAGTCGCGCTATGACAAGGTTGGCCCCGGCGGCACCGGAAAAGACTACATCAACTGCCCCATGGACAAGGAGCAGTATGAGGCGTTCGTGGCCGCATTGGTCGAAGGCGACAAGACCGACTTCAAGGAATGGGAAGGAACACCCTATTTCGACGGCTGCCTGCCGATCGAGGTGATGGCTGAACGCGGGCCGGAAACCTTGCGTCATGGGCCGATGAAGCCGATGGGCCTTACCAACGCCCATAATCCGACTGTGAAGGCTTATGCCGTCGTGCAGCTCCGTCAGGACAATGCGCTCGGCACGCTCTACAACATGGTCGGTTTCCAGACGAAGCTGAAATACGGCTCGCAGACCGGCATCTTCAAGATGATTCCGGGTCTGGAAAATGCGGAATTCGCCCGCCTCGGCGGTCTTCACCGCAACACCTATCTGAATTCTCCCGTGCTGCTCGATGGTACGCTTCGCCTGAAATCACGCGAAACACTGCGCTTTGCCGGTCAGGTGACGGGCTGTGAAGGCTATGTCGAATCGTCAGCCATTGGATTGCTGGCAGGTCGTTTCACTGCGGCAGAAAAGCTGGGGCAGACGTTGACGCCACCTCCCGGAACAACCGCATTCGGCGCGCTGCTCGGTCATATTACGGGCGGACATATCGTTTCCGACGACGAGCCCGGAAAACGCTCGTTCCAGCCCATGAATGTGAATTTCGGCCTGTTCCCGCCCGTCGATGTTCCAAAGCCGGAAGGCAAGCGTCTGCGCGGCAAGGAAAAGACTATCGCCAAGAAACGTGCGCTTTCCGCTCGCGCTCTGGCCGATTGCCGAAAATGGCTGGGCTTGGGGCTGGACTTGGAGCTGGGCTCGGGACTAGGACCGGCTGAGTGATATTGCGATGGGCTTCGGTTCGAAGTGGACTGAAGCCCATCGGTTCCGGCTACTCAGAAGTTGGCTCTGAACATGAGCCATTGCTTCCGGATGGCTGAAATGTCCGCCACCTTTTCCGCAGCCTGTGCGCCCAGGCGTTCGATTGCTCGCAGATAGGCCGGAACAAGCGCCAAAGGCAGAAACGCTGGAACAAGGCTCTTCGGCAGCTGTGACTTGTTCTTCTCGAAAATCGCCAGATGTTCACGCGCGAAAGCCAGCATGATGCTGATCATGCGCTCGACAGCAGCCTTGTCTTCGCCAGCAATGAAAGTCTCGCGGGTCACACCGACTGCCTGCAACATATCGGCAGGCACATAGAGCTGCCCACGCCGCCGGTGAATAGGCATAAGGCGAAGCAAGCCGGTTACGGCCTGTGCCACGCCAGCATGGCCGGTTATTTCCGTCTGTGCCTGCGCGGCATCCCTGTCCAATATAAAGCCGGCTAACTGGATGATTGCCGATGCGGTTTCCCCGCAATAACCTTCCAGATCATTGCGGCTGGGCATCGGATCGTCATAAAGATCGAAGATGCGCGCTTCGCAATAATTGTCGAAAGCAGTTCGAGGCAGCTCATATTTTTCAATGGTGTTGATCAGCGCTGCGGCAACGGGATGTGCTTCCGCACTACCCCTCGCCTCGCCGTTGATGAGATCGCGCCACCATTGCAGCCGGACTTCGCCCGGCAGCGGTTCGTGAACCAAATCACGGATACGCGCAACTTCCGCATTAAACGCATACAACGCAGCCAGACCGCCGCGACGATCCTCCGGCGCATAAAGCACTGACAGATAGCGGTCCCGGTCAGCTTGGCGAAGCAATGCCAGGCAATGTGCCTCATTCTCGTTCATGATGTCAGTCTACAGCAATCAACGCCGCTGCGACCGCACGATCTTCGGCCAGAAGCACATTATAGGTGCGAACGGCGGCACCTGTACTCATCGGATCGGAAGAAATGCGGTGTTCGCGCAGGATAGCGCGCACATCTTCTGGAATACGGCGCAGATCCATGCCCGTGCCTACCAGCAGAATTTCAATATCGGATGCCTGCTCAAGGATCATCTTGAGATCGGCTTTGGCCAGTATCGGCGGCGTCGCAGGTTCCCAGCCATGAATGCCGGAAGGCAGGCAAAGAATGGAACCGCGATGCGACATTTCGGCAAAGCGGAATCCACCGTCGCCATAGGCGTCAATGGGAGCACGGCCCGGAAAATGGGCCTCGCGTATCTCTATCCCTTTGGCCATTTTCAGCTTTCCAAATTCAGCGATTGTGCCAGTTCATCATCCATTTGATCGCTGGATTCATCCGGCCCACGCGGCTTGAGGCCGAACTGAACCAACAATGGAGCGGCGATGAAGATCGATGAATAGCTCGCAACAATGATACCGACGCTCAGTGCCAGTGCAAAGCTGCGGATATCCGCGCCACCGAAGGCATAGAGCGGAATATGCGCGAGAAAGGTCACAAAGGACGTCAGCAAGGTACGCGACAGCGTCTGGTTGATTGAGGCATCAATGATGGCAGGCAGTGGCGCGCTTTTATAGACGCGCAGGTTCTCACGCACGCGGTCGTAGATCACCACCGTATCGTTCAGCGAATAGCCGATGATCGTCAGGATTGCCGCGACGCTCCACAGATTGAACTCCATGCGGAAGACAATGAACATGCCCGCGAGGATGATGACGTCGTGCAAGGTTGAAAGCACCGCACCAAGCGCGAGCTGCCAGCGGAACCGGACCCATACGTAAATGAAGATACCGATCAGCGACAGAATGACCGCCAGAACTCCAGCGCGCGAAAGCTGTTCCGAAACAGTCGGCCCGACGACTTCAACGCGCTGGAATGAGTAGTCCTGCTCGAACTCTCCGCGCAATTTCACCGCGACGGTTTGTTCGGCATCGTCGCCGACTTCCTGACTGCCGATAATAACAAGGGCAGAGCGCGGAGACTTTGCCGGCAGAACGCGGGCGCTGTCGATATTGAGTTCGGTAAGACGTTCGGTGATGTCTTCAATATTGGCGTCACCGCTGCGGGCCTGCAGTTCAACCATCGAACCGCCACGGAAATCAATGCCGTAGTTGAAGCCGATATTGACGAACAGCGCGACCACGATAGCGCAGGCCAGCACCGAGATGCCGAGCGTCACGAACTGCAGACGCATGAACGGAATGTGCGTTACAGTCGGAACCAGTTTCAGACGACGCTTCGGCACTTCCTTCGGTTTGGCTGTGCGCACCCACTGCGCGATCAGCAAGCGAGTGAAGGTGAGCGTCGTGAAGAGCGTGGTGCCGATGCCGACCGCGACCGTCAGCGCGAAGCCATGAACCGTTCCCGACCCGAGCAGGAACAGAACGAGCGCTGCAATAAGTGTGGTGAGGTTTGCGTCGATGATGGTCGAGAGTGCGCGATAGAAGCCGGATTCCATCGCCTGGACAACGGAATAGCCCTTGCGGCGATCTTCGCGCACACGTTCATAAATCAGGATGTGGGCGTCAACGGCCAAACCTATGGTCAGTACCAGACCGGCAATGCTGGCGAGACTGATCGAAGCGCCGATCAGCGAGAGTATGGCTGTCAGAATGATGATGTTGACGGCCAGTGCGACCATGGCGATCACACCGAGGATACCGTAGGACAAGACCATGAACAGGCCGACGAGCAGTGCCGCAAGCAAGGCTGCCAGTGCGGCCGCGCTGGCATAGTCCTCGCCCAGAGCCGACGCAATCGTGCGTTCTTCCAGAACCGTTACATCTTGCGGCAGCGCGCCGGAACGCAGCACAACGGCCATATTGTTGGCTGCCTGAAGATCGAAAGCGCCTGAAATCTGCAGCTCATTCGTATCGAGCTTCTCATCAACGGCGGGCGCGGAAACGATCTGATTGTCGACGACGATAGCAAAGCTACCACCAACCAGGTGCGATGTTGCTTCGGCAAGATTTTTGCGGCCTGCATCGTCCAATGTCAGCGTGATGACAGGCTCACTATCGTCATCCGACAGCGTCGCCTTGGCATCCGTCACATTGGCGCCAGTCAGGATCGGCTGTTTCTTGACGAGGTAGCCGACAGGCGGATCGTCATAGGAATAGATGATTTCACTGTCAGCGGGCGGCGTGCCGCGAATGGCATCATCCGGCGACATGGTGCTGTCAACAGCACGGAAAGAGAAATTTCCACGAACGCTGAGAATGTCTTTCAGAAGCTGCGCGTCATAGACACCGGGAACTTCAACCCGAATCTGATTGCGGTTTTCCTCTTCGACGAGAGGTTTGCCATAACCAAGCTCCTCCAGACGCTGCCGCATGATATTTGCGGTGCGCTCGAGCTCCCCTCGTCCGGGATTCTGCACCTGCAGGACCAGACGTGAGCCGCCGGAGAGATCGAGCCCAAGAGCGATCTGCTGCTTCGGCAGGAAATTTGGCAGTTTTGCCAGCGTTTCACGCGAGAAAAAGTTAGGGGATGCGATGATGAAACTCACGAGAACCGCGAGCCAGATCAGGGCAGATTTCCAGCGTGAAAAATAGAGCATAGAGCAGCAATTCCGTATCAGCTTGGATAGAGCATGCCGGAGTTCACTTGTTGCGAACCGCTCTCCGGCGTCGTGGCATGCGCATCGTATGTTAGCGCTTACCTAATAATGCGCAGGCCCCGGTTATGGAAATCTTACCGGGGCCTGCATGTTGTAAAAAGAATTACTTGTTCTTGTTGTCGGCGACGGGCTCGCCCTTGACGCGAACATCCATCAGCGTGCTGCGCATAACGCGGATGCGCACACCTTCAGCGATTTCGACTTCAAGTTCGTTGTCGTCAACAACCTTCTGAACCTTGCCGACAATGCCGCCGCCGGTCACGACGGTATCGCCACGACGAACCTGGGTCAGCATTTCCTGACGCTTCTTCATCTGGGTCCGCTGCGGGCGGATGATAAGGAAGTACATGATCACGAAGATCAGGATGAACGGCAGAATGCTCATGAGCATATCTGGTCCAACAGCGCCGCCGGATGCCTGAGCGAAAGCCGGTGTTACGAACATTAGGAACTCCTCTGAAGTCTCGAAGACAAATTATTATCGGCATTACAATGGTTAGCGCGCCAAATGCAACCGGCGATGATCCCGCCTGCGCCAAGGTCGCACACTTTTCGCCTCCGCTGTGACATGTTAGGTTCTGTTGGGGATTAGGTTTCGGGCGTGGCGTGAGCCGGATTTTATTCCTGAACAGGAGAACAGACCGCTGTGGAGTAATTCTCCACAAGGGATGTTCGACGCATTCAGGAGGAAAATCTGCCACGTCGCTTCGCGATATGATGAAAATGGTCCAGCTTTGCGTCGCAAAACCTTGATGGAGAACCACTCCACCCTCGGTTTTGCTCCTAAATCTGTGCCATTTTCATTCATACCACGCTCCAAAACTAATCCCCAACAGACCCTAGCCCTTAGCCCTATCATCAGGGACATGAAATGACGACCGAAGACATACTCAGCCAGAAACTGGACCGTTTGATCGCCGCTCTGGAACGCATTGCGCCGCCGGAAGCCAAAACACCCGATCTTGATGCCGCAGACTGCTTTGTCTGGGCTCCCGAACGACTGACCCTGGATCCGGTCAAGCGCGTCAACCGAGTGGATATCGCACTGATCCGTGGCGTAGATTTGGTACGTGATCAGCTCGTGGACAATACCCGGCGCTTCGCAAAAGGATTTCCGGCAAACAATGTTCTACTCTGGGGTGCGCGCGGCATGGGCAAATCCTCGCTCGTCAAGGCTGCACAGGCAAGTGTGAACGCTGAAATGGCGGATCGCGCTCCGCTCAAGCTGATCGAAATTCATCGCGAGGATATCGATAGCCTTCCGACATTGATGAACCTCATCAAGGATACGGACTATCGCTTCATCCTGTTTTGCGACGACCTTTCCTTCGATCATGACGATACGTCCTATAAATCGCTCAAGGCCGCGCTTGAAGGCGGCGTAGAAGGTCGCCCCGGCAATGTGATCTTTTATGCAACCTCGAACCGGCGCCACCTGATGCCGCGCGACATGATCGACAACGAGCGCTCGACGGCGATCAATCCTTCGGAAGCGATTGAGGAAAAGGTATCGCTGTCGGACCGTTTCGGCCTCTGGCTCGGCTTCCACAAATGCAGCCAGGACGATTATCTCGCGATGGTCGATGGCTATGCGGCCCATTTTAAGCTGGCTTACGATCCGGTCAAGATGCATGCCGAAGCGCTGGAATGGTCCACCACGCGCGGAAACCGTTCGGGGCGCGTTGCCTGGCAATATATCCAGGATCTGGCAGGTCGCCTCGGAATTGCAATGTAAAGAAGACGGAACCAACCAAAAAAAGAAAGGCGGGCTTTTGGCCCGCCTTCTTTCATTATTAGATTTTGATCACGATTCCAGATACTTGGAAGGATTGACCGGGGCCGAATTTTTGCGCACTTCGAAATGCAGCTTCGGGGATTTCGCGTTGCCACTCATGCCCGATTTTGCAACTTCTTCGCCACGGCGAACCTTCTGTCCGCGCTGAACCAGTATCTGGCTGTTGTGACCGTAGACGGTGACGAGGCCATTGTCGTGGCGGATCAGAACGGTCTGTCCGAACTCCTTGAGACCGTCACCGGCATAGATGACGACGCCGTTCTCAGCAGCTTTCACCGATGTGCCTTCCGGAACCATGATGTCGATACCGTCGCTTACCGATGTACCGTCACGCTGGCCGAAGCTTGCGAGAATACGGCCGCGTACCGGCCAGCGCATCTGTGAAATACCGGTGGAAGAAGGCGCTGCCGCCTGATCCTTTTCGGCATCTTCGATCACTTTGTTGCTCGCCTGTGGCGGCGTGTAAGGCTTCACATCGGCGTTGGCGGCTGGTGCGGCAGCCTTGGCCGGGTTTTCCGGAGGCTGTGAAACCGCTGCGACCTGCGTTGCATTGCCCGCTGCAGCAGAAGGAATGACGAGCGCCTGTCCGACGCGGATAGCGCCGTTAGACAGACCGTTTGCCTTCTTCAACTGCTCGACAGGAACATTGTGCTTCTGCGCGATGGAGAAGAGCGAATCACCGCTCTTAACCGTGTAGGTGCCGTTCGGCGCCGGCGGCGTCGTAGCATTTGCGCCTGCCGAAGCCATATCGTTCGCCGAAGGCTTCTTGCCGTTGACGGCAGGCGCCTGCGGGACAACCGCGATATTATTATCCGTTGGCCGGGGCATGGCTGGGTTCGTCGGAAGCTGCCCGAGAACCTTTTCCTGCGCACCATTTACGGTGTTGCGCGTAGATGTTGCTGCGCTGGCGACTTTGGTTTCTGCTGCATTGACCGTGTTGTTCACACGGTTTGCGGCCATGTCCTGCGCCTGCCCGACCTGATTCTGAATGTTATTGGATGCCGCTGCGACCGGAGCCTGAACCGACTGCCGTGCCGCCGCGACCGGTGCTGCCATCGGCGCCGAAGAAACCGGAGGCAATGAATTGCGCTGAACGGAACCGCTCGATGCGGGAGCCACGGGAGCCGCAGATGCATAAAGATCGCCAGCCGGCTGCTGTGCGACACGCTGACTGGACGTAGAGCCCGTACTGATACCATCAGTGAAGCGCATCGTATCGGCACTGCACCCGGCACCAAAACCGGCAATCAGAACGATCGCGACATTCCGCAGGAGACGTTCAGACGTGTGCTGCAAAATTTGTAAACGCATGTTCAACTCGCCCATACTCGAAACTCAGTAAGGTGATTAAAACGCGTTAATGTTACTCTCTGGTTAAGAACGGCAAATCTTCGAAAAAAGATTCACCAATTAAATACCATAAGCGCACAAAACGACCGAAAGCCCTCCCTGGCACTGCCAAAGAGAGCCTGATAGCCATCATTTTGACGAATCGATACGCGCTCCGTTCACAGAACGGACGAAACGCCCTCGATGAAAGGCTGATAGCGGACCACCATCAGGTCCTCCTGCTCGAATCGGCTGCCGACCTTGGCGATACGTGTCATGATCTGTCGACCATCTCCCGGACCGATCGGAGCGATCAGCACGCCATGCGTTGCCAGAAGATCAACGAAATGACGCGGCACTTCGTCGAAGGCAAGCCAGATCAGGATGCGGTCAAAAGGGCCACCCGGCATTCCATGGCGACCATCGGCATGTTTGACCATGATGTTTTCGCGCTTAAGCGACACGAATTGCTGCAAGGCGTGGTCGCAGAGCTTGCGATAACGTTCGACCGTCGTGACACGACCGGCGAGCGAAGACATAACAGCAGCCGTGAAACCGGAGCCGGTTCCGATCTCCAGCACACGATGGCCGGGTTCCAGCTTAAGCGCGGCGATGGCGCGAGCCTGATCATCAATGCCCTCCATGTACTCGCCGCAGTCGAGCGGCGCAGTACGGGAGCTGTAGGAAAGATGAGACCATGACGACGCGAGAAAGCTCTGGCGTGGTGTGGACTCGATGGCTGCAAAAAGGCGCGGATCGTCAATCCCGTACCCGCGCATTCGCATAACGAAGGATGCGAATCCTTCTCTGTCCGAAAGCCGTGGGCGCTCAGACGCTGCCTGCCTCATGCTTCAACCCCCAAGCTCTGCAACCCCAAGTGCTGCGCTCAATTCTGCCCGAACCTTATGCGCGGTCAGATCGAGGTGCAACGGGGTTACAGAAATGCAATCGGAACGAATGGCTGCAATGTCGCTGTCATCCGCAACCGGCGCCTTGCCCCGACCAAAATGCAACCAGAAATACGGGAAGCCACGCCCGTCGCGACGTTCGTCGAGGCGGGCATCATGGCTGAGCTTGCCTTGAGCTGTGACGCGCGTTCCCTTGACTTCATCCGCACCGCAGTTCGGGAAGTTAAGATTCAACAGGACGCCTTCCGGCCATCCTGCCTCCATCAGCTTTTTTATAAGATCAGGCGCGTGCGTTTCCGCCGTTTCCCACGGCACGATGCGGCGATCGCCTTCATATTCATATTCCTGCGACAGCGCGATAGACCGCACACCGAGCAACGTGCCCTCCATGGCGCCGGCAACTGTACCCGAATAGGTGACATCGTCGGCAATATTCGCGCCGGAGTTCACGCCCGAAAGAATGAGATCGGGCGCACCCGGCAGAACGTGGCGCACACCCATGATGACGCAATCGGTCGGCGTGCCGCGCAATGCGAAATGACGATCATCGATCTGGCGAAGGCGAAGCGGTTCCGACAGCGTCAGCGAATGCGCGAGGCCGCTCTGGTCGGTTTCCGGAGCGACAACCCAGACATCGTCGGAGAGCTTGCGTGCGATCCGCTCCAGAACTGCGAGGCCTTCAGCGTGGATACCATCATCGTTCGTCAGCAGAATTCGCACGTCGTCACTCCTTCATTTATCAATAAATGTGATTCACGCAGCTTTCTCTATCCGCGTGAGGCCGCCCATGTATGGCTGCAATGCTTCAGGAATATGAATGCTGCCATCTTCTTCCTGATAATTTTCCATGACGGCGATCAACGCGCGTCCGACGGCGACACCCGAACCGTTCAGCGTATGCACGAAACGGGTCGACTTCTCGCCTTCCGGACGATAGCGGGCATTCATGCGACGGCCCTGGAAATCACCGCAGACCGAGCAGCTGGAAATTTCGCGATAAGTGTTCTGGCCGGGCAGCCATACTTCAATATCGTAGGTCTTCTGTGCGCCGAAGCCCATATCGCCGGTGCAGAGCACGACGGTGCGGAACGGCAGGCCAAGGCGCTTCAACACTTCTTCTGCACAGGCGGTCATGCGCTCATGCTCTTCAACCGAGCTGTCGGCATCGGTGATCGACACCATTTCCACTTTCAGGAACTGGTGCTGGCGCAGCATGCCACGCGTGTCGCGACCGGCAGAACCTGCTTCCGAACGGAAGCATGGGGTCAGCGCCGTATAGCGCTGGGGAAGCGACTTGGTATCGACGATTTCATCGGCAACCAGATTGGTCAGCGGGACTTCGGCGGTTGGAATCAGCCAGCGACCATCCGTCGTGCGGAACAGATCTTCCGAAAATTTCGGCAGCTGGCCCGTGCCATAGACAGCTTCATCGCGCACCATCAACGGCGGCATCGTTTCGGTATAGTCGTGTTCCATCGTGTGCAGGTCGAGCATGAACTGGCCAAGCGCACGTTCGAGACGCGCAAGCGGCCCCTTCAACACGGTAAAGCGCGAACCTGCGAGCTTTGCAGCGCGTTCAAAATCCATGTAACCGAGCGCCTCACCCAACTCGAAATGTTCTTTCGGCTGAAAGGCAAAGTTTCGCTGGTTGCCGACGCGACGAACTTCGACATTGTCGCTTTCGTCCTTGCCGAGTGGCACGTCTTCGAGCGGAATATTGGGAATGGTCGACAGAGCGTCGTTCAGTTCCTTGGTCAGGCGACGCTCTTCGTCCTCAGCCTGCGCAAGAAAATCCTTCAACTCCGCAACTTCGGCCTTCAGCTTGTCAGCCGTCGCCGCGTCCTTCGCAGCCATGGCCTTGCCGATTTCCTTCGAAGCGGCATTGCGGCGCTCCTGCGCAGCCTGAACCTTGCCGACATATTCGCGGCGTTTTTCGTCCAGCGCCATCAATTCGGACGACAGCGACTGAGCCCCACGCTTGGCGAGCGCTTTGTCGAGGGTTTCAGGGTTTTCGCGAATCCATTTGATGTCGAGCATGGGAAAAGCCGTTTCGTGAAATTGAACAGAAGCGAGGCCGCACAACCTGCGACCTCACAGAATCATAGTGACAAATCAGGACGATGAAGCGTTGTTTTCAGCGTCGGAAGCTTCCTGCGCCTCATCCCGCTTCTTCTCGATCATGCGAGCCACGATGATTGAAATCTCGTAGAGAAGGATTGTTGGCAAGGCAAGGCCGATCTGGCTCGCCGGATCGGGCGGGGTCAGGACCGCTGCAACGACGAAAGCAATGACAATTGCATATTTGCGCTTGTCCTTCAGGCCAGCCGACGTCACCAGTCCGACACGGGCCATCAGGCTCGTTACCACCGGCAGCTGGAAGACCAGACCGAACGCAAAGATGAGCGTCATGATAAGGCTCAGATATTCCGATACCTTCGGCAGGAGAGAAATCTGCACTTCACCGGCGCCGCCAGTCTGCTGCATTGCGAGGAAGAACCACATCACCATCGGCGTGAAGAAGAAGTAGACGAGCGCGCCGCCTGTCAAAAACAGGATCGGCGATGCAATCAGGAACGGCAGAAACGCCATGCGCTCATGCTTGTAGAGGCCGGGCGCGACAAACTTGTAAATCTGTGCTGCAATGATCGGAAATGCCAGCACGATGCCGCCGAACATGGCCACCTTCACCTGTGTGAAGAAGAATTCCTGCGGCGCGGTATAGATCAGTTCCGCTTTCGAGCGATCCATGCCCGCCCAGTCGAGCGCCCATTGATAAGGCACGACAAGCAGGTTGAAGAGCTGTTTGGCAAAAGCGAAACAGAAAATAAATGCCACGAAAAATGCCAGAATTGCCCAGATCAGGCGGCGGCGCAGCTCGATCAGGTGCTCAAGCAGAGGCGCTGCGCTCTGTTCGATTTCGTCCTCGTCGCGTGTCACGCTTTGGTTCCTGTCTTCTTCGTGGCCTTCTTGGCAGTTGTGGCGGCAGCAGCCTTGACCGTTCCAGCCTTTGCCGTTTCCGCTTTCGCCGCTGCGGGCTTTCGGGGAGCAGGCTTTGCAACGGAAGCCGCCTTCGGCGCAGCCTTCGTTTTGGCTACAGTGACTTCGGCCGCTTTATTCTCTGCCTTCGGTGCAGTCTTTCGGGTCGCCTTCTTGGGCGCTGCGGCTTTTTCCACAGCAGGCGGAACCGGTGCGCCACCGGCATCAACCGGCGTCGTCACTTCAGCGACTTTTTCAGGTGTCGCCGGAGACATGGAAGACGTGGACTGAAGGCCCGAGCGCAGATCCTCGCCCGCACTTCGAATCGGATCGAATACCTGCGTGATCTTCGAGCGCGGGTCTAGCTTGCGGGTCTCGTCGATGATGTTCTTGACGTCGTCAAGCTCAGCCTCTTTCAAGGCTTCGTCGAACTGCTGCTTGAACTCATTGGCGGTGGCACGCATGCGCGCTGTCGCCTTGCCGAATGCACGCAGCATTTTCGGCAAATCCTTGGGACCGACCACCACGATCATCACGATCGCAATAATCAGAAGTTCAGACCAACCGATGTCGAACATATTCTTGATACCCCGCGCAATTCGCGCGCGCGTCCCGTCTTTCGGCGGAAAACCGCACTTGTAAATGGCAAAATATGCTGCGCGCGCTTGCACGTGCGCAGCATGCTTTATCCGTTAGATCAGGACTTGGTGGTTTTCTTGACGTCGTTGACGGTTTCGTCAGCCTTGGCGTCGATCGTACGACCCGAATCCCGCGCGTCATCCTTGGCGTCTTCGTCGGACATGCCCTGCTTGAAGTTCTTGATGCCCTTGGCAACATCACCCATCAGCTCGGGAATCTTGCCGCGGCCAAACAGAAGAAGGACAACCGCCAGGACGATCAGCCAGTGCCAGATGGAAAAGCTACCCATTTTATTCCTCTCATTGCCGCGAACGCGCGGCATGTTCCTGCAATGCCAGTTACGATTTAAGCGCTTTCAACAAATCTTTCAAACAGAAGTGTGACGGTGAACGGCTTTGCGACAAATAAAATTGGCTCCAAAGGCCATACTGAGACTATTCACCGCGTGGGGCGAGCAAGCCAAGGCTTTCCAGATCGATATCTTCGAGCGGCTCTTCATCTTCTGTCAGCTCATCCGGGTCGATATTCGGCACCGGAACGGCAAAGCTCGATGGCATACGTGCCGAGAGCAGCCCTGCCCCGCGCAGCTCTTCCAGTCCCGGCAAATCGCGGATTTCCGGAAGGCCGAAATGGTCGAGAAACGAGTCGGTCGTGCCATAGGTGACCGGACGACCGGGCGTACGGCGGCGTCCGCGCAATTTGATCCAGCCGGTCTCCATGAGGACATCCAGTGTGCCCTTTGAGGTCTCCACACCACGGATATCTTCCAGCTCGGCGCGCGTGACCGGCTGGTGATAGGCGATGATGGCAAGCACTTCCATCGCGGCGCGGGACAGCTTGCGCTGCTGCACAGCTTCGCGGCTCATAAGAAAGGCGAGATCGGGTGCCGTACGGAACGCCCACGCACTGCCAACCTGAACAAGGTGCACGCCGCGCGTTTCATATATTTTCTGCAAATGTTTCAAAACTGGCGCGACGTCAACATTGGCAGGCAGACGTTCAGCCAATGCGCGTTCGGAAACCGGTTCAGAGGACGCAAAAACAATGGCCTCGACAATGCGCGCAAGATCAGCAAGCCCCTGCGTCAAGACAGAAACTTCCGTTTCGATCTGATCGTCGTCACTATCGATTTCAGCCAGATTTCGACGTTCCGCCTCAGACATCCTCGTCCTCATCCAATTCGCTGATATCTCCTGTCGCCCGGATATAGATCGGCTCGAAAGGAGCGTTTTGCCTGACTTCCAGTTTGCCTTCACGCACAAGCTCAAGACTGGCGGCGAAGGAACTCGCGAGCGCCGAAGCTCTTTCTCGGGGCGAAAGCGCATAATCGATCAGGAAGCGATCGAGAGAAATCCAGTCGCCCACCGATCCCATCAAACGCACGAGTGCCACACGAGCTTCCTTCAATGACCAGACTGCGCGCTTGGCAATCTGCACCTGCGACACGGCCTGTCGCTGGCGCTGCGAAGCATAGGCGGTAAGAAGATCGTACAGCGTTCCAGAAAACTGGCTGGTCCTGTCCACCATGACCATTTCCGGCATACCGCGCGCAAAAACATCCCGCCCCAGCCGGTTGCGGTTGACGAGTTTCGCCGCCGCATCGCGCATGGCTTCAAGTCTCTTCAAACGGTAATGCAACGAAGCAGCCAGTTCTTCGCCGGTCGCTCCATCATCACCCTGTTGTTTCGGGATCAGCAGCTTCGATTTGAGATAGGCAAGCCATGCCGCCATGACGAGATAGTCGGCCGCAAGTTCGAGGCGCAAGGCGCGTGCCTGTTCCACGAACACCAGATACTGCTCTGCAAGCGCAAGAACGGAAATACGGGCGAGATCGACGCGCTGGCTCCGCGCAAGATGGAGCAGCAAATCAAGCGGGCCTTCAAACCCCTGCACATCGATGAGAAGCGACGGTTCACTTTCGCTACGTTCGGAATCGCCCTGCCACAGCGCATCCATCGGCACGAGCGTGCCGTCTTTGCCGTCTGTGTCTGCTCCCGATGCCGCCAAACCCGTTTCCCTGCTGATAAGGTCCACCGGCGGTTCAGTCCGCCGGTGAAGTCAGTTTACCAAGTTTTGACGATTACGCTATCAGTTCGAACATGGCGTTGAATTCTGCGCGCAGTTCGTCCTCATCGGAAAGATCGGGGTCGCCCGCATAGACTTCCGCCAGATCGGCACGACGCTTCGCCTTGCCTTCAAGAACCGGCACGCGCGCTGCAACCTGCTTCAGTTCTTCCATCACACCTGCGCAATAGAGAACCATATCGCAACCGGCACCGATGATGCCGTCCGCAATGTCACCGAGTCCACCCGAAAGCGCCTTCATGGAAATGTCGTCGCTCATGACAAGACCATCGAACTGGATGACATCGCGAATGATCGTGTTGATGACAGTCGGTGACAATGTCGAAGGGCGCTGCGGATCGATGCAATCGAATACGACATGCGCCGTCATTGCCATTGGCAGGTCATTGAGCGCCTTGAACGGCACGAAATCATGCGCAACCAGCTCATTCAGGGGAACCGTGACACGCGCCAGCTCCTTGTGGGTGTCGGCAAACGCACGGCCGTGCCCCGGCATATGCTTGACCACAGGCAGTAAACCACCGGCAAGCAAGCCTTCAGCAGCAGCTCGCCCCATTTCTGCAACCGCCTGCGGGTTCTTGGAATAGGCTCGCGCGCCGATAACATCATGTGCGCCTTCGACGGGCACGTCCAGAACCGGCAGGCAGTCCACATTGACGCCAACCTTCAGCAAATCGAATGCATGCAGGCGGGCATGAAGCCACGCAGCTCGCAGACCCGCTTCGCGATCACGCGCATAGATCGCACCGACTTCCGAGGCCGAAGGATAGTTTGGAACGAGCGGCGGGCGAAGGCGCTGCACGCGTCCACCTTCCTGATCGATGAAAACCGGCGTCTGGTGCCGGCCCGTCAGGTCGCGCATGTGCGCCGTCAGCTCGGAAACCTGTTCCAGACTTTCGACATTGCGCGCAAAAAGAATAAAGCCCCAAGGTCTTTCATCGCGGAAAAACGCGATTTCGTCCTCAGTAAGTTTCGTTCCCGACACACCGGCAATCCATGCCTTGCACTCTTTCATGCGCTCTTCCCCAAAATTGTCTGGAAATGCTGTACTCAAACAACCCTGCCCCGGTTTAACCGAAAAGAACAAGGCTTGGTAGTGGACCATGAAAAAGGGCGACCGAGGCCGCCCTTTCCATATTCAATGTCCGACAAATCACTGCGTTACGAAGCAGCTGCCGCCAGCGGACTTAAGGCGTCCGCAAAGTGCGGATGCATCTTCCTTGGAACCACCCTGAACGCGGACACGATAGTAGGTGCCCTTGCCCGGAATGTCGGCACGCTTGATGTCGACGCTGCGGCCACCGATTACGCTGCCATACTTTTGGGCCATATTGGCATAGGACTTCTGTGCCAGCTCGGCAGATGGCTGCGAAGCAATCTGGATGAAATAACCGCCTGCACCTGCTGCCGATGCAACCTGCGGCGCTGCCGGAGCAGGATTGGTTGCAGCGGGGGCCTGCGTGCGCTGCGGAACATTGCCGACGATGTTGACCGGTTGTTCAGCAGGCCGTGATGGCACCACCGGAGCACGGACAGGAAGACGCGGCGCTTCCGCAGCCGGCTCAGGCTGTTGTGCCACAGGAGCCGGTGCAGGTGTTTGCGCAGCCGGTTCTGCCGGTGCATTGCCAGCGGCCAGCGCAGCAATTTCATCACCACCGGCGGGAGCCGCCGGCTGAGCAGTGTTTGCTGGTGGCAGCTGCGAGGCTGTTTCCTGCGGAGCCGGAGAAGGCTGGACAATAGAGCCGTCTGGACGAACGATCATGGTTTCCACTTCGCGCGGCTGGACCAACGGCGCATTGTGGTTCGTGTTCTGATTCTCGGCCGAAGCATTATTCGTCACTGGCGGCTCGTCAGGCGTATTGTCCGCCATGTTCTCGCTGTCATCCGTGCCGGAAATGTCGACTGGCTCTTCACCGGAAGTAATCAGGGACTTTTGTTCCGGATTATTCGGCAGCGTACCGGCAACACGGTCATAAACCGCCTTGTCCTGGTTCGGTACCGTGGCACCGCCCGGATTTTCCGGCTGCATTTTGATCGGCTGATTGTCGGCACGAATCACGACCGGCTCACCGGACCCGCTACCTCCGAGGAAGTGATAGCCGATCCCGCCAAGAAGCACCGCCGCACCGGCCACGCTGGCCAGAATAAGACCACGACGGCCACGAACCGGGCGATTGCGATAAGCTTCGGCAGCGCTGCCAAGATCGTCGTCCGCCTGCATCGCAGCGCGTTCGCCAAAGTCGCCTCCCTCAAGGGTCTGTGCACCCTGGGCTGCCCAATGGTTATAGAAGTCGTCTTCATTGCCCAACGGATTGGAGGCTTTTGGCTGTGCTGGCGCCTGGGCTGTTGCCTGTGAGCGGCCATACGCTCCCGCAGCTGCGGCAGCGCCGACGCCCACTGCTGCAGCACCGACAGCAGCACCAAGGCTGGCACCGGAGTTTGGCAGATAACTCGAAGCGCTTTCGCGGAATATGTCCTCAAAAGCCCTGTCAGCTTCGCTCTGTGCGTCTGTTTTTGCCGATTCATCCACACCAACCGTGTTGAAGACCTCGGCGAATTCGGCTTCGAGATCAGTCAAACCGGCGTTGGTTTCTTCTTCGCCGTAGTTGATTTCCGGCAAATCGAGGGAATGCGTCTGCTCGACCTTTTCTTCGGCCACGCTCAAGGTTTCGACTTCGGGTGCCGGGGCGCTGACCGCAGCCGTATGAGCACTGCCGAACTGCTGGAACGAAGTCGATGAAGAACTGTAATCGTCGTCCGAACGCACCGCATGTGCGTAGGCGGTGGCTTCTTCTTCAGGTTCCGAGCTTAGATCGAGATCATCTTCCATGAAGAAATCATCTTCGCTGAAAGCGTTCTCATCCTGAATGCTGGAAACATCGCCGGACGTTTCGAAACCGAAATCATCTTCCGAAAGGCTGATTTCGTCCAGCTCCGAAAGATCGTCTTCGGTTCCTTCAGCAGCGATTGCAGCTGCTGTTTCCTCAACATCAAACGAAAAATCGTCGTCGAAAGAGAAATCGTCGTCGTCGCCAAGAGAAGGCGCTGTTTCTGTAACCGGCGCATAGTCAGCCTGCGGGGCTGTCGCCACTGCGTCCTGCCCTGCAATGCCCGAGGAGAAATTGCTTCGCGTATAGTACGGATATCCTGCAGGCACGACCTGAGACTGAGGCGCATAGGTTTCAACGGGTGCAGCCGTCTGTGGTGCAGCATCGTAAGCCGGCTCATCGAGCTGCAGATCATCGAAATGCAAATCTGCAAGCTCGGTCTCGTCCTGATATCCAACATTCTGCACCGGCACCACGTCGTGGTGGACGTAGGGCTCCTCTGCCGGCGCGACATGAGAAAACCGGGTCTCGTCGTGAGACACTGGCTGCGGCTCATCGCCGAAAAGGAGATTTTCCAGCTCGTCCTCAAGCGAAACCGGCGCAGCGGCGGCATAGGACTGTTCGGCAGGCTCAACAGCCTGAACGCTCCAATCATGATCGCGCGCAGGCTGATAAGCCTCTTGATGCGGCTCTATGGCTGGCTGATAGATGGTCGGATCGTAATCGGTCTGATCGACATGAAGCGGCTCGACAGTTTCCCGGCGAGCGTAGACCGACGACGATGCGGCATAGGTCTCTTCGTTCGAATCGCGTGCAGCCGAATAATCACTGTAGTCGAATTGCGGCACAGGTTCAGTTCGGTCAGTTTCTTCGAACTCAAGTGCTTCGAATGAGGGCGTTTCCAATTCCGGCGCCTGCTCATCTTCATCCATTTGAAGATCAAGCTCGTCTTCCAGAGCCGAAGCAAGTTCTTCCTCATGAATCAGAGGCTCATCCAACAGATGAGAATCATCTTGTGCAGGGGTCGCTGCGAACTGGGACTGGTCCGTAGGCTGAGAATAATCATTGAAGTCACCGAGCAATTCGCGCTCCAGATCCAGCGATGGATCGAAGCCCGGCTCTGTCCGGTTATCTTCAAAGTAACTAGGTCGGCGCTCATTCCAAGCGACGTTGTCATCAGCAGGCGTGCCGAAGTCCATGATCCGCGACAGTTCCATCAGTGGATCGTCTTCGTGCAACGGACGCTCGCCGTAATTACGGGGATTTGCACTGCTGTCCGTCATAGCGTGTTCCTAACTCAAACCCTGGACGTCGCAAGACGTCTCCATACATTGCTTTGTAGCGAGGCAATGTGGGCAAAAGTTGACGGAAGTTTCCTGCGCCAGAAGGAAGACCAATGACTTGCGTTCATTATGGCCTTCCACCTGTTCGACTTGCCAACTTTTGCCTTCAATCAGTCTTTCGACCTGAAAAGCTTTGTGACAGCCGCCTGACCTCCGAAGTCATCTCGAACCACATAGTGCGGCCCGTGAGCTGCGGAGACCATTCTTCGAGTATAATCCATCTCAAAAGGCTTTCACCTTCGAACTATACTCTAGCGCATTTCCGTTGGAGCGTCCGCACCGATTATCGTCAATCCGGAAGTCAGCACATCGGAAACAACCTGTACCAGCCCTAGCCTGGCTAATGACAAGTCTGGATCGTTAACCTTAATAAAACGTAAGTCCGGGTTCTCTGTGCCTCTATTCCACTGCGAATGGAACGCGCTGGCGAGATCATAGAGGTAAAAAGCAAGCCGATGCGGCTCCTGATGAATGGCCGCAGCCTCGATCAGACGCGGATATTCGGCAAGCTTGCGAACGAGTGCAATTTCGCTCTCATCGGTCAGCTTGTCGAAATGCGCAGCCATACCGACTCGGTCGAGATCGGCGAGGCCAAGCTGATCGGCAGCCTGACGGAAAACCGAATGGCAACGTGCGGAAGCATATTGCACGTAGAAGACCGGATTATCCTTCGACTGCTCCGTCACCTTGGCAAAATCGAAATCCAGCGGCGCATCGTTCTTCCGGTAAAGCATCATGAAACGAACCGGATCGCGGCCGACTTCATCCACCACATCGCGCAGCGTGATGAATTCGCCTGACCGCTTCGACATGCGCACAGGCTCGCCATCACGGAACAGCTTGACCAGCTGGCAGAGCAGCACCGTCAGCTTCGCCTTGCCGTCGGAAACAGCCCTTGCGACCGCTTCCAGACGCTTGACGTAGCCGCCATGATCGGCACCCAGCACATAGATCATCTCGTTGAAGCCGCGGTCGTACTTGTCCTTGAAATAGGCCACGTCGCCTGCAAAGTAGGTGAAAGCGCCATCGGACTTCATCAGAGGACGGTCGATATCGTCACCCACTTCCGTCGAACGGAACAATGTCTGCTCGCGATCTTCCCAGTCTTCCGGAAGCTGACCCTTCGGGGGCGGCAGCTTGCCCTTGTAGACATGGCCCTTGAGCGTCAGATCGTTGATTGCATTGCGAATCGCCCGTGCGTGATCAACATGCAGCTTGCGCTCGGAGAAGAACACGTCATGGTGCACGTTGAGCGCATCGAGATCGGCACGGATCATCGCCATCATGGCATCGATCGTGCGATCCTTTACGAGAGCAAGCGCTTCGGCTTCCGGCATTTCCAGAAGCTTCGAACCAAATTCCTTGGCAAGCTCCTGCCCGACCGGAACGAGATAGTCGCCGGGATAAAGACCAGACGGAATTTCACCGATATTTTCACCGAGTGCTTCACGGTAGCGCAGCATGACGGACCGCGCCAACACATCGATCTGCGCACCGGCATCGTTGATGTAGTATTCCTTAACCACATCATAGCCTGCAAATTTCAGCAGATTGGCCAGAACATCACCCACGACTGCGCCACGGCAATGGCCCACATGCATCGGGCCCGTCGGGTTTGCCGAAACATATTCGACATTGACCTTCGATCCTGCACCAAGCTTGGAGCGACCGAAATCCTTACCTTCATTCAGCATCGCCGAGAGTTCGCGTTGCCAGTAAGTGGCCTTCAGACGCAGATTGATGAAGCCCGGACCGGCGACATCAACCGTGTCGACGTCGGTATCCGAGGCAAGAGCCTCGGCGATGCGACCGGCAAGTTCACGCGGATTCTGACCGACGGCCTTGGAGAGCACCATCGCAGCATTGGTTGCGATATCACCATGGGAAGCATCTCGCGGCGGCTCGACACCGATGCGCGATAGGTCTAAATCGCCACCGTCTTTCGGTTTCAGATCAATATCTTGCAACGTCTTTTTGATACGTGCGTCGAAATCTGCAAAGATATTCATGGTCTGTCCTGTCAGGCTTACGCCGGGCTTTGTTTTGTCGCATTGTCCGACGCAAAACCGCTTCGCACTTTTGCTGGAAATGCTGTTTCTTTCGCATTGTCCGACGCAAAACCGCTTCGCACTTTTGCTGGAAATGCTCTAATCCTGTACGGAATCCGGTCAAACTGCCGATAGATGCCGCTTCGTTTGGCCCCCGATTAAGCTAAATCGGGTGTGTGGTCAAACAATCGTCGGTGTTCTCGCACGGCATAATTGTCAGTCATCCCGGCAAGATAGTCAGCGACCCGCCGCGCCCGCGCCGCCTCATCCAGCGTCTCGCAGCCCGATTGCCACTCTGACGGCATGATCGACGGATTGGTGAAACAGGTATCAAAAAGGTCCTGCAATATCTTGTCGGCGGCATGTCTGCGCACCACGACGCTGTCGTGGAAATAGAGGTTCTTGAACAGAAACCGCTTCAGCACTTTTTCGTCGGTGCACATGGTATCGGAAAACGCCACCAGTGCGTGCGACTGGCCATGCACATCTTCAACGCTCTGCGGTTTTGCCACTGCCAGACGGCGCTGGGCCTCCTCGATCACATCTTCCACCATGATGGTGATTTGCCTGCGCACCAGCTCATGTCCGGTTCGCACGGGATCGAGATCGGGATAACGCGCCCGCACGAGATCGAGCAGGCGTTTCGTCAACGGCACTTCGTCAAGCGCATCAAGGCTCAAAAGCCCTGCCCGCAAGCCGTCATCGATGTCATGAGCGTTATAGGCAATATCGTCGGCAATGGCCGCGCATTGCGCTTCGAGACTGGCGAACCGCGTGAGCTCCAGATCATAGCGTTTATTGAAGTCGAGGATCGGCAACGGAACAGCGGCATCCGGATGTGCTGCATGAGCGCCCAACAGCGGCCCGTTGTGCTTGACCAGCCCTTCCAGCGTTTCCCACGAGAGATTAAGCCCGTCGAAATCGGCATATCGATGTTCGAGCTTGGTCACGATCCGGAGCGACTGTGCATTATGGTCGAACCCGCCGAACGCCTTCATGCGATCGTTGAGCGCTTCCTCGCCCGTATGGCCAAAGGGTGTGTGGCCAAAATCGTGGACAAGCGCTACCGCCTCGGCCAGATCTTCATCGAGCCGCAATGCGCGCGCCAACGCACGCGCAATCTGGGCGACCTCTATCGTATGCGTAAGCCGCGTGCGGTAATGATCGCCTTCATGAGCGATAAAAACCTGCGTCTTATGTTTCAGACGACGAAATGCTGTGGAATGGATGATACGGTCGCGATCGCGCTGGAATGGCGTGCGGGTCGGGCTTTCCGGCTCTGGCACCAGACGACCACGGCTCCGTGCAGGATCACAGGCATAGGGCGCGCGTTCGCGATAACCGAAGCCTATTCCTTCCAGCGACATTGCGATGCATCCTTCACTGTAATATGATTACACAAAACCGGTGCGAATATTGACTTCCGCAGTTCGCGTTCATAGCTATCAGCTAATCATGAAGGCAAGTATGCGGCTATCGGAAATCTGGAGAAATCACCCGGTTCGATATTCGCAATTGCAAACGGAACAAGGCAGATGACAGGCATTACCGTTTCAGATTCCGCAGCAAAGCGGATCGCCAAGATTCTCGGATCGGAACCGGGAAAGACTGCCCTTCGCGTTTCTGTCGAGGGCGGCGGGTGTTCCGGTTTCTCCTATAAATACGATCTGGTTGATGAGCAGACCGACGACGACATCGTCATCGAGAAGCTCGGCGCCAAGGTGCTGATCGATTCCATTTCAGTTCCCTATATGGATGGTTCGGAAATCGATTTCGTCGACGATCTGATGGGACAGTCGTTCCAGATCCGCAATCCGAACGCCACTTCGGCCTGCGGCTGCGGAACCAGCTTCGCCATCTGACGGGCGCGCGAATACGCGAATAGAAGATTTAAAAACTGGCTGCCATGTGGCGGCCGGTTTTTTTCATGGCTGCCGGAAAACAACCGGCCTCAAACCTTTACCGAAGCGACCGTCGCTTCGATGTGATCCACCAGGGCATCCGGCAGGCCGAGACGACCAGCCAGCATATCCAGATATCCACGTTCAGCCCTGTTATCGGGGTCTATTGCAAGACGCGAAGCCGTATAAAGCTCGACCTTCTGCTCCTCAGTCTGCGCGGCTGAAACCAGAACATTGAGATCAACGGGATCGGCAAGCTCCTTCTCAAGGAAGGCTTCCGCCTCGTCATCAAGACCGGAAATCTTCACCTTCTCCATGATGCGGGCCCGCTCGGCATCATCAATATGACCGTCGGCTTTGGCGGCAGCAATCATCGCCTGCACGAGTGTCAGCGCAAAACTGTTGCTCATAGCGGGAGATTGCGGGTGAAACGGAGAATCGGCCGGGGGCGGAGGAAGAAGCTCGGGCTCCTTCGCGACCGGCTGTTCGGCCGTCTGCGGTGCCTGACCGGACTTGTAATTTTTGTAGGCAAGATATCCCAATCCGGCGATGGCAGCGATGCCGCCGACGGTCGCTACATTGCCCGCGAGCTTGCGCCCGGTCTTCGTGCCAAGAATGGCGGCGGCAATGGCTCCCGTTGCAAGCGGGTTCTTTTTTGCCAGGTCTGTCACCTGCCCGGCCTTGTCGCGGACACTTCCCGACGTACCGGGTACTTGTGATCCCAGAAACTGCTCGAGAAGTTTCTTGGCGTCGAACATTCGAATATCTCCTGTTTGGCTCCTGTCCAGAGCAAATAGGAATGCAAAACCGCCAATACAAATAGTCTTGAGCCGATTTTTCCCCGGATATCGAAATTGTGGCCGATGAAAAGCTGTGACGCGCGATTGCGCCCTGCTTGCCCTCACCTCCCCAAGCGCATAATCATAGCGATATGAAAATCGCGACCTGGAACATCAACGGCGTCAAAGCCCGTATCGAGAACCTCCAGCACTGGCTGAAGGAGTCCTCGCCCGATATTGCCTGCCTGCAGGAAATCAAGTCGGTCGATGACCAGTTTCCGCGCCTGGAGATTGAAGCGCTCGGCTATCATGTGGAAACACACGGCCAAAAGGGCTTCAACGGCGTCGCGCTTCTTTCCAAGAAATCACCGGATGAGGTCAATCGCGGTCTTCCCGGCGACGATGGCGATGAGCAGGCACGTTTCATCGAAGGCGTCTACTCGACAGACAAGGGCGTTGTCCGCGTCGTTTCACTTTACCTGCCGAACGGCAATCCCGTGGACACGGAGAAATTTCCATACAAGCTTTCGTGGATGCAGCGGCTTGAGCTGTGGGCGAAAGATCGCCTTGCTCTTGAAGAACCTTTGGTGCTTGCCGGTGACTATAACGTCATTCCCGAGCCGGACGATGCCAAGAATCCCGAGCAGTGGGTGGGCGACGCGCTCTTCAAGCCACAATCGCGCCAGGCATTCCGCAGGCTTGAAAATCTGGGCTTTACCGATGCAATCCGTGCGTCAACCGACGATAGCGGGATTTACTCGTTCTGGGATTATCAGGCTGGGGCCTGGCAGAAGAACAACGGCATCCGTATCGACCATCTGATGCTGTCGCCGGAGGCGGCCAATCGTTTCATATCGAGTGATGTGGAAAAGCACGTTCGTGCGTGGGAGAAGCCATCCGACCATGTGCCGGTGACGATAACGCTTTCGGTCTGAGAACTGACGCTAAATCAAGACCATAGCGTTTCCAGTTAAATCAGAAGTCGCCTTTGGTGACGTAGTCACTGGAGAGTGCAATCGCATTACGACGGTCCGCTTCGCCGGCAATCGAGAATGCCTGCTCCTGCATATCGCGTATCCATGGGCAATCTTCGGTCGGGCAGCGTTCGAAAGCTGCGGTCATCATAGCGAGGCCACGAACGGTCTTGCCTGCCTGAAACAGCATGTTGCCGAGCATGGCTTGCGCACCGGCATTACCCTTCTTGGCGGCAAGCTGGAACCAACGTGCGGCCTGAATGGAATTGCGTTCTCCGCCGTCGCCGTCGAGCAGCATTTTGCCAAGCTCGAACTGGGCAGCGGAATCACCGAAATTCGAGGCGGCCTGCACATAGAGATTGCGTGCCATACCCGGATTGGCATTGACCGGCGAGCCCGGAATGCCGCGCTTCACATAACCTGCAAGCGCCACGAGAGCGTCAGCCACATAAGAGTCGTTTTCCGAACCCGGTTCCGAACCTTCGCGAACGATCTTTTCGAAAATCTTATAGGCTTCATAGTCATTTTCCGGTACGCCGTCGCCATCGGCATACATGCGGGCCAGTTTCCACTTCGCACCCTGATGGCCGCGATCCGCAGCATAACGCAGTGCCTTGATCGCTTCGTCCTTATGACCATTCTTGTATGCGGAAAAGCCGAACTTGAAGAGTTCAAACGGGCTTCTCGACTTTTCGGAATCGTCATTAAGGTCGAAAGCAAAGGCGCTGTTACAGGCAATGGCCAAGCCGAGAGCCATAGCAAGGGCGCTATATGAAAAACTGCGGATACGCATCACAACGCTGGTCTTTCACATTCAGAGGAAACATTCATAGAGGACAGAATGCACGCTGTTTTCGTCAAGACTGAGACCCGATCTTGGCCGAAAAAAGCCTTACCATCATTGGAAAGAATAAAGGGTGCGCGAACAGGGGTGATCCTGTTCCCAATCCGTTTGCTGTGCAACAACGCGCCCTTCGTCATTCCTGCCTATCCTGCTGGAGCCTGACAGCTCTCAATACTTTGGTGGCTTCTGCCTTTCCATGATCGGTGACGCCAGTTTGTGGCGGGAAATGGGCAAAATGTGCCTGAGCTCTTTCTAACCTAAAGCAACGGTAAAGACTGTTGCTAATTGACAACAAACTGACTGTTGTTCCGATCAACAATCTGCTCTTGTTGACGTCAGCGACAGGAGCTCGCAGTCTGCACAAAATGAAGGATGCCGGGGAGTCGCGAAGCTATCTATGAGCAAATACCGTCGCCCTTACAGACGTCCCTATCGTCCGGCTCGCAAAAGCAACAGCATAAGCTTTCGCAGTATCTTATTGACTATATTACTATTTTCTTTTTTAGCCGTGCTTATCGCCTATCTGCCAATCCAATCGGCGCCTAAAGAGGCATTGAACGGGCCGGTCTATGTGATTGATGGCGATACTGTCGTTCTCAGCAAGAAACATATACGTCTCAAGGGTATCGACGCACCGGAGATGCAACAGCAGTGTGTTCGGGCAGGAACCCCTTACGATTGCGGCAAGGAAGCCCGCAACATCTTGCGGGCCAGAATCGGGAAGTCCTCGATTCGGTGCGAGAAAGAGGGACGAGATCAGTATAATCGCGATCTGGCGCGCTGTTATCTTGGGGAAACCGACCTCAACCGCTGGATGGTTGAACAGGGCTGGGCCGTCTCCTACGGCGATTATCAGCGCGAGGAACGCGACGCCCGCCGCAACCGGCTTGGCATCTGGGCCGGTCAGTTTGAGCAACCGTCCCTATGGCGCAAGGACTATCGCGATCTTGAAATTGAACAGCCGTCCGGCCGCGAACCGTTGCTGGCTGTAATCGGCGATGGCTTTACCTATATTAGGGAACATATTCGAACCTTCATCGAAATGATCCTGCCCCGAAACTGATAGTATTCATGGAAAAACTGGACGAACTCAGTCACTCGATCCGGGCTTGCCGCATCTGTCGCGACACACCGCAGTTTCCGCCGCCCCTACCGCACGAGCCCAATCCCGTCTGCATCGTCTCGGATACAGCGAGAATTGCCATTTGCGGTCAGGCTCCCGGCATTCGCGTGCATAATACCTCCCTGCCGTTCAACGACCCGTCTGGCGATCGCCTGCGGCAATGGCTCGGCGTCTCACGTGAGGAGTTTTATGATCCGTCACGCTTTGCCATCGTCCCGATGGGCTTCTGCTTTCCCGGTTATGACAAGCATGGCGGTGATCTCCCGCCGCGCCGCGAATGCCGCCAGACCTGGCATGACCGTGTTTTCGCGGCAATGCCGCAGCTGGAATTCATTCTCGTCGTCGGACAATACGCTCTTGCCTATCATCTGCCCGACTATCGGGGCCGCAATCTGACTGAAACCGTCAGGAACTGGCGGTATTTCTTGGAGACGCCCAATCCGGCAGGTCGAATCGCCCTGCCCTTGCCGCATCCATCCTGGCGCAACAGCGGCTGGCTCAAGCGAAATCCATGGTTCGATGCTGAAGTTGTGCCTGTTCTTCAGGCAAAAGTGCGAGACCTCATCCAAGACGATAAATAATTTTTACTCCATTCGTTTTCATCAGAATATTTTTCCTGTAACTTCGGATCATTGCGAACCATAAGGTATGACGTTTCACCTATTCGCACAGTTCGGGAAACGATTTCTAAAACCGGGAACGGAAACGCATGGACAGGCTCGACAGGAAGATACTGCGCTTATTGCAGGAAGACGCGACACTTGCGGTGGCAGACGTTGCCAAGAAAGTTGGCCTTTCCACGACGCCATGCTGGCGCCGCATCCAGAAACTTGAAGAAGATGGCGTCATCAAGCGCCGTGTCGCCATTCTCGATCCGATCCGCGTCAATGCGCGGGTGACGGTGTTCGTATCGGTGCGCACAAGCTCCCACAGCCATGAATGGCTGAAGCGCTTTTCTGAAGTGGTTCAGGAATTCCCTGAAGTCATCGAATTCTACCGCATGAGCGGTGATGTGGATTATCTGCTTCGTGTAGCCGTGCCGGACATCGGCGCTTATGACGCTTTCTACAAGCGCCTCATCAGCAAGATCGAAATTCGCGACGTGTCTTCGTCCTTCGCCATGGAGCAGATCAAGTACACCACCGAATTGCCGCTCGACTACATGGTACTCGACAAAGACAACAACTGACGCTCTTAAATCTTTGATTTAAATGATAAGCCCGCCAAATGGCGGGCTTTTTTGACGATGCGGTGACCGTTATTTCGAACCGGATATTCCAGCCTGTTCGAACGTGGCCATGCCGCTGTGGCACAGCGCTGCCGCCTTGACGATACTGGCTGCGAGCGCCGCACCAGTTCCTTCACCAAGGCGCATTCCCATATCAAGAAGCGGCTGCTTGCCCATCTTCTCCAGAAGCTTGCGATGGCCCGGCTCGGCAGAAACATGGCCGAACAGGCAATGGTCGATGGCTTCCGGATTGGCGGCATAGAGAATAGCTGCGGCAGCGCTTGCCACAAAACCGTCGACGATGACCGGAATTTTCTCCATGCGCGCCGCCAGAATTGCACCGGCCATGGCTGCGATTTCACGACCGCCGAGACGGCTCAGCACTTCCAGCGGGTCCTGTAGGTGTGCCTGATGGAGCGCTACGGCCTGACGAACGGCGGCGAGCTTTCGCTGCAGCAGTTCACCCGTTGAGCCCGTGCCCGGCCCTACCCAGTCTTCCGCCGTACCACCGAAGAGCGCCAGCGCGATTGCCGCCGCAATCGTGGTATTACCGATACCCATTTCGCCGATGCATAGGAGATCGGTTCCACCGGCAATCGCTTCCATGCCGAAAGCCATGGTCGCGGCGCAGGTGCGCTCATCCATGGCCGGTTCTTCGGTAATGTCGCCGGTTGGATGCTCCAGCGCCAGATCGAAAACCTTCAGCCCCAGATCGTTGGCAATGCAGATCTGGTTGATGGCTGTGCCACCGGCGGCGAAATTCTCGACCATCTGTGCCGTGACACTTGGCGGAAATGGCGTGATGTTCTTGGCCGTAACCCCGTGATTGCCAGCAAACACCGCAACCAGCGGGCGATTGATCTGCGGTGTGCGCTTGCCAGTCCATGCGGCAAGCCATGCCACGATGTCTTCCATGCGTCCGAGCGAGCCGGCAGGCTTGGTCAGTGTAGCTTCACGCTCGCGAACGGCCCTTTCCGCCCCGAGATCAGGCCCCGGCAGATTTCGGATCAATTCTCGGAAATCGTCAAAAGGTAGGCCGCTGGCGCTCATAAGTTCAGTCCAATCAATGATGGGAGGTGTAAATTCGTTGGGCTCGTCCTATAAGCACTGACGCGAATTTTCAAATCACCTCTTTGAGTTGAAGCAACATTGAGGCGAATTATCGCGGAAATCCGTTTCGGGAAACAAAGTGGAACAGTCACTTGCAGCGAAATAGTCTCATTGGCGACACGATCCGGAGTCTGGGCTTTCTAAGCCGCCTGCCGCTTCCACAGAGCTGGTTCGAGAACGGCGATGATTCGTTGCCGCGCGATGCCCGTGCCTTTCCGCTCGCGGGAGCGGTTCTGGGCCTGCTGGCAGGCGCTGTGCTTTTCATGGCCTATAAAGTGAACCTGCCACCCCTTGCCTGCGCGCTGCTCGCGATTGGTGCCCTGGCGGCTATGACCGGCGCGCTCCATGAAGACGGTCTGGGCGATACTGCTGACGGTTTCTTCGGTGCTTCTTCGCCTGATCGTCGGCTGGATATCATGAAAGATTCCCGCATTGGAACTTTCGCGGCGCTGACGCTGATTGTCTTCGTCGGTTTGAAAGCGGCTCTACTGATGGCGATCATCGACCGCGCAGGCGCGGGATACGCAGCACTTGCGCTGGTCGGCTGCGAGGCGGCAAGCCGATCAGGCATGCTGGCATTCTGGCACGCCCTTCCTTCCGCGCGTCCCGGTGGACTGTCCGACAGTGTTGGCCAGCCACAATGGGAGACCGTTGTTTGCGGTTTCGGGATTGGGCTGGTCTTTCTTGTCTTCACGCTCATTCCGGTGGGTGGATTTCTCTCGCTCATCAATGCGCTAGTGCTGGCAACAGGTCTGCTTTTCGGCTTTGCCAGACTTTGTATCGCAAAAATCGGCGGACAGACGGGTGACACGCTAGGCACGGCGCAGCAGATCGGTTCGGTTGCCGTCCTCGCCGGGCTTGTCATGGCCCTTTGATGCAACCACATTGCATTCATGGACACGACAACCATCGAATCCCCGTGCATATTGGTTTGCACGATAGATACGGAAACCGGCTTCTGCCTCGGCTGTGCCCGGACGCTGGATGAAATCGCACGCTGGTCCAGCATGAGTGCAGAAGAGCGAATGGCCGTCTGGGCGCTTCTCGCCGACAGGCATGAGATTATTGTAGAAAAGAGAATTGGCTGATGGGGCGCTTTTTCTGGCTCATTATTGCGGCAGTCGCGATTGTTGTCCTGCTGCTGATGTCCAACAATGACAGCGGCTCAACGCTTGGCATGGGCAATGACGTGTTTGCCCGCGCAGCCTATCTGGGCATTTGGGGCGTCGTGCTTGCCGCTGGCTTGCTCGGCTCCGGCATCAAGCTGACCGACTTTGCGCGCAATATGGCCATGTGGGCCGTGATTATCCTCGGTCTCGTCGCTGGCTACCAGTATCGTTATGAGCTGCAGGACGTCGCGAGCCGGGTCACGGCCGGGCTAATCCCCGGCAGTCCTATTTCGGGCCGCAATGCCGATGGTGCCCTGACTGTCACGCTTGCAAAGGCTGCAAACGGTCATTTCGAGGTCAACGGGCGCGTAAACGGCGAACGCGTTCACTTTCTGGTCGATACCGGCGCATCTTCGGTTGTCCTGTCACAGCAAGATGCAGAGCGCGCAGGCATAGACACCGCCTCGCTCAACTATTCCGTTCCGATCATGACGGCCAATGGCACGGCAAGTGCAGCAGTCATCAATATTGCTACATTGCAGATTGGCGATATCGAACGCCAGAATGTGCGCGCCATGGTGACAAAGGAAGGCCTGATGACCGGCAGCCTGCTCGGCATGAACTTCCTGCAAACCCTCGGCGGGTTCACTGTCCGCGGCGACCAGCTTATTCTGATTGATTAGAGTGCATCCCGAAAAGTGTGAAACGGTTTTCGGATAAGATGCGCGTCGAAACAAATACTGAGAGCGCCGATCTGATCCAATCAGATCGAAACGTATTCTAAGCAGCTTCTGCTGCCGCTTCAGTCACGACGGCATAGGCCTGACGCAGCACGTCGCTGTTTGCGCCCGGCCTGGTGGCGTCTGTCGAAAGGATTTGCCGCCAGCGCCGCGCGCCCGGCTGTCCGGTAAAAAGCCCGACCATATGGCGGCTCACATGCGAAAGCCTGCCACCTGCCGCGATATGGCGATCAGTGTAAACGCACATGTCATCGATGATATCAGCGATCGAGGTATCCGCCTGATCGCCGCCATAAAGGCGCGCATCCACCTCCGCCAAAATCTCGGGGTTATGGTAAGCGGCGCGACCGAGCATCACCGCATCGACCGTCTGCAAGTGCTGCTCTGCTTCGTCCAGTGTGTTGATCCCCCCGTTGATGCCGACGAAAACATCACCAAGCCGCGCCTTGAGGCGATAGACGCGATCATAGTCGAGTGGTGGAATCTCGCGGTTCTCCTTGGGCGATAATCCTTTCAGCCAGGCCTTGCGGGCATGGACCCAAAGCGCATCAGCGCCCGCGTCAAGCGTCAGATCGGTCAAAGTGTCGAGCGCAACTTCCACATCCTGATCGTCAACGCCAATACGGCATTTGACCGTAACGGGCACGGAAACGGCCTCTTTCATGGCTGAAACGCAACGCGCCACCACATCCGGGGTCTGCATGAGACAAGCGCCAAATGTACCTGACTGCACACGATCCGACGGGCAACCGACATTGAGATTGATTTCATCATAACCGTAATCGGCGCCGATCTTCGCAGCCTCTTTCAGCTTCACCGGATCGGAACCGCCCAGCTGCAGTGCCACAGGATGTTCGGCGGCATCGAAACCCAACAATCGGTCACGCGGGCCGTGAATGATGGCATCCGCCACGACCATTTCAGTGTAGAGCAATGCGTGCCTGGAAAAGAGCCTGTGAAAGTAGCGGCAATGTCTGTCCGACCAGTCAATCATGGGCGCAACAGCAAAGCGCACATCCGGATAGTTGCGTTTTTTTGATTTTATTTCAGTCATTTATACAACAATCCTGAGAATGCGATTCAGTCGCCGTCGACGCTTTCGGCATTTATTTGAATTCGGAAGGGTGCCAAAAGCCACAATTGATCGAAATGATCAAGTTTCACCAATATTGCAGTCGCTCCTCAATATAGTGAGCCGAAGCGAATTTTCATACCCGATGTGGGGACTCTGGCTGCTCCAAAGACTGTCTTCTCACCCAATAAACATTATGATCAATCACAGAAGCATTCTCCCGATTCTCATCTGCGTAGTTAAAGGACATTCAGCGTGACCTCCTTTTCCCCTTTCGGCAAATCATTCGATGCGTTTCTTTTCGACATGGACGGCACGATATTGAGTTCCATTGAAGCGACCGAACGTGTGTGGAGCGAATGGGCGATACGCCATGGCATCGATCCGGTCACTTTCCTGCCGACGATCCACGGTGTTCGAGCCGTCGAAACCGTCCGTCGCCTCGCTCTGCCGGGCGTGGACCCGATCCGCGAGGCGGAGATATTGTTTCAGGCCGAAATGGCAGATCTGGACGGTATCGCACCTATCGACGGCGCGTATGACTTTCTCAGTTCATTGCCGCAAGACCGTTGGGCAATCGTCACCTCGGCGCCACTTGAACTTGCAACCCGCCGCGTCGCCGCAGCAGGATTGCCGATGCCGAAGACCATCGTTTCCGCCGAAGATGTAGAGCGTGGCAAGCCGAGCCCCGAATGTTTCCAGCTTGGCGCGAAACGACTTGGTTTCGATGCGCACAATTGCCTTGTGTTCGAGGATGCGCCAGCCGGTATCGTTGCCGGAGAAACTGCCGGTGCGAGCGTTGTCGTGGTCACCGCAACACATCCGCACTCCCCAAAGACATCCCATCTGAGCATTGAAAGCTACCGCTCTCTGCAGCTCGATATTCTGGATGATGGCAGACTGGCGCTGGAACCGACCACGCTCATCTCGGTGGGTTAGAGCATAATCCGACCGGAGTGAAACGAGGATCGATAAGATTATGCTTGAAATAGAAATATTTAGAGCGTCGGTCTGATCCAATCAGATCGATGCTCTAAATAACCCGCCGTCCCTCTCGCCAAACGGTGCGGATGATCGGAACGTGATCGGCAATCTGCACACGAACCAGATCAGCCCGCTTGCCGGCAACAATCTCGCCGCGATCATCCAGCCCTACCGCTTTGGCAGGGTTGGCGGAAACCAGACGAATGGCTTGCGGAAGCGAGATATTCTCGACGACATCAGCGAGAAAAAACGCCGACTGCATCATGCTGGCCGGGATATAATCCGACGATATGATATCGAGATGCCCGGCTTCGACCAGCTCGCGCGCAGACACATTTCCCGAATGCGAACCGCCGCGCACGACATTCGGCGCCCCCATAAGCACCGACATTCCGGAATCTTTTGACGCTTTCGCAGCTGTATGTGTCGTGGGAAATTCCGCGACGCGTATTCCCTGTGCCTGTGCTTCCGCGACATGCTCTGTCGTCGCGTCATCGTGGCTCGCCAGAATAACCCCGCGCTGGTGGCACAATTCGGCAATCGCCTTGCGTGTCGGCGCGGAATATTGCTGGGACTGCCCGATACGCCGCTCGCAATAGAGCCGGAACTCTTCTTCCGAGAATTTCAGCTTGCGAATAAAATATGTCTTGTAGGTTTCGATATCCGTGAACTGCCGCTGCCCCGGCGCGTGATCCATCAGCGATACCAGCCTGACCAGCGCCTGATTGCCGAACTGTTCGAAGGCAGGAAGGCAGTCGGGTGCGGAAACCTCGCAACGCAAATGCAGGAAATGGTCGGCGCGCAGACGGCCCGCATCGCGGCCTTCGGCAATCGCCGACGAAAGCTTGCGCATATCGTCGATACCCGTTTCGGCGTCGTCATCGAAACCGATACGCAATGCGTCGAAAACGGTGGTGATCCCGGAGGCGGCAATCTGGGCATCATGCGCCTGTACGGCGGCAATCGGGTTCCAGCGCACCTTGGGGCGCGGAGCATAGTGTCCTTCGAGATGATCTGTGTGCAGTTCCACCAGTCCCGGCGTCAGGAAGTCGCCTTCCATATCTTCGCCAATACTGGAGGTGCCGGTAGAGATATCGGCGATCTTGCCGCCGACGAGCTTCAGAGAACCGAGAACGACATCGTCGGAGAGCACGATACGGGCGTTGCGCAGAACCGTTTCATTTCCCATTGCTTACGGCCTCCCAACCGCTCGTGAGGCCCGAGCAGACGCAACCTGGCCACCGGTCAGAGGATGCAGCGAATGAATCTCGAAAGGAGCCCCTTTCTCAGGTTCCACGAACAGAGCGAGATTCGCAACCTCTACGGCGTCATCCAGCAGCGGCGTGAAAAATTCGTCCAGCGTCCGCTCCACGCGAGCGCGGTCCTTCTCCTCCACCGGGCCGGTCAGGGTCATATGAAAGCGGAACTCGTCAAAAACATAGGGATAGCCCCAGCGTTCGATATTGTGGCGCTGCGTCTCGCTGAGACGCTCCGGCCGCCGCTTTGCAATTTCCGCCTCAGTGAGCGGTGCGCGAAACCGGTCGAAGGCAACGACAACATCATTGGCGAGCTGGTTCAGCTCAGCAACCGGCTCTTCCGGCACGAGCGCGAAGAACGGGCCAATTGCATGCAGCTTCAAACGGGGAATGACGACCGGTGACGCCGACGATGCGAAATGCATCAATGCGGAAAGCAGGTCATTTTCAGTATGTTCTTCATCCAGACGGAACGGCGCTTTCATGGTCGCATGAAAACCATAACGGCGCGGCTCTTCGGTCAGCTGGGCGATTTCAGCGGTCGCGAGCGAGCGAATCGCAGGCATCTTGACCGGTTCCCCGCTGAACGCATTGCGCCCGAGCCAGTTTGCGGCAACCTTCAAAAGCGCATCATTGGATGGCGGCGTGAAATAAATCGCATAACGCATGTCAAATCCTTGGCTGAGGTTCGCTACACGACGTCAGCGGAACTCCAAAATATCAGGTAATGCATCGTGCTTTTGAAAAGCTATCCCGATTTTGAGGGCGATGCAGTCGGGGGATGCTTACACAATGAATGTGGCAAGTCGATAAAGGCTGGATGACTACCGACAAACCAATTTTACATAACGGCAAATTAGTATAGGCGTTAGCCCCATTGGAAGTGAGGAGACTGACATGGGCGGATTTGCGTCTATCGGCGAATGCATGATCGAGCTTTCAGGCAATGAAGGCGATCAATGGCGCATGGGTTTTGCGGGTGATACGCTGAACACCGCCTGGTACATGCGGGCACTGATGGAGAAATCCTACCCTGTCGAATATGTGACCGCTTTCGGCGAAGACAGCTTCTCCCAGAAGCAGCGCGTATTCCTGACATCAAATGGAATCGGAATCGCCCATAGCCCCATTATTGACGGACTTCATCCCGGTCTTTACGCAATCACGCTCAACGGCGCCGAGCGTTCCTTCACCTATTGGCGGAGCGACGCCGCCGCAAGGCGTCTCGCCAGCGACCGCGAAGCCCTTGAAAAAAGCCTGACCGGCCGTGACATCATCTATTTTTCGGGCATTTCAATCGCCATCATCCTGCCCGAGCATCGCGACACGTTTTTCGATGTCTTGCGGAAGTGCCGCGCCGCTGGCTCACGAATCGCATTCGATCCGAATTTCCGCCACCAGCTCTGGCCAGACCGGAAAGTTGCGCAGGAGATCATCAGCGAAGCGATGCGCATTGCGGATATTGCCCTACCCACATTTCCCGATGAACAAGCGCTCTTTGGCGACAAGGATGCCGCTGCTTGTGCAGATCGCCTTGCCGCACTCGGCGTGAAAGAGATCGTCGTCAAGGACGGCACCGAACCGGCTCTGGTCGTCTCCGGCGATGAAAGTGTGTCAGTACCGTCCGTTGTGGCGCAAGCCGTGGACACCACCGGCGCTGGCGACAGCTTCAACGGTGCCTATCTTGCTGCGCGATTGAACGGGCTTGCTCCGGTGGATGCAGCCCGCAAGGCGCATCTGGTTGCAGCGCGTGTCGTTGAGATACGCGGCGCGCTCGCTCCGATGGAAACCGCACGCGCCGCTTTTGCTGATTGATTATTTTTCGCGTGAAAAGCTGAAATGGCTGGTCTGGGCGTAAATCTCACCCGGACGCAATATTGCCTGCGGGAAATACGGATATTCCAGCGATCCCGGCCATATCTGCGGCTCAAGACAGAAACCCGCGTGTTTTCCGTAAGGCTTGCCCATCAGGCCGATGCAATCATTGGCCATGGTGTTGCCTGCATAGAACTGAACGCCCGGTTCTGTCGTTGAGATATCGAGACGAATACCGGAACGAGCGCCCTTGACCGACGCGCATGGGCGCAATGGTCCCCGCGCTGCGGTCAGGCAGAAATTACTGTCATACTGGACCTGACTGCCATTCTCCTCAAAGCGAATCGGACGGAACTCCCGGAAATCGAAAGGCGTTCCTTTGACCGGCAGAACGCGTCCGTCCGGAATGAGAGCATCATCGACCGGCATATAGGCGTCGGCGTCGATCTTGAGCTGATGATCGAGAATATCGCCCTCGCCGCCATCATCGAGATTGAAGTAGCTGTGATGCAGCAGGTTGCAGACGGTCGGCTTGTCGGTCACCGCTTCCAGCCGCACGATTAGCGTCCCATCCCCGGTGAGCATATAGGTGCAGCTGACATTCAGGTTGCCGGGAAACCCCATCTCGCCATCGGTTGCCACTGTCGCAAGCGTCACGAAATCCGGACCGTTTCCGGTTATCTTCCAGACGCGATTGCCGAGCCCCTTGCTGCCGCCGTGCAGATTGTGGCGGCCCTGAAAATTCGGCTCTACCTCGTAAGTCGTTCCGTCCAGATCAAACCGGGCATTGCGGATGCGATTGGCCGAACGACCCGCAATCGCACCCAGATGCGGTGAATGGGCCGGATAATCGGCAAAGTCGCGATAGCCGATCACCAGCGGAGCCGCATGGCCCTCCATGCGCAGATCCTGAATGGCTGCGCCCCAATTGATGATCCTGGCCGTCAGCGGGCCATTGGAGATCGTGAGCCGGTGAACCGCCTGCCCGTCCGGTGCATATCCAAAGATTTCCGAATTCACTTTTGCCCGCCTGTCAATGATGCAGCGATGAGATGCTCATGAAGCCGCATCATCGTGCGGTACGCAAGACACATCGTGATCAAATAATGATTTTGAACCAATCTTGATTGAATGCATGAACAAGTAGTTTTCACACTATTTTCTTCTGAAGAACCAATGATATCCTGAGCTACAAATTACTGTTTTTTTTCGATAAATACTAAATTAGAGGCTTTTTCAATGAAGTCGAATTTCCAGAAAGTCATGCCTTATATTTTTAGTGAAGAAGGCGGATATGCAGACAATCCCGCTGATCCCGGCGGCGCAACCAATATGGGTATCACCATCGCAACCCTGTGAGGTGCACCCCGATTTTGGGCCACGGAGAGCTGGAATTTTCCGGGTTTAAGGCTCAAAGCGGCGGGGATGCCGTT